>JBDGTU010000010.1:0-59831 GCA_042216495.1 Haloferacaceae archaeon
TGCTCGACGAACGGGACGGACGACGCGTCGCTCGAAGACACGACCTGGAGGTTACGAGGTGGTCGCCGAGCGCGTCGGTGGCAATAGACGAGAACACAACCGGGCCGATTCGAGTTGTGCTTCGATACCGAGCCTGGACGGAGTCACCGTTCGGAGACCTTGACCACCTGTTTGCCGATGTTGTCCCCGGAAAATAGCCCGAGGAACGCGTCCGGTGCGTTCCCCAGTCCGTCGACGACGGTCTCGCGATGCACGAGGTCGCCCGACGCAACCCACTCGCTGAGTCGTTCACTGGCTTGACCGAACCGTGTCGCGAAATCACTGACGAGCAGCCCCTGCACTTTCGCACGGGGTGCGATAAGCCGCGGGAGCTTCCTCGGACCCGTCGGGTAGTCCTCGTCGTTGTAGTGGGCGATTTGGCCGCAGACGGCGACTCGTGCATCCACGTTCAGCTTCGTGAAGACCGCGTCGGTGATGGGCCCACCAACGTTGTCGAAGTAGACGTCGACACCACCGGGCGCGGCGTCGTCGAGTGCGCCTCGGTAATCGTCCTCGCGCTCGTAGTTGATTCCGGCGTCGAATCCGAGGTCGTCCGTGAGCCACTCGACTTTCGCTTCGGTGCCCGCGAAACCGACGACGTGACAACCGTTCAGCTTCGCAATCTGGCCGACGACGGAGCCGACCGCACCAGCGGCCCCCGACACCACAACGGTATCGCCGGGTTTGGGCTCACCGACCTCCAGTAATCCGAAGTATGCCGTCCGACCGGGCATACCGAGGGCGCCGAGATACGTGGGGAGGGCCGCGATAGATGGGTCGACAGGGGAGACGCTGTCGGCGTCGAGGAGACTGTAGTCCGCCCACGTGCCGTTCCCGGTCACCAAATCACCGGCGTCGTATGCATCGTTCTTGCTTTCGACGACTTCACCGACGATAGCTCCCTCCATCACGTCACCGACGTCCCACGGCTCCGCATACGATTCTGCGTCCTCCATCCGTCCCCGCATATACGGGTCGACGGAGAGGTATCGTACCTGCACGAGGAGTTCGCCATGGCGTGGCTCCGGGGGGTCGCGTTCGCGGAGTTCGAAGCTACTCATCTCCGGTTCGCCGTCCGGACGCTCCGCAAACACCCACTGACGATTCGAATCTTGCACGCGCTACCGTTGCTCCCTCGTTCGCAAGTAGGTGTTGTTCCCAGCGGGACCTTCTGGTGTGGGACCGACTCGCCGTCCGAGGACAGTGACAGAAATCGGGTATAGTAGTGTTTGAAAGTCATCGCGTCCTCGACCGCATGACTGCGTTCGGTCGGACGTGCAAACAGTTTCAAACGCTACTATAGTTGGCGACGATAGCGCACGGAGCGCGAACCCAGCGTCGGCGCAGTACCGTGGCGGTCGGTCCGTTCTGTACGGCGATGCTGACGGATTACGGCCAGAGCCCACGAACCTCGTGCGCATCTGCAATCCGCGACAGTGCGACGATGTACGCCGCATCGCGCCACGTCACGTCCCGGGCTTCGAACTCCTCGCAGACGTCCTGCCAGGCTGCCAGCATCTCCGTTTCCAACTCGTCGTTGACACGTTCGAGCGACCACGCACGACGGTTGATGTCCTGTAGCCACTCGAAGTAACTCACCGTCACGCCGCCGGCGTTGGCCAGGATATCCGGAATTACGGGGACGTCCCGCTCGGCGAAAATCTCACTCGCCGCACTCGTCGTCGGCCCGTTCGCCCCCTCGATGACGATGTCCGCGGCGACGTCGTCCGCGTTGTCCGCCGTCAGGACGTTCCCGATTGCGGCAGGAATCACCACGTCCACGTCGAGTTCGAGCAAGGCGTCGTTCGTCACCGTCTCCGGCGCCTCGTGAGTCATCACCGCCTCGGGCTCCTCGTGGTGCGACGGAATCGCGTGGGTATCCAGCCCGGTCACGTCGTAAATGCCACCGTTGACGTCGCTCACGGCCACGACCTTCGCCCCCCAGTCGTCGAGTAGCTTCGCGGCGTTCGACCCCACGCTCCCGAAGCCCTGAATCGCGACCGACGTCTCCTCGATGTCCTTCCCGTAGTAGTCGATTGCCTCGCGAGCGATGATCGCGACGCTCCGGCCCGGTGCCGCATCGCGCCCTTTACTGCCGCCGACGACAGGGGGTTTTCCCGTGACCACGCCCGGAATCGTCTCGCCTTCCTGCATCGAGTAGGCGTCCATCAGCCACGCCATCGTCTGCGGGTCCGTCCCCATATCCGGGGCGGGAATGTCCGTCGTCGGCCCGATGATGGCTCGGAGTTCGTCCGTGAATCGACGCGTCAACTGTTCTTTCTCGTCGGTACTCAGCTCCTTGGGATTCACCGCGATACCGCCCTTCGCACCGCCGAACGGGATGTCCATCACGGCGCACTTCCAGGTCATCCACATGCCGAGGCCGACACACTCCTCCCGCGTGACGTCGGGGTGATACCGGAGTCCGCCCTTGAACGGGCCGCGGACGCTGTCGTGCTGGGCCCGATACCCGGTGTAGACTTCAACGTCGCCGTTTTCCCGCTCGATTGGAACGGTGACTTCGTGGACCTTCTTGGGATGGGTGAGCCGTTCGACGATGTTCCGGTCGAGGTCGAGGTGATCAGCGGCGTGCTGGAGCTGTCGGCGCGCCGTCTCCAGCGCCGACTCAGGTTCGCCCGTCTCTTCTGGCATCTCGTCGTCGTGCGTCGTCGATGTCGAGGCCATCGTCATTCGATTGGTGTGCGTCTGTTCCGCATCTCACCGGCACAGTCGGGACACTGGCCCGGGTCGTTCTCGGCGAGCACGACGTTCCCGCACTCGAAGCACTCGTAAGGCGATTCCTCGGCCGAATTCTGGTCGACGTCTCTCATGGGTGAACGAGAGCCCCGGCAGCGTCGCGCGGGGATCTCTACCAGGACGTAATAGGGATATAAGGGAATATTCGATGGTTGACCACCGAACCACGTGGCGTGCGATGGGGTTTACCATTCAACAACCCGGGCGACTCCGAGGCGTGTCGGCTACTCGCGAGCCAGCGGCCGTACGGAATCGCCCTCCGAACGCGCTAGTTCGTATCAGTCGGCGCGCCGAGGGTGTACCGGCGTGTGGTCGTCTATCAGCGCCGCGAACAGTTTCCGCTGTGCGGTTCGGACATGCTGGTAGAAGGCCTGTGGAGAGATGTCAAGCGAATCCGCGACCGCATCACCGGCCGCCTTCCGTGGCGATTCGAAGAAGCCGCTGTAGTACGCCGTCTCCAGGACTTCGAGTTGCCTGTCGGTCAGTCGGTCGAGGACCGAGGCGTAGAACCCGTGTTCGGACGTCTGTTCGCGCGTCTGCTTCGACGTGAGGTCGGCGTCGTCGAAGCGGCCGCTGACGAACTGCGTCACGGGGCTGACGTCGACGCGTCCGGGGACGTCGACGACCAGCGCAGCGCCCGCCCGTGTCGCCGTCGCGCTCTGGAGGATTGCGCCGTGGTCTGCCAGTTCCGTCGCGATGAACGACTCGGACAGTCGGAGCCGCAATACGCCCCCCGTCTCGCCGCCGCGAATCCGCTGGACCTCCTCGACGGCGGTGAGGCCGTCCGTCGCGTCGACGACGGCATCGAGTGGGGCGTCCTCGACGGTGACGAATACGTAATTGCCGCTGGCGGTCTGCTGGACGCCACCCTCGTAAGTGAGCGTACAGTCCGCGGCACCGGCCAGCCGCGTGAGCACGAACGACGGGTCGGCGACGGCGTACTCGACGCGCGTCATCGACGTGGTGAGGAGCGCGCGCTTGCGCTCGCTGGCGCTGACCGCGGAGGCAATCGTCTCCCCCAGTTCCGCGAGCACGGTCTGGATGGTCTCGTCGAAGGCGTCCGGCGTGTCCGCGTACACCGTCAGGACGCCGTACGAGAGGTCGTTGTAGACGAGTGGAACGCTCAACACGGAGAGCAGGTCACGTGAGATGGCCTCCTTTCGCCACGGGGCCGCGCGGAGGTCGGCCGCGACGTTCGAGACGAGCGTCACCGTCCCGGTCGCCGCGGTTCGACCGGCGGGCTCGACGCCATCCGCAGACGCGGGGAACGTTTGCGTATCGAGATAGCCGCGGTCAGTCCCCGCCCACGCCTGCGGCGTCACTGTCTCTCTCGCGTTGTCGAGGGTTCCGATCCAGGCGAACTGGAAGCGTCCGTCGGCAGTGAGGCGCTCACAGACAGTGTGATCGATTTCTTCGCGGGTCTCGGACTGGACGAGTGCGTGGTCGATCTCGCGAATGGTCTCGTTGATGTGGTTGAGCGTGGTGAGTTGGTCGTTCCGTCGCTGGAGCTCGCGGTCCTGTTCGCGAAGCTGGGATTCCCGGTCGACGCGGTCGAGTGCTGCCTCGGCGGTCGCCGCGAGGAGGTCGGCGAGTTCCCGCGTGACGTCGTCGAAGACGCCGACGTCCGTCGAGCCGGCGAGGAACACGCCGTGGTTCCCGAGGGGGATGTACGCTGCACTCCGGAGGTCGGTGGCGGGATTGGTGAGGCGGTCCGCGTCGTGGACGTTCTCGAAGAAGCGGGGCTCGTTCTCGACGAAACTGTGGCTCGTGAGGTCACGGCCGTCGGCGTGGATCGCCGAGAGCGGCCCGTGGACGTTCCGCATCGCCAGCGAGTGCGCGGCGGGCTGGAGGTGATTATCGTCGGCATCGAAGAGGTAGACGGCACTGGCGTCGAGGCCGAGTACGTCCGCGGTATCCTCGACGACGTGCTGGGCGATCTCCTGGTGGGTTTCGGCGTACAGGAAGTCACGCGCGGTCTCCTGGAGCGTGGCGAGCGCCTGTTCGCGCTGCTTGCGCTTCGTGATGTCCCGACAGCTGTACAGCAACGTGCCGTCCTGGATGGAGACCTCGCGGACGTTCACTAGCAGGGTGTGTTCCCGCCCGGCTTTGTCCGTGGCCGTGGTCTCGATGTTCTTCAGGATGCCCTCGTCGGCGAGTTCCTCGCGGTCGAAGAGGTCCGCGCCGAGCAGGTCCCCTATCGTACCCAGTTCCCGAATCTCGTCGGCGGTATATCCGAAGATGAAGTGGACGTTCGGACAGACGTACGTGTACTCGCCGTCCTCGTCCGTGATGAGGACGGTGTCGGTCATGTTGTTGAGCGTGACGCGGTGCAGTTCTTCCGACTGCCGGAGTTCCCGTTCGAGGTCGACGCGGTCGGTGATGTCGACGCTGTCGACGATTATCGAGACGAGGTCGCCGCGCTCGTCGGTGACCGGCTGGACCGAGAGGTCCAGAACGCGACCGCCGGTCACGGCGTCCTGAACGACGACGGTGTGCCCGAACTTGCCACCCCTCGCCGTATCGACGAGGCGACGGATGTCGGCGCGCGTCTGCTCGTCGTCGGGCCACCAGGGAAGCCGCCAGAACGAGTCGCCGACGAGCGCGTCGGCGTTCTCGTCGACCATGTCGCGAGCGGTCTGGTTGACGCGCGTGAGCGTGCCGTCGGGGTCGAGCACCCACGTCGCCGATCTGGTGTCGTGGAAGATGGCGTCGAACTGCCGCGCTCGCTCGCGCTGGGTCGTCGCCCGCTGCGCTTTCCGGAGTGCCCGCTCGGTTCGACGTAGCACGTCCTCGACGGTCTCGTCTGCCGGACCAGTGACGACGACGTAGTCGGAAACGCCGGCCTCGATGGCCTCACTGGCGACCGTCTCGCTCCCGTCCGCCGTCCCCAAAATAATCGGCAGCGTTACCGTCGCGTCGCGGATGCGACGAACGAGGTCGGTACCGGTCGTCTCGGGGAGGCTGTAGTCGGTAACGACGCAGTCGGCGGTCGTCCGCCGAAGCGTTTCGCGGGCCGCCGACGCTGTCGAAACGCTGTGGACCGTCGCGTCGGATTGCTCGCGAAGAGCACTCGCGTACGCAACTATCCACGCCGTGTCGCCGACGACGACGATTTCGGACGCATCGAGGACAGTACTAGATGTGGGATTCACGTGTGGATACTCTCTGGTCACGAGTTCGGGAACTACGCATCGCGAGACGTTGCTGTCGTCGGGTACTCACTGGACCGACAAAACGTTCCTTGTTTAATTATCAACCCATACGGGACTAGATATTTCTATCACAACCACGGCTAGAGGGCGAGGTCACGGGCGGAGAGGCGTCGACGTCGCGGTCGCTGGTGCGCACGACGGACCGGAGCGCATCGAACCGCGCGCCTCGACCGGCGAGTGAGTCGCGGCCCTACCGCTGGTCCACGTCACCGCAGCAGATTAGTGACAGGCGGGCGGTCGGATACGTATGGCCCGCACGACGTACACCTGTGACTGCGGTGCCACCCTCCGGTTCAAGCAGGACCTCGAACGGGAACCGGGGACGGTCTACCCGACGTGGAAGTGCAAGCACTGTCACACGCCCGTCCCCGGTCGAGTCCCGGAAAAGCTCAAACACCAGCATCCCTCGTGACCGATTCCGCCTCCTCACCCGCCTGCACGTAGCGGAAGCGACGTCACTTTCTCGGCCGTCTCGGTGCGGCATTCGGGACAGGTCACCACGGAATCGGTCTTCGCCATCCGAAACGACGATTCACAGGATTCACACGTATAATATTGAAATTCCTTCATTCGTACGCTTCTTTTGTAATTTCCGCGAAGGTACTCAACCAGACACATGTCATCACACAATATACGCTCAATTCTATTAACGGCTTGGTTGGGCACGAAAGAGACGGTCACGCATCTCGATTCCGAGACACCTCTATGGGACCGGTCCGTTCGGAAAAGCGGCGTTCATTTAATCCAGGTGACGTATATGCCGTCCCGAATTCGGGGTCGATTCGGGCGGTCGATTCGGGTACCGGGGGAAAGTAAACGGGGATTCGAATTTAGGCGATGCGAAAAAATATCTGGTGATTGAAAAATTATAAGTCGATGGCGAACCAAGCTACGCCTGCAATGAACACGCAAAAGACCGTCCGTCAGAAAGCGGGTACCGTCGGCGAGAATCCGGTGCGCCTGGACGAGGAGAAGGCCGAACGGATCATCGAGGCGCTGAACAGTGACCTCGCCGACGCGTACGTCCTCTACCACCAGCTTCACAAGCACCACTGGAACGTCGAGGGCGCGGAACACCTGGGCATCCACGAGTTCCTCCAGGAAGCCTACGAGGACGTCGAGGAGGCGGCCGACGCCCTCGCCGAACGCGCACAGGCCATCGGCGGGGTTCCGCACGCGAGCATGGCGACGCTCTCGGAGGCGGCGACGGTCGAACCCGAGGACGAAGACGTCTACGACATCCGGACGTCGCTGGCGAACGACCTCGAACTGTACGGCGACGTCATCGAGAGCTACCGCGACCACATCGAACTCGCGGAGGGACTGGGCGACTACGCGACTGCGGAGATGCTGCGCGAACAACTCGAAGACCTGGAAGAACACGCCCACGTCATCGACCACTACCTCGAAGACGACACCCTCGTCGTCGACGCCGAGTAACGGACACCCTCGTCGTCGACGCCGGTCGCTTCGCTCGCGCGTCCGGCTATTCGACTGACGGCGCTTTCTCGTCGGTTCGCCCCGGCAGTTCGACCTCGATCTCGAGCGTCGGGTTCCCGACGCCGTCGAAGTCGAGTTCCAGTTCGACGGGCTCGCCGAACGCGACGGGGAGTTCCCACTCGTCGGCGACGACGGTCAGTTCGCCGCCGTCGCGGAGTTGTTCCCCCAGGCTCGTCAGGAACGCGCCCGCCTCGCTCGCGTCGAGCCGCTAGTTCCGTTCGAACTCGCGTCCCGCGCGAATCGTCGTCCGTGTCTCCTCCCCGTCGGCAGTGTCGGCGGCGCCCGGCGTCGCCGCTAGCGAACCACGTCGACGGTCAGGTCGCTGGCTATCCACCCGTCCGTGTTCCCCGCTTCGAGGAACACCGACGTGCCGGGACAGCTCTCACAGGTGGATATCTCGGGGCGACCGTGTGGTTCGGGCGACGACGCATCCGAGCGCGACTGGGTACCAGCGGCCATTACGAGGTTTTAGGCAGGCCTAAAATAAAAAGGGTGCGATTTCCGCTTCGTCCTCCCGCCGCGGACCCACTGGCCGGTCGGTGCAGACGAACGGTCCGTCGTGCCGGCCTACTGGTCACGCCGTCGGGAGTTCGACGACGAACACCGACCCCGTCGGGTCGTTGTCCTCGACCCGAACCTCGCCGCCGTAGGTTTCGACCAGCGATTCGACGAGGTAGAGCCCGATGCCCGTCCCGTCGCTCTCCAGGCCCTTCTCGCCTTTCCCGAATATCTCGGCTTTCTGCTCGTCGGGGACGCCCGGGCCGTTGTCGGCGATGCGAACGACGACGTCGTCGTCGCGTTCCACGGCGGACACGCGCACTTTCGGAATCTCCTCGTCGTTGTGCTGGATGGCGTTCGTCAGTAGGTTGCGGAAGACCGAGTCGAGCATGTCGTCGGCGACGACCGACACGTCGGGAATCGTCCCCTCGACGGTGATGGCGGCGTCGAGATGCTCCGAACGAATCTCGTCGAGTTCGCCCTCCAGAGAGTTTCGGAGGCCGACCCCGTGGCGGCTCTCGTCAGTCGACAACATCACGTCGGCCATGTCCCGCGCCGTCCGGGTCAGTTCGACCACGTGGTCGGCCCGGTCCTGTATCGTCTCGACGTACTCCCGCCCGTCGTCGTCGACGTGGTCGGTCAGGAAGTCCGCGTAGGCGGTGACCATCTGCAGGTCGTTCCGAATGTCGTGACGGAGCATCCGGTTCAGGACGTCGAGGTCGTCGCGCTGGTCTTCGACTCGCCGTTCGTACTGCTTCCGTTCGGTGATGTCCTGCACCACGCCGTCGTACACCGTCGTCCCGTCGACGTCCCGGGCGATGGCCGTGACCGCTCCCCAGAGTTCCGCGCCGTCGAGCGTTTCGAGTCTGAGTTCCCGTTCCGTCACGACGCCCCGGGCGACGAGTCGTTCCCGAAACGCCTCCCACTCCGTGGCGTCGACACACAGGTCACGAACGGAGTGGTTTCGGAGGTGAGCCTTCGATTCGGCACCGAACATCTCGACCATCGCGTCGTTGACGAACCGAAACTCGCTGTCCGGGTCCGACCTGGTCTGGAAGACGCCGGCCGGCAGATTCTCGACGAGTCGTTCGTAGCGTTCGAGCGCTCGTTCGCGCACCTTCCGTTCGGTGATGTCCTGGACGACCTTGTGCACGTGCTCGGTTCCCGTCTCGTCGACCGACAGGGACGCCGTAATCATCACCTCCTTGACCTCGCCGTCGAACGTCTCGAGTTCGACCTCGCGTTTGACGCGGCCGTCCGACTCGCGGAGCGCTTCCATTAGCTCCTCGCGCTCGTCGGGGTCGACGTACCGGTCTGCGACGCGGCTGTCCCGGAGTTGCGCCGCCGATTCGGCACCCAGCAACGAGACCAGCGCCGGGTTGGCGTACTCGAAGGTACCGTCCGGCGTCGGGTCGGTCCGGAAGATGCCGCTGGGAATCGTCTCCAGCAGGTGATGGGAGTGTCTGAGTTGCTGCTCGAACCGCTTTCGTTCGGTGACGTCCTCCTGGAAGCCGACGAAGTTCGTGACCGCCCCGTCGTCGTCGCGGACGGGGGCGACGGTCACCCGGTTCCAGAACTCGGTCCCGTCCCGTCGATAGTTGCGCAGTTCGACCGTCACCGGCTCCTCGGCGTCGATGGCACTGCGCAGTTCGTCGACCGGTTCCGGTGCGGTGTCCTGACCCTGGAGGAACCGGCAGTTTCGGCCGACGACGTCGTCCACCGCGTACCCGGTCAGGCGGCGAAAGCCCTCGTTGGCATATATCACGGGGTTGTCCTCCCGGTCGGGGTCGGTGATGACGATGCCGATGGGTGCCTCGTCCATCGCCCGCGACTTTCGTTCGAGGTCCCGTTCTCGCTCCAGACGTTCGCTGACGTCCGTCACGCGGATGCGCACGCGTTCGTCCCCGTCCATCCGCAGCGTCGACAGGTGGCCTTCGACGGGAACCGCCCCGTCGTCGGTGCGGACCACCCACTCGACCGGAGCCGAGGGGGGTCGTTCGAGCGCGGCGGTGACGCCGCGGTCGGTTCCCCGAGCGCTCACGAGTGCCGTGAGGTCGCTCCCCACGAGCGACTCGCGGTCGCGGCCCGCCAGTTCGCAGAACCGCGGGTTACACGCGTGGATTCGCCCGGTCGGGGAGGCGACGACGAGTGCGTCTGAAGCCGCTTCGAACAGTTCCCGGTAGCCGGACGCCGGCAGGTCCATGGGCGAGGTTCGGTCCGAGCGGCGTTAGTGGCTTCGAAACCGCCCGGAGTTCGCCGGTGGGGCTGGCTGCTATTCCATCGCGTCCGCGAGCAGGTCGGCGAGGGGTTCTTTCGCCGCTTCGGCCTGGATATTCAGCGCCGAGCAGTCGGTGAATCGCTCGACGAGGTCGACGCCAGCCGTCGTGTTCGTCGCGATGCCGGCGACGAGGTCGGGCGAGTGGCCGAAGGCATCCTCGATGCCGACGACGGCGTAGGGGTCGGACGCACAGAGGACGGTGAACGCCACCTGCTCTTCGAGCAGTTCGACCGCCGTCTCACCGTTGTAGGGTTCGAGCGGGCTCGCACCGACTTCGGCGACGACGACGTCCGGGTCGTGTTCCTCGAGGCGGGTCAGTACCGACCGGATAGACGCCTCGAACGTCGCTTCGGGGACGATTGTCGTCGGGAGGCCGGCGTCGACGAAGTCGTAGACGGGGTCGGCACCCGCGACGCCCATCGAGAGCGCGTCGTCGTAGGTGCCCGCGCCCGTCAGTTTACAGGCGGCGACGTCGTACCCCTGTTCGATGAGGACGCGAGTGAGCACGCGCGTCGTCATCGTCTTCCCGGCCGACATGCTCGTACCGAGGACGAGCACGACGGGCGTGTCGAGGGCCGTCGCCGGGGCGTCCATCCCGTACGCTTGCATCCGCGCGACGCCGCCGTCGACGACGACGTGTCCCGCGTACTCGACTTCGATGGGCGTCACGCTGTACGGCGAGGCCGACGTGACCCGACCGAGGACGCCGCCGCCGGTCAGGACGTGCATGACGCCGTCGTCGCCGACGTCTCGCCAGTCGCCGACCAGTTCGCGGGTGGCGCGTCGCGTCCCCAGTGCCCCGACGAGCGTCTCGCCCTCCATCAGTTCCACGCGTCGGCCCTGTGGGTTCTCGACGCTGACGCCCGGGTCCGGGCGCTGGGCGACGCGCGCGAGCACGTAGTCCCCGGTTTCCCAGGCTTCCCGGGGCCGAGCGGCCGTCTCGTACGGCCGACCGGCCAGCCCGGCGATGCGCGTGACGGAGGCGTGGACGTCCGCGGTCATCGGCTCCCCTCCGTCGAATCGTCTAGCTCCCGTCCGGGGTCGTCGGGGAGCGGCGCGTCGAGGAGGCAAGCGGCCAGCAGCGCGACCCGGTCGGCGAGCGCGTCGAGTCGGACGTACTCGAACGACTGGTGTGCGCCGTCGCCGACGGCCCCGAAACCGTCGATGGTGGGTGCGTGCTGGCTGGCGTAGTTCCCGTCGCTGGCCCCGCCCGTTCGGGTACCCTCCAGGTCCAGACCGAGGCGACTACCGGTCGCCCTGACGCGTTCCCAGAGCAGCCGATTCCCGGGCGTCGGTTCCATCGGCGGCCGACCGAACCCGCCCTCGACGGTCAGTTCCGTGCCCGGCGTCGACGCCTCCAGTCCCCGTATTTCCGCCTCGACGGCGTCCGCGGCCGCCTCCGTCGGTGCGCGCACGTCGACGACGGCCTTCGCGTCGGGTGCGACGACGTTCGGCCGCAGGCCCGCCTCGACCTGCCCGACGTTCACGGTGACGCCCGACTCGACGTTCGTGAGCGCGTGGAGTCGCTGGATGACGGAGCCGAGTTCCTCGGTGGCACTCGCTCCTTCCTCGGGGTCGATGCCGGCGTGGGCGGCTTTCCCCTCGATGGTGACGGTGAATCGGCCGACCGCCTTGCGGGCGACCTTTATCTTCCCCTCCGGACCGCTCGCGGGTTCGAGGACGAACACCCGGTTCGCCCCCTCGGCGAGTTCGCGGATGCGCCGTTTCGACTCCGGACTCCCGATTTCCTCGTCGCTCGAGACGAACACGCAGACGGGGAGCGGCGGGTCGAGGGACAACTCGTCGAGCGCACGGAGCGCGAACGCCGCCTGCGTCAGGCCGCCCTTCATGTCTAACGCTCCCGGGCCTTCGAGGACGTCCGCTCGGCGTTCCGGCGGGTTCTCGTCGACGGTGCCCAGCGGCCACACCGTGTCCGCGTGGCCGACGACGAGTTGGTGTTCCTCGGCCGCCTCCCGTCCCGGCGTCCACGCCTCCAGCCACCCGCCGGTTTCGTCCCCGTGCGTGCGCTCGGTCCGCAACCCCGCCTCCCGAAGGTCGTCACCAAACCGTTCGAAGAACCGGTCGAACGTCTCCGTGGCCTCGCTGGGCGTCTCGACCTCGACCAGTTCGAGGAGGTGCGTGTCGAGCGCCTCGCGGTGGCGTTCGACCCACTCCCGAAGTCGGCGTTCGACCGCGGCGTCTTCGGATGCGGTCATCGCTGGAATCCCTCCGGGAATGGGAACGCTTGCGTCTCGCTCACGCCGGCGAAGCGGTCCGGATAGAAGTAGGTCAACACCGGTGCCTGCTCGAACACCTGCTCCGGTTCGGCGTCGGCGGCGCGGTACGCGTCGGTGTGGACGTGTTTGGCGACGACGTCGCCGGCGACGAGTCCGTTCTCGCCGAACTCGTCGACGGTGCGGACGAGTTCGCACTCGAGGACCGCGTAGGCGTCCGCCACCGCCGGCGCGTCGACGCGCTCGGCGGCGGCCGTTTCGATGTCCTCGAGAGCGTGTTTCTCCCCGTCGTCGCGCGGTTCGGCCGCGAGGCTGGCTTCGAGGACGTTCTCCGGGCGGAGGTAGCTGACGGTGAACTCGCCCGTCCGCTCGGCGTTCCGATAGGTGGCGTGGTTCGGGGTACAGACGAACCCGAAGTAGTCGGACCACCCGAGCGGCATCGCCATGTGTTTGGGCGCGAGGTTCGCCGACCCGTCGCGCTCGCGCGTCCCGACGAGCACCAACGGGAACGGCGTGTACACCGTCTCGAAGAACGGCTGGTCGGGCTGGAGCGTGACGAGTTCGGGGTCGTCGGCGAGCGTCATTGGACGCGTTCCTCCACTCGCTCGTCGAAGAAGTGAATTGTGGTCGACACGTCCGTCGAGGCGCGTCACTGACCGCTCCCGTAGCAACTCATTTAATTACCGACCGACCGAACGGACGGCATGGAGTCCGGTGCCTTCCGTGAGCGACTATACGAAGTCTTCGCCGACGCGGACCGGGACGTCGGCGAGCGAATCGAACGCGCCCTCGAAGTCGGCAGCGACTACCTCGACCTCCCCCTCGGCTTCTTCACGCGCATCGAGGACGAAACCCAGGAAATCGTCCACGTCACGGGACGGCACGAACTGATACGCCCCGGAGAGACCTGTCCGCTCCGGGACGCCTACTGTCGGCGAACAATCGAGCGCGACGGCGCGCTCGCAGTCCAGAACGCGGCCGATTCGGTCATCGACCAGCGCGCCATCGAGACGTTCGACCTCGGCACGTACATCGGAGCGAAAGTCGTCGTCGACGACGAGGTGTACGGGACGGTCTGCTTCGCCGACCACGACGAACGCGACGCGCCGTTCACGGAGACCGAAGAGCTGTTTCTGGAGTTGCTGGCGAAACTCGTCGGCTGGGCGCTGGAGCAACGCGCGTACGAACGCGACCTCAGGGAGCAAAACGCACACCTGGAGCGACAGAAACAGCGCTTCCAGGGCATCGCGGAGAACAGCTTCGACGTGCTCTTTCGCGTCGACCTGGACGCCCGCTTCACGTACGTCTCCTCCGCCGTCGAGCGCGTCTTGGGATACGACCCCGAACGACTGACGGGCGAAACCATCGACGAGTTCATGACCGAGCGGTCCGCCGAAGACGCCGCAGCGGTCTACTCGCGGGTTCTCGACGGCGAACGGGTCGAGAACCTGGAACTCGACTTCCTCGACCGGGAGGGAACCGTCGTCGTCCTCGAAGTCAACGCGACGCCCATCACCGACGACGGCGACGTCGTCGGCGCACAGGGCGTCGGTCGGGACCTCACCGCTCGCAAGGAGCAGGAACGCGAACTCCGCATGAAGACGCGGGCGATGGACGAAGCGGCGGTCGGCATCTCCATCGCCGACCTGCACCAGCCCGACGAACCCCTCGTCTACGTCAACGACGGGTTCGAGCGCATCACCGGCTACGACGCCGACGACGCGCTCGGCCGGAACTGTCGGTTCCTCCAGGGCGACGCGACGGACCCCGAGGCAGTCGACCGACTCCGGGCGGCAATCGATGCCGGGGAGTCGGTGACGGTCGAACTCATCAACTACCGGCGGGACGAGTCCCCGTTCTGGAACCGGGTGCAACTCGACCCCGTCTTCGACGAGACGGGGACCCGCTCGCACTATCTCGGCTTTCAGGAGGACGTCACCGGTCGCAGGCGGAACGAGCAGTTGATTCGACTGCTCAATCGGGTGCTCCGACACAACTTGCGCAACGACATGACCGCGCTCGTGGGGTGGGCCGAGATGATTCACAGCGGCGACGCGGACGACGTTCGTGACGCGGCCGCTCGAATCGAGCGCATCTCGCGGGACCTGGTCGCGTTGAGCGAACACGCCCGGGAGCTAGAGCGCCACGCTCACTACGAACGGAGCCCCCAACGTCTCGACCCGAGCGACCTCGTCGCCGACATCGCGGCGACCCATCGCGACCGGTTCCCGAAGGCGACCATCGACGTGACCGTCCGGACCGACCGCGGAATCTGTGCGGGGACCGAACTCGAGCGGGCGGTGGCCGAACTCGTCGAGAACGCCGTCAAACACGCCTCGTCGTCGGAGCCGACGGTCGCCATCTCGGTCACCGACGACGCGGAGTGGGTCGAACTCGCCGTCGTCGACGACGGCCCCGGCATCGACGGGATGGAAATCGAGACGGTTTCGACCGGCAGCGAGACGGCGCTCCAGCACGGGTCGGGGCTCGGGCTCTGGCTCGTCAACTGGATCGTCACGCGGTACGGCGGGTCGTTCCAGGTCGAGGCACGGGGCGCGGACGGAACCGAGGGAACCACGGCGACCGTTCGGCTTCCGGCCATCGACGACGACACGTCCGTCGAGGCGGCCGCGCGCAGGCCGACGGTCCTGTTTCACTGAATCGAGGCGTCTCGACGTCGGCGTGGTGGCCGTCGGCGCACTCTGCTGGGTGTTGAACCTGTGGTGAAGCGCCCTGAATTCGCCTCCGAAGCGCCCGACCGACGCACTGCGTGTGCGTCGGCCGAAAGAGACGCGTGGTGAGAAGGGATGCCTATCGCCGGGAGACCGCCGTCCCTCCGACCGACCGGTCACGGAGCCAGTCGATGCCGAAAACGTCAGTATGAGGAGACCAAAAGAACTAACAAAGTCACTTAGTTGGCATAGATTATAACAGTCTACTGAGTAGTTATGCAGAGGAATGGTCAGGTTACATCGGAAGAAGAGACTTCTCCGCGCGACCGGCTATCGCAGTCGAACCGCCGAACGTATCGGCGATGGATGGCGCTTCTCGTCGGGGTTCTCGTCGTCGTGGGAGGGATACCGCTGGCCAGCGTCTCGGCGAGTGCCGCCCAGACGGTCGTCGTCGACGACGATAGAGCGCAGTGTGACGCCGGCTATTCGTCGATTCAAACGGCCGTCACGGAGGCTCCGTCTGGCGCGACCGTCGAGGTCTGTGCGGGGACGTACGAAGAACGGGTCGACGTCGACCCCGGGGACAACGCGACGAAGCTAGTGGCGAACGGCACGGTCGTGTTGAACGGCACCAGTCGGAAGGAATACGGCTTCGAAATCACGAAGGCGGGCGTGACGGTTCGGGGGTTCACCGTCCGAAACTACACCACAGCGGGCGTCAAAATCGCCGCCGCAGAGAACAGCCGCGTCGTCGACACGACGGTCGAGGACTCCAGTACGGGCGTTCTGGTCGACGCGACGAACGTCACCGTCGACAACGTGACCGTCACCGGCCAGACGACGACGGGGGTGTCCCTGAACTACGCAGACGACACCGTCGTCGCCGATAGCACCGTGGTGAGCGCGTCGACGGGAATACGACTCGCGGGGAGCAGTCAGAACACCCTCCGGAACAACACGATTCGGGACACTGGAGGGAACGGCATCGTCCTGCGGTCCGACACTCGGGGAGAGGGTGCCTGGAGCCGTCAAAACACGCTCGTCGACAACGACGTCTCCAACAGCGGGACGCACGGAGTCTACCTCACGAACGCCGCACCCGGGACGCGCCTCCGCGACAACTCCATCGACGACAGCGTCGAGGACGGCGTTCGAGTCAAGGCAGCGAACGTCAGCCTCTCGAACAACTCGATAACGAGCAACGGCGGAGACGGCATCGAGGCCGATTCGAGCGTCAACGTGACGATTCGGGGGAACGCGATAACGAACAACGAGGTCGACCTCGACACCGCCCCCGATTCGACGATACGCGACAATTATGTCCGGGGGGACCTCGTCGTCGACGAATCGAACCGAACGACGATTCGGGGGAACACGCTCGTCGGTAACAGTCTCAAAGTTACCGGGCCGTCGTCGAACGTATCCGTACTGAACAACACGGTTCGGGACAACGACGCCGCGGTCGCAATCGAAGTCCACGGAAGCTACGCGACGATACGAGACAACGTCGTGAACGAGTCGTGGGGTGACGGGATTTTCATCGACGCCGGAGCGCACGCGGTAGTCGAGAACAACGTCGTGAAACGGGTCGGCAGCAAGGGCATCGAGACTCGCGGCGGGTACGACCTGGAAATCGTCGACAACAGAATCGTCCGGCCGGGGGCGGACGGGAGCGGTCCCGGGATAGAACTCGATACGTCGAACGCGACGGTTCGCGGGAACGTGATTCGGAACGGGAGCGACCACGGTATCGAAGTCGACCCCGAGGTGTCGAACGTCACCATCGCCGCCAACGAACTGGTCGGTCTCGACGGGAGAAGTATCTACGTGCCCAACGGGCGGAACGCGACGATCCGAGCGAATACGATACGAGACAGCGCATGGGGTATCTTCGTCTACGAGGACGCCTCCTACGCGCCCCCGCGAAACGTCACGGTCGAGGGGAACACGATTACCAACGTCAGCAACGACGCCGTCGTCGTCGGCGACACGGCGGCGTTGATTATCCGGAACAACACCGTCTCGGAGACGAACGACGCCATCGTCGTCGAGGACGCGCCGACGCCGGGACCGACGGTCCGAGACAACGCCGTTTCCGCGTTCAGCGACGGAATCGCGCTAACGAACGTGACGGGGTTCACGCTCGCGAACAACACGCTGAACTCCGGCCGTGCGGCCGGGATTTCCCTCACGCGGACGACGGGCGGCACGGTCCGGCGTAACGCGATAACGAACGCGTCCGAGGGAGTCCGACTCGACGGGACGACGGGCAGCGGCGTCCTGCGACTCACGGGGAACCACATCGAAGACAGTCGGTCTCGGGGAATATCCATCACCGACGGCCTGAATCACCGCGTGAACGTCTCGGCCAACGTCGTCGTCGATACCGACGGCGAACGAAACGAAACGGGCGGTATCGTTCTGAACGGAACGTCCGCGTCCTCCATCGACAAGGTCACCATCACACGGAACGTCCTCGCGAACAATAGCGAGTACGGCGTGTACAACGACGAGTTCGAGGAACCCGTCTCCGCGCCGGCCAACTACTGGGGGGCCCCGCGGCCGTCGTCGACCGATACGACGGTCAAGGTCGGTGATAGCTGGCAGTCGGTCACTGCGCCCTTCGAGGACCCGATGACGGGACTCCCGGCAAACGGCGAGGGAGACCGCGTCTCTCCCGGACCGACGACGTCCAATCGCAATGCCTCGAACGTCCACTTCGACCCGCCGTACGAACTCTACGGAACCCTCTCGGTGTCGAATACGACGGTCAGAACCAACGCGACGGTAACCGTGGAGGCGACGCTCACGAACCCCGCTGCCGCGCGCTACGACGTGACGGTCCCGCTGTACGTCAACGGGACGCGAGCGAACGCGACGTCGGTGACGCTCGAAGGCGGCGAATCACGGAGCGTCCGTTTCGACACGTCGTTCGACGCCCCCGGAAACTACTCGGTGACGATAGGCAGTCTGTCGCCGACGCGCGTCGACGTGACGGCACCGGAACCGACTGGAGGCGGCGACGCCGATGGTGGGAGCAGCGTCAGTAGCGTCAGTCTGCCTGACGGGAAGTCGACGTCCATCGACGGCACCCGAGCGACGATTTCGCTCGGCGGACAGGGGCCGATACAGGCCGCACGGGTCGAGTTCGGTCAGGAGACGGACGGTCGGGTCAGCGTCGACACCGTCGCCGACCCGCCGGCAGCCACCCCCTCGGTACCGGGCGAGTACGTCAGCGGCGTCGACGTCACGGTGCCGGACGAGGTGGCGTCGGAGCCCGCGACGATTCAGTTGACACTTTCGAGGGGCGAGATGCCGTCCGGAGTCGACCCGACCCGATTACGCATACAGCACTACGCGTCCGAGACGAACGATTGGACCGCTCTCGAGACGTCCGTCGTCGAGAGCAGTACGCAGCGAGTCGTCCTGAGTGCGCGCGTCCAAGAATTCTCGCTGTTTGCCATTACCGTGCAGTCCACGACGACGACGGCGACCACGACGGAAGCGCCGCCATCGACTCCCGCGGCGACCACCGCGACGTCGACGACAGCCACGACGACGCCGGCCGAAACCGCGGCGTCGCCGACCACGACGACCGGCAGCGGCCCTGGTTTCGAGGTCGACAGCGCAGTGGTGGGACTCCTCGTGGCTGGCCTGCTCGCCCGGGTCTGGACGTGAGACTCATCGAGAGGACCGATTTCCAGCCGTGACCGCTGGCGACACCCGGTCGGCGTCAGTTGACGCCGCCGGCCGAGGCCACAAGCGACGGCTGGGGTAGCTCCGCCCCCGCGAGAGTAGCCGACGACGTTCGGGGGGTAGTGTTCCCCGCGCTACGAGCGACAGTTTGAATCGCGTTCGCCCCGTTGGATTCGGTACGATGATGTTGCCGACCCACGCGCTCGCGGGGATGGTGCTGGCGGTCGCGGTCGCCGCCGGCCGCCCGGAGCTCGCGGACGCCGCGTTCCTGGCCGGCCTCGTCGGCGGCGTCTTCCCCGACCTCGACATGTACGCCGGTCACCGTCGCACGCTCCACTATCCGGTGTACTTCTCCGTACTGGGCGTCGCGGCGGGAGCCGTGGCCGCGCTCGCGCCGACCGTCGAAACGGTCGGCCTCGCCGTGTTCCTCCTCGCGGCGGCCGTCCACTGCCTCGCCGACGTCGTCGGCGGCGGCCTCGAACTTCGCCCGTGGGAGGCGACGTCGGACCGGGCGGTGTACGACCACTACCGCGGTCGCTGGCTCGCGCCCCGTCGCTGGATCGGCTACGACGGGTCGCCCACGGACTTCGCGGTGGCGGCCGTGCTCGCGGCCCCGCTTCTCGTCACGCTGGACGGCGCGTTCAGGTGGGTCGTCGTCGCGGGCCTCGTGGTCGCAGGCGTGTACACGGCCGTCCGTCGGATTCTGCCGGCGCTCGCCGTCGTCGTCGTCGACGACGTTCTCGCGCCGGCCCTCTCCGACCGAACGCTGTCGCGCGTGCCCGAGCGGTACCGGGCCGCGGCCGGCCACTCGGGGCACGCTACGGACAGTAACGCGGAGCGTGCTACGGACGGCCGCTCGCTCGCCTTCGGCGAGAAGTGAGACTGACACGACGGAGCGTGCTTTTCGATGATTGACCTCGCCGCCGTCGTCGTGCTGTCGTTCCAGGCGGCGATACTCGGCACGCTAATCGAGGCGCTCCGCCGACGGGACGTCGCGGCCGCGGTGAACGCGCTGGTCGCCCTGCTCGTGGGCCTTCTCCCCGTAGCCGTCGAGCTAGCGTCCCCGGGCGGGAGCGTCGCCGTGGGGACGGCGCTCCCGCTCTGGCTCGCCGTGGCCGGACTCTTGCACTCGCTCGGTATGCTGGGGTTGTACGACTCGACCTGGTGGTGGGACCACGTCACGCACACCGTGTCTGCGTCCCTCGTCGCGGCCCTGAGCTACGCCGCCGCGCTCGCGGGGGTGTTGTCGTTCGAACTCGCACCTGGCGTCGCCGCCGTGGCGACGCTCGCGGTCACGCTCCTGCTCGGCGTCGGCTGGGAACTGGTCGAACTGGTCTCGCGACACGTCGCCGAGCGGTACGACGTCGAACCGGTGCTCGTCCACTACGGCTGGGCAGACACCGGCTACGACCTCCTCTTCGACGTCGTCGGCGCTGCGCTCGTGGTCGCCGCCGACCTGCGAATCTTCGTCCCGCTCGTCGAGCGACTGTCGGCCGCCGCGTAGCGGTGACGCGGGCGCTACGCCCGGTCGTCGTCCGCGACGCCCATCGCCCCGAAGAACCGACTCCGAATCCGTCGGTCGACCATCTCCAGTAACCTGTCGTCGTCGTCGGCGACGTCGCCGAACAGCCCCAGCGGCAGTTGTCCGCCGGCCATGTCCCCGTGGCCGCCCGCGCGGCCGACGTCCCCGAACGCCCGGTCGAGTCGGTCGCCGAGGTCGACGTCTTCGCGAACCGACCGCACGCTCAACTGTATCTCGTCGTCGACGAGCCCCCAGACGAGGACGGTGCTGACGCCCTCGATGTTGAGGAGGTAGTCGGCCGCCTGGACGAGCGGACCGTGGCCCGTCGTCCGCCCGACGGTAGAGACGAGACAGCCGTCCCGTCGCACGCGGTCGTGGATTGCCGCTCCGACCGCGTCGACCGTCTCCGCCGTGAACGAGGCCCCGTAGAGTTCCCGGAGCATCTCGACGTCCGCCCGGGGGTCGAGGTAGCCCGCCGCCTCGTACTCGTGGACGGTCGGCTGCCGGATGAAGTCGAGGCGCTCCCGGTGGAGGCCGAACAGGAGCCCCGAGGCGACCCGCGTCGTCATCTCGACGGGGAGGTCACGGACGTACTCCGTCAGAATCGTCGCCGTCGCGCCGTACGCCGGGCGCAAGTCGACGATTTCGCCCGGCACGGGACGGTCGGACGGGTGGTGGTCGACGACGATGTCGACCTGTGTGTCCGACGGCACGGAGTTGTGGGTTCCCGGGAACGAGTGGTCGACGAACGCGACGAGGTCGTGGTCCGCTAGACGCGCGTCCGAATACGCCTCGAGATTGACGTCGAAGGCGTTGACGAACGCGCGGTTCTGCTGGTGCGAAATCGACCCCCCGTACAGGATGTCCACGGCGTCGACGCCGCGTTCCCTGGCGAGAAACTCCAGTGCGATGGCCCCCGAGAGACAGTCCGGGTCCGGGTCGTCGTGACAGACGATAGCGAGCGACGACGCCGAACCCAGGCGGTCGAAGACGGCTTCGGCCTCGGACATGGTCGTTCGTTTCGGTTCGACCCGGTTAGCTGTTTCCCGGCCGACGCGACCGGAACGGTCCCGCCAGCGGTCGGACGTCGACGACGGACGCAACCGGTCGAATGCCGCCGGCCGACGGACGCCGCCACCACCTGAAAACACTTCCCGCCGGAGGCGAGACGTCCGGTATGGACCGACGCCGCTTTCTCGCCCTCTGTGCGTCGAGCGGGAGCGTTCTCGCCGGCTGTGGCAGCGACTCGCCGGCCCCGGACGCCGGGACGCCGACGGAGATGCGGACGGAGACGCCGACCGAACGCACGCCCACGCCGGCCGACGTGCCGCCGCTCGACGGGAACTGGCGGAGCTATCGACACGACGCCGGCAACACGGGAGCGACCGACGACGGCGGTCCGGCCCGCGACCCGGTCGAGCGCTGGCAGCGGGTCACGGCCGCCGGGCCGCCAGCGGCCTCGCCTGCGGCGGTCGGCGGGGCGTTCGTCGTCGTCACCGAGCGCGGACGCCTCTACGCTCGCGACGCCGCCGACGGGGGCGTCCGCTGGAGCAGTTCCCGGCGCGTGGATGCGGGAGTCGCGCCGGTCGGGGGTGGAGAGACAGCCGTCGCCAGCGACGGCAGGACCGTGGTTGGCTTCGACGTCGCGACGGGCGGGGAACGCTGGACTGCGTCGGTCGGGGACGCGGTGGTCGGGCTCGCGCTCGCCGGCGAGACCGTCGTCGCCGCCACGGAGTCGAGCGTTCGGGCGGTCGCACTCGCCGACGGGACGCCGCAGTGGCGTCGCCGGACGGGCGAGCGGGCCGTGACGCGACCCGCCACCGGTGACGGCGCTGTCGCGGTCGGACTCGCGTCCGGGGACGTGCTCACCCTCGATGCGGCCACCGGGCAGCGCGACTGGGAGACGACCGTCGGTGGCGAACGGCGGTTCGCCCCGGCGGTTGGGGGCGGCGTCGTCGCCGTCGAAGCCGGGTCGCGTCTGGTCGCCCTGGACCGGGACAGCGGGGACCAGCGATGGACGCGCGACGCGGACGCTCCGATAGCGACGGCACCGGTGGCGACGGCAGACGCGGTGTACGTCACGACCCTCGACACCGACCCCGATGCGACGGTGACACCGGGGCCGACCGGCGAAGGAACGTCGACCCCGTTGCCGACCGACGTAAAGCGGTTCGCCGCCGACGTCGCGGCGCTGTCCCCCGCGGACGGAAGCGAGCGCTGGCGCGCGGCGGTGCGGGAGACGTACAACTTCACCAGCGGCCCGCCGGAGCGGGTCCCGCTCGTCCTCGCGGACGGCACCCTGCTCGTCGGCCTCGACGGGGCGCTCCGCGCGTACGACGCCGCGACCGGTGACAGTCGCTGGTCGGCGGCCGCCGGCGGCGTGGTGCCCGCAGCGACCGCCGGCGTCGCCTCGACCGGGACGGTCGGAGTCGACCTCGGCGACGGCTCCGTCAGGTGGCGGTTCGGGACCGGTACCAACGTCTCGCCGCCGGCCGTCGTCGACAACGCCGTCTACGCCGGGAGCGACGACCACTACTTCTACTCGCTGGCGGCCAACACCGGTCGAGTCCGGTGGTCAGCGCGAACGGACGGCCCGGTCCGTGCGACGCCGACAGTCGGCGAGGACGCCGTCTACGTCGGGACGCAGGGAGGGACGTTGTTCGCGTTCGACCGGGCGGACGGGTCCGAGCGGTGGACGTTCGACGTCGGCGGACAGGTCCAGTCGCCGACGCTCCGCGACGGAACCGTCTACGTCGGGAACTTCTCTCCGACGGTTACGGCCGTCGACGCCGCCGACGGCACGGAACGGTGGCGCGCCGACGCCGCGACCAGCGGGGGGACGGGCTTCGTCGCGCTGGAACTCGCCGCCACCCGCGAGGCAGTGTTCGCGGGCGCGAACGGCGACCTCCGAGCGTTCGACACGGCCGACGGGGCCGAGCGCTGGCGGGTCACGGCCGACGAGCGACCGGTCACCCAGTCGCCGCCGGTGGTCGCCGGCGGCTACGTCCTCGTCAACATGGGCGAGTCGTTGCGTGCCGTCGACGCCGCCGACGGGACGAAACGCTGGGAACGGACTACCGGCGGTTCCAATCGACCGCCAGCCGTCCGCGACGGGACGGTGTACGCGCCCGGCGGCGACGGCGTCGCCGCGTTCGACCTGGCCGACGGGACGAGTCTGTGGCAAACGACCGTCGGAGCGGACGTGACGGTCGCCGCGAGCGAGCGTGCGGTCTACGGGCTCGGCTACGACACGCCCCTGTTCGCGCTCGACCCGGACGACGGCCGTCGCCTGTGGCAGCAGCACACCCCGGCGACGACGCCACCGGCAGTCGCCGACGACTTCCTGTTCGCCGGCGGCGCGGACGGGGCCGTCTACGCGGTCGGCCCGGCACCGGAGTGAGCCGGAGGGCTGGCGTCCATCGGGACACCCACTCGACGGGCAGTCGCTCGGCTAGCACGACGGGAAGGGACGCACCGAGCGTGTGCATCGACTCGGTCGGCGGCGTCCCTCGGCGGCGTCGGCCCCGACGACCGCCCTCGCACGCAACCCCTGGAGTGAACTGAGGCGGTCGAGTTCCGGCGTTCCCGTTCCGAGGTCGACCCTCGAAACGACGGCGTCGACGTCGAAGACCGCGTTAACGAACGCGAGCGATACCGAGCGGCGCTGACGGTCGGGAGTCAGCCCGCGAGTGTCGACACGTAGTCAGTCCCGGCCGACGACCGTCGGCCGTGCACCCGCGGAGCGTCGCTACACCCATGTCGGGACGTTCAGTCCGGCGGTCAGAGGTCCTTGCCGCCGTTGACGTCGATGACCTCGCCGGTGATGAACGACGACCGGTCGCTGGCGAGGAAGGCGACGACGTCGGCGACTTCCTCGACGGTGCCCAGCCGACCGAGCGGCGTGTCGTCCTCGATGCGTTGTTTGATTTTCTCGGGGAGGTCTTCGACCATCCGGGTCCGGATGAATCCGGGAGCGACGCAGTTTGCGGTCGACCCTTCGCGAGCGAGTTCGAGCGCGAGCGTCCGAGTGAATCCGAAGATGCCCGCCTTCGCAGTTGCGTAGTTGGCCTGCCCCAGATTGCCGCCCTTCCCGACGATGCTGGAGATATTGACGAGCCGTCCTTCGTCGGCCGTCGCGAGATCGTCGTAGAACGTCTGCGTACAGTGAAAGGCCCCGTCGAGGTGGACGTCCAGCACCACGTCCCAGTCCTCGTGGGACATCTCCTCGAACATGATGTCCTGATTGATGCCCGCGTTGTTCACGAGCACGTCGACGGCCCCGAACGCCTCGTGAGTCTCGTCACGCATTCGTTCGACCTCGGTCTGGTCGGTGACGTCGGCCTGTACGGCGATTGCTGACCCTCCCGCCTCCTCTATCCGCCGCACCGCCTCCTCGGCCGGTTCCTTCGAACTCCGGTAGTTGACCACGACCTCGCACCCTTCCGCACCGAATCGCTCCGCGATTCCCCGGCCGATTCCGTTCGATGACCCCGTAACCACGCACGTTTTCGGTCGCATGAGTTACACCTACGGGACCGGCTCGTAAAAAGAACTACCGCCGACGAAGGATTGTCACGCTCCGCCGTCGTCGGTGTGCCAGTCGTCGACACCGCCGTCGACGGCCACGGCAGAGCGGAGCGAGAGGATGCGCCTCAACCGAGCAGCGGGGGCGACGTCGAACGGGCTCTCGACGAGCGAAATTTATTAAATCTGATAAATATGAGATTCTATTGATTCTACGAAATATAACGAAGTAGTCACTTCCAGGGACGAACGGACGTCCGTACTGACGTCGGAGTTCGATGCCCGACACACCGTCGGCGGTTCCCGAACGAGAACCGTGCAGTCGCCGATGCCGACCGCGCGCGACGAGTCGAGATGTTCGTCCCGGTTCAAGGCGGTCGACAGGCAACCGGACGATTTTCGGGGCGGAGCGGGCGTCCATCCGGGTCTTCGCCAGTCTCATATCGTCGGGCCGATTGACCCGGTCCCGATTCAGCGGTTCGGCCACTGGAACTACCCCGCCCTACTCGCGCCCTTCGGGCGCTCCTTGAGGGCGGGGCTTCCTGCTCCCCTAAAATCGCCGTGCAGAACGTAGCCCGAATCGGTCGCATTGGCACCTAATACCTGTCGAATCGCCTCCGTTCCACCTCCGCCATACGAACTACGTCGACGGACTCCCGTCCGTCGTGTGCCCGGACGACCCCCGCCACGGTAGAGCCGTTTGAGTTCCCCGTTAGCCGGGCGACGGGAGCGACTTCCTAATGCATAACTATCAATTTTCAATTTATTGTATTGATTTTATCTATTGTCGAAATCGTCCGGACGTCGACTCCTTCGACGCCCGAATCGCCCCCGAAATTGTCGCACGCCGACCGGAGAGTCCATGACGAAGATGTGTAAAAGATAACGGAATTAACTTTGTTATCCTAGCGCGTTCGGAGCCGAGTACCGAAAGGCATGGACCTTCCTGCGACACGCTATCGAGGAGTGGACGTCATCCAGAGAGCGTACTGTTCACCTTGATAGCGTTCGCCGCCTTGCGCACCCGATTCGGGAATTCGGTCGTGAAGGCGTCCTCGTCGGCCTGAGACGGGTCGAGCGCCACGCTCACGGCGCCGAGGACGCCGTCGTCGAGACGAATGGCCGTGGCGATGCTCCGTAACTCCGCGTTCCGGAGGACGGTTCGACCGACGGCGTACCCCCGCCCCCGGATTTCGTCGAGTCGATTCTTCGTCTCCCCGTCCCACGATTCGACCTCGTCGCGGACGCGTTCATCCGGATACTCGGCGAGAATCGCCAACCCCGGTGCGGTCTCGTCGAGCGGCGTACGGATACGCGTCGACCGGTCGTCCCAGCCGTCGACGCTGCCGCTCCAGTGGAGACAGAAGGCGTGGTCGTGCTGGTGGACGACGAAGTGGGCGCGGCCGTTCGTCTCCGCGGCGAGCCTGTCGATGGTCGGGATGACGGCGTCGCGCTGGTAACTGTCGCGCACCGCGTTGCCGACCTCGAAGAACCTGAGGCTGAGCCTGTACTGGCCGTCGCGCTTCACCGCGAGGTCGTTGGCGACGAGCGTCGACAGGTGGTTGTGGACGGTCCCCTTCGACACCCCGACGCGCGCTGCGACATCGGTGACGCTCACGAGGTCGCCCGACTCCATCTCCCGCAGTATCCGACAGGTCGTCTCGAGCGCGCCGATGCGTTTGCCGCCGTTTGCCATATGGCGTCGTCGGTCGCCATCGGATTAAGTGTTTACCTCTGCTAAACGCATATTGTGAATGGTTCCCAAACGCTCGCGGGAGTGGCCGGTAGAGTACGTGGAAGATACGAGCGTTTCGGGGTTTTCGGGGCGTTTATCCGACGTTTTATTCGCTGCCCACCCGGCGTCACTCACGAGGAAATCTTAGACCTCGTTTACTACTGGTAAACGGGCGTCGGACGTCCGCCGTCGCGTCGGCGCTACGAGCGGGCTAGCCCGAACGGTTCGGGACGCGAAAACGAGGATGGACTGGCCGCCCGAATCACCACCGGGCGTGCCAGTCCCGGAGCGTCCCGACGGCGTCGCGCCAGCGTTCGTACTGCGACTCGACGTCGACGGCGACGTCGGTCGGTTCCACGCGGCGCTGTTGCTCCCCGAGTCGCGTCGCGTCGACGTCGTGGCCGGTCGCCCGTCCCGCGAGCGCAGCGGTGCCCAGCGACGTCGCTTCGGCGACGTTCGAAACCGTCAGAGGCTGGCCGAGAACGGCGGCCTGATACTCCATGAGGAAGCCGTTGGCGGTCAGTCCGCCGTCCACCTGGATGGTCCCGAGTTCGGCACCGACGGCCGACTGCATCGCGTCGACGACGTCGCGGACCCGGTAGGCGATGCCTTCCAGGCCCGCACGGACGAGGTGCGCCTGCGTCGTGCTGGCGTCGAGGCCGACGAACGCCCCACGGGCCTTCGAATCCCAGTAGGGAGCCGCGAGCCCGGTGAGCGCCGGAATCGCGCACACGCCGTTCGACGACTCGACGCTGCGGGCCAGGTCCTCGGTCTCGGCCGGGTCGTCGACGAATTCGAGCGAGTCGGCGAGCCAGTCGACGAACGCCCCGGTCGTGTAGATGCCGCCGTCGTAGGCGTAGGTGGTCTCGCCGTCGAGCGTCCAGCCGACGGTTCCGAGGACGCCGTCGGCGTATTCGACGCGCTCCGTCCCGCCGTTCATCAGGAGGAAACTCCCGGTGCCGTACGTACACTTCGCGTCGCCCGGTTCGTGACACCCCTGTCCGTAGAGCGCCGCCTGCTGGTCCACGATACACCCGGCGACGGGAGCGTCGACGGCACCGAGCGCGTCCGCGGCCACGTGGCCGACGACTTCGTCCATCGGTACCGGCCGCGGGGGCTCGAAGGCGTCGAGGCCGAAGACTTCGAGGAGCCTGTCGTCCCACGCCAGCGTCTCGACGTCGAACAGCATCGTCCGCGAGGCGGTCGCGTGGTCGGTGACGTACGGGTCGCCGTCGAGCAGTTGCCAGAGGAGCCACGTGTCGGTCGTCCCGAAGTAGAGGTCGTCGTCGACGTCGACGTTCTCGACGAGCCACTCCAGTTTCGTCGCCGAGAAGTACGGGTCGATGCGCAGGCCGGTTGTCTCGCGCACGTACTCCCGGAACGCCTCGTCGTCGCGCAGTTCCGCGCACCGGTCGGCCGTCCGACGGTCCTGCCAGACGATGGCGTCGTGTACCGGTCGGCCGTCCGCGTCCCAGCAGAGCGACGTCTCGCCCTGATTCGCCAGGCCGACGGCGTCGACGTCGCTCGCCCGCACGTCGCCCCCGTCGAGCGCGTCGGCGACGGCCGTCTCGACGCTCTCCAGCAAGTCGTCGGGTGCGACCTCGACGCGGCCGGGGTCGGGCTGGTTCCGGGGCACCTTCGCGTACCCCGTCGCCTGCGGTGTGAGTCGTTCGTCGTAGACGATTGCCGTGGTGCCCGTCGTCCCCTGGTCGATGCCGAGCAACATACGCCCACGGTTCGGCGCGTCGGTAATTAAGCGTGACCCTGGGGTCCGACGAGCGTGCGACCGAACCGCGCGCCGACCCGTTCGTCGCCCGCGCGAGATGAAAATTCGAAGCGCTGGGGGCTCTCGCCGTCACGGAGAAAATTATTTAGCCCTAATCGCCAAAGACCCGTTTAGCATGCGATTACTAGCCGAGACGCTGCCGGAGCAGCAGTTGTTCACTCCCGGTCCGGTCATGGTGCCCGACGAGGTACGCGAGAGTGCGAGCGCGCCGGCAATCGGTCACAGACGTCCCCCGTTCGAAGAAGTGCTCGATACGGTCCGTGACCAGATTCTCGACGTCTACAACGCCGACGACCGGTACACGTCCGTCGTCGTCTCCGGGTCGGGCACGGCCGCGAACGAGACGGTCATCAACTCCCTCCACGACGTGACGCCGCTCGTCGTCGTCAACGGCGAGTTCGGCGAACGGCTCACCCGAATCATGGACGCCCACGGGGTCGACTACCGAACGCTTGAGTACGAGTGGGGGGAGCGACCGGTCCCCGCCGACGTCGAAGCGGTCCTCGACGCCGCACCGGAGATCGACCTGGTGGCGATGACCTACCAGGAGACGAGCACCGGGATGCTCAACCCCGTCGCGGAGGTGGGCGAAATCTGCGCGGACCGGGACTGCTTCCTCTATGCGGACTGCATCAGCGCCGTCGGCGGCGAGCCCATCGACGTGTGTGAGGAACACGTGGATATCGCGACGGGGGTCAGCAACAAGGCGGTCGCCGGCCTCACGGGGTCCTCGTTCGTCTGCCTGAACGAGGCCGTCCTCGACGCGTTCGACCTCGACGCGCGGACTACGTATCTCGACCTCGACAAACACGTCCGATACGCGAAGGAGCGCTCACAGACGCCGAACACACCCGCCGTTACGTCGATTCTCGGCCTGAACGCGGCACTCGCGGTGTTGCTGGAACGGGAGGGCCTCGACGAACGCGTCGAACGACACCGGCGCTGTTCGGCGTTCGTCCGGGACGGCATCGAGGCCCACGACGAACTGGAACTCCTGTTGCCGCGAGAGCAGTCGTCGAGTACGGTGACGTCCGTCTTCCTCCCGGACGGCGTCGACCTCGAATCGTTCATCGACGCCCTCGCACAGCGTGGCTACCTCGTCTACGCCGGGAAGGGACCGTACTACGACCGGGGGATGTTCCAGATATCGACCATGGGCGAGATATATCTCCCCGACTGCCGGGAGTTCATGGACGTGCTCGACGACGTCGTGGCCGTCGCGCGACCCTGACCACAATCGGACGCCGTGAGTCGCGGGCGCGGCCAGTGGCCACTCCGGAGCTGAACCGACAGAACTGTACGAACGACGACTCCCGGCCGCCTCCGGCACGACGAACGAACTCGGACGCGGGAGATAGCGTACACTCCCGACAGTCGGGGGTGGAAAAAATATAAATAGGGATACTGCAAACAGTGGGTCGTTGCGAGCTACCAAGCGGCAATAGTGAACAAGAATGTCACCCAAACGACGAACCTTCCTCAAACGAATCGGTGTAGCGGGCGGTATCGCGGGCCTCGCCGGCTGTTCGGGGACGCAAACGAACACTGGCGGCGGCGGCAGCGACGGCGGCGACGGCGGTGGTGGCGGCACCACCAGCGGCGGCGGGACCACGAGCTCCGGGACCACCGTCGGTGACGCCGGCGGCGAGGAGCTAGCGTCCACGCTCAAGTGGCTCGGCTGGGACCACTACGCCGTCGAAGACATCATCAAGCCGTTCGAGGAGAAGTACGGCGTCACCGTCCAGGGATCGTACTTCGACGCGAACTCGACGGCCTACAACAAGCTCAAGACCGGCGGAACCGACGAGTTCGACGTCGTCATGGCCGACGGCTTCTGGCCGAAGCTGTACTACAACGAGGACCTGGTCCAGCAGGTCGACTACGAACGGCTCCAGTACCTCGACGCGCTCCACGACACGTTCCGGAGCGACGAGTTCACGCTGTTCGACGTCGACGGCGGCAAGTGTGCCGTGCCCAACTGTTGGGGCGGCTACGGCGTCACCTACAACAAGGACAAGGTCGACAAGGCGGACCGCAGCAGCATCGAATCGCTCCTCTACAACGAGAAGTACGACAACCACATCACGACCAGCGGTCGCCACCAGATGAACATCGCCAACACCGGCGTCATGCTGGGATACGACGACCCGAACGGTCAGGTGTGGAAGGTCTGTGACGAAAAGAAGCTCGACGCCATCAAACAGGCGCTCATCGAGCAGAAGAAGTACCTCGTCACGCGCTACTCCTCGACGAAGAACCTCGAGCGGCTCTTCAAGTCGGGGCAGGTGTGGGCCGGCCCCGAGTGGTCCGGCGTCTTCCGCCGCCTCTACATGGACGGGCAGCCCTACGGTCACACCCTCCTGTTCGACGAGGGTGGGCTCGGGTGGGTCGACACCTGGATGATGACGGCCGGCGTCGAGTCCGAGGCGAAGAAGAACCTCATCTACAAGTGGATAAACTGGCGGCTCAAGCCAGAGAACATGGCCATCGAGGCGAAGCAGGTCGGCTGGTCGCCGTGCATCGACATCGAGGGAATGGTGTCCGACAAGCTCTACCAGGCGCTCTTCCAGGACCGGACGGAGGTCGTCAACAAACTGACGATGTTCGACACGCCGAGCTGTCCGGGCAAGTGGGAGCAGGTCTGGAACGAGATGCAGAGCGCTTAGCCGGCACCCCTCTCGGTTCTCTCGCGAGCTAGCCGACCACAAGCATTATTACGCTATTCAGATGACTATCGATGACATGCCAAACCGAGGAATGACACGGGAAGACGCCCTCAGCGACCGAGATAGCGACTCGATACTCCAGCTCACGGACATCCGCAAGCAGTACGGCGACATCGTCGCCGTCGACGGCCAGTCGCTGAATCTCGCGCCCGGCGAGTTCTTCACGCTTCTCGGGCCGTCCGGGAGCGGCAAGTCGACGCTGCTCCGCATCATCGCCGGCCTCGAACCGCCGACGTCCGGGACGGTCCAGTTGAGCGGCGACGACGTCACCGACGACCCAGCCTACGAGCGCGACACCGCGCTCATCTTTCAGGACTTCGCTCTCTTTCCGCATATGACCGTCGGCGAGAACATCACCTTCCCGCTGAAGATGCGCGACGTCCCGCCCGACGAACGCGAACGGCGGGGCAAGGAGGTCCTCTCGTTTACGGACATGGACGGCTACTACGACCGGTACCCGGACCAGCTCTCCGGCGGCGAACAACAGCGCGTCGCGCTCGCTCGCGGCCTCATCGCCGAACCCGACATCCTGCTCCTGGACGAACCGCTGGCGAGCCTCGACCGGAAGCTCCGCCAGCAACTCGAAATCGAACTCCGCAAGTTCCAGCGACAGACCGACATCACCTTCGTCTACGTCACCCACAACCAGGAGGAGGCGCTGACGATGAGCGACCGCATCGGCGTCATGAACGACGGCGAAATCAAGCAGGTCGGCACCCCCGAAGACGTCTACACCAACCCCGCGACGCCGTTCGTGGCGAGGTTCCTGGGCGAAGCGAACGTGTTCACGGGCGACGTCGTCGACGTGAACGGCGACGTCGCGACTGTCGACGTCGCGGGCGAGCGACTCTCCGCGACGATGGGCGAAGCGCTTGACCCGGGCGAAGTCGCCCAGCTCGTCGTGAAAGAGGAGGACTTCCGCCTGGAGACGACGGCGGACGAGAATCAGCTCGACGGCCACGTCGACGACATCATCTTCGAGGGGAACAGCCGCGTGTACATCGTGACGCCCGACGGCGACGGCACGCCCGACGAAGTGACCGTCCACACGTCGAAACACCAGTCGCGCGACATGGACCTCGCCGTCGACGACCGGATTACCCTCTCGTGGGACCCGGACGACGCGAGAGTCTTCGCGGAGGACTGACCATGAGTTCACAGACGGCGTCGACCACCGCGCGGTTGCGGGACGGGCTCCTCGGCATCTTCGACGGCACCGACGGGTCGACCAGTTACTGGAACCGCCTCATGCTCGGGCTCCCGCTGTTGTACGTCGCGCTCTTCTTGCTGCTGGGACTCGGCTACATGTTCCTCATCAGTTTCTGGCAGGTCGAGCAGTACACGCTCATCGCCGACTGGACGCTCGGTAACTACGTCACGGTGTTGACCACCTACACCTACCTCTACTTCATCGGCAAGTCGTTCCTGACCGCGAGCGCCGTGACGCTCATCAGCCTCTGTATCGGCTACCCTATCGCGTATTACGTCTCGAAGCGACTCCAGGCCCACCAGCAACTCGGCGTGTTGCTGACGCTCTCTGCGCCCTTCTTCGTCGGGACGCTCATCCGCGTGTTCGCCCATCAGGGCCTCATCGGCCCGACGGGGATGATCAACATCGCGCTGATACGGGCGGGCGTCGGCCACATCGGCCTCTTCGACTACGGCAACTTCCAGACGCTGGTCGGCGAGGTGTACCTGTGGCTTCCCTTCATGATCCTCTCGATTTTCCTCTCGCTCGAAAACATCGACTACGAACTCCTCGAAGCGGGCTACGACGCCGGCGCGTCGCCGCTGCGAGCCTTCTACGAGATCGTCTGGCCGCTCAGTCGACCGGGCGTCGTCATCGGGTCGATTCTGGTGTTCGTCCCGACGTTCACCGACTCGACGGTGCCCCAGTTCGTCGGCGGTCCGAGCGGGACGCAGATCGGGATGGTCATCCACAGCCACTTCGGGTCCTCCGGGGAGTGGGCCTTCGGCTCCGCGCTGTCGGTCGTCCTCGTCGCTATCTCGCTGGCCGTCATCGCGGCGCTCGGCTGGACCATCCCGTGGCAGGCCTACAGCGTCGGGGGTGAGGAACAGTGAACGTGAAACGCACGCTCCTGGGCACTTACCTCCCGCACAAGCTCCTGCTCGTGCTCGTCGTAGCGTTCCTCTACGTCCCCATCGGATACATCGTCCTCATCTCGTTCAACCAGAGCACGCTCTTCCCGTTCCCGTTCGAGTTCACGCTGTCGCACTACCGGGAACTGCTCAACTCCAGGGAGTACTTCAGCGCGCTCCGCAACAGCCTGTTCATCGGGCTCGGGAGCGCCGTGCTCTCGATGGTACTCGGGGCGTCGGCTGCGTGGGCCGTCGTCCGCCAGAACGTCCGGTACCGCTCGCTCGTCCTCGGCGTGCTCCTCCTGCCGCTCGTCCTCCCGAAGCTCGTCATCGCGCTCGCGGATTCCGTGCTGTACGCGGCCGTGTTGCCGATTCCGTCTGGAGTCGTCGCGGCCGCGCTCACGCAGGCAGTGTACGGCATCTCCTTCGGCGTCCTCATCATGCTCGCACAGATGAGTCGCTATCCGTCACAGCTCGACGAGGCGGCCAAGACCTACGGCGCGGACACGTTCCAGCGGGTGCGGGAGGTCGTGCTCCCCATCATCTGGCCCGGACTCCTGGGGGCGTTCCTCATCCCCTTCATCATCGCGTTCAACAACTTCACGCTCACCTTCTACACCGTCGGCGCGACGACGACGCTGCCGACGACGACGTGGGGACAGCTCCGTCACGGGATTCAGCCGGCGCTGTTCTCGCTCTCGGCAGCCATCGTCATCTTCTCGCTGGTGGTCATCCTCGGCCTCTTTTTCGTCCTGCGTCACATCTGGACGGAGTGAGCCCTCACCGTCTCCCCGCGGTCGTTCCGCGTCCCGTCGCCGGAAGTCGACGGAACACGTCCCCGACGGTACACGGGAACAATACAGAAACCCGACGGTACACGGGGTCGACGCTACGCGTGGTCGAGTTTCCGCGAGAGGTCACGAATCGCCTCGACGACGACCTGCCACTCCTCGTGTTTGTCGTCGAGTGCGGCCGTCCTTCTCGACGACGTGACCGTCCGTTCGGACGCGCCGAGTCGGCTGGTGTCGACGTCGAGTCCGACGGCTTCGCCGGCTATCGTCGCCGTTCCGAGCGCCGACGCCTCCGGAATCGCGGAGACGGCGAGCGTATGGTCTAACAGGTCGGCCTGGTACTGCAGGAGGAACTCGTTGGCCGTCAACTCGCCGTCGACTTTCAGTTCGTCCATCTCGATGACCGTCTCGTCGGTCATCGCGTCGACGACGTCGCGTACCCGGTGGGCGATGCCTTCGAGCGACGCGCGTGCGAGATGTGCCTTGGTCGTACTCGAATCCAGGCCGACGAACGCCCCGCGAGCGCTCGAATCCCAGTACGGCGACGCCAGTCCGGACAGCGCGGGGACGGCGTAGACGCCGTTCGAGGACGGGACGGACCGCGCCAGCGCGGACGTGTCGTCGCCCTCGTCGAGGAACTCGACGGAGTCGACGAGCCAGTCGATGAACGCGCCCGTCGTGTAGATGCCGCCGTCGAGGGCGTAGGTCGTTTCGCCGTCGAGCGTCCACGCGACGGTCCCCGAGATGCCGTCGATGTACCACGCCGGCGTCTTCCCGACGTTCATGAGGATGAAGCTCCCGGTTCGGTAGGTACACTTCGTATCGCCGGGGGACGTACAGCCCTGTCCGTAGAGTGCGGCCTGTTGGTTCGTGATACACCCGGCGACAGGCGCGTCGATGCCGACGAACTCGTCGGGGTCGGTCTCGCCGACGACCACGTCGTTAGCGACCGGCGTCGGCAGCTGGACGTCGTCGAGTCCGAACACCTCGCGCAGTCGGTCGTCCCACTGGTTCCGCTGGAGGTCGAAGAGCATCGTGCGCGAGGCCGTCGCGTGGTCGGTGACGAACGGGTCGTCGTCGAGCAACTGCCAGAGGAGCCACGTGTCGGTCGTGCCACAGTAGAGCTCCGACGGGTCGGCGTCGGCGTGGTCGACCAGCCACTCCAGTTTCGTCGCCGAGAAGTAGGGGTCGATGTGCAGCCCGGTGGTTTCTTTGATGTATCGCGAGAGGTCCTCGTCTTCGAGCAACTGCTCGCAGCGCCCGGCCGTCCGACGGTCCTGCCAGACGAGGGCGTTGTGCAGCGGTCGCCCGTCGGCGTCCCAGCAGAGCGCGGTCTCACCCTGATTGGCCAGCCCCACGACGTCGACGTCGGCCGCGTCGACGTCGTCGGTGTCGAGGGCCCGAGACACCGCGAGCGTGACGTTGGCGAGGAGGTCGGCCGGGTCGATTTCGACGCGACCGGACCGGGGAGTGAGCCGCTCGAGCCGGGCGTGTCCGACCGAGACCATAGAGAGCGTAGAATCGAAGACCGCGGCCGTCGTGCCGGTCGTGTTCTGATTGATTCCCAGTAACATGGTCCGTTCCGTACGAACTGGAGGCGGTTCCCCGATGCTTAGTCTTTTCTGTCCCCCGAGAAACGTTCTCAGGGTCCCGAGCGCCCTCGCGCGTCCGACCGTCCGGAGGACGGAGACGCCGCTCGAAATCCGAGGAGCCGACATCCCGGTGGGGTGGCCGGGATGGAACATCTCCCAGTGACAGACAGTTCGACCGCTGGTTCGGCGGTTCGGCGATCCGACGCTACCGCATGGCCGCTAGCGGCCATTGAACCCGTTCGTCGGACATCGACAAATAGTTTCCGGCGACGCGACCGCCGGTATCGGGCGCGTGAGGCGCGGGTCCTCGAACGGGAGATGCGAGCCGTCGCGCTCACTCGCCGTCGCCGACGCGGAGGACCTGTAGCAGCGAGTACACCGGGACGTCCGCCAGTTCCTCGACCCCCCGCTTGTCCACGAGGACGACGCAGGCGACCGGCGTCCCCCCTTCCTCGCGGACGGCCTCGACGGTCTCGCGCATCGTCGTGCCGCTGGTGATGGTGTCGTCGGCGACGTAGCAGTCCCGGCCACGGATGTCCGCGAAGTTCCGCGAGAACGACCCGCCCAGTTCCTCGATGTCTCCCTCCTCCCACTGGTGTTTGCGGGGCGTGTACGCGCCGAGGTCCGTGTCGAGTTCGCGCGCGATGGCCGTCGCCAGGGGCGTACCCGCCTTCTCGATGCCGATGGTGAGGTCGACAGCGTCGCCCCGTTTCCCCAGTAGGTCGGCCATCGCCGCGCTGACGTAGTGGAGGCGCGTGCTGTCGCGACCGATGGCGCTCCAGTCGACGTGGACGTCGTGTGGCCGCTCCGCCCGCGGCGTCGCGGGGCGCGAGGCGACGTCGCTCCGCTCGACCAGCCAGCTCGCCGTCTCCCGGGAGACGTTGAGTTCGTCCGCGATTTCGCCCTTCGGTACCCCCCGGTCCGCGAGTTCCGCGGCGCTCTCGATGAGGTCGTCGACGTTCTTCATAGCGTGCCGAATTCGACGGCGGCCTTCATCGTTCTTTCGTCGCCGAACGCGGCGGCGGCGTCGTCGACGGCGAACACGTCGTCCACGAGCGCGCCCGGAAGCCACTCGGGGAGGGCGTCGAGCGTCTCGACGGCCGCCTCGAAGTGACGGCGACCGGCGTTGACGCTCCCGACGAGCGCCTTGTTGGTCATCACCAGTTCGCGGTGGAGACGGCCGCCGTCGACCTCGAACGACCACGAGTCGGGGACGCCGAGGAGCGCGGCGACGCCGTTGGGCGCGAGCGCGTCGATTGCCTCGAAGGCGTGTCTGGCGTGGCCCGTCGCCTCGTAGACGAAGTCCATCGGCTCGAACGCGTCCGCGAGCTCGTCGACCGGCGTCTCCCGGGAGTCGACGTAGGTCGCGCCGAGTCGCTCGACGACGTCGATGGACGGGTCGGGCTGGTCGCGTCGGCCGAGGCAGTACCGTCGGTCGAACTCGGAGAGCATCGCCAGCGTCACCAGCCCGAGCGGCCCGTTGCCGAGGACGACGGCCGATTCGGGTCGCCAGTCGAACGCCGACCGGGACGCGAAGGCGTGTTCGAACGCCTTCTCGGAGACGCTCATGGGTTCGACCAGGAAACCGTACTCCGCCGCGTCGCGCGGGACGCGGACGAGATACTCCTCGGGCGACGTGAACAGGTCGGCCATGAAGCCGTGTGCGCCGGCGATGCCGCGCTCGACCGTCGCGTCGGGCGGGGCCATGTCGGGCTCTCCGCGGTCGAAATACTCGTTAGAGCCGGACGGCGGCGGCCGTCGCACCGTCGGGACGACGACGTCTCCGGCCGTCAGGGCCGAACCGCGGGACTCGACGACGACGCCGACCGCCTCGTGGCCGAGGACGAGGCAGTTCTCCCCCGCCGGGAAGCCCCCGTGGGCCCCCGCGATGATTTCGCGGTCCGTGCCGTCGACGCCGACGCGGAGCGTCCGGACGAGCGCTTCTCCGGGTGCCGGTTCCGGTCGCGGGCGTTCGACGACGGTCGGACGCGCCTCCCCGCGACGAATCGCGACGGCCTTCATACCAGGCGTACGCCGGCTCGCTGCAAAAGATTTTTGATGAGTGTAGTAAATTACCGATGCGCGTCCGGTCCGCGGGAAAGACACATCCCGGTTCCGGCACGAGAGGCACTATGGAACGGTACGACCAACTGTATCGACTCTACGACGAGGTGGACACGGCGACGTTGCGGGCCTACCAAAACTTCGTCTCCGTCTTCCCGCCCGTGGATTCGCGCGTGGCCCTGGAGTACTGGCAGGACGCCAGCGACGAACTGGCGACACACAGGGACGAGGTGCGCGCGCGGTTCCCCGCGGCGGGGGAGACGCTCGCGGACGTCGCGGCCCACGCGACCCGCGACCAGGCGTTCACCGCCCTCGACCTGTTGCGAAAGTACGACCGGGGCGTGAACGCCCTGGTGCTGGACGTCGACGAGACGCTCCGGTCCGCGGGCAACACGGACAACGAAATCCCGCGGGAGACGCTCCACCTCCTCACGGAGTTTCACGAGCGCGGGACGCCCATCGTCATCTGTACGGGCCAGACCCTAGAGAACGTCAAGGGGTTCCTGATTCAGGGGCTCGGGAACGAACTCGTCCACTCGGGCGACCTGAGCGTCGTCTACGAGGCGGGGACGGGCGTCTTCACGCCCGGCCACGGCGCGGCGACGAAGCAGTTGCTCTACGACCGACTCGACGACGACAGCCGGGCCGTCTTCGACCACCTCCGGTCGCACGTCCTCCCGGACGCGCCCACGCGCCTCCGGAACGGCTGTCACCTGCAAGGCAACGAGTTCAACGTCACGCTCAAGCCCAACTTCAAGACGGGGAGCGCGAAGGCGCGAGACGTCATCGACGAAGCGCTGGCGTACATGCTGGACCTCCTCGGCGATGCGGTGGCGACCCGCTTCGACCACGACGAAGGCGAGACGCGTGCGTGGTGTCGCGCGTACTACGCCAGCCAGGACCCCGAAATCCGCGCAGTCCTCGACGAACGGGGCGAGACCCCGGCCCGGGACGACGTAGCGGTCCCCGGCGACGTCCGGGGCCTGTTCGAACGCGTCGACGTCGCGTACTACGAGGCGGACGCCGCGGAAATCGGGAGCCGCGAACTCAACAAGGTGGTCGGGGTCGAAGCCGCCTTCGACGTCCTCGGCATCGACGACCCCTTCTGCGTGGTGATGGGCGACAGCAAGAGCGACCTGCGCGTGATGGAGTGGGTCACCGAGAACGACTACGGCCTCGTCGCGGCCCCCGAACACTCGTCGCCGGAGGTGCTCGACCACGTCTACGGCACCGACGGACTCGCGTTCGCCCCCGGGCAGGCGGCGCACGTCCTCCGGACGATGTACGCACTCGACCTGCTCGCACGGCTGGATTCGGAACGATGACCGCCGACCGAGCCACCGGTGTGGCCGACCCGCAATCCGCCGGCACGGCCGACCCGCTCTCGCTCCGCGGCGTCGTCCCCCCCGTCGTCACGGCGTTCCGGGACGACGAGTCGGTCGATTACGACGCGACGGCCGCTCACGCGCGCTTCGTCGTCGACGCCGGCTGTCACGGCGTCCTCCCGCTCGGCACCAACGGCGAGTTCCCGCTGCTCGCGCCCGACGAGCGGCGGCGGGTCGTCGACGCCGTCGTCGACGCCGTCGACGAGGTGCCCGTCGTCCCGGGCGTCGGCGCGCCGAGTACGGTCGAGACGGTGCGTCAGGCCGAACACGCGGCCTCGGTCGGTGCCGACGGCGTCGTCGTCGTCACGCCGTACTACTACCCCCTCGACCGCGAGGCGGCGGTGAGCCACTACCGTCGCGTGGCCGACGCCGTGGACGTCCCGGTCTACGTCTACCACGTCCCGGGCCGGACCGGCAACGCGCTGTCGCTGGAGACGCTCTCGGCCGTCCTGGCCATCGACGGCGTCGCCGGCGTGAAGGATTCGAGCAAGGACGTGCCGTTGCTCGGCCAGGCCGTCGACCGCCACCCGGAGGCGACGTTTCTCGCGGGGTCGGACTCGCTGCTGTTCGCCGGCCTCGAAGTCGGCTGTTCGGGGATGGTCAGCGCCGTCGCCGACGTCTTCCCCGAACTCGTCGTCGACCTCTACGAGGCCTACGACGCGGGCGAGGAGGGCCGCGCTCGCGACCTCCAGAGCCGCGTCTACGCGGTGCGCGACGCCCTCAAGCGCGGGCCGTACCTGGCGGGCGTCAAGACGGCGCTCTCGCTCCGCGACCTGTCGTTCGACCCCGGGCCGCTCCGGAGTCCGCTCCGGACGATGGACGGCGAGGAGACGGCACGACTGGCGGCGGCGCTGACCGACCTCGGACTGCTGTAGGCGAGCACCCGCGTTCACCACCCGGGCGAGCAACGGTTTTTGCCCCCGGGCGAGCAAGGGACCGTATGAGCCGGAACTACGAGACGCTCCACGACCCGAACGCGGAGTACACGATGCGGGACCTGTCGGCGGAGTCGATGGGCGTGCGCGCCAAGCGCGGCGGCGGGCGCGACGTCGAGATAACGGACGTGCAGACGTCCATGGTCGACGGGAACTTCCCGTGGACGCTCGTCCGCGTCTACACCGACGCCGGCGTCGTCGGCACCGGCGAGGCGTACTGGGGCGCGGGCGTCCCCGAACTCGTCGAGCGGGCGACGCCGTTCCTCGTCGGCGAGAACCCCCTCGACGTCGACCGGCTGTACGAACACCTCGTCCAGAAGCTGTCCGGCGAGGGGAGCGTCGAGGGCGTCACCGTCAGCGCCATCTCCGGCGTCGAACTCGCCCTCCACGACGTGGCCGGCAAGCTGCTCGAACTGCCGGCGTACCAGCTCCTCGGCGGCAAGTACCGCGACCGGGTCCGGGTCTACTGCGACTGTCACACCGAGGCGGAGGCCGACCCGGACGCCTGTGCCGACGAGGCCGAACGCGTCGTCGAGGACCTCGGCTACGACGCCCTGAAGTTCGACCTCGACGTGCCCTCGGGCCACGAGAAAGACCGGGCGAACCGCCACCTCCGCTCGGGGGAGATTCGGCACAAGGTCGACATCGTCGAGCGGATCACCGAGCGCGTCAGGGACCGTGCGGACGTCGCCTTCGACTGTCACTGGTCGTACTCGGGGAGCGCCGCGAAGCGACTCGCCGCCGCCGTCGAGGAGTACGACGTCTGGTGGCTGGAAGACCCGGTTCCGCCGGAGAATCTGACGGTCCAGGAGTCGGTCACGCGGTCGACGACGACGCCCGTCGCGGCCGGGGAGAACCGCTACCGGGTCACCGAACTCCGGCGACTCGTCGAACGGGAGGCCGTCGACGTCGTCGCTCCCGACCTGCCCAAGGTCGGCGGGATGCGCGAGACGCGGAAGGTCGCGGACGTGGCGAACCAGTACTACGTCCCCGTCGCGCTGCACAACGTCTCCTCGCCCGTGGGGACGGTGGCGTCAGCCCACCTCGCGGCGGCCATCCCGAACGTCCTCGCCGTCGAGTTCCACTCCTACGACCTCGACTGGTGGGACGACCTGGTCGAGGAGTCGGTCATCGACGACGGCCGCATTCGGGTCCCCGAGTCGCCCGGACTCGGCGTCACGCTGGACGTGGACACCGTGGCCGAACACCTGGTCGACGGCGAGACGCTGTTCGACGAAGCATGACCGACCTCGTCACCTTCGGCGAGTCGATGCTCCGGCTCTCGCCGCCGGCCGGGGAGCGCCTCGCCAGGGCCAGCGCGTTCGACGTCCACGTCGGGGGCGCGGAGAGCAACGTCGCCGTCGCGGCGTCGCACCTCGGCCTCGACGCGACGTGGGTCTCGAAACTCCCGACGTCCCCGCTGGGCGAGCGCGTCGTCTACGCCGTTCGAGGCGAGGGCGTCACGCCCGCCGTCGTCTGGACGGACGCGGGCCGCGTCGGGACGTACTACCTCGAACCCGGCGGCCGGCCGCGCGGGTCGGACGTCGTCTACGACCGGGCGGGCGCCGCCGTCCGCGACGCCACGGCCGACGAACTCCCGCTGACTGTCGTCGACGACGCGGACGCGTTCTACACGTCGGGCATCACGCCGGCGCTGTCGACGACGCTCGCGCGGACCGTCGAGACCGTACTGTCCCGGGCCCGGGACGCCGGGACGACGACGTATCTCGACGTGAACTACCGGTCGAAGCTCTGGAACGCCGACCGGGCGCGGGAGACGCTGACCGACCTCTTCCCGGCCGTCGACGTCCTGTTCGTCGCCCGGCGCGACGCGGAGACCGTCTTGGGCGAGACGGGGCGCGCCGAAGCGACGGCGCGGACGCTCCGCGACCGTCACGGCTTCGACGCCGTCGTCGTCACCCGGTCGTCGGCGGGCGCAGTCGCGTGCCACGAGGGCGGCGTCGTCGAACAGGACGCCTTCGAGACGAAGACGCACGACCCCGTCGGCACCGGCGACGCGTTCGTCGGCGGCTACGTCGCCCGTCGCCACCGGGGCGGGAGCGTCGCCGACGCACTGGCGTACGCCGCGGCGACGGCGTCGCTCAAGCGGACGCTCGACGGCGACGTGGCCGTCGTCTCGCCGGACGAAGTCGCCGCCGTCCTCGACGGCCCGGGAGACGGCGTCTCGCGATGAATCATTACTCTGTCGTGAGTAAATTTCTTAACGGCGTGTGGCGTAGTGTCGCACATGCCCGAACTAGCCGGCAGTGCGGAGAAAGGACTCTACGTCGACGGGACGTGGGAGCGGACGGCTGACGTCCTCGACGTGACTGACCTCGCGGCGGGCGGCGTCTTCGCTCACGTCGCCGCCGCCTCCGAAACCCACGCCGACCGAGCGCTCGCGGCGGCACAGCGCGCCCAATCGACCCTGCGCGAGACGACGCTCGTCGAACGAACCCGGTGGCTCGGCGCCATCGCCGACGGCATCGAGACACGCCGGGAGGAACTCGCGGAGACCGTCGTCCGCGAGGCGGGCAAGCCGATTTCGAGCGCGCGCGGCGAGGTGGACGCCGCGGCCGAGCGGTTCCGCCGCGCCGTCGGGGAGGCCCGGGACCTCCAGGGCGACTACCTGGAGGGGACGACCGAGGGCCACGAGGGGTGGCAGGCCATCGTGAAGCCGACGCCCGTCGGTACCGTCCTCTGCATCTCGCCGTACAACTACCCGCTCGCGACGACGGCGCTCCAGGTCGCCCCGGCGCTCGCAGCGGGCAACAGCGTCGTCCTGAAACCCGCCTCGAAGACGCCCGTCAGCGCCGCCCTCCTCGCGGAGGTCGTCGCCGACGTCGACGGCCTGCCCGACGGCGCGTTCAACTTCGTCCCTGGGCGGTCGTCGGACGTCGGCGACGCCCTCGCCGGCGACGACCGCGTCGACGCCGTCGCGCTCACCGGGTCGTCGGCCGCCGGCGAACGGGTCGCGCGCGAGAGCGGCGCGGTCGCGCTCCACATGGAACTCGGCGGGAACGCGCCCGCGGTCGTCTTCCCCGACGCCGACCTGGACGCGGTGGCCAGCGAGTGTGCGAAGGGGTCGTTCAAGTACGCCGGCCAGCGGTGTTCGGCCGTCAGCCGCGTCCTCGCTCACGAGGACGTCCACGACGACGTCGTCTCCGGCCTCGCCGACGAAGTCGACGACTGGCGGCCGGGCGACCTCTTCGACGAGGAGACGCGCGTCGGCCCGCTCATCTCGGCGTCGCAGGCACAGTGGGTCGAAGAACTCGTCGACGACGCCCTCGACCGGGGCGCGACGCTGGTCCGCGGCGGCGAGCGCGACGGCAGGCGGTTCGCCCCGACGCTTCTGGCAGACGTCCCCCGCGACGCCCGCATCCTCCACGAGGAGCAGTTCGGTCCCGTCGCCGCCGTCGCCGCGGTCGCTTCGGAGGACGACGCGGTCGCCCTCGCGAACGCCAGCGACCTCGGCCTCGACGCGGCGGTGTACACGAGCGACTTCGACCGGGCGATGCGCGTCTCGGAGCGTATCGAAGCCGGGGCGGTCCGCGTCAACGGCGCGCCGAGCCACGGCCTCGGCGACATTCCCTTCGGCGGCGTCAAGGAGTCAGGCATCGGCCGCGAGGGGCTCGGGTACACCATCGAGGAGTTCACCACGACCAAGAGCATCGTGCTGTGACCGGACCGCCGCCGGAACGACGTTTGAAATGACAGATAAGCGTTTGCTTTTAGATAGTATAAGAATAGTATAACGTAAATTCGCGAGGAGCACGTCTCGTCCGAATCGACAGTTCAACGGCCGCTCGACGGCTAAAACCGCCTTTGAGCCAAAAATCTCCTATTTCAGCTCGTGGCGACGAGCGTGCGAACGTCGTTACGGGGGGACCGTCTCGAAGCACACGTCGAGTTCCAATATCTCGCAATTCGTCGCCTCTCTCCGACATTTATGCCGATTTGGCGGTCGAAAGAGGAATGACAGAAGCCGGCGGTACGCCGCGAACGTCTTCGAGCTACCATAATATAGTTATATATTCTATTAATTCGATATATCGGGTTCGGAACGCGGACGACGGTCGGTAGCGCGCTCCGTTCGCGCCGCGCCTCGAACGCCGAGAGCGGCGGGAAAATCCCGTCGACTGGAACGGTTCACGTCGTCTCGCACCGCCGCTCGTCCCGAGTAGAAGGTCGTCGACGTCGGCGTCGTCGTCGCCGTCGAGCGCGGAGCGTCACTGCCCGTTGCCGACTCGCCGGAAGCAGAGGCCCCAGACGCTCGTCACGGCGGCGATGACGGCGAGAAACAGGAACGCGACGTCGAACCGGCCGACGTCGGCGAGGACGCCGACCGTCGGAGGGCCCAGCGCACCGAACGCGATGTAGCCGGTCCGGAGCAAGCCGAAACCGCTCCCGCGGACGTCCTCGGGAAGCGCGTCGATTCCGGCGGCGTTTATCGGCGGCATCGCGCCCAGCAAGGAACTCAACAACAGGACGACGGCAATCAGCGCCGGGAACGACTCCACGACGGTCAACAGGACGAACGCCGGAACGCTAAGCCCCACGAACGCGGCGATGGCAACCCGGTTTCCGCGGCGGTCCGCGACCACGCCCGCCAGGAACTGCACGCCGATTGCGGCGGCGAAAAACAGGCTGTACAACGTCGCCGCCGAACCGGGAGCGACGCCTTTCTCGGCGACGAGATACGTCGGGAGGAACCCCGTCACGCCCTGGTAGAGGAACATGTTGAGAGAGAGGAGGGCGGCGACGGCGAGGACGCGGGGTTTTCGGACCGCCGTCGTGACTTTCGCCATCGTCTGCCTGAAGGGTTCGTCCGGCGACGTCGCGCCGGCCCGCCGCGGCACGAACACCCAGAGGCCGACGGCACAGGCGACCAGTACCGGAAGCAGATAGCCGAAGCCCCATCGCCACCCGAGATACACGCTGACGACGCCCGCACCGGCGGACAGGACGACGTTGCCGAAGTTGCCGGCAGCCTGACTCACGCCGATTGCGGTCGCCTCCATCCGGTCGAACGCCGCCGAGATGACGGTGAGGCGGGTCGTCCCGTAGAGGCCGGTGCCGAGGCCGAGCAACACCGTCGCCAGCAGGAACGACTCTATCGACGTCGAGACGACGATCGCGCCGACGGCCCCCGCGGTGAGGAGAACGCTCCCGACCAGCACGAGCCGTTCGCCGACGGCGTCGGCCAGTGCCCCGCCGGGAAACTGCAACAGCGCGTACGTCGTCCACAGGACCCCCACGAACGCGCCCGTCGTGGCGTTGCTGACGCCGAATTCCGTGGTTATCTGGGGCAACAGCGCGGGGTAGACGATTCGCACGCCGAGCGAGAGAAACCAGCCGAGTGAGACGACCAGTAACACCCATCCCGAGCCGTCACGCCTGAGGTCGCCGACGGCGTCGACGACGACGGTGTGGGGGGACGACAGGGTTCCCATCCCCCGGTACCACGCCGAGTGGGCGTCTAAATCTTGCCGTTTCGGTCGTCGCGTCGCGACGGCGCAGTCCCGTCGGAAGTCACGAGTGAACGACACGAACGCGGTCGGCTTCTCGGCTCCCGTTCGTGGTCCGTACGTGGAGGCGGACGGCCGTCGCCGTGGCTGTCGAGTCTCACCGTGCGGATGCGGATTGTCAAGTGCGCGGAGCGCGAAGGCGATTCGATGCCACACCTGCAGTTCGACGTCGATTTCGACGTTCGCGAGTCGGAGGCGGAACGGTTCGCCACCGCAATCGGCGACCTGTACGCCGAGCGGATGGGCGCTGAAACCGACTACACGGCCGTCTCGCTCCGGGAGGCCCGAACGATTCAGCTCGGCCGGGCGACCGACGGAAAGACGGTCGTTCTACAGGCGGACGTTCGCACGGGGCGAGCGACCGAACGGAAACGGGAGTTCGCACTCGCCGTCATCGAAGCCGTCCACGAGTGGTTCGACGTTCCACGCTCGAACCAGAAGGTCGTCTTCACCGAACACGAGGGGAGCCAGATGATGGGGTATCACCGCGTAGGCGACGACTGGGCCGGTCCGGACTGATAGTGATTACTGTAACTGTTTACCGGTGGTTCGCTGAACCGTCTCGGCGAACCACCGGTAATGACATACAGTAATCACTATGACGTTCTCGGTGTCGCACCGAACCGGAGCCGAGAGCGTCAGAACGGCGGGACGCTCGGACGTCGAGTGCCGTCCGTCGATGCGATAGCTCGGCGCGTACCGACCGTTTGAACGCCCGGTCGGGCACGCGTCGCCCGTCGGCCGACGAGCGGCGAGGGCGCCGAATTCATAATGTTTTTTTAATGCAGAATATGTACGGGGAATCGATGCGCTACTCCGAGACTTTGCAACTGTTCGAGCAGGCGTTCGACTTTCCGGCCGAGCAGGACACCGTCGTCCAGCAGTTGGGGGGTGTGGAGTTGACGACGCCGGCCGGCGACGCGGTCACCGTGGGAACGATTCTGGAGCGGACCGACAGGACCACGTACGCCTCCCCGGACGAACTCTACACCTCGCTCGTCGGAAACCTGGAGGACGGGTTCATCGGACGGAAATACTACGACGACCGGTCCGGGACGCCTTCGAGCGTCGACGACGTGCGGGGAGCGGACGTCTCGTTCTAACCGACCTCCGGGGGAGAACGCAGCCCCGTTCGGAGTACCGGAGCGGCGAACCCGGAGGCCGTTCGAACCGCTCCAGTTCGGCGCTTCGCCGCCGACGAACCACAACACCCATGTGGGAGGTCGCGCTTCGATAGCCAATGTCATACGACATCGCGGTCATTCCGGGAGACGGCATCGGCACCGAAGTCGTCGACTACTCGATGCCGGTCGTCGAGGCGGCGGCCGAAGCGTGCGGCGTGTCGTTCGACGCGACCCGATACGACTGGGGGTCGGAGCGATACCTCGACACGGGCGCGATGATGCCCGACGACGGCCTCGACGAACTCCGGGGGTACGACGCCATCTTCCTCGGGGCGGTGGGCCACCCCGACGTCCCCGACCACGTCACGCTGCGCGGCCTCCGCCTCCAGATCACGAAGGGGTTCCAGCAGCACGTCTGCAAGCGCCCGACCTACCTGTTCGAGGGCGTCACCAGTCCGCTCCGGGGCTACGGCCCCGGCGACGTCGACTTCGTCGTCTACAGGCAGAACACGGAGGGCGAGTACGCCGACGTCGGCGGACGCGAACACGTCGGCTTCGACCACGAAGTGGCCGTCCAGGGTGCCGTCTACACCCGCGAGGGGACCGAGACCATCGTCCGGGAGGCGTTCGAGGCGGCGACGGAACGCGAGGGGAAACTCACGAACATCACGAAATCGAACGCGCAGGCCTACGGGATGGTCTTCTGGGACGACGTCGTCGACGAGGTCCACGAGGAGTATCCCGACGTCGAGGTGGAACGACTGCTCGTCGACGCGGCGAGCATGGACTTCGTGAGACGACCCGACGAGTTCGACGTCGTCGTCGCCTCGAACCTCTTCGGCGACATCCTCACCGACCTCGGTGCCGGCATCTCCGGGAGCATGGGCCTCGCGCCGTCGACGAACATCGACCCGTCGGGGGAGTATCCGTCCATGTTCGAACCGGTCCACGGGAGCGCCTTCGACATCATGGGCGACGAGGTCGCGAATCCCCTCGCGACGGTGCTCTCGTGGGAACTCCTCTGGGACCACCTCGACGAACCGTCGGTCGGACGGACGCTGCGGGACGCCGTCGAAGCACAGTTGGCCGACGCCGATGCGCCGCGCACGCCCGACGTCGGGGGCGACGCGGGGACCGAGGCCGTCGCGACCGACCTCCGCTCGCGAATCGACTGAGGTATCGCGACCGGTGGGCTGATTAGCCTCTCGGTCGACGCGTCCGCCGGGACGGTCGAATGAACGCCAGACACACCATCACGACGGACGACGGCGACCGCCTCGTCGCCGTCCATCACGAACCGGCGACGCAGTCGGCGGACGCGTGGCTGGTGTTCTGTCACGGCTTCGTCAGCGACAAGTCCGGCAGCTACGAGGAGCGCTGTCGTCGAGTCGCCGCGGAGGGATACCCCGCCGTCCGCTTCGACTTCAGGGGCTGTGGCGAGTCCGACGGCGAGTTCGTCGACCAGACGCTCAGTTCGAAAATCGAGGACCTCCGCGCGGTGCTCGACTACTTCGCCGCCCCCGAGTACGTCCTGTTCGGGTCGAGTTTCGGGGCGAAGACGGCGTTCCACGCCGCGGTCGGCGAGACCCACCCGATTCGAGCCATCGTCGGCCGGGCACCGCTCACGTACGGCCGTGCCCTCGACGACCTGCGGACACGCGTCGAGCGGGACGGCGAGTACACCTACGACGCCGACCACGTGGTGGACTCCCGGTTCGTCGCCGACCTCGACCGCTACTCGTTCGCCGACGTGGCCGCCGGCCTCGACGTCCCCGTCGCGCTCTTTCACGGTACCGACGACGAATCAGTTCCCGCGGCCGACACGCTCGACGCGGCCCGGGCACTGGACGTCGACGTCCTCGTTCAGTTGTTCGCGGGCGAGGGCCACCGGTTCTCTCCCGCGGCCGAGTCCCGGCTACGGACGCAGTTTCTCGACTGGCTCGCGGTGACCCGGGACGGATAGCAGTTGCGCGGGCGGATTGCGACGCCGCCCCTCATAGTGATTACTGTAAGTCATTACCGGTGGTTCGCTGAACTGTCTCGGCGAACCACCGGTAAACAGTTACAGTAATCACTATCAGTCGGTCCCCCGGTACCACTTCGCGAGGCCGGCACTCGTCGCCATCTCGACGACGCCGAAGACCACCGCTGGGAGCGACGCAATCGTCGGGAGGCCGGCCGCGACCACGAGTGCTGCCGCGACGGCGACGATTACGAGAATCACCGTCGAGCGGGCGGTATCGCCGCCGGCGAGTTCGGTCACGACCGCGACCGACGGAACGGCGATACCGACTCCGACCGAGAGGAGACCCCACAGCAGGAGGTAGTCCTCGACGATATCGGTCACGGGCATCGGTCGCACTAGCCGCGGTCGTCGTATCACCTCGTCGGTTCCGTGGCGACGGGCCGTGAGCGACCAATGTTCGCGGCCGCGTCGATTCGGCTCCGAACACGCGTTCGACGGTGGTCCGGGGGCGTTCGGCTCAGCGACCGCGTCCGTCCGTCACGTCCCGTTGCGGGGTAGGACCACAGTAACGACGCTGCCTCGGGGTTCCCGCTCTTCGAACCGTATCGTTCCGTCTGCGCGGTTGGCGATTCGTTTGACGAGCCACAGTCCCATCCCGTTACTGTGTAACAGCGGCTCGATTTCGGAGCCGTCGACGATTACCGCGCGTTCTTGTGGGGGGATGCCCGGGCCGTTGTCCGCGACGCCGAGTTCGACCGTCTCGTCGTCGTACCGTGCGGTGACGTCGACCTCGGGGGGCCTCCCCTCGACGTGGCTGAGAGCGTTTTCGACCAACTCGTGGACGGCATACTCGATCTCCGGTACCGTCGTCACCGTGAGTTCTTCGGGGATTTCCGTCGTAATCTCTGCGTGCGGATAGTCCGACCGCAGCGACGCTACGGCTTCGTCCACCACGTCCGCGAGATTCAGCGTCGCCGGCGTGGATGGCTCCACCAGCACGTCGACGATTTCCCGTTCTTTGGCCGCCTGGGCGAGGACGCGCTCGGCAGCGTCTTCGATGACGCCTGCTAACTCCGCAATATCGTCCGGTGCCTGTCGGGCAATCGTCTCGGCCTGCCCCTGAATCACGTTCAGTTCGTTCCGCAGGTTGTGCCGGAGCATCCGGTCCAGAGAGACGAGGTGCCGTTCCCGTTCGATACGTTCGGTGACGTCGCGCATCATCGCGACGGCACCCCAGACCTCGCCCGCCTCGTCCGTCAGCGGGGAGTATCTGATTTCGAACGTCCGGTCCGGGCGAGTCGGGCGCGCCCGCGTCATGCGGTACTGGACGGTTCGCCCGGCGAGTACCTGTTCGACGTAGGGTTCGACGGCTTCGAACGTCTCGGCTCCGATTACCTCCGGGAGGCGTCTACTCCGCACCGAGTCGGCGTCGAAGCCATAAAATTCCCGGTAGGCTTCGTTGGCGAAGAGATAGCGATAGTCGTCGTCGATTGCCGCGATGAGTTCGGCCGACCCTTCGACGGCCCGTTCGTACTGCTGGAGCTGCGTCTCTCGCTCCTTCTGTTCGGTGACGTCCGTCTGAATCGCGACGTAGGCTTCGATTTCCCCCTCCCCGTCGGTCAACGGCGCAATCGTCTGGTGGGCGTGATACAGCTCTCCGGACTTCCGTCGGTCCCGTATCGCCTCTTCCCAGACGTCCCCGGCCGAGATAGTCGCCCACAGCGCCTCGTAGTACTCGTCGGACATCTCCCCCGACCGAAGGAGGCTCGGCGTGCGCCCGATAGCTTCGTCGCCGTCGTATCCCGTGATGCGTTCGAACGCCGGATTGACGTACGTAATCGCCCCGTCCGGGTCGGTCATGTAGATAGCGTGGCCGGCCGCCTCGACCGCTCGACGGAACCGCCGAAGCTTCTGCTCGTACTCCCGGCGTTCGGTGACGTCCGTGATGAACCCCTCCAGAACCCCGCTCCGTGACTCGGGGCGGTCGATTTGCTGGCCGCGCTCCCACACCCAGCGTTCGTCGCCGTCGGCGGTTCGAATCCGATAGGAGAGTTCGAAGGATTCGCTCGCAGCAGTCGCCTCCTGGACGGCCCGGCGAACTCGTTCCCTGTCGTCGGGGTGGATAACGTCCGCGCCCCAACTGACGTCGCCGGATTCGATGGCGTCCGCGCCGTATCCGGTCAGCTCCCGACATTGCCCGCCGACGAAATCCATGGGCCATCCGGGCTCGTTCCGGCACCGATAGACGAGTCCGGGGAGGTTGTCGATGAGCGTCTGGAAGCGCCGTTCCGCCTCCTTTCGTTCGTCGATGTTTCGGACGACGGCGAGAACGAGTACCTCCCCGTCGACGACCGTTCGGCTGAGACTGACTTCGACCCAGAAGACGTTGCCGTCGCTACCTTGGGCTTTCCACTCGAACGTCTGTGATTCTCCAGCGGCCGCCCGTTTGATACGTTCGACGGCGTTCTCCCGCGTGTAGGGCCGGTCCCCCGAACTCGCCTTGGCCACGCTCCCGCCCCGGAGTTCGGCTCGCGAGTAGCCGTACATGTCCACCGCAGTCTGATTGACGGCGAGGACGTTCCCCGTCGCATCGTGGACGAACACCGCGTCGTTGATGGAGTCGAACACCGCCCGCAGTTGGCCGGCCGACAACGGAGGCGGCTCCCGGTCGGAATCGTCGTCGTTCACTCCGTGAACCAAGGGTTTCCTCCCGTCTAAGGGTTTATATCCGCGGTGGCCACACCCACCACGCGGTTCGACTCGGTCGTTGGATATCCGAGTGGACGAGGGCGTGGAGATGGTGGTGATGGACGGCCAATCTCCAATCCGACACAAGAGTTTTATTTGTCGTTATCGTAAGAACAGATATGAACAAGCACTTCGAAGACGCCCGGTACTACCTCGGACGAGCGAGCGAGCACGCGAAGGAAGGTATCGTCGAGGAACTCCAACCGGTCGAAGAGCGCTTCCGTGACCTGACCGGGCGCGAGGAAGAACCGACGCCATCGCGCCTGGAGAAGATTCAGGACGAACTACGGGAACTCGAAGCCCGTGCGGAAGGGGAGACGCAGAAGGCCATCGCGGACGCCCGCGAGCGAATCAAGCGGTACCGCGGCCAGTCGAGCGAGTAAAGGAATCCTTAAGTTCCGGGACCGGATACGATTCGGTGCCCGGGTTGGTGGTCTAGCCAGGTTATGACGGCTCCTTCACACGGAGCAGGCCGGCGGTTCGAATCCGCCCCAACCCACTTCTCTTCGTTCTACGCCGCGAGCGGCCTCCGTGTCGCTCGCGCTGAACGTCGTGCGTCGAAGACGGCGGATTCGAACCCTGCGAGACGAGCGAAGCGAGTCTCGTTTCGGTGAGCATCCGCCCCAACCCGTCGGCTCAGGCCTCATAGATGTACGCTACGCTCGTAGCCCGTCGAGACGAAATCACGTCGTCTCACGTCCCCGTACGGTGGGAATCTCGAACTGGTTTTATTGGTCTCGTCGTCGAACTCGGACCGAATGTACGACCGAATTTTGCTCTCGACCGACGGCACGGTCGCTTCGGACGAAGCTGAATCGCACGCAATCGCTCTCGCGGCGGCCCACGAAGCCGTCCTTCACGTGCTATACGTCGTCGACGAGAGCGTCGTGAATGCGTACAGCGGCGACGAATACGTCGACGAGGCCGAAGGGCCGGAACACGGCCTCGAAGAGTTAGGGCAGGAGTCGCTCGGGGAGATACGGTCGGAGGCGACCGACGCCGGAGTCGAAGTCGTCGAGGCGATGCAGCACGGTCAGCCCGCCGAGACGATCGTCTCGTATGCCGACGACAACGACGTCGACCTGCTAGTGCTGGGAACGAAACGACGGCCCGAGGAGTACCGCGCTCTCCTGGGAAGCGTGACCGACCGCGTCCTTCGATTGACGACCCGACCGGCAACGGTGGTGAAGACCGAGGTCAGCGAGTGACGTCACGAAGCACGAACGGGGAGAATCGTCCCGCGCCTCCGCACAGAAAGGAGCATGTTAATAATCTATGGCGCATAATTTGTTAAATAGACGCATTAGAACCGGGCTTTCTAACAGGAGAATTAATAACTCCTCGTCAGCTAGTCCCCTGTAATGACCTCGTCCACTCGGGATTCACACGAGACGGGTGACGACTCTCACTCGAATGGACGTTCCCGGGAGTCCAACGACCACGGCCACGACCACGACGAGTCGACGCCCCCGTCGGTCGAGGGGAGAGACGTCGCGCAGTTCTCCGTGCCCGAGATGGACTGCCCATCGTGCGCGGGGAAGGTCGAGAACAGCGTCCAGAAACTGGACGGCATCGAAAGCGTCGACCCACAGGTCACGACGGGGACGCTCACGGTGTCGTACGACGGGGACCAGACCTCCGCGGGAGCAGTCGCCGACCGCGTCGAGAGAGCCGGCTACACCGTCGAGAACTCGGGCGAAGCGACGACGAAGTTCACCGTTCCCGGGATGGATTGCCCGTCGTGTGCTGGCAAGGTCGAGAGCGCCCTCGACCGAGGAACCGGAGTTTCGACCTACGAGACCCGACCGACGACGGGAAAAGTGGTCGTCACCTACGACCCGACCGGCGTTTCGGAGTCGGACATCGTCTCGGCCATCGAGAGCGCGGGATACGAAGTTACCAGGACGTCGAGTGAGCGGACGGAGAGCGAACCCACGACCGAGCGAGAGAGCATCTGGACGAGTTCGCGTGCTCTCAAGACGTGGGTCAGCGGCGGATTCGTCGCAGTCGGCTTGCTCTTCGAGTTCTTGCTCGGCGGCCAGAACGCCCAGGTCGCGAGCGTCGTCGGGACCGAGTTCCTCGTCGCGGACGTCCTGTTCCTCGTCGCCGTGGCGACCGGCGGCCAGGAGATTCTTCGTAGCGGCTACTACTCGGCGCGGAACCAGAACCTCGACATCGACTTCCTGATGTCGGTGGCCATCCTCGGCGCGCTCGTCGCGAGCCTCGTGTTCGGAGAGGCGCTCTACTTCGAGGCCGCCACCCTCGCGTTCCTGTTCAGCATCGCCGAACTCCTCGAACGGTATTCGATGGACCGCGCTCGTAACTCGCTCCGAGAGTTGATGGACCTCTCCCCGGACGAAGCGACCGTCAAGCGAAACGGACGTACCGAGACTGTTCCCGTCGACGAGGTCGGCGTCGGCGACGTCGTCGTCGCGAAACCGGGCGAGAAGATTCCGATGGACGGCGACGTCGTCGGCGGGGAGAGCGCGGTCAATCAGGCACCCATCACCGGTGAGAGCGTCCCGGTCGACAAGACCGAGGGCGACGAGGTGTACGCGGGGACGATCAACGAGGAGGGCTACCTCGAAATCGAGGTCACGTCCGCGTCGGGTGACAATACGCTCTCGCGCATCGTGGAGATGGTCGAAGACGCCCAGTCGAACAAGACCGAACGCGAGCAGTTCGTCGAGCGCTTTTCGACGTACTACACCCCGACCGTCGTCGGGTTCGCCGTCCTCACGACGCTCGCCAGTCCGTACGTCTTCGGAACGACGTGGGCGACGGCCGTCGTCTACGGACTGACGTTGCTGGTCCTCGCCTGCCCGTGTGCGTTCGTCATTTCGACGCCCGTCTCCGTCGTCTCCGGCATTACGAGCGCCGCCAAGAACGGCGTCCTCATCAAGGGCGGCAACTACCTCGAAGCGATGGGAGCGGTCGACGTCGTCGCGTTCGACAAGACGGGAACGCTCACCAAGGGTGAACTCACCGTCACTGACGTCGTCGCGCTCAACGGGAACACCGAGGAGGACGTGCTTCGGTGTGCCAAGGGACTCGAACGACGCAGCGAGCATCCCATCGGTGAGGCCATCGTCGCACAGGCGGGGACCGTCGGCGTCGCCGAACGGGACGTCGAGGGCTTCGAGAGCATCACCGGGAAAGGCGTCCGCGCCGAACTCGACGGAACACAGCACTTCGCCGGCAAGCCGGGGCTGTTCGAGGAACTCGGCTTCGACCTCTCGCACGTCCATGCGACGACCGACGGCGGCGTCGTCACGAGGACGGCCCGGACGCTCTGTGACCGGAACAACTGTCTGGACCTCCTCGAAGAGACGGTCCCCGAGCTACAAGCCGAGGGGAAGACGGTCGTGCTCGTCGGCACCGAGGACGAACTCGAAGGCGTCATCGCCGTCGCCGACGAGATTCGGCCGGAAGCAGCGCGGACGGTCTCTCGCCTGAAAGCCCTCGGCGTCGAACGGACGGTGATGCTCACGGGCGACAACGAGCGGACCGCCCGTGCCATCGCCGACCAGGTCGGCGTCGACGACTACCGGGCCGAACTCCTCCCCGACGAAAAGGTCGAAGCAATCGAAGCGCTGGTAGACGAGGAAGACGGCGTGGCGATGGTCGGTGACGGTATCAACGACGCCCCGGCGCTCGCCACCGCGACGGTCGGCGTGGCGATGGGTGCCGCGGGTACCGACACCGCGCTCGAAACGGCCGACGTCGCCCTGATGGGCGACGACCTGTCGAAACTGCCGTATCTCTACGAACTCGCGGGCGACGCGAACGGCGTCATCCGGCAGAACATCTGGGCGAGCCTCGCCGTCAAGGCCGGTCTCGCGCTCGCCGTCCCGTTCGGGTACGTCCCCATCTGGCTGGCCGTCCTCGCGGGCGACGCGGGGATGACCGTCGGCGTGACCGGGAACGCGATGCGGCTGTCCCGAGTCAGCCCGGATTCGGGGACGCAGCACGACGCCGCCGAAGCCGACGGATAGACGCCGAAGTGTGAAGGCTAGCCCGCTATGACCATCCGCGTTTTATCGAACATATTCACACACGGTCCCGTGAACTGAGACTCCGCCGGCCCCCTATGGTGAGGCCATTCAAAACGTCGAACGTATCATGACCGCACGATTCGGCTGGACGTCACGAACGTCGCCCCGGCAGAACGACACCGGTTCGAATACACGGCCGACAGAGTCCGGAGGCTATCTCGTGAACTGCCGCGGAGTAAACCACGCTCTCGGTGAGCGGCCCGCTTCCGGCGGGACGCTACCCGGAAGGACCGCTCGTTCGAGCAGGGAGTCGAACGGCTTCGAACGGCACACGGAGGACGCCGATGCAAGTACGTAGGCAGACGCTCGCGAAGGTGCTGTTAGGCGTCTTCGTCTTCAACCTGATATTCATGGGCACGGGCGCGTATTTCGCGTACCAGCAGTCGCCTGAGCGCCCCGAGCGGGTCGTCGGTCCGCAGGGAGAGACGCTCGCCACGAACGAGGACATCGTTCGGGGGAAAGCGGTCTTCCAGCGGAACGGCCTGATGAATCTGGGGTCGGTCCTCGGCAACGGTGCGTACTTCGGGGCCGACTACACGGCGGACGCACAGGATCGATTAGTGACGAACATGCGCCGGTACGTCGCACGGGAGCGGTACGGAACCGCGTACGCCGAACTCGCGCAATCGAGACGGGCGGCGGTGGACTCGGTCGTGAAGCGCCAACTCCGGACCGGCGATTTCGGAGAAACCGTCCGCCTCACCGCCGCGGAAGCGTACGCGTACGAACAGGTCCGCGAGTCGTACGTCGACCGATACTACGACGGCGCGGCCGAACACGGAGTCCCCGCGAAGTTCGTCGAGTCGAGAGCCGACGCGAGACGCTTCGCCGACTTCGCGGTCTGGACCGCGCTGTTTTCGTCCATCGACCGGCCGAACAGCGACGTCTCGTGGACGAACGAGTGGCCGTATAACCCGGGAGCGGGGAACACCCCACCGGTTTCCGCGATGACGTGGAGCGTCGTCGCGATGGTGCTGCTCGTCGGCGGCGGCGGTGCCGGAATCTGGCTCTACAAATCCGTCGAACTCCCAGAACCGGCCGTCGACGGCGTCGACGTCCCCCGTCCGAGCGACGTCGAACTCTTCCCGAGCCAGTTCGCCGCCGTCCGGTTCGTGCCGGTCGCGGCAGTGCTCTTTCTCGGACAGACCCTGCTCGGCGGGCTAATGGCACACTACTACATCGAACGGCAGGGATTCTACGGCATCGCGAAAGCGCTGGGCGTGGACGCGATGCAGATGATGCCGTTCTCCATCGCGAAGGCGTGGCACATCGACCTGGCAGTCCTGTGGATCGCCACGATGTGGCTCGGTATCGGCCTCTTCCTCCCGCCGTTGCTCACCGGGACTGAACCGGACAATCAGAAGACGTACGTCCACGTGCTGTTGAGCGCGCTGTTCGTCGTCGTGGTCGGTGGGCTGCTCGGAATCTGGCTCGGTGCACAGGGCTACATCGACGGCGCGCTCTGGTGGATTCTCGGCAACGAGGGCCTCGAGTACCTCGAAGTCGGCCGTCTCTGGCAGTTCGGCCTGCTCGTGGGCTTCGGCCTCTGGACCGCCCTCGTCGCTCGCGGCTTCGAGCCGTTGCTCCGCCAGGAGAGCCGGTACGGCCTCGCCCACCTCATCCTGTATGCGGGCGGGTCCATCGGCCTCCTCTTCTCCGCGAGCATGCTCTACACGCCGAAGACGACGATGGTCGTCACGGAGTTCTGGCGCTGGTGGGTCGTCCACATGTGGGTCGAGGGGGCCTTCGAGTTCTTCGTCGTCGCGATCATCAGCGTGACGCTGGTGTCGATGAATCTCCTCACGCGGCGGAGTGCCGAGAAAGCCGTGATGTTCGAGGCTCTCTTCGTGATGGGCGCGGGCGTCATCGGCGTCTCCCACCACTACTGGTGGATCGGACTCCCCGAATACTGGGTGCCCATCGGCACGGTCTTCTCGACCCTCGAGTTCATCCCGCTCGTCTTCATCCTCTACGAGGCGCTCAACGAGTACCGGGTGATGTCCGCCGCCGACGACGGCTTCCCCTACACGCTCCCGTTCATGTTCATCGTCGCCTCCGGCGTGTGGAACTTCGTCGGTGCCGGCGTCCTCGGCTTCTTCATCAACCTCCCGCTGGTCAACTACTACGAACACGGGACCTTCCTGACGGTCGCACACGCCCACGCCGCGATGTTCGGCGCGTTCGGCTTCCTCGCGCTGGGCATGGCAACCTACATCCTCCGATTTACCACCAAGCCCGGCGAGTGGACGGAGACGAACCTCCGTCGTGCGTTCTGGCTGTGGAACGTCGGCCTCGCGTGGATGGTGCTCGTCGGTGACGTCCCGGTCGGCTTCCTCCAACTGGAGACGGTCTTCACGCAGGGGTACGACGCGGGTCGTTCGCTCGCGTTCTACGACCGGAGTATCGTCCAGTTGCTCTTCTGGGCGCGACTCCCCGGAGACATCCTCATCATTCTCGGGTCGGGCGTCTTCTGTTACGACGTCCTGAAGAAGCGCTTCGTCCGCCGCGAGGAAACGACTCCCTCGTCCGGCGGAACGATCATTTCGCGGCGCATCTTCGGCGAGGAAGCGGAGACGGGAGTCGACGTCGGCGACGACTGATAGTAGTACTGTACCGGTGGTTCGCCAAGTCGGTTCAGCGAACTACCGGTAATGACAGGCAGTAATCGCTATCAGTCATAGACTGGACGGACCACGTTTCCCCGCGGGAGGACGTCGGGAGCGCGCTTCGTTCGTACGGGGTGGCGTGAATCGGCTTCCGACGCAGTCGCTCGCGAAGCCTGAAGGGAGTGCTCCCGGAACGTCGCTGGCCGAGCACCTACCAGCGGGTTCAGCCATCGGTGTCGAGTGGAGCGCCGCTCGTCGAACACAGACCTTCCGAGCGACCGTTGGCCGCAGTCTGGGGGATGGCTGACACGTATTCGGAGTTATCCGAACCCGACAGAATCAGCGACGTGAAATCTCGATTCTCACGACGTTGCCCCTCGGGGAGTTTTCCTCGATCGTCACGGTGCCGTCCGCCCGGGTAACGACCAACTTAACGAACCACAACCCGAGGCCGCTTCCGTGGTACAGTGGTGTCTGCTCCGTTTCGTCTGCCAACAAGTCCCGCTCCATCTCCGGAATCCGAGGCCCGTTGTCCCCGATTTCGATACGGACAACTTCGTCGGTCTGAGTGACAGTGATGGTGACCGCGGGCGAAGAATCGTTGTGAACGATAGCGTTCGTAACGAGTTCTTCGATTGCCTGTGAAAGCTGTCGCGTAGCGTGTACGGTTACGTCGTCAGGACATTCGACAGTAATCGTCGCGTTCGGATGGGCCGACTCGACACTCGAAACGACGTCGTCGAGGAAATCGCGTACGTCGAACTCCGCGTCGGTCGGCGTCTTCCGTAGCAGTTCCGTTATCTTCCGTTCTTTTTCAGCCATCACGATCAGCCGGTCGCTCGTGTCGATAATCTCCTCGGCGGCCGCCGCAATCTCGCCCGAGGCCTCAGCGCTGATCGTCTCGGCTTGCCCCCGAACTACGGTCATGTTATTCCGTATATTGTGGCGTAGCACTCGATCGAGGACCTCTAACTGCCTCCGGGCATCTTTTCGGGCGGTAACGTCCTGTTGGAATCCGATATAGTTGACGACGTTACCAGCGTCGTCCCGTACGGGCGCGATTTCGAGATGATTCCAAAACTCCGTTCCGTCCTTCCGATAGTTGCGTAACTCGACCGATATCGGCTCCTCCCTCTCGATCGCCTCTCGAATACGGGCAACACGGTCCGGGTCAGTGTTCTCTCCGTAGAGGAACGGAAAGTTCTCCCCGAGTACTTCCTCGCGTGAGTAGCCCGTAATCTCCACGAACGCATCGTTGACGTAGATGAGTGGATTACCTTTCCGCGTCGGATCGGTGATGGTGATACCGACCGGTGCTTCGTCGATCGCCTGCGTTCGTCGCTTCAGTGTTTTCTCCCGCTCTTTGCGTTCCGTGATGTCGTCTTGGACCGCCACGAACGCGCGAACGTCGCCGTCGTTGGTTACCGGCGCAATCGTCTGCATCGCCGTGTACAACTCGCCGTTCTTGCGACGATTGACGATCTCCTCTTTCCACAGTTCGCCCGAGAGAATCGTTTCCCAGAGGTCCTCGAAGTATGCTTCAGACATCTCTCCGGAGTTGAGGACGCGCGGCGTCTCACCGGAGACCGTCTCCCGGGAGAAGCCAGTCATTTCCTCGAACGCCGGGTTGACGTACTCGATTCTCCCGTCGGAATCGGTGATCAAGATCGCGTGCCCCGAAGCCTCCACCGCGCGTTCGATTCGCTCGAATTCGAGTTCCCGTTCCTTTCGGTCGGTGATGTCCTGAATGGTTCCTCG
>JBDGTU010000001.1:0-38476 GCA_042216495.1 Haloferacaceae archaeon
GTCAGTAACGAAAGCATCTCTTAGGTAAGAGATGCAGACCTCGGCACTCATAGGGCTCGTCGCCGCCGGGAGCCACCCCGGCTCGGAGCGGTGCGCTCGTCATCGGCCGGGAGAGCGTACGTTCCGGGAACTGAAAGAGGCTTCCGACCCCGAGACGGTCGAACGCGCCGTCACTCGACGCGCTCTCTCGCCGCCGCGACGAGCAACGGCAAGGTGATGGTGGCGTCCCCGACCACCGTCGCGTTGCGCGCCGACCGCTCCAGTTTCCCCCACGAGCGGGCTTCCTCCAGCGTCGCGCCGGAGAGGCCACCCGTCGCCTCGGGGTCCATCGTCAACTGGACGGCGTAGTCGTAGGCGTCGGGGATAGTGAGCATCGTCTGGAGGACGAAGTTCTTGGGGACGCCGCCGCCGACGAGGACGGCCCCCGCGGAGTCGGCCTCGAACGCCAGGTCGCTGACGTGGGACATGTCGGCGAGGGCGTCGAGGGAGAACTCCGAGACCTGGGAGTACATCCACGCCTGGATGCCGAGGACGGAGTCCTGAATCGCCGGCACGTAGACGGGGACGTCGGTCTCGTAGGCGGCGGCGGCGACGCCGGCCCCCTCGTCGACGTCGTCCGCGCGATTCCGTTCGAGATTGGCCCGCCCGAGTTCGCGGGTGAACTCCCGGATGCTCACCGTCCGCTCGATTTCGGGGAAGACGTGGTCGCGGAGGTGGTTCTCGAACAGGGTGAAATGCTCCTGCGGGAGGTAGACGTTGTAAATCCGGTCGACGCCCTCGTCGCGGAGTCGCTCGTCGTGTTCGCGTTCGGCCCCCTCTTCGGGCGTGCGGCCGTGGTGGTGTTTGCCGCCGACGGCCTCGATGGCGTCGTGGGTGAGGTTCGCGCCGGTGGTGACGAGGGCGTCGACGTGGCCGTCGCGAATCAGGTCGGCGACCACCGTCCGCATCCCGCCGGGCACCATCGCGCCCGCGAGGCCGAAGAAGACGGACACGTCGTCGTCGAGCATCTCGGTGTAGACGTCGGCGGCGTGAGAGAGGTCGGCCGCCCCGATGCCCGCCTTGCCGTACTCCGCGACGAGTTCGCCGACGCTCATGCCCGCCCACACGTCGGTGTGGCCGAGCGGGTCGGAACTGAACTCCTCGCGTGGCGTCTCGTCGGTCATGACCGAGACTCCGGCGCGGAGCGCTTTCAACGCCGCGGTTTCGAGCCAGCGGTCGCTCGCTTACAGTCCGGTCGGGTGGTCGACGTACGTCGTCTCCAGTCCCCACTCCGACGCGAGGTCGGCGAGCGCCCGGACGCCGAACGTCTCCGTCGCGTAGTGGCCGGCGAGGAAGACGGCGATACCCGCCTCCCGCGCCTCGTGGTAGAGTTTCCCTTTCCCCTCGCCGGTGACGAGGGCGTCGACGCCGGCGTCGGCTGCCTCCTGTAGCCAGTCGGCCCCGCTGCCGGTGACGACGGCGACGTCTTCGATTTCGGCCGGGCCGAAGTCGAGCACCTGCGTCCCCCGGCCGCCGGTGTCGAGTTCACGGTCGAGCAGGGACGACAGGTCGGACGCGGAGTAGGCGTCGGCGGCGACGCCGCGCGTGCCGACGTACTTCGGGCCGAGCGTCCCGAACGGCTCTCGGTTCTCCAACTCCAGCAGGTCGGCGAGGCCGGCGGCGTTGCCGAGTGTCTGGTGGCCGTCCAGCGGGAGGTGCGAGACGTAGAGCGCCAGGTCGTTCGCGAGCAGCGGTTCGATGCGGCGGTAGTGCTGGCCGGTGAGGCGGTCCATTCCGCCCCAGACGAGGCCGTGGTGGGTGACGAGGGCGTCCGCGCCCGCCTCGGCCGCCGCCTCGACGGTGGCGACGGCGGCGTCGACGGCGACGGCGACGTGTTCCACCTCGTCCTCGTCGGGGCCGACCTGGAGCCCGTTGGCGCTGGCGTCCAGGTCGGCGTAGTCGTCGGTTCGGAGTCGCTCGTCCAGTCGGGAGACGAACTCTGTGAGTCGCATACGCGTGCGGTCTGCCGCCGGCGGCTTGTATCCCCCGTCTCCGAAACGCGAGTCAGGCGTCGGCGTGCGAGAAGACGAACTCCCGGAGCAGTTTCGCGCCGAGGGCGGCCGTCTGGCCGTCGTCCCGGTCGTTCACCTCCACCACGTCGAAGCCGTCGGCGTGGGGCGCGACGGTCCGCACCACGTCGCGTAGCTCCCCGGGCGCGAGGCCGAACGGTTCCATCGTCCCCGTCCCGGGCGCGAAGCCGGGGTCGGCGGCGTCGACGTCGACGCTGAGGTAGACCGATTCGTCGAACGCGGGCGGGTCGGCGAGCCACTCGTCGACCCGTTCGGGCGGGACGACCGTCACGTCGTCGTCCGCGGCGCGGGTCCACTCGGACTCGCTCCCGGCGCGCGCGCCGACGACGACGGCACGGTCCGCGACGTCGAGGGCGTGCCGGGTGACCGTGGCGTGACTCCACTCGTTGCCGTCGAGTTCGGTCCGCAGGTCGAGGTGGGCGTCGAGGGAGACGAACAGGTCGGGCGAGACGGCGTCGACGCCGGCGACGGTGACGGTGTGTTCGCCGCCGAGGAGGAGCGGCACGGCGTCGTCGCGGACGACGTCGCCGAGGGTGCCCGCGAGGTAGTCGACGTAGTCGGGCGCGTCGTCCCAGGCGTGGACGTCGCCGGCGTCGTGGACGGCGAGTTCGGAGAACCGCGCGTCGGTCGGCTGGTCGTAATCCTCGAAGGAACGAGCGAACGTCCGAATCCGGTCGGGACCGAACCGGGCCCCGGGCTGGAACGACGTCGAGACGTCGAGCGGAGCACCGACGACGACGTAGTCCGCGTCGGTCCGGTCGGCGGCCGCCCCGGGGAACATCTACGCGCTGACGATCTTCCGCTGGCCTTCGTATTCGAGATATTCGATCTCGTCGTCGGGCGAGAGCGAGACGTCCTCGGGCATCCGCATCGTGAACGTCTCGTAGGTGTCGAGGTCCATGACCTGGGCGTCGTCGCCGGAGACCGAGACGACCTGACCCTGCTTTCGCTGGATGATGGGAACCCAGACCTTCGCGTCGACGGGTTGGGAGAGGCTCCGCTTCTTGTCGTCGAAGACGCCCTTCCCCTCGATGCGCGCCTTGGCGCTGCCGTGTTTGCCCGGCTTGGCCGTGCTGTAGGCGTTGATTTTGCAGGGAGCGTCCTCCATCATGACGTAGCTCCCCTCCTGAAGTTCGCGGACCTGTTTCTGCTCTTTCGCCATACCGTCCGATTACCGAAGCGGGAGTATAAACGGTTTGGAAACGCGGCGTCGGCTCGTATCGCGTGCGTTTCCGGTCGATGATGTCGCCTCCCACTCCGGGCCGGTGACCGGTCCTCGACGGGATTGGGACTCGGGAGGACCGCCCCGCCGCCGGGCGTGACCGCGTACGTCGAAAACAGACTACTCCTCGCGTCGTTGTCGGAGCTTCTGCCGAGTGAACTGCGGTTTCGCCCGGACCCCCTTTCGCTTGCGAAAGGAGAGGTAGAGCAGGAGGACCACCGGCACCGTCAGTCCTCCCACGACGCCGGCGGCGACGAGCGAGTCGCTGAAGGAGTAGAGGATGGTCGTCGAGAGGACGCCGACCGCGACGAGGAGGCCGTAGACGATGCGTCTGGCGAGGCGTTCGAGGACGTCGTTGCGGTCTTCCAGGCGGACGTTGACCGCGAGGTTGTCGCGTCGGGTCCGGTCGAGCACCTCGTCGAGTTTCGGCGGCACCGTCACCAGCGACTCGCCCGTCCGGCGGAACTGCTCGGAGACCTCCTCGACGACCTTGCGTGCGCCCTCCTCGCGGTAGCCCCGTTCGGTGAGGAAGTCGGTGGCGACGCGGATGAAGTCGAAGTCCTGGTCGAGAGTGACACAGACGCCCTCGACCACCGTCGCGACGCGAAGGATGAGCGCGAAGTTCCGCGGGAGGCGCAGCGGGAACTCGTAGATGGTGTCTTCGACCTGCTGGATGACCTGCTGGACCCGGTACTGTTCGAGTTCCTCCCCCCTGACGTCCGCGATGGCGAGTTCCATCACGTTGCCCATCACCTCCCGGTCGGCCTCCGGCGAGAGCGTCCCCATCTCGACCATCGCGTCGAGGATGCCGTCGATGTCCTGGTTCGCGACGGCGATGTAGAAGTCGATTATCTTCTCGCGGTAGAAGGCATCGACCCGGCCGCTCATCCCGAAGTCGTAGAAGACGATGCCGCCGTCGTCGGCGATGGCGAGGTTCCCCGGGTGCGGGTCGGCGTGGAAGACGCCGTCTTCGAGTATCATCTGCATGTAGACGCGCTGGAGGACCTCCGCGAGGTGGCTCCGGTCGAGGCCCTTCTCGTCGAGCGTCTCGACGTCCGATATCTTCGTCCCCCCGATGTACTCCATCGTGAGCACGCGCGGCCCGGACAGGTCGTCGACGGCTTCGGGGATGTGGATGCGGTCGTCGTCCGTGAAGTTCGACCGAATCTCGGTGAGAAGTTCCCGTTCGCGGTCGTAGTCCATCTCCTGTCGGATGGTCCGGGCGAACTCGTCGGCGAGGTTCTCGAGCGAGAACGCGCGCGCCTGACCGGTGAACCGCACGAGGACCGGCAGCGTCCACCGGATGACCCGCAGGTCGGCGTCGACCAGGTCCTCGATGCCCGGGCGTCTGACCTTCACGGCGACGTCCTCGCCCTCGTAGGTGGCGCGGTACACCTGGCCGAGACTCGCGCCGCTAATCGCGTCCCGGTCGAAGTCGTCGAACACGTCGTCGACGGGGCCGAGTTCGTCCTCGACGACGGTTCGCGCGTTCTCCCACGCGGCCGGCGGCACCTCGTCTTGCAGGCGAGTCAGGACGTCGATGTAGGCTGGCGGGAGGACGTCCGGCCGGGTCGACAGCAACTGGCCGAGTTTGATGAACGTCGGTCCGAGGGTCAACAGCGAGTCGAGCAACAGGTCGGCGCGTTCGACCTGCGTCTCCCGGTCGACGCTCCGCGACCGGCCGAAGAGGAGAAACCGCCGGCGGTCCCGCGCGTAGGCGACGATGAGCGGGGAGAACTGGTAGACGACGACGAAAAAGCGCCAGTAGGCGCGGAGGTTGACCAGCGTAACCACCTCGGCTTACGCCGATTCGATTGGGATGGTCCGCTCCGGTGCGGCCTCCCGCTTCGGCAGGTGGAGTTCGAGGACGCCGCGGTCGACCGTCCCCTCGGCACCGGCCCCGGTGGCGTCCGGCGGCAGGGGGATCTCCACGTCGAGAAAGAGCGAGCGGTCCTCGCGGACGTACTGGAACTCGGTCGGGGCGGCCTTCTCGCGCCGCGCTTCGAGGAGGAGACGACCGCGTTCGACGGTCGCCTCGACGGAATCTGCGGTGACGCCGGGCAAATCGAGGACGAGGAGGTACTCGCTGTCGCTCTCGAGAAGGTCGGCGAACACCGGGTCCGGCAACTCGCGGAGCGCACTGCGCAGCGCTGACATACCCGTCCCTACGGAGGGAGGGTCGAAAAAGCCCGTGGATTCCGGTCGGTCGTGTCGGGAGCGTCGGGCGAACGTACCCGCCGGCGCGAACCACTCGGAGGCGCCCGTGGACACGGGCGACGGAGAGCGGCGCGCCGGCGACGGCGGGGGAGACACTTTTTCCCGTGGCGACGTAGAGAAGGATATGAGCCACGACGACCTGCGACACGCCGGGTTCAAAGACCGGACCCGCGTCGCCGACGCCCGGGAGGCCATCCTCTCGGCGGTGGCGCCACACGAACGGACGCGGCGCGTCCCGCTCTCGCGCGCCGACGGACGGGTGGTGGCGACGACGCTCACGGCACCGAATCCCGTCCCCGGCTACGACCGGGCGGCGATGGACGGCTACGCCGTCCGCGCCGAGGACACCTTCGGCGCGAACGGCCGGTCCCCGACCGTCCTCCGCGAGAGCGAGGGGTCCGTCGGCCCGGGCGACGCCGTCCGCGTTCACACCGGGAGCGACTTGCCCCCGGGTGCCGACGCCGTCGTGATGGTCGAACACGCGGAAGCCGTCGGCGACGAGGTGGAGGTGTTCGACGCCGTCGCCGAGGGCGAGAACGTCGGCGACGTCGGCGAGGACGTCGCGGAGGGACAGGAACTCTACGACCCCGGCCACCGACTCCGGCCGTCCGACGCCGGCCTCTTGAAGTCCGTCGGCGTCGACGAAGTCGAGGTGTACGACCCGCCGACGGTGGGCGTGATTCCGACGGGCGAGGAACTCGTCCAGCAGGACCCGGACCCGGGCGAGGTCATCGAGACCAACGGCCTGACCGTCTCGCAGTTCGTCGACCGGTGGGGAGGTCAGCCCACCTACCGCGACGTCGTCACCGACGACCCGAACGCGCTCCGGGCGGCGATTCAGCGCGACCTCGCCACGGACGTCGTCGTCACCACCGGCGGGTCGTCCGTCGGTGAGCGCGACTACGTCGTCGACGTCGTCGACGACATCGGCGAGGTGCTGGTCCACGGCGTCGCGCTCAAACCCGGCCACCCCGTCGCCCTCGGCGTCGTCGAGGAGACGCCCGTCATCATGCTGCCGGGCTACCCCGTGGCGTGTATCGTCAACGCCGTCCAGTTCCTCCGCCCCGTCCTCAAGCGGAGCGGCCACCTCCCGCTCGACCCCCACCCGACCGTCGAGGCGCGACTCACCCGGAAGATATCGAGCGAACCGGGGACGCGGACGTTCGCCCGCGTCCGCCTCCACGAGGACGACGATGGCGACCGGGTGGCGACGCCGACGCGAGCCTCCGGGTCGGGCGTCCTCTCCAGCGTCGCCCTTGCCGACGGGTGGGTCGTCGTCCCCGAGGAACGCGAGGGCCTGGCCGAGGGTGCGACCGTCGCCGTCGAGGACTGGGAGTGGTCGGCATGAGCGAGGGACGACGCGAGTTTCGTGATCTCGTCGACCCGGCGGTAGCGCGCGAAACCATCGCGGACCTGAACCTCGACCCCGGGACGGAGACGGTCGACCTGACCGAAGCCCGGGGGCGCGTCCTCGCGGAGCGAATCGACGCCCAACTCGACGTCCCCGGATTCGACCGGGCGAGCATGGACGGCTACGCCGTCCGCGCCAGGGACACCTTCGGCGCGGACGAGGCCGACCCGGCGGAACTCGACCTCGTCGGCGAGGTTCACGCCGGCGTCGAACCCGACGTGAGCGTCGACGCCGGGACCTGCGTCGAGATATCGACGGGCGCGGTGATGCCCGACGGCGCGGACGCGGTGGTGATGGTGGAGCGAACCGACGAGACCGCGGGCGGGACGGTCGCCGTCCGCACCGCCGTCGCCCCCGGCGACAACGTGATGCTCGCGGGCGCCGACGTCGCGGCCGGCGACCGGGCGCTCGGGCCGGGCACGCGCCTGACGCCGCGCGAAATCGGCCTGCTGTCGGCGCTCGGCGTCGAGTCGGTGCCGGTCCGCGGGAAACCCGTCGTCGGCATCGTCTCGACGGGCGACGAACTCGTCCGGCCGGGGCAGCCCCTCGATTCCGCCGCCGGCGAAATCTACGACGTCAACAGCTACACCATCGCCGCGGGCGTCGAGGAGGCGGGCGGCGAAGTCAGGCTCTACCCCCACGCCGGCGACGACTACGACGAGATGGAGCGCATCCTGCTCGACGCCGCCGGGGAGTGCGACCTCGTGCTCTCGTCGGGGTCGACCAGCGCCAGCGCCGTCGACGTCATCTACCGCGTCGTCGAGTCGCGGGGGGAACTCCTGCTCCACGGCGTCGCGGTCAAGCCGGGAAAGCCGATGCTCGTCGGCCGCCTCGACGGCGGCGACGGCCCCGGCGAATCGGCGTACGTCGGCCTGCCGGGCTACCCCGTCTCCGCGCTCACCATCTTCCGGACGTTCGTCGCGCCGAAACTCCGGCAGGCGGCGGGACTCCCCGAACCGCAGACGGCGACGGCGAGCGGCGAGATGGCCGTCCGCGAACGCTACGGCGAGGGGCGGATGCGCCTGATGCCCGCCGGCCTCGTCGAGGACGAGAGCGGGACCACGCTCGTCTACCCCGTCGACAAGGGGAGCGGCGCGACGACGAGTCTCGTCGAAGCCGACGGCGTCGTCGAGGTCCCCCCCGACACCGAGTATCTCGCCGAGGGCGAGTCCGTCGAAGTGCGCCTGTTCTCGCCGGACGTCCGGCCGCCCGAACTCCTCGGCGTCGGCGAGGACGACCCCGCGCTCTCGCGCCTCCTCGACCGGGTCGACTCCCCGCGCTACCTCCCCGTGGGGAGCCGCGAGGGCCTGCGCCGCCTGCGGGACGGCCTGCCGGACGTGGCCGTCGTCGCCGGACCGAGTTCCCGCGAGGTCGAGAGCGTCGACCTCGGCGGGTGGACGCGCGAGTGGGGGCTGGTCGTCCCCGGCGGCAACCCCAACGACGTCACGGGGCTCGACGACCTCGTGGACCGCGACCTGCGGTTCGTCAACCGCGGGCGCGACTCGGGACTGCGCGCCAGCCTCGACGCCGCACTCGACGCCGTCGCGGAAGACAGGGGCGTCGACCGGCGCGACCTGACGGACGCCGTCGACGGCTACGACCTGGCGGTGAAGGCCCACGAGAGTCCCGCGCGGAACGTCGCCGCCGGCGACGCCGACGCCGGCCTCGGCCTCCGTGCGACGGCGGCGAAACTCGGGCTTGACTTCGTCTCCCTCGGTGCGGAGACGGTCCGGGTGCGGGCGAACCCCGACCGGGTGGGGAAAGCCGGCGTGGCCGACCTGCGCGGCGCGCTCGGCGACCTCCCGTCGGTCGTCGACGGCCTCGCCGGCTACGAGTCCGAGTGACCGGGAACGGCCAGTTATCCTATGTCGGTGGAATTCCTACGGCCGCTATGTCCAACCGGACGGTCCTGCACGTGGACGACGAGGACGGCATCCGACGGCTCTCGAAGCGCCGGTTCGAAACGCAGGCCGCGGACGTGACGCTCCTCACCGCGTCGGACGCCGAAGAGGGACTGCAGACGCTGGAGACGCAGGACGTCGACTGCCTCGTCAGCGACTCGCTGACGCTGGCCGACGGGACGTCGTTCGTCCTCGCGGCGAGCGAACGCGACCCGGACCTGGACGTCGTGTTGTTCACGGCGAGCGAGTGGGAGGACGTCGAGGCGCTGGTCCGGAACGCGGACGTCGCCGAATACGTCCGCAAGGGAGACGGGGACCGCCTCGATGTCGTCGTCGACTACGTCCTCGACGTGCTCGCCGCGGCGGACGCCGAGCAGTCGGTCGAGCGAACCAAATTCGACGCGGCCGACTGGGAGTTCGTCACGCGCCACGAGTGGAGCGGGGCGGACGACCTCGGGACGACCGTCGTTCAGGCGGTGGAGTCCTACGCCGGCGTCGACGCCAGCGCGCTCCCGCCGCTCTACGAGAGCGTCGACGCGGAGGCGCTCGAAGAACTGCTCGAACCGCGCGAGTCGAGTCCCGGCGGCAACGTCGACGTCCGCTTCGACTACGAGGCGTTCGAAGTCGTGGTGACCAGCGACGGCCTCATTCTCGCTCGCGGACGCGGCGACTACGACCCCGGGGCGTGAGTTCGTCGAACGAACGCACGCGGTAGTCGCCGAGGACGCACTGTCCCCGACGGTCGTGGCCGTGGCGTTCGACGTGGATGCCGTCGAGGCCGGCGTTCCACGCCGCGCCGACGTCGTTGGGGCCGTCGCCCGCGAGGACGCCCGTCCCGCCGTCGACGCCCATCGCGTCCATCGTCCGCTGGACCGGCGCGGGGTCGGGCTTCCAGCCGAGTTCCTCGTCACAGCAGACGACGGCGTCGAACCAGTCGCGGATGTCGAGGGCGTCGAGGACGGGGTCGGTGAGGAACTCCTGACAGTGCGTGACCAGTCCGACCGGCGCGTCGACGTCGGCGACGAACGCGGCGTCGTCGTGGAGGTACGTCGCCTCCGCGCGCGCCTGGGCGTCCTCGACGTCGTGGAACGCCGCCCAGAACGCCGCGGGGTCGACGCCCCACGCCCGCAACTGGGCGTCCCGCGCCCCGGAGAGGCCGTGCCAGAGCAGTTCGGCCTCCCGGTCGGAGAACTCCCTGCCCAGTCGCTCCCCGACCCGGTCGAACGCGGTCCGGGTGTACGACCACTCGACGTCGACGAGCGTCCCGTCGAGGTCGAACAGCCAGAAGTCGTAGGCGTCGGCGAGCATGAGGGTCGACGGTAGGGGAGCGGCAAATAAGTGTTTTCCGTCGGCACGACCACGGGCGGGAACGCGGAGCACGGACCGAGACGAGGAGGGCGAAGACGGTGTGGACGCGTTCCTCACACCACCCGAATCGAACTGCCGAGATACTTGTGACGGGCCTCGCGGACGCCGTTTGCGTTGAACGCGTCGAGGTCGGCCTCGATGGCGTCGTCGAGGGCGTCGAGGTACTCCTGGTCGGCTTCGAGTTCGCTGAACGTCACGTCCGTGACGGCGACGCCGAGGACGTCCGCGAACCGCTCTCGGAGGTGGGCCTCGTCGGCCACCTCGCCGCGCCAGAGGGCGTCGCGGAAGAACGTCCACCCGTCCTCGCCGGGGTCCGGCGCGGGTTTTCGCAACACCGTCTCGAACGCCGCGGGGTCGACGCGGACGCCCTGCGGGTCGAGGCGGAACCGGACGCGGAAGACGTACGCGGCGTCCATTACCGCTCGTCGTCGAACAGGTCCGCCAGCCGGAGGTCTTTCTCCGTGATGCCACCTTCCTCGTGACTCGTCAGGCGCACCTCCACCTCCTCGTAGCCGATGCGTATCTCCGGGTGATGGAACTCCTCTTCGGCGACTTCGGCCACTTTCGTCGCGAAGGTGACCCCCTTGAGGTAGTCGTCGAACTCGTAGGTGCGCACGATTTCGTCGCCCTCGTGCTCCCACCCCGACGGGAGACGGCGGGCTATCTCGTCGTCGTCGAGTAGTTGGGCCATGTCCGAACGGTCGGCCGGCCGACGAATAATCGTTACGGGGGTAGACGGGGCGAGAGCCGTGTCGAGGACTGGAGTGTGCCGGGGCGGCGAACGGGACGACGAGTCCTCGCGAGCGGTTCGGTCAGTCGTCGTCGGGCGGGCAGAGCGCGTCGACGAGCGAGTCGAGGTCGTAGTCGTTCAGCGCGCACGGTTCGTCCTTGACCGTCGTGATGACGAACTTCGAACTGGTCCGGTTGACCGCGTCGATGGCCTCGAAGTCCTCGACGAGTCCCTCGACCATCCCGCGGTTGGCGACGTGGGAGATGACGACGAAGTCGGTGTCGCCCATGGTGAAATAGACCTGATTGACGCCTTCGACGTCGGCGAGCCGTTCGCCCACGTCGTTGTGGTACCCCTCCTCGAATTCGGCCCACACTTCGGAGATGAGCGTGATGGAGAGTCCGAGTTGTTCGAGGTCGATGTCGAACAGGTCGTTTTTGATGACGCCCTTCTCACGGAGTTGGTTGATGCGGTAGTGAACGGTCGAGGTCGGAATGCCCGTCTTCTCGCGAATCTTCTCCGGACTCCCCGTCGCCTCCTCCGCGATGGCCGCGAGGATACGAATGTCTTTCTCGTCCATTGCGTTAAATGCGTGCCCCGACGGGAGTCAGGTTAGTTCTGTCGATGCCGGTGGCAGACGACGGCCGCGTCCCGGAGCGGGCGACTACTCGAAGATGAGTTCGCCCGCCATCTCGGAGAAGCCGACGGTAACGGTGTCGCCCTCCGCAAACTCGCGAGTCGTCTCGTTTATCGGCCGTTCGACGTGCAGTTCGACGGGACCGATGTCGACGTAATACTGCTGATTCGACCCCTTGTAAATCGCCTCCGTGACCGTGCCCGTCCACTCGTTCGCCACGCCGAGGGAGTCGCCTCCCCCCGTCAACTGGACGCGTTCGGGGCGGACCGTCACGGCGGCCTCGACGCCGTCGGGTCTGTCCGCGGCGGCGTCGACGGCGACCGTGGCGTCGTCGGTGACGATGGTAGCGGTGTCGCCGTCGGCTTCGTAGGTCCCCTCGAAGAGGTTCGTCTCGCCGAGGAACGTCGCGACGAACGTCGTCTCCGGGTGCTCGTACACGTCGGTGGCGTCGCCCACCTGTTCGAGTTGTCCCTCGTTCATGACCGCGATGCGGTCGCTCATCGTGAGCGCCTCCTCCTGGTCGTGGGTCACGTAGATGAAGGTGATGCCGAGTTCCTCCTGAATCTGTTTCAACTCGACTTCCATGTGCTGGCGGAGTTTGCGGTCGAGGCTCGCCAGCGGTTCGTCGAGCAGGAGGACGTCGGGTTCACGGACGAGCGCGCGGGCCATGGCGACCCGCTGTTTCTGGCCGCCGGAGAGTTCGGTCGCCTTCCGGTCGTGATAGTCCGGGAGTTCGACCAGTTCGAGCGCCTCGGTGACGCGCCGTTTGCGCTCCTCCTTCGGAACGCCGTCCATCTCGAGGCCGAAGCCGATGTTCTCCTCGACGGTCATGTGTGGGAACAGCGCCCACTCCTGGAAGACCATGCTCGTGTCCCGCTTGTTCGCGGAGACGTCCGTGACCCGCTCCCCGCTGAGTAACACGTCGCCGCTCGTGGGCGTCTCGAGGCCGGCAATCATCCGGAGCGTCGTCGACTTCCCGCAGCCCGACGGACCGAGGAGGGTCAGGAATTCGCCAGGGTGGATTTCGAGGTCCATTCCGCCGACGGCGACGACGTCCCCGTACTCCTTTCGAAGATTTTCTATCCGTACGCGTCCGATTTGAGACGTGTCTGAATCACCCGACTCGGCCGCCGCCTCGGTCTCGGTCGCGGAGTGTGAGGAACTCATCGTGTCTCTCTCGTGGCTCAGCGACGATTAAATCCCCGCACGAGCCTTCGCCTCGGTCCAGAGGTCGGTCCACTTGTCAGTGATGGGCGAGAACTCGTACGGCGTGGTGTTCTGCGATATCTCGTCGGCGGCGTCGAAGCCCTCCTCGTTGAACATGAGCGCCTGCTGCTGTTCGTCGGAGAACTTGTCGAAGGAGGCGGTGTTGACCGGCGGGCTCTTGGCCGACGGCTTCCAGGCGACGTTGAACTGGCCCTGCTTCGAGATGATCTTCTTCTGGAACTCGACGGCGAGTTCGCGGTTGTGCGGGTCCTTGACGATACAGAGGCCTTCCGTCCACTGCATCCCGCCCTGTTCGGGGATGACGACGTTGACCCAGTCGTTCCCCTCGGCACGGAGCTGGCTCATCGCGAAGTTCCCGACCGGAGCCATCACGATGTCGCCCTGCAGGAACGCCTGTCGGATGGCGCTCGTGCCGGTGTAGACCGCCTTCATGTTCGAGAACATGTCGATAAGCTTCGACTTGATGTCCTCCAGCTGTTTGTCGGTCTGCTCGAAGGCGGGGTAGCCGAGCGAGAGCGCGATTTTGGGGATGTTCCACGTCGGCCAGTCCATGACGCCGATCTTGTTCTCGTATTTCCCGTCCGGACCGCCCGTCCAGAGGACCTCGTAGGACTGGTAATCCTCCTGGGGAACTTTGTCGGTGTTGACCGTCAGCGTGTCCCAGCCCCACCGCGTCGGGAGGGCGTACATCTCGTCGTTGTGCATGAACGACTTGAAGGGGTGCTGGAACCGTTCCAGGAAGTTCCCCATCTCGGAGTAGTCGTCCGGGTTGAGCGGTTCGATGGTGCCGGACTGGGCGTGGCGCTGTGCCCACGTGTTGTTGAGCGTCAGGAGGTCGAACTTGTCCGTCCCGCCGCTCTTGAGGATGTTGAATCCCTCCGGGTCGCTCGAGACGAGTTTGATGTTGACCGTCGCGTCGTGTTCGCTCTCGAACTCGTTGACGATTTCGTCGGTGCCGTACCCCTCCCACGTGAGGATGTTCACGACGTCCTTCTGGCTCGAACTGCTACCGGTAGTCGTTCCCGTAGAGCCGCCGGAACTACCCTCGCTACCGCCCGAGGTACCATCCGAACTGCCGCCGGACCCACCGCCGACGTCGCGCTTCCCGCTACAGCCAGCCAGCGCCGTCGCACCGACGCCGCCGGCGACCGTCAGGAACCCACGGCGAGTTTTGCTTCGCATCGACGTGTCGCGACCTGTGTTATCCGTCGTCATTTGTGGTATACCATCGCATTCTGGATTATCATATTTATATTTGTCCCTCTTGTCGAATTCAGTTTAATAACGTCGCGTAATATATGGATTTCATCCATATTCGTGTGAGACCGCCATCCACGGGGCCGAACTGACGGCGGACCCGTGAGTGCCGGCAGCCACCCGGACACCGTCTCGACGGACGGCCGAGATAGCAACGGCTATCCGAACAAGCCACGATAGAGCGGACGAACCGGCGCGCTTTGCGGCCGTTGGCGAAGCCGACCGACCACAATATATATTGGACGGCATCCTGATAACGTAACCCATGGTGGAACGGACGACCCAAAAAAAGGGGAGGGATTGGCCCTCGTTCGAATCATTACCGGTCTCGAAGGGATTACTCACGACCGCCGGGCCGCTGATTCTGCTGGAGACGTTGTTCTTCATCGGCCCGGTGGCGATAATGTTCTTCATCGCGACGATGCGGATGGAGAGTCTCGTCCTGATTCCCGACTACGGAATCCGCAACTTCGTGGCGGTGTTCGGCGACTTCGTCAACCGCACCGCGTTCGTCAACACGACGACCATCGCGGTCCTGACCACGGTGACCGCGGGCGTCGTCGCCTACCCCATCGCGTACTACATCGCGCGGTTCGGCGGCGCGTACAAGAACCAACTGGCCGTGCTCGTGATGGTCCCGTTCTGGACGAACTTCATCGTCCGCGTCTACGGCTGGAAAATCATCCTCGGGTCCCAGGGCGTCGTCAACTCCACGCTCATGATGGTCGGCGTCATCAACGAACCGCTCGGCTGGCTCATCAACACGAAGTTCTCGATCTGGCTGGGCCTCACCTACCTGTGGCTCCCGTTCATGATACTCCCGCTGTACTCCAGCCTCGAGAAGATCGAGGACGAAGTCATCGAGGCGGCCTACGACCTCGGTGCGTCCCGGTTCGCGGTGTTTCGCCGCATCGTCCTCCCGCTCTCGATTTCGGGACTCGTCGGTGGCATCATCTTCGTGTTCATCTTCAGCATGGGGGCGTACATCGTGCCCGCGATGCTGGGCGGCGGTGAACTGTTCGTCGGAACGCGAATCGCCTACGAGTTCGGTATCGGTGGCGACTGGCCGATGGGGGCCGCCCTCGGGAGCGTCCTGATGCTCGTCGTCGTGGGCGTCCTCTGGTCGCTCATGGGCTACGTGGACCTGGAGGAGATGTTCTAATGAGCACGCAATCAGAACGCGACCGGGACTCGTCGTTCTCCGTCGCGGATGTCGGCCGGTTCGTCGAACGCAACTGGATTCGCGTCTGGGCGGCGCTCGTCTTCGCGTTCCTCTATGCGCCCATCGTGGTCCTCATCGTCTTCTCCTTCGAGAAGGGGAACTTCTCGACGCTCCCGTGGAGCGGCTTCACCCTCGAGTGGTACCAGCGCCTCGCCGCCAACGGCCAGCTGGTCCAGTCGGCGATGAACAGCATCTACGTCGGCGTCGTCGTCACCGCCGTCGGGACGGTGCTCGGCACGCTGGGAGCCATCGCACTCGTTCGCCACGACTTCAAGCTCCAGAGCCTCTACCGCGTCCTCGTCATCGCGCCGATGACGGTGCCGGGGCTCATCCTCGGCATCGCGCTGCTCAACTGGTTCAAGTATCTCGGCTTCTCGACGACGCTCAAGACCGTCATGATCGGCCAGCTCGTGTTCGTCACGCCGTTCGTCCTCATCACGGTGACGTCGCGCCTCCGCGGCTTCGACCCCGAACTGGAGGAGGCGGCGCGTGACCTCGGTGCGAGCAAGTGGACGACCTACCGGCGGGTCACCTTGCCCATTCTGATGCCCGGTATCGTGAGCGGTGCGCTGTTCGCGTTCACCCTCTCGTTCGACGACTTCCTCATCGCCTTCTTCACCAGCGGCGTCAAGAACACGCTCCCCATCTTCATCTGGTCGAAGATTCAGCACGGGACCAACCCCGTCATCAACGCCATCAGCACCGTCGTCCTCCTGTTCAGCATCTCGCTCATCCTCCTCAGCCAGCGTTTCGGCGACTGAGGCCCCCTCTTCTCCCGAACTATCCAATATTTCGGTGCTTTCTGGAATTTAGTTCGATAATTCGAGTACATATAGGACGTACTGCAAAGATTTAACTCGTCCCCCGTTGACGTGGGCCCATGGACCTGTGGAACGATTACGAGGCGGCCTATCGCGAGCGGACTGCCGGGAGTGAGGCTGCGTACGAACGTATCGGTGAACACGTTCCAGCGGGCGTCGCGAGCACCTACCGCGCGTGGGAGCCGTACCCGTTCGTGGTCGAACGTGCCGAGGGCCCGTACATGTACGACGTCGACGGGAACGAGTATCTCGACTACGACATGAACAACGGGGCCGGGATGGTCGGCCACGCCCACCCCGACGTGACCGAAGCCGTCGCCGACCAACTCGGGAAGGGGACGCTGTTCACGCACCCCCACGAACTGCTCGGCGACGCGGCGGCCGAACTCAAAAAGCGCTGGTCGTCGGTCGACAAGGTCCGGTTCACGAACAGCGGCACCGAGAGTACGATGCACGCGATTCGCGTCGCCCGCGCGTACTCGGGTCGGGACAAACTCCTGAAAATCGAGGGGTCGTACCACGGAGCCCACGACTACGTCCTCATCAGCAAGTCGACGCCGGAAGGGAAGCTAGGCCACCCCAAGAAGCCGAACAAGGTCGTCGAGAGCGACGGCATCCCGTCGAAGACCGCCGAGACCGTCGAGGTCGCGCCGTGGAACGACCTCGACGCCGTCGAGGACGTCATGCGCGAGCACGTCAACGAAATCGGCGCCCTCATCGTCGAACCCATCGTGCTGGCGAAAGGCGTCACCCAACCGTACGACGACTTCCTGCAGGGGCTCCGCGAACTCTGTGACGAGTACGGCATCGTCTACGTCTTCGACGAAGTCAAGACGGGCGTGAAAGTCGCCCCCGGCGGCGCGGCCGAGTACTACGGCGTCGAACCGGACCTCGTGACGATGGCCAAGAGCATCGGCGGGAACTTCCCCGTCGGCGCGTTCGGCGGCCGCGAGGAGGTCATGTCGGTCATCGAGGACCACACGGCCCACTACGGTACCTACAACGGCAACCCGCTGGTCGCGCGCGCCGTCCTCACGGTCCTCCGGGACGTCCTGACCGAGGACGCCTACCGCCACGTCGACCGCCTCGGCGAGAAACTCGCCCGCGGTTACGAGGACATCATGGAGGACGCCGGCATCACCGGTCACGTCGAGAACGTCAACTCGCAGGGCATCGTGATGTTCACCGACGAGCGGATGGGGAACTACCGCGATTACGTCGACAACGTCGACGTGGAGTTCCACGAGAACTTCTGGTTCGGGATGCTCAATCAGGGAGTCATCCCCCATCCACACGACGCGTCCCAGCAGTGGACGATTTCGGTCCAGCACGAGGAGCGACACATCGACGAACACCTCGAAGCGTTCAAGCAGATCGCGCCGCGCCTCGCGGACGAGCAGGCCTAGAGCGTCTCGACGTACTGGGACCGTTCCCACTCGGTCACCGTCTCGCGGAACGACTGCAGTTCTCTTCGCTTGGTCGCGGTGTAGGCCCGGACGAGTTCCGAGCCGAGAATCTCGCCGAGCGTCTCGTCGGCTTCGAGAGCGGCGAGCGCCACTTCCGGCGACCGGGGCAACACCGGAGCCTCGCCGGTCGGATCGCCCCGGAGCGGGTCACCGGGGTCGAGCCCTCGCCGGAGTCCGTCGTAGCCGGCCGCGAGCGTCGCCGCACCGACGAGATAGGGGTTCGCGTCGGCGGACGGCATCCGGTTCTCGATGCGAGGGGTCCCCTGCGGAACGCGGAGGCCCACCATTCGATTGTCGTGTCCCCACGAGGCGGTGTAGGGAGCGAAGCTCCCGGGCTCGAATCGCTTGAACGCGTTCAGCGTCGGCGCGCCGAGGGCGGTCAGCGCGTCCGCGTGGTCGAGGATGCCGGCGACGAACTGGCGGCCCCGCTCGGAGAGGCCCTCGCCCGCTTCGGGGGCGAAGACGTTCTCGCCGTCGTCGAACGCGGAGACGTGCATGTGGTAGCCGCTCCCCTCCCGGTCGCCGAACGGTTTGGCCATGAACGTCGCCCGCTGGCCGACGAGGCGGGCGGTCCGTTTCACCAGTCGCTTGAAGTCGAACGTCGTGTCTGCCTGGTCGAGCGGCTTCCCGTAGTCGAAGAGGATTTCCAGTTGGCCGGCCCCGTGTTCGTGCTGGAGCGAAGTCAGTTCGACGCCGTAGTCGTCGGCGTAGTCGGTGAGTCGGTCGTAGAAGGGGGCGACCTCCTCCGTCGCCCACGAGACGCACTCGTGTTTGTGGTCCGTCGCCGGCGCGTAGCCGCCGTCGTCGGTCGGGTCGAGCAGGTAGAACTCGAGTTCGCTCCCGAGGTAGAACTGGTAGTCGAACTCGGCGTCGAGCAGGTCGAGAACCGACCGGAGGACGGTCCGCGGAGCGGCCGCGACCGGGTCGCCCTCGTAGCGAAAGTCGCAGATGACGCGCGCGGCGTCGTCCCGCCACGGTAAGAGGCGGAACGTCGACGGGTCCGGGTGGACGGTCCCGTCGCCGTAGTCGATTTCCGAGCCGTATCCGGACGCTTCGGGGACGTCGCTCCGCGGCGTCTGCACCAGCAAAAGCAGGTTCATCGGGAACCCGGACCGCCAGTTGTCGAGGAAGTAGTCGGCCCGTATCTGTTTCGAGCGCGAGATGCCGTTCACGTCCGCGAACTCCACGAACACGTGGTCGACGCCTTCCGATTCGATTCGCCGTTCCATCCGCTCGCCGTCGTCGCCTCCCGTCATGCTTGCCTCCGGGAATCGTCCATTGCTGTGCGTGTGGCTCGCGCGGTATTTGTATTTTCCTCACCCTCTCGGCCCGATACGTGACATTCAGTTCGAAAAATGGGGCCGTTATCGGATAGGGAACGATTGTTCCGGGACACGCCTGGCTGAGCCGCGCCACGGACGCATTCAAAAGTGACGGCTATCGTCGGATGAGAGCTAGCCATGGAATGATTTATTGTACGAATGCTACTCTAACCGGTAATGACGATTCTCGTCCTCGACGACGAAGTGCAGCCGGACTATCGCTATCTCGGCCCGGAAATCGCCCGCATCGCGGACGACAGCGACTACCACGTCTACGCGGACGAACCCACGACGCCGGACCTCGACGCCTACGACGGCGTCATCATCAGCGGGAGCACCGCGAGCGTCTACGAGGAGGGACACGACTTCGTCGACCGGCAGCAGGACCTCGTCCACGAGTGCATCGAGACGGACGTCCCGCTTCTCGGCATCTGTTTCGGCCACCAGCTCGTCAACGACGCCCTCGGCGGCGACATCGAGGAGGACCGCCGCCGGGCGACGTTCGTCGAGATGGACGTGACGGACCCCGAAGACCCCGTCCTCCGGGGCGTCGACCCCGTCGTCCCCGTCCTGCACTCGGACCTCGTCGTCGAACCCGGGCGGGGGTTGGAACCCATCGCGACCACCGACTACAACGACTACTTCTGTACGCGCCACGAGTCGGCACCGGTCTGGACAGTCCAGTACCACCCCGAGTTCACCGAACGCGTCGAGGAGAATCCGAGCGACTGGTCGCGCGGGGCGTACGACTTCGGCGACTGTAACGCGACGACGACGATTACGAACTTCGTCGACGCCTGCCAGAGCCGATAGCGAGCGTCGACGGCGGGGTTCCGCGCCTTCAGACCGCGGCGTCGGGGACGCGCCCGTCGTCGGTCCAGCCGCGTGCGTCGTAGTAGACCGACAGCGCCGTCTCGAAGTTCGGCAGGTCGTACGGGAGGACGTCGTCGGCCCGGTCGAAGCCGCGCTGATTGTTGAAGTGTCGTTCGAGGTCGACGATGCGCCCGCCGACGTCGAGGAGCGTCTCGTACTCCGTCCCGAAGAGTGCCTCGTACTCGTCGGGGCCGACGTTGTCGCCGGAGAATTTGCAGACGACGCCGCTGTCGTTGACCGCGTTCTCGTTCTCCAGTTCGACCAGTTTTCGCGCCTTCTCCGGGCCGAGGCCGACGGGGTCGTAGGCCTCCTCGTTCGACACGAGCGGATACTCGTAGGCGTAGAACTCGCCGAACATGTGGTCGGCACCGCGGTTCGACGTGGCGAAGCCGAGGCCCTGTCCGTGGAGACTGCGCCCGTCGTGGGCGGGGAACTCCAGTCCCTTGACCGTCCAGTTCTCGACGCCGAGTTCCTCGTGGAAGCGGTCGATGCCCTCCGCGAGGCGGTCGCCGACGCCCTCACGACGGGCGATTTTCTCGACCGTCTCGTGGACGAGTTCGGAGTTCCCGAACGCGTCTTCGCTCTTCAGATACGCCGCGACGACGTCGCCACAGGAGATCGTGTCGAGTCCCAGTCGGTCACAGAGTTCGTTGGATTTCATCACCGACACGACGTCGTCGACGAGGCAGTTCCCGCCGAACGACATCACCGTCTCGAACTCCGGCCCCTCGGTTTCGAGTCCCGTCGCCTCGTCCCGGGTCGGGAGTTTGCAGGCGAACGCACACGCCGAACAGGTCCCTTTCTCGTACTTTTTCTCCGCGACGGCCTCGCCGCCGATGTCCGCCACACCCTCGAAGGACGTCCGCGCGAAGTACTCCGTCGGGAACGCGTCCATCTCGTTCGCCAGCGCGGTCACGCTGGTGGTCCCCTGTTCTTTCATCACCGAGTCACTCGTCGCCGCGGCGCGGTGGACCTCCATCTGCGCCGCCGGTATCTCGATGTCGGGCGTCGCGTCGCCGTCGAACGAGAGGAGTTTCACGTTCTTCGACCCGAGGACGGCCCCCAGTCCGCCACGGCCGAACGCTCGGCTCTCCGAGGTCATGATGGCGGCGAACCGCACCAGGTTCTCGCCGGCCGGGCCCGCGACGGCGAGTTGGTCCTCGCCGAGGCCCCATCGGTCGTCGCAGAACTCGTCGACTTCGGGCACCGTCGCTCCCTCGAGTTCGGGGACGGGGACCACGTCGACGCCGTCGTCGCGGACGTGGACGGCGACGAGTTCGTCGCTCTCACCGGTCAGTTCGACCGCGCTGTAGCCCGTGGCCGCGAAGTTTCGGGAGAGATATCCCCCCGCGTTCGACGAGAGCAACCCGTCGGTCAGCGGCGAGATGCCAGTACAGTTCATCCGCCCGGTGAACGACATGTTCGACACCTGCATCGGGCCGGTGGTGAACACGAGACGATTCTCCCGGCCGAACGGGTCGGCGTCGAACGGGATGCGGTCGTGGGCCAGTTTCGTGGCCACGCCCCGCCCACCGATGAACGATTCGAGGACGTCGTCGACGACTTCCGTCGACGCCGTCCGCGTCGCGAGGTCGATGGTGAGGAGCGGTCCCTTCGAGTGCAGCATCGTCCCCACTCACGGCATCGACATCCAATAATCTTCCCTATATTGGTATTGACGACTGTCTACCCCTCAACTATCGGTTGCTATCTATGCATTCGAGAATTTCTCGTTAGCAATTCGACGGACGGGCGTTCGAGTCGTCGCTGGGAGCCCTGAAATCGGCAGGCTTCGAAAAATCAGCGATAATAGAATTCAATCCGAATTTTATGTAGTGATTCGGAGGCAACACAGCTTTTATGTTCTTCATTGTTTTTGATATAGTATGCGCGCGAGGACGCGGAGACGACGGACGGGACCGGACGTCAGGACGAGAGTCGGCAGTTTCCCCGAGCAGGCTGGAGGGTGGTCCCTGCGGGAGGGGGCGAGATGACTGCCGCCGAAGCGGCCGCAGAAGCGGAGGACGGCCAAGAAGTCGCGTCGGCGCTGGAAACGGCGCGCCGGCAACTCGAACACGCGGCGGCCCACCTCGACGTCGACCCGGGCATCGTCGGCCGACTCAACCATCCGACGAGCGTCCTCCGGGTGGCCGTCCCCGTCGAACGCGACGACGGGTCAGTCGACGTGTTCACCGGCTACCGGGCCCAACACGACGACGTGCGCGGTCCGTACAAGGGGGGGATGCGCTACCACCCGGACGTGACGGCCGACGAGTGCATCGGTCTCTCGATGTGGATGACCTGGAAATGTGCCGTGATGGACCTCCCCTTCGGCGGCGCGAAAGGCGGCGTCGTCGTCGACCCCAAGGAACTCTCTGCCGACGAGAAGGAGCGACTGACGCGGCGGTTCGCGGAGGAACTTCGGGACTTCGTCGGGCCGACGAAGGACATCCCCGCACCGGACATGGGCACCGACGAGCAGACCATGGCGTGGTTCATGGACGCCTACTCCATGCAGGAGGGGGAGACGGTTCCGGGCGTCGTGACCGGCAAACCCCCCGTCGTCGGCGGCAGTTACGGTCGGTCGGAGGCCCCCGGCCGCTCCGTGGCCATCGCCGTCCGTGAGGCGGCCGACTACTACGACAAGCCGCTCGACGGCCTCACCGTCGCCGTACAGGGCTACGGGAGCGTCGGCGCGAACGCGGCACGCATCCTCGACGACTGGGGAGCCACCGTCGTCTCGGTCAGCGACGTCAACGGGGCCATCTACGACCCCGACGGCCTCGATACGGCCGCGATTCCGTCCCACGAGGAGGAACCCGAAGCCGTCACGACGCACCCCGCGGGGACGGCGTTGCCGAGCGACGAACTCCTCGAACTCGACGTCGACGTCCTCGTGCCGGCGGCCGTCGGGAACGTCATCACCGCCGCAAACGCCGACGCCATCGACGCCGACATCGTCGTCGAAGGCGCGAACGGGCCGACGACGTCGCCCGCGGACGCGATGCTGGCGGAACGGGACGTCCCGGTCGTCCCCGACATCTTCGCCAACGCCGGCGGCGTCACCGTCTCGTACTTCGAGTGGCTACAGGACATCAACCGCCGGAAATGGTCGCTCGAACGCGTCCGCGAGGAACTCGAATCCGAGATGCTCTCGGCGTGGGACGTCATCCGCGAGGCGAAAGAGGACCACGGCGTGACGTGGCGGGACGCCGCCTACATCGTCGCCCTCTCGCGCGTGAGTCGCGCGAAGGGCGCGCGCGGCCTCTGGCCCTAACTATTCCGCGAACTGGCGTTCGAGGAGCGTGACGAGGAGGTAGGCCCCGAGCGTCTGCGTCGACTCGGTCGGGTCGTACTTCGGCGAGACCTCCATCACGTCCGCCCCGCCGACGGCGTCGTGCGTTCCGAGGACCTCCATCACTCGCAACGCCTGGTGAGAGCTCAGGCCGTCGGGTTCGGGCGTCCCCGTGCCGGGAGCCACGCCCGGGTCGACGCCGTCGATGTCGAAGGTGACGTAGACGGCGTCAGTGTCTTGGGCCGCCGCCTCGACGGCGTCGACCACCACGTCCGTGACGCCGCGCTCGTGGACGTCGCGCATCGTGTAGAGGTTCAGCCCCGTCTCGTCGGCGAACTCGAAGAAGTCCGGATTCTCGTAGCCACGGATACCGACCTGACTGACGTGTTCGTAGTCGCTGAACGGCGACTCGGCGACGAGGCGCGTACTCGACCCGTGGAAGTGCTCCCCGAAGACGGCGCTCTCTCCCGTCGTGTCGGTGTGGGCGTCTATCTGGACGAGACCCACCGACTCCGCGCCCGACCCGCGAGCGAACCCGCGGACGGCAGGGTAGGTGCAGTAGTGGTCGCCGCCGAGAATCACCGGAAACGCCCGTTCCGCCACGGTGGCGACGTGTGCCTCGATGCTGTCGGCGGTCCGTTCGTGGTCCATCGGGAAGACCGGAACGTCGCCACAGTCCGCGACGCGCAGCGCCGAGAAGTCGACCTGCGCGCCCGTGTTCATGTTCGTGAGGCCGCCCTTGTAGTTCGACAGGTAGGCCCACCACGCGCTGGCCTTCCGGAGTGCGTCCGGCCCGTAGCGCGTGCCGGGGCGGTTGCTGAGCGCCCCGTCGTACGGCGCGCCGAGAACGCCGACGTCCACGCCGTCGAGGTCGTCGACGTCGCGGGTCTCGGCCTTCAGGAACGTGTTCCGCCCGGCGTACGCCATCTCCACGTCCACCCCGGCGTGGGAGGCCCGGAACTCGTCGGCCGGCGTCCGACCGCGGTCCGTCATCGGCACCCGCCTCCGGCGAGTCGCCGTGCCGTCTCGTTCGGTCGGCCGTCGCTGGTCTGCCACGCGATACAGGTCGAACACGGCACGGGTCGAACCGCGGACGCGGCGGCGTCCGTCGCCATTCCAGTCATCTATCGGTCGAGATTTCGTACTGCATACCAAAACCGTTGTGTTCGTTCGGGCGTCGTCCCGCGTCGCGTCGGCCGCGGCACCGTCACGGTGTCCCCGGAGCGTCGACGGGAGAGCCGTCAACGCCGAAGTCGGCGCTAGTCGTCGGACGACCGCTCGAAGACGTGCTGGGGCATCTCCGAAGGCGGGCCCTCGCGGGGCATCTCGGGGGCGTCGACGCCGTCGGGCGCGTCGCCGAATCCGGGGTCGAACAGGCGGAGCGCCGTCTGGATGGTCGTCCAGTCGTCCTCGGCGGCGGCCTCGCGGAGGCTCTTGGTCGGCGGCGCGAGCAGTTGGCCGACGAGGGCGTCCGCGAGGGCTTCGACCGTCTCGCGCTGGTCGTCGGTCAGCGACCCCTGCGCGTCGAGTTTCGAGAGCGCCGTCGCGAGTTCGCGCTCCTTGACCATCTCGGCGCTCTCGTACATCGTGCTGATGGCGTCGTCGGCGCGCTTTCGCTTGTAGGCGTCGAGCAGGCGGTCGAACTCCTCGTCGATCATCGCCTCGACCCGGTCGGCCGCCGCGCGGCGTCGGGTCCGGGTCCGGTCGGTGATGGACTCGAGCGAGTCGATGTCGAAGCTCCGGACCCCGTCGACGTCGTCGACCGTCGGGTCGACGTCGCGGGGCTGAGCGATGTCGATGACGAGCGTCTCGCCGGCGGACTCGAAGTCCCGCCGGTCGAGGACGTAGCCCGGCGCGCCGGTGGCGGTGACGACGACGTCCGCGCCGTCGGCCGCGGCCGGGGCGGCGTCGAGACCGACGGCCGTCGCCGCCGTCTCGACGTCCTCGGCGACGTGTTCGGCGTGGGGGACGGTCCGGTTGGCGACGACGAGTCGGGACACGCCCGTTCGGTCGAAGGCGTGGGTGGCGAGGGTCCCCATCTCGCCCGCGCCGACGACCAGCGCCGTCGCGTCGTCCAGATCGAGTTCCGACCCCGCGAGTTCGACGGCCGCGCTACCCAGGGAGACGACGCCCTCGTTGACGCTCGTCTCCGTCCGGGCGCGCTCGCCGACGTGGATGGCCTTGGTGACGGCGTCTTCGAGCATCGGCCCCACGCCGCCGACGGCGCGGGCTTCCTCGAAGGCGGTGCGGACCTGACCCAGAATCTGGTCCTCGCCGAGCACGAGCGATTCGAGGCCCGCGGCCACCCGCATCAGGTGCCGGAGGCTCTCCTCGTGGCCCATCCGGACGACGGCGTCGGCGGGGACGTCCGCCGCGAACGAGTCGAGCGCCGCGCGCCCCGTCTCCGGGCGGTCGGTCACGACGTACGCCTCGGCCCGGTTGCACGTCTGCAGGGCGAACGCCTCGCTCACGTCCTCGTTCGTCAACAAATCGCGGACGGCGGTCCGCTCGTCCGGGGCGCTCGCCGTGCCGACGGCGTCGACGCTCGCGTTGACGTGCGAGACGCTCACGCCGCTGACGACGCCCGGTCCCGTCACGATGGCTCACCTCGGTGCTCCCCTCTCACGTGCGCTGCCTCGGGCCGTCGATTGGGCGTGGCGATACGTAAACCCTTCCAAAGCGTCGCCCCCCGACGCCGTGCGAATACGCGCCCGAAGGGGGACGCGCCGGGACGTCTCATACTCCCGACTGCGTGGTCGGCCGGCATAAACGCCCCGTCACGTCCCGGTCGCTGAAAACCGAACGCTCATTGGACCCACGCCGCAAGGGCGGACATGAACAGACGGACGGTCCTCCGGTCGACCGGCGGGGCGCTCGTGGCCGGGGTTGCGGGCTGTCTCGGCGGGTCTAGCGACGGGACGAGCGCCTTCGACGAGTACGAGACGGTCACCGTCGACGGCGTCGACGTCCCCCTGGCTCCGCTGGCCGACGTCCATCGGTGGTACGAGAACCGCGACCTGCACCTCGCGGACGCGCGAAGCCGGGCGGCCTACGACCGCTCCCACATCGACGGCGCGGTGTGGAGTCCCGCGCCCGACGGACGGGACGGCGACGACCCGGCGTCGGCGTGGGACCCCGCGTCGCTAGTCGTCTGTTACTGTGGCTGTCCCCACCACCTCTCGTCGATGCGGGCGGCGTCGCTCGTCGAGGCGGGGTTCGAACGCGTCGCCGCCCTCGACGAGGGGTTCTGGGCGTGGACCGACGCGGGCTATCCAGTCGCCGGCAGCGAGGCGTCGGTCGAACCTCCGGTTCGGGTCGTACGCGGCCGGACCGACCCGCGGTTCGCCGGCGAGTCGGCGTGGGCGCGTCACGACCCCTCGGGACAGATGGAGGCGACGGCCATCGCCGACGACGGGGGCTACGAACTCCACCTCCGGTTCGCCGGCGTCACCGACGCCTCGCCGGTCCGGATTACCACGCCCGGCTACGAGGTAGAGAGACCGCTGTCGTCGCTGACGAACGGCGTCGTCGACGGGTGACGTCGGCGGTCAGCCCTCGACGCTCGTCACGTCGTAGCCCAGGTCGCGGACGTCGGCGGCGAGGGCCGCCTGGTCGACGTCGGCCTCGTAGTAGAACACCAGGTCGAACGTGCCCGCACGGAGGAGCTGCTGACACTCCCAGACGAACTCGTCGCCGTCGAGAGTGAGACCCTGGAACTGGTTCGAGGAGAAGTCGGGGTCGTCGTTGCCGGCGTAGATGTACGTCTCCCCCTTGCCGGCGTGGGCGGCGATGACTTCGTTGAGGTCGACGGTCAGTTCGTGCATCTCCAGGTCCTCGCTGCCTTCGAGGTCCGTGTGGACGATGAGCCCGTTGAGGTCGATGTCTCCCGGTTCGAGCAGGGCCTTCGTTCGCTCGTAGAGGTCGTCGTCGACGGCGTCGCTCATGCGTGAGCGTTCGTCGGCAAGAGTATACGGGTGGCGATTTCCGCGCGGAGCCCTCACCCCCTGCGGCGACCTTCCCGCGGCGGAGCCCTCACCCCCTGCGGCGACCTTCCCGCGGCGGCGTTCACGCGGGGTTCTTCCGCGAGAGGTCGCTCCCGCAGATGGGACAGCGGTCGTGGGGGTCGTCGAACTCGCGGCCACAGCCCTGGCACTGGAACTGCCACTCGCGGCGTTCGGTGATGCCGTCGCGGGCGATGACCTCGACGTCGACGCGGAGATGTTCGGCGACGTTCTGCATCGCGTAGTCGTCGGTGACGAGCGTCGCGTCGAGTTCGAACGCCGCGGCGACGAGGCGGACGTCCGTGTCCGAGAGTTCCCCCTCGTCGCCCGTCTCGGTGGCGGCGCGGCGGATTTTCTCGACGGTGTTCGCCGCCGGGATGTGGATGTGCATGCCGGCCCCTTCCATCGCGTCGAAGCGATAGGCACTCTCGTCTTCGAGTTCCTCCCGTACCAGGGGAATCGACGCGGTGGCGGCGTCCGTGTGATACTCGTGGATGAACGCTGAGGAATCGAGAACTTGCATCTACCGCTCGATGACGATGTAATCCTTGACCGCCTGCACGTGAGAGACGGGGACGTGAACGCGCCCCTCCTCGTCGAGGTCGAACCGGGAGTCGCCGACGGAGTACTCCTCGTTGGGCGAGACGAGGAGGTCCTCAAGCGCACCGGTCTTCAGGTTCATCGTGATGTTGTACAGCATACCGAGTTCCGTCCCGTCCGAGCCCATGACGGACTTCCCGGAGAGGTTCTCGGCGAGTATGTCGGGCATACGTTGCCTATTCAGTGGCAGAAATATAAACGCCACGGGGACGGCTGCCGCGCGTCCGACGGGGCCATGTTGAAAGACTTAACTTCGGTCCGCAGTATTCACGTACAAGAGAACTTCTGCGGGGAGATTCCATGTCAGACTCCGATACACGTGACCGACCCGAGGCGCTTCGCACCCCTATCGTGGCCGTTCTGGGCCACGTCGACCACGGGAAGACCAGCCTCCTCGACAAGATTCGCGGCTCCGCGGTCAGCGAAGGCGAAGCCGGTGCCATCACCCAGCACATCGGCGCGACGGCGGTCCCCCTCGACACTATCTCGACGATTGCGGGCAAACTCGTCGACCCCGACGACTTCGACCTCCCCGGACTGCTGTTCATCGACACGCCCGGCCACCACTCCTTTACGACGCTCCGCTCGCGCGGCGGCGCGCTCGCCGACATCGCTATCCTCGTCGTGGACGTCAACGACGGCTTCCAGCCACAGACCGAGGAGGCCATCGACATCCTCAAGCGGACCGGAACGCCGTTCGTCATCGCCGCGAACAAGATAGACACTACCCCCGGCTGGAATCCACAGGACGGAACGCCCATCCAGGAGACCTACGAGGCCCAGAGCGACCGCGCCCGGTCGCGTCTCGACGAGAACCTCTACGAGATAATCGGCGAACTCTCCGACGCCGGCTTCTCCGCCGACCTCTACTGGCGCGTCCAGAACTTCCAGAAGAACGTCGGCGTCGTCCCGCTCTCGGCGATGACCGGCGAGGGCGTCCCCGACCTGCTGACCGTGTTGATGGGCCTCTCCCAGCGGTACATGAAAGACCAGATGGCCGTCGACGTCGAGGGCCCCGGCGCGGGGACCGTCCTCGAAGTCAAAGAGGAGAAGGGCTTCGGCACGACGCTCGACGTCGTGGTGTACGACGGGACCATCCGCGAGGGCGAACAGGTCGTCGTCGGCGGGCTGAACGGTCCTATCGTCACCGAGATTCGGGCCCTCCTCCAGCCCCGTCCCCTGGCGGAGATACGGACGGAGAAACGGTTCGAGAACGTCGAGGAAGTCGCCGCCGCGGCCGGGGTGAAAATCGCCGCGCCCGACCTCGAACACGCGATGGCCGGCGCGCCCGTCCGCGTCGTCCGCGACCGCGACGTCGACGAGGTGGTCGCGGAAGTCGAATCCGAACTCGCGGAGATTCAGGTCGAAACCGAAGAGCAGGGCGTCGTCGTCAAGGCGGACACGCTCGGCAGCCTCGAAGCGATGGCGAACGCCCTCCGCGAGGCCGAGGTGCCGATCCTCCGCGCCGAAGTCGGCGACGTCGCCCCGCGGGACGTCGCCATCGCCTCCACCGCCGCCGAGGACGAACACGCGGTCATCCTCGGCTTCAACGTGGACGTCCTCGGCGACGCCGAACGCGAACTCGAAGAGAGCGACGTCCGCCTCTTTCGCGACGACGTCATCTACCAGCTGGTCGAGGACTACGAGGCGTTCGTCGAGGAACGCCAGCGCGCCCAGCAGGAGACGGTGCTGGAGAAAATCGTCCGCCCCGCCCGGTTTCGCATCCTCGAAGACCACGTCTTCCGGCAGTCGGACCCGGCCGTCGTCGGCGTCGAAGTCTCGTCGGGGACGCTCCAGAACAACACCTACGTCGGCAGGTTCGAGGACGGCGAGTTCGAGCGCGTCGGCCAACTGAGCGGCATCCAGGAGCAGGGCGAGGACGTCTCGGAGGCGCGGGCCGGCAAGCGCGTCTCCGTCGCCATCGACGGCCCCACCGTCGGCCGACAGATCGACGAGGGCGACGTCCTCTGGGTCGACCTGCCCGAGAAACACGCCAAGATTCTCGAACAGGAACTGAAATCCGAAATCCCGGCCGACGAACTCGAAGCGCTCCAGAGCTTCCTCGACAACCACCGGAAGCGCGACCCCTTCTGGGGGAAGTGAACGCCCCGCTCCCCTGCTCGCCTGACGACGGGCACTCCCGGGCGAGGCTTCCCGTTGCCAGGCGCGCGTTGCGGACGGGGACGTCTTCCTCCCTGCGCGTTCGTTCACCGAAAAACGGGCGGTCACGCTCCGAGCCGAATAATTCTCATATTATTTTTGGCGCATATCGTGACGTTCGAACGATGGGTCCACCAACCGCGACTGAACTTTTAATATCGGTTAGTGCGTAGAATTAAACGAGGTGAGAGAGGATGAGTATCGAAACACGCCGGAACGGCCGTAACGTTCGATTCCCGCCGCTGTCCCGATACGACTTCCTCCTGTTCGTGCTTCCGTTACCCCCGCTCGCCGGCGCTCTCGCGTCGCTCCTCGGTCCCGTTTCCTCGTCGGTGAGCGTGGGCGCGAGCGCGCTCCCGTCGGTCCTGTTGCTGGGCTACGCGCTGTTCGTCGCGGCACCGACCGTCGAAGAAAAGCGCCGTTAGCGTGCCGTCTGCGTGACGCCGTCGCCGACCGTCTCCATCACCTGCAAGGCCGCGCTGGCGGCGAGTCCACGGGCGACTTCCTCGCGTTCGTCCTCGTCGAGGCCCGTCTCGACGTCCTCGGCGTCGGGCGTGAGACCGGCGCTGACCGGGCTCCCCGCCGGCGGATGCACGGCGACGGTAGCCTCCAGGCCGTTCACGCCCTGGCTGAGTTCCGACCCGACCGCGTAGCTGTCGGGGAGATACGACCGGGTCCGGGTGACGATGCCGGCGACGGCCTGCCGGAGCGCCCGCATCTGGTCGGGCGTGAACTCGTCGCCATCGGACGGCCGGCCGGCGTCGACGACGCCCGGTGCGCCCGCGTAAGGTGTGTTTCCGTTCATCGAAGAGTCATCCGCGCTACGGCGAGCCGAGGTAAAAAGGCGTCGGCCGTGTCGATTTCTCTCCCCCAATCCGAACGGCGTCAATCAGTTACCCGGAACTTATTTCGGCGTTCCAGCCGTCGGAGACGGCCCGAGCGATGATTCTCTGTGTCGACCCGGACCCGGCCGCTCGGACCACCACGCGGGAGGCGCTCTCCGAGGCCGGTTTCACTACGGACGGCCGCGAGTCGCTGGCGGCGGCGTGTGACGCCCTCCGCGAGGAGGACGTCGACTGCCTGGTCACCGAACAGACGCTTCCCGACGGCTCCGGGTTGGAACTCGTCGAGTGGGCGCGCGAACTCGCGCCCGACGCCGTCTGCGTCCTCTACACCGACCGCCCGCTCGACGCCATCGACACGGACGCGTTCGGCCACGTCGTCGTCGAGTACCTCCGGAAGGGGACGCCGAACGCGACGGACGAACTCGTCGCCCTCGTCGAACACGGCCTGGCGTTCCGGAGCCAGACTGCCTACCCGCTCCCCCAAAACGAGGACGCGCGGGTGGCGGCGCTCGAACGGTACACCCCGGACCCGGAAGCGCTGGGCGATTCCCTCGCCCGGTTCACCGCACTCGCGGCCTCCCCGACCAGTCGCGCGACTGGACGCCGTTCGACCCGACGCCCGACTGAGCGTGGCGCTCCTGCCGTTCACTGATACCGGCCGCGGCCTTCGATTTCGCGCAACCGTTCCAGCACTACCGCCTCCCCCGCGTCCGCGTATCCGGCCTCGAACGCGTCGACGAGCGGGTCGGGGTCGTCGGCCGTCCCCCGGACGCTTCCCTCGAAGACGTGCAGGTCCATCGCGTGGTCCTCGACGTGGCCCGAGTGATAGCCCAGGCCGAAGTCGACGAGGTAGGTCCGCTCGTCGCCGACGCGGACGTTCCGCGTCGTCGGGTCCCCGTGGACGACGCCCGCGCCGTGGAGGGCGGCGAGGTGACGGCCCACCGTCCGCGTCCGGTCGATGGCGAGGTCGGCCGCCAGGTCGGCGTGGCCGACGTGCTGGAGCGTGAGCGTCGCCTCCGGGACGTCCACGTCGTAGACCAGCGGCGTCGGCACGCCGTTGCGCCGTGCCTCGCTGGTGAGGCGGGCCTCGGAGACGGTTCGCTCGCGGCGCAGGCGGGCGTCGAGCGCGGGATGGCGGTACGCCTTCGGGAGGCGGCGCTTGACCACGCGGCCCGGATGGATGGCGACGACGGCTTCCGCGCCACGGATTTCGCCGGCGTCCGCCGTCGGGCGGGCGACGGACTCCGCCGCACCGCGCCAGGTCACCGGTACCTCGTCGGGCCGGTAGTTCGGGTCGACGGTCGACGCCTCGACTTCGAGGGTGTCGCCCGCCTCGTACATCCGCGCGCCGAGCACGGCGACCATGCCGGCGTTGTCCCGGAGGAAGCGCGCGTCGGGCGCGTAGAAGTCGGCCCCGCGGCTCTCGCACATCGTCCCGAGCATCTCCCGGAGGCGGTCGTTCTGTCCGACGCCCCCGCCGAGGACGAGTTCGTCCGTCCCCGTCAGCGAGAGCGCGCGCTCCGCGACCTCCGTGAGCATCGCGAAGACGTTCTCCTGGAGGGAAAAGCAGACGTCAGCGACGTCCTCGCCGTCGTCGTAGGCCTGCTTGGCGGCGCTCATGATGCCCGAAAACGAGAAGTCCATCCCCTTGACGACGTAGGGCAGGTCGAGATACTCGCCGTCCTCGGCGGCGCGTTCGACCTTCGGGCCGCCGGGGTGGGTCCACCCGACGTGGCGGGTGAACTTGTCGATGGCGTTGCCGACGCCCGTGTCCATCGTCTCGCCGAGGATTCGGTAGCGGCCGTCGTGGTAGCCGAGCAGGTGGGCGTTGGCACCGCTGGCGTTCAGACAGACGGGCGAGTCGAAGCCGGACTGGTAGCGCCCGATTTCGAGGTGGGCGACCATGTGGTTGACGCCGACGAGGGGAACGTCGAGCGACTGTGCGAGGGCGCGGGCGGCGGTACCGACGACGCGGAGACACGGGCCGAGTCCGGGGCCACGGGAGAAGGCGACGGCGTCGACGTCGCCGTCGGCCGCCGCGAGCGCCGCCTCGACGACCTTCGGAATGGCGTCGCCCATGTGTTCGGCCGCCTCGCGCGGATGAATGCCGCCGCTCTCGGGCTGGTAGGCGTCGGTCTCGATGAAGACGTCGTCGGCGTCGGTATCGAACACGGCGGCGCTGGCCGCCCACGCCGTGCCTTCGATACCGAGAACGCGCATCTAGGCCTGTTCTGCTTCCGCTTCGGCCTCTTCCTCCGCGCTGATCTTGTTGCGCTCGAGCATGTGTTCCTGCTCGACGTCCTTGGCGTGGTCGGGGCTCTCGTAGACTTTCGCGTAGCCGATGGTCTTTCGCATCCCGAACTTCGTGTCGAGTTCGTGGACGACGACTTCCTCGGAGTCCTTGTTGAGCTTGGCCGCGAGGCTGTCGCGGACGGAGAGACGGGACGGCGTCGCCTCCTCGTGGACGATGCTGAAGCGGACGTCGGTTCGGTGTAACATCGGATTCTCCTCTTCGGCGATAATGTCGATTTCCATGGTTCAGTTGTAGGCAACTCCACCCGAAACGACCAAAAGGATTACGAAGCGCACATCAGGCGTCGAGCGTCGCGAGTGCGGCGTCGACGTCGCCGTCCATCCGCGTCAGCAGGTCGCGGGCGACGGCCCGCGTCTCCGCCGTGACGGCGACGTGGACCATGCCCTCGCCGGGTTGGCCGTAGACGACGCTCGCGCCGTCCGGAGCGGCGACGACGGCGGGCACCGTCGCCAGGTCCTCCTCGCCGTCGACGTGGATGGTCGTCGGCTCGTCGGCGTCGATGGCGTCGCGCAGGGCGGCGAGCAGTTCGTCCGAGAGCGTTCCGGGGGCGTTTTCGACCTCGACGTGAGGGCTGCCGAGGACGCGGACGATTTCGGCACTCACCGCTTGGCGTTCGGTCCGCCCGTCGACGAGGGCGACGTCCGGCGTGCGGTCGGCGAGTCGGAGGTGGTAGGTGACGACGTCGCCGACGGCGACGAGGGGAGTGCCCGCCGCCGCGAGCAACTCGTCGGTGTCGGTGAACACGGGGCCGAGGGGCTCTTTGAACGCGCCGCGGAGGTCCTCCGGAAGCCGGAGCATCACCTGACTTTGAGCGCGTAGCCGCCGGGTTCGGTGACGTTCATCTCCTCGGCGACCTCGCTCTGTTCGGGGTGGGTGATGACGACGTACCCCGCCCAGTCCTCCGTGAGACTCGACGACCCGCAGTTCGAACACGACTGGGAGTCCGGGTCGTTGATGTGGTGACACTCACGGCAGGCGAGTCGGGGCTTTGCCATCAGTCACCCTCCATCTGGGCCTCGCGCGACTGTCGCTCCTCTTCGAGCCACCCGTGCTTGCCCAGCCCCGGCTGTTTCGCCGTGAGGCCGATCTTGCTGTCCCGCGGGTTGCGCTCGTCGATGCTCTTGGTGACGATGCGGACCCGGACTTCGTCGCCGACGCCGAGGGTGCGGTTCGACTCGGTCGAGGCGAGTTGCTGGTTCTCCCCGTCGTAGGCGAGATATTCGTCGGAAATCTGGGAGACGTGCAGCAGCCCGTCGACGGGGCCGATGCCGACGAACGCGCCGAACTCGACGACTTCGACGACGGTGCCGTCGACGACTTCCTGCATCTCCGGGGCGAACGTGATGGCGTCGAAGTCGGCCTCGTAGTAGACGCCGGGGCGGTTCGGCAGGACGGCCCCCTGTCCGATGTCGTTGACTTCGACGACGCTCACGACGCTGCCGACCTCCTCATCCATTCGTCCTTCGAGTTTGTCCTGAAGTAGGCGCTTCACTCGCTCCGGCGTGACGTCCGCCAGATGTCGCGGCGGTACCTCGACTGTGTCCTTGAGTCGTACCCGTTTGTACATGTTATCGTTCCTGTATGTGGAGTGTGTTCCGGCCCCTTAAACCGATTACCCGAACGCCCCGTTCGAGCAGTCGGTCCCGCAGGGGCAGGTCGTTCGTGACGACGTATTCGCAGTCGCCGCGGGCGGCGAGTTCCACGAGGGCGTCGTCGGCGTACGATGCGTCCGTCTCGACCACTCGACAGCGCTCGGCCAGGTCGCGTCCGACGCTGGCGGCGGTGGCTTCCGTGCCGCCGCCTTCCGAGAGTTCGTCGAGTTCCGCGACGACCGCCGCCGGCGTCGCCCAGTCGGGCGACTCGCCGAGGAGGCGTTCGACCTCCTCGAAGACGCGAACGCCGCATTCGACCGGCATCATCAGTGCGCTGGTGTCCATGGCGACGGTGGTCACGTCCTACTTGAGCGTGCCGATGCCGATAAGTCGCCAGCGAGCGCCGACGCGGCGGTTGATGGCGATCTGTGACCCAGGTTCGGCACAGACCGGGCGTTTCAGCGACACCTCGCACTCGCCGCCGCGAGCACTGGTGACCGCGCCGACGGTGGTGGCCGTGCCGACGGTGAGCATCAGCGGTTCGCCGGTCGAAATCTCCTCGATTTCCCCCGACTCCTCGCCGACGACCCGGTCGAGCAGTTCCACGTCCATCTCGAAGTCCTCGTGGACCGGCGGGAGCGTCCCCGGCTCGCCGGCGACCTGTCCCGCGAGGGCGTCGCCTTTCGTCAGGCTCGGGTCCAGTCCCGTCCCGACGCCGAGCAATCCGCCCGGTCGGGCGACGTCCACCTGCTCGCCGCCCGCCTGCAGCGACCGGACGTCGGTGGTGATGGGCTGCCACTCCGTCTCGTTGCCGCGTTCGACCTCGCGGCCGGGGCGCAGTTCGAGTTCGTCACCGACCTCCAGACTGCCGCCGACGAGACTGCCGCCGACGACGCCGCCCTTGAGGCTGTCCCACTCGGTCCCCGGGCGATTGATGTCGAAACTGCGCGCGACGAACATCTCCGCGGCCTCGGCTTCGTCGCGTTCGGGCGTCGGAATCTCCTCCTCGACGGCGTCGATGAGGAGGTCCATGTTGACGTTCTGCTGGGCGCTGATGGGGACGATGGGCGCGTCTTCGGCGACGGTGCCCTCGACGAACTCCTCGATCTGTTCGTAGTTCGCCAGCGCCTGTTCGCGGTCGACGAGGTCGATCTTGTTCTGTGCGACGACGATGTTCTCGATGCCGATGATGTCGAGCGCCATCAGGTGCTCTTCGGTCTGGGCCTGCGGGACGTCCTCGGTGGCGCTCACGACGAGAATCGCACCGTCCATCAGGGCCGCACCGGAGAGCATCGTCGCCATCAGCGTCTCGTGACCGGGCGCGTCCACGAACGAGACGGTCCGCAACGGCTCGCTCTCGGACCCGTCGGGACACTCCGCTTCGACCGTGTAACACTCGGGCGGTTCGAGGCCGGGACACGTCCTGAACGTCGCGTCGGCGTACCCCAGCCGAATGGAGATGCCGCGTTTCATCTCCTCGGAGTGCTGGTCGGTCCACGACCCGCTGAGCGCCTGGACCAGCGTCGTCTTGCCGTGGTCGACGTGTCCGACGAGGCCGATGTTCACCTCCGGTTGTTGGTGTGTTTCCGTCGCCATTGAGAGTAATCTTGCGTAGGTTTCGCCGCGTGCGAGTGATAAAGTTGCTGTTCTCGCCTTCGCGGAGACCGACGGGATTTTCCCCTGACCGCGCTCACCTCGTGTATGCTCAGGTACGTGACGACGAACCCTGGCAAGGTCCGCGAGGCCCGCGAGTATCTGGGGGACGACGTCGAGCAACTCGACTTCGACTACACCGAGATTCAGGCTCCCGAACTCGGCCCCATCGCGGCCCGCGGCGCGCGCGAAGCGTACCGCCACGCCGCCGCGCCCGTCCTCGTCGACGACGCCGGCCTCTTCCTCTCGGCGTTCGACGGCTTCCCCGGGCCGTACTCCTCGTACGTCGAGGACAAAGTCGGCGTCGAACGCGTCGCCGACCTCGCCCTCGCCGAGGGGACCCGCCGCGCCTCCTTCCGGTGCGTGCTCGCGTACTGCGACGGCGAGGGGTTCGACGCGAGTCCCGACCCGGTCGACCGGGCGGACCGCGCCGCCGCCGCTGCCACCGACGAGGACGGCGACGAGGCGGCCGACGCCCTCCCGGTGAAACTCTTCGAGGGCGTCGTCCCCGGGCGAATCGTCGAACCGCGCGGCGACGGCGGCTTCGGATACGACCCCATCTTCGAACACGACGGGACGACGTTCGCGGAGATGTCCGCCGCGGAGAAAAACGCCGTCTCGCACCGCGGGCGGGCGCTCGCGAAGTTCGGAGAGTGGCATCGCGAGCGAACGAAGTGAGCGAGCGATACCTCGATAGACGAGCGAAGCGAGTCTATCGGTGGTTTGCCGAGCGACCGGCGGGAGCGAGGCAACCGACGCGAGCGACGACCTTTTGCTGCGCTCGGCCGCCTCCGGCGCCCTCGCTGGCAAAAGCTCGACCAAAAGCACGTCGTCACCCCCTCAGCGCGGCTTCGCCGCGCTTCGAGGGTTCCTCGGCCCGCTCGCTCCCGCCGGTCGCTCGCAGGGATTATTCATCTTCCACCGGTTCCCGGTCGTCTCTCTCCGACTCCCACTCGGTCGACGGCGATTCGGGGTCGACGTCGGCGACGAAGCGCATCGTCGTGAGGTTGGCGGCGAGGCCGAGGGCGCCGCCGCCGACGACGCCCAGGGGGACGCCGACGAGGGGGACGTCGACGACGACGGCCGTCGCGACGGGCGAGACGACGAGGACGAACAGCGCGAAACCGAGGAAATACGAGAGGTAGGGACCGCCCCGGAGTGCGAGCGCGTACGACCCGCGGGCGGCGTCGACGACGCCGACGTCCCGGAGGACGACGAGATACGGCGTCGCGTAGAAGAGGTAGGCGAGGGCGACGACGACGGGGATGGCGACGAGGACGACGGCGAGCGCACCGGCGGGGACGCCGCCCCCGAAGCCCGCGCCGACGACGCCCAGCGCGAGCGGCAACAGGAGCAGGAACGGAATCAGGGCCAGGACGAGGAAGGGGCGGAAGTACGCCGCGACGCTGGCGGCGAAGTCGTACTCCTCGCCGCGGACGACGGCGGCGAGGCTGCCGAAGTAGCCCGCGGTCAGGGCGCTCTGGACGACGAGCAGCGCGGGCACGGTGACGACGGCGAACGGGAGCAGCTCCAGGGGGACGCCGGTGCCGACGCGTGCGCCGGTGTCGGGGACGCTGACGAACTGCCAGACGGTGACGACGGAGACGGGCGCGCCGAGTTTGAAGCCGAGGTGGACGCCGTCGAATGCGACGACGGAGCGTATCTTGTCGGCGTCCGTGGCGGCGAGGACGATGGGGACGAGCGCGAGGGGCGCGTGCCGGAGCGCGCGCTTCCAGCCGTCGGCGAGTCGGGTGGCGAAATCCGGCATCTCAGGCCGCCGTCCCGTTCCGGGTGGTCGTCGCGGACGTGGCGGCTCGGGACCTGTCGACGCCGGCGGCGACGAACGCGAGGAGATAGCTTCGGAGTCGCATCACCGGGCGTTGTACCGACTGCGTCTTCAACGTCGGGATGGCTGAAGGCGACGTCTCACTTTCCGGGCGATGCGCCTTTCCGTCCGCCGCCGGACGGTGCGGTCATGGCTGACGCTCGCCGCCGCACCCTCCTCCTCGTCCTCGGCGTCGCCCTCGTGACCGTCCCGCTCTGGGCTCCGGCGCTCGACGTGACCGGCACCGACTACGAGTACGGGGCCGCGCTGGTCCGCGTCGACGGCGACCGGCTCTCGATTCCGGGCCAGCATCCCCGCCTCGACGGCGTCGAGGGCATCGACTGCTTCCACGACGTGCATCCGTCCCGACGCTGTGGCTTCGAATCCCGACTGGTCGACGGCGGGACGGTGGACGCGCCGTACCCCGGCGTCCGTCACGTCGCCGGCG
>JBDGTU010000001.1:38576-59181 GCA_042216495.1 Haloferacaceae archaeon
CACACGTTCCGCTCGGCCGCGCCCCTCACCGAACGGCTGTTCGAGTGGGCGGCCGTCCTCGCCGGCGTCCTCGCCCTCCGGCAGGCGTGGGACGGAGGGAACTAATCCGACGGATTCGGGTGAGCGTGTCCGGTCGGCTCCGAACCGACGTCCCGGCTCACGCCCGCGGGTCCCGGTCGGGGCCCGGATAGTCGCCGCCCTCGACCGCCCGATAGAGGCTCTCGGCGTCGAACAGGGCGGCGAACGCGCGCGGACTCCTGACGCTCACCTCGGCGCGGTCGCGGATGACCGCGCCCGCCTGCGCGCTCGTCAACGCCTCGTCGAAGGTGAGGACGTGCATCGCGCCGCCGTGGAGCGCGGACGCGAGCGCCGGGTGGTCGCCGGCGGGATGGGAGACGGGGTCGCGCCACGCCTCGACGCGCTGGCGCCAGTCGGCCGCCAGCGAGCAGTCGGCGAGTTCCTCGATCACCGCCTCGGCGTCGTCGAGGAGGGGGTCGCTGGCGACGAGCGCCGTCCAGGAGTGCCGGCGGAGGGCGTCGAGAGCGTCGCGCGCACTCCCGCCGACGAGGAGGTCGGCCGCCAGCACGTCGGCGTCGGCGACGACGCGGGCCGGGGACGCGTCAGTCATCGCCTCGCCGCGTCCGCAGTGCGTCCGCGACGGCCGCTTCGCTCACGTCGTACTGCCTCGCGCGCTCGAACAGGTCGCCCCACGTCATGGGTCGCTCTCGCGGGCGGGGCACATTGGGTCTGTCGGGTGGGAGTCGGGGGCTCGCTCATCTCACGCCGCCCGCCGGTCGAGATACCAGTGGACGCCCGCGCCGAGGACGAACGCGACGCCGACGTTGACGAGGAGGCCGACGACGCCGACGCCGACGGTCACCGGGAGCGACTCCGTCCGTCTCGCGCTCTCGCCCAACTGGACGGCGACGAGGAGGAGGAGGACGCCGAGGACGGCCGTCGGGAAGGCGACGACGACGCCGGCGACGAGGGCGGCGAGGAGGTAGAGCGCGCCGAGGACCACGTTCGCGCCGCCGGTGCGCGCGCCGAAGGCGTACTTGCCGGCGAGGCCGCCGCTCCCGTGACACATCGGCAGGCCGCCGAGCGGGACCGCACAGAGCGTCATCGCGCCCATGCTCGTCGCGAGGTCGTCGGGGTCGACGTCGGCGTCGAACAGGTCGGCACAGAGCAGCGAGGTGGCGACGGCGGCGTTGCCGACGGTCATCGCCAGCTGTGCGGCGGCCCCCGAGAACGCGTCCGCGGTCAGCGCCGGCGGCGTCACCGGCGGGACGCCGGGCAGCGCCGGCGTCGGGAGCCCGGCGGTGCTGACGCCGAGGGCGAGGCCCGCTCCGAGGACGGCCAGCCCTCCGGTCCCCGTTCGGCCGGCGGCGACGAACGCGAGGGCGACGACGCCGGCACCGACGGCGAGACTCGGGTCCGCGAGGCCGAGGTCGACGCCCGCCTGCGCGAGCAAGAGGGCGACGGCGAGCTGGATGCCGCGGACGACCGCGTCGCCGACGATGCGCTCGATGCGGGCGAGTGCGTTCGTCCGACCGGCCAGAAGGAGGACGACGCCGGCGAGGAGGCCGGCGGCGACGAGTTCGCCGTACGAGAGCACACCGGCGATGGTCAGCCCCGCGAGCGCCTTCATCGGTTCGACGGAGAGGGGCAGGCCGTAGACGACGCCCCAGAGCACCTGGAAGACGCCGAACCAGAGGAGGACGTGTGGCACCGACAGCGGCGTCAGCGCGCCGAGAGCGACGACGACGGGCAGCACCGTAATCGAATCCCCTAGCGCGCCCGTCACTTCGCCGCCCGAGAACTCGACTCGCTGGCGAACGCGCGTCTCGAACGTTCCGGCCATCGGCAGCGATACGCCGCGGTCGAACGTAACCTTTCGCAGTGACTGAAACCCGGTTCGCGCCCCCACCTGAGGTAACTTATTTAAGTTACATCTATCGGCTTCGAGCGTCGCGCTCCGAGACTGCTCTCGGCGCGCTCGGGGACCGACCTTCACGACCAGAATCGCCCGACGGTCACACGTTCGTCTGACGCGGTTTTATTGTGAGTGGGACGGACCCTACCGACGGGCGCGCACGAACGGTTGCAGTTCCCATCCTCCCACCCGCGCGCCCGGCACCCCATCCCACGATGTGCGGCGTCGTCTTTCCCCCGCGGCGTCGTGTTTCACCGACCGAGTAGCGTCGCACGCACCTCGTCGAGGCCGTCGCGTTCGGCGACGAGCGCGACGCGGTCTTCCGCCTCGATAGCCACGCCCGGCAAGGGAATCGTCAGCGATTCCCGGCGACGGCCGTGCGCGTAGATGCGCGCCGTCTCGGGCAGGTCGACGTCGGCGACGCGAGTACCGACGACCGGTGCACCCTCCGGAATCGTCACGACGGACAGCTGGAGCCGCTCGGTCAGGTCGCCGAGCGCGCCGAAGTCGCCGCCGAGCAGCGCCGTCTTGGCCCCCGCCGCGCCGAGCCGTTCGGGGTAGACCACCTCGTCGACGTCGTCGGCGTACTGGTCGTAGATTTCGGTGCGGTAGTCCTCGTCGATTCGCATCACGGTTCGACAGCCGAACTCCTTGCCGAACATACAGGCGGCGAAGTTGACGTTCGGGTCGCCGGTGAGCGCACCGATGGCAGCAGCCGACTCCAGTCCAGCCTCCCGCAGGACGGCCTCGGTACCGCCGTCGCCCTCGACGACGTCGAATCCGTCCGTGCGGGCGCGTTCGACCTTCTCCGGATCGGATTCGACGACGACCACTTCGTGTCCCTCCTCGCCGAGGATGTGTGCGGTTCGGGCCCCGACGCGGCCATACCCCACGATAACGAATCGCATGCCCGGCGCTACGGCAGCGAGCTATAAAAACGAGTGGTCGAAACCCCGAATCCACACGGACCAGCGTCGGCCGCGCTCTCGTGGCGACGCCGCTCGACGCGAAGTGACCCGCTCGGCGTCGGCGCTGCACGGCGGACGGCGTCTCAGCCGAACACCAGGCTCGCTACGAGGAGTGCGACGCCGACGGCGGCGAACACCGCCCCGGTCCACAGATTACCCCTGCCGTCGGGCAGTTCGTCCAGTCGCCCCGTCGAGAGGTACGTCGTCTCCCCGCCGGGTTCGACGACGAACGCGTCGGCCGCCGATGCGGCGACGCCGCCGCGTCGAGGGTGTGCTGCCCCGAGGACGCTCACGGCGTCGCCGGGCGCGAGTACCCGTTCGCTGTATCGCCGCTTGCTCTCCGCGACGCCGGGAGACATCGGGTCGGCGGAGACGCCGTCGGTGGCTTCGAGAAAGCGCCTGACGTGCCGTGGCGGGTCCTCCCCGTAATCGGTTTCGACGGCGACGTCCACGCCGTCGAACTCACAGACGAGTCCCTCGACGGCGACGCCGTTCGAGGCGAGGACGCTCTCCGGTGTGACCACGTCGTCCGTCTCGTTCCCCACCGTGTGCGTCCCCGGGTCGACGTACACTCGACCCGTGTCGTCTTCGAGCGCGAACGGCACCGAGCGGACGCCCCACGCCGCGCGCTCCCACGACCTCGTCGGCCCCGTCTCCGGCTTCTCCTCGATTTCCCACGCCGCGAGGACGCACTCGGGTTCGTCGCCGACGGGCGACCGGAACGTCTCTCCGTACGGTCCGGTCGTGACCGTCCCGCGAACCCTGACCAGTCCCGGTTCGTCGACGTCGCCGGCCGCCTGCAGGGGCGTGTCGGCGACGGCGGCCGCTCGCTGGCGTCGCTTCCATCCGATGTAGATGGCGAGAATCCCCACTGTCAGGAGCAGCGCGCCGACGGCGAGGCCCGCTTTGGCGACCAGCCCGATTCCTGCCGACTGCATTCTCGGAGTCGGTTCACCACAGGTCCGGGGCAGCTTAGCAGCTGGAGAATGAATCACTTCACGCTAGCAACTTCCCGCATACACAAATAAATCTCCAGTATCTCTCAAACGCTCCACACACCGAGGAGGGAGAAAGCAACCAGCCGCGATGAGGCGGCTGCTGACCGATTACGACCGGAGCGAATTCGACGAATCTCTCTCGTGTCTCTCCATCGAGAGTACTAATCGTCGTCAGCGGTGTACGCGCCGCCCCGTCGCTTGATACGTGCGACGACGAGTCGCTGGTCGTCCTGCCGGAAGGTCACAGACAGTCGAAACTCGCCGATGCGAATCTTCTTGTACGGGCTGTTCTGGAGCGGTTCGCCGTAGTCCGGCGGGTCGCGCCACGGCGAGGAGACGATCTCATCGAGCTTGTCGAGTATCCGGTCTTGGTCGGCGGGGGACAGTCCGTCGAGGTCGTCTTCGGCCGTCGAGGAGAGTTCCCACGTCCACCCGTCGTCACTCATCGCTCGTGCCGAACCGCTCGCGGGCTTCCTCGGCGCTCGTCGTTCGTCCCTCGCGGATGTCCTCCTCGGCTTCGAGCAGGGCGACGAGTTCGTCGCGGTCGAACGTCGGGAACTCGACGGCGTCCCGAAGCGTGTACCGGATGAACTCGCTCCGGCTGTTGAATCCGCGTCCCTGCCACGTGTCGTCTATCTGTTCGAGGAACGACTCGGTGACTTTGAAGTTGACCGTGGCGATGTCGTCCTCGCCGTCGTCGTTCGTGGCCGCTTCGGACATATAGACGTAATACGCTGGTCTTACCAATAGGCGTTTCGGCGGAGCCTCACTCGCCGCGTACTCGCCGTGGATAACCGCATCGAGGGTGTTCTGACACGTTCCTGACTAAGCTTCAGTGATTCCTCTGTGAGCATTGACTAGCGAAATCCGGGGTGTCGCTTGAGGGGACGCGCCCCCGGTCGATTTCGGGTCTAATCCGCCGCTGTCTGTGAATTAGTTTGTGTGTCCTGACACTTCACCGAATCGCATTACGGCGGGATGCCCTGTTTAGCGAGAGAAGTGAATCTTGATCGGGGTTCGTTCAGACGAGTGTAGCCGGAAAAGTGTGCGTACAAGTAGTGTACGGAGGAAAGAGCCTAGGCCGGAATTTGAATCCGGGGTCTCGTCCTTACCAAGGACGCGCTTTACCGCTAAGCTACCCAGGCGCGTTCATCGCTTGGCTGGATTCGTCTTTATGCGTTTCGATTCACGCCGTCGTCGACGGCGGGGCGTCGGTCGCCCGAGGAGAGCGCGGCGATGCGGTCGGCCGTCGCCTCGGAGAGGGTGACGCGCGCCGGCGGCAGGTCGCCGTCGCTGGTCCTGGCGAGGTTCGCGGCGTACGCCAGTAGTCGCTCGGGCGGGTCGACGCCGGCGGCCGTCGCCCCGGCGACGACGGCGAGGGTGAACACGTCGGCTTCGAGGTTACGGTCGACGCGCTCGGGGTCGACGTCGCTCCGGCGGCGGGTCTGGTCGCGGCCGAACTCCCGGACCGTCTCGACGGCGCGCTCGGCCGCCTCGGTCCGCGCGAGGAGGTAGAAGCCGCGGGAGACGAAGACGTCGGCGGCGAGGATGTCCAGGTCGGCGTCGACGTTCGCGTCGTCCACCTCCCACGGTTCGGCGTGGGCGAGCTGGCGCGTCAGTCGGAGGCCCTCGTAGATGAGCTGGACGCCGGCGGCCCGTTCGGCGACGGCGTCGCGGTCGAGCGTCGGGTCGAGCGCACGGGCGCTCACGAGGGTCAGTCCGCCCGGCGTCGTGGGCGCTTCCGCGAGGCGCTCTTCGAGTACCTCGTGGAGCCGCTCCGGCTCGACGTCGGAGAGCGCCTCACGCGCGGCAGTGCGGGCCCGGGCGGCATCGTCCATCACCCACGACTAGCGGCGGGAATGGCAAAGACCTTTGGAAACCGACCCCTTCGACGTGGCATGATTCGGCTACGCGACGGTGACGGCGTGCGAACGGTCACCATCGACCGCCCGGAGCGACGGAACGCGCTTCGCCCCGCGGACCTCGACGACCTCCGGTCGGCCGTCGTCGACGCGCCGACGCCCGTCGTCTACGTCCACGGGGCCGGCGACGCCTTCAGCGCCGGCGCGGACCTCGACGTGGTTTCCTCGCTCGACGACCCCGAGGCGTTCGCGCGACACGGACAGGACGTCCTCGACGCCGTCGAATCCGCCGAGAGCGTCGTCGTCGCCGGCGTCGACGGCGCGGCGCGCGGCGGTGGCGTCGAACTGGCGCTGGCCTGTGACCTCCGGGTGGCGACGCCCGACGCGACGTTCGCGGAGTCGGGCGTCCGCCTCGGTCTGTTCGGCGCGTGGGGCGGTACCGTCCGCCTGCCGCGGGTCGTCGGGCAGGCCGACGCCTTCGACCTGGCGCTCTCGGGCCGCGTCGTCGACGCTCAGGAGGCACTCCGGATGGGCCTCGTCTCCCGCGTCGTCTCCGACCCGGCGACGGTGGCGGACGAACTGACGAGTAATCCGGCCGACGCGCTTCGGTCGGTCAAGGAACGGCTACGGGACCGCTCGCCCGCGGCCGAACAGGAGGCGGCGGAAGCGTCGACGTTCGCCGAACTGCACGCCGCCCACGCCGACGACGTCGTCGCCGAGCGCGAGTAGGTTGCGAGCGCGGCCGTTCGCGGTGGTCGAGACGGGCTACCGGTACAGCGGTTCGGGCGCGGGCGGCATCGCCCGCTTGTGCGCGCTTAGTTCGTAGAGTTCGACCACGCGGTCGACCTGCGTCGCCGTCACGTCGAGGTGGCGCACCGTCGCGGCCTTCGAGAGCGGGCCGTCGACGTGGAGTGCGAGGATGGCGTCGAGCGTGTCGTAGCTCAGGCCCATCTCCTCCTCGTCGGTCTGGCCGAGCCACATCTCGGCCGACGGCGTCTTGGTCACGAGGTCCTTGGGGACGCCGACGTGGGCGGCGAGCTGTCGCACCTGCTGTTTGTAGAGGTTGCCGAGGGGATTGCAGTCGACCGCCTGGTCGCCGTACTTCGTGAAGTAGCCCGTGAGCGCCTCACTCCGGTTGCCCGTCCCGAGGACGAGGCCGTTCTCGGCGTTGGCGACGAAGTAGAGCAACACGCCCCGCGTCCGGACGCGGACGTTCCCGACGGCCGTCCGGAGGGGGTCCGTCTGGACGCGCTCCTCCGTCGCCTCCCCCGGGAAGGCGTCGACGAACGACTGGACGATGGGGTCGACCGCGACGACGTCGTACTCGACGCCGAGACGTTCGGCGACGCGTTCGGCGTCGCTCATGTTCTCCTCCGTGTTCACTTCGCTCGGCAACACCAGGGCGTGGACGTTCTCCGCGCCGAGGGCCTCGACGGCGAGGTAGGCCGTGAGCGTGCTGTCGATGCCGCCCGAGAGGCCGATGACGCCGCCGTCGGCCCCTGCCCGGTCGACGAGTGCTTCGACGAACGATACGATGTGGTCGCGGGTCGCTTCGAGTTCCGCGTCGGAGAGGCGGAGGTCCAGCGGTGCCGACCCGTCGAGTGTCTCCTCGCTCATCGCTCCGGTGTTCGACTTCGGAGCCCAAATATGCTCGTATTGCGCGCAACGCTGGACGAGCGTTCACTCCCGCTCGGCGAACGTTACTGATGTGGGGAGCTATTCGATTTCCAGGTTGTCGTCCGACGTCTCGCCGCCAGCCGTCGGCGACGACTCCGTCGATTCGGTCGCCGGTGGTTCGGCGGCCGTCGATTCGGCCGCGTTCCGCCCCGATTCAGTACCGTCGGTTCCCTCCCGAATCAGCCGGATTCGCTCGTAGGGGAAGAAATCACGGCCGACGTCTCGCGACACCCACACGCCGGAGTCGTAGAAGTCGATGTGGTCAGTCGAAATCGGCGACTCGACCGTCGGTTCGTCCGCCACCGTCGCAGCCGTCAGGTACACCACGTAGGTCGGCCCTGATTCGCTCATGACAACGAAACTGTAGGTCCCCGCCTCACAAATAGCTACGGGCGTCCGCCGAAACGCTACGTTCAAGTGGGCGGCGTCGGTTAGTTCCACGTACGCGTCGCGAGTTCCGCAAACGGGGTATTCGGGACGTCGGGACGGACTCCGAGTGCGCGCCGGTGGTCCAGTGGTAGGACATTGGCTTCCCAAGCCAATAGCCCGGGTTCAATTCCCGGCCGGCGCAGTTCTTCTGCGAACGTAGTGAGCAGAGAAATCGCCGGAGGGAATTGAACCCTGCAAGTCGCAGCGCGCGAACGAAGTGAGCGCGACCGTCTTGCTCTGGTTCAATTCCCGGCCGGCGCACTCCCTGCGGTCCTTTGTCGCCCCTAGTTCGCAAACGCCTCGCGATTGCTCACCCGGATGTTTCTCCGTCCTGTACCGACGACCCGGAACGGTCGACGCGGCACCCTCCCCCGTTCGAAACTCGACCCAGTCGTGCGATTCGCCGCGCTCTCCCACCCTATAAAACTCCTTTGACGGCCTGCGCTCGTCCGGAGCCGAGTGTTCACTTATACGGCCGTTCGGCACGGGAATCGAACTGCTGTATGTCCCCCCGACCACATCGGTCCTCCGTCGACCGAACGCGCCGTCGGTTACTCACGGTGGGTGGTGCGGCGCTCGCGACGTCGCTGTCCACGCTGACTGCCGGGTGTCTATCGAGCCTGCCCCCGCTCGGCGGGAACCAGCGCTATGGCCGCCTCGGAGCCCCTGCCGGAGGCGACCCCACGTACCGGCGGTGGCTGCCCGCACCGACGAGCGTCGATTCGCCGGTAGACCAGTACGCGTTCGTCGCATTGCAGCCGACCGCCCCCCAGCCCGCCGCGCCGGAGGAGTTTATCGCGCGGCGAGCGTACAGCAAGGCGGACGTAGATTACTTCGGAATCGGGTTCGAGAACTACGACCGGTTCCTCGACTCTCCCTTCGGAACGGTCGTCGAAGCGACCTTCGACCGCGCGCACGTCGTCCGGACCGTCGCCGACAGCGGCTACGAACGCACCGGCGAGTACCGCGGCTACCCGGTATTCGCTCGCTCGGACGTGTCGCGTCGCGTCGCTATCGGCGACGGCGTCGTCGTGTGGACGAGCGCGCACAAACACGACCGCCCGCATCTGGAGGCGCTCGTCGATGCGGGCGAGGGTGAACGCCCCCGATACCACGAGGAGAGCGCGAGGTTCGACCGGCTCACGACGGCGGCCGGTGGGAACGCGCATGTCGTCGTCAACACGGACATCCACGACCCGACTGGTCGCCCGGCGATGCTCGCCGACGCCTTCAGGTTCGACGACGACGCGACCTATCAGGTCGTCTACTACCTCTACGAAGCGGGTCGCGTGCCGACCAGGCCGGCACTGGAGAACGCGCTTCGGGAACACGTCTATCGATTCACCGCGGAGGCCGAAACGTTCGACGTGCAAATCGACGGTCGACTCGCAACGGTCGAGACCCGGGTCCCGCTCGATTCAGCGCACGGGATTCCCCCCGAATACGACCTCCCGCAGGTGACGTGGGGGGGAACGTACGACGAGGACGCGGCGCGTGTCACGTTCCGCCACGAGGCCGGCGAGTCGGTTCCGGCGAACAGGCTCTACTACGACGTCAATCGCCCGGACGACTTCGGGGAGATCGAGAAGCGGTCCCTCTGGACGGACGGAGACTCGGTGTCGCCCGGAGCGGACGCCGCAATCGACTTGAGCGAGCATCCGAACGCCGAGAGCGTCACGCTCGTGTACTCGACCGGCGGCGTCCACTTTCACGTGCTCTTCGATTTGGCCCTGCACGGAGGGACCGATGACTGACGTCGCTTTGCAGTTGTCCGCCGGAAGGGGTCGTCAGTGGCTCTCTGACGAGATAACCGCGCACGATGTCCAGCATATTTGTACGACTCGAATGAGACCTGAAAGAGAGATGGCCGACGTGGACCTCGCGACCGTCGTCGCGCTACTGGACGACGAACACGTGCGGTCGATTCTGGCCGCGACCAGCGAAACGCCGCTGTCGGCCAACGAACTCAGCGAGCACTGTGGCGTCTCCACGTCGTCGATATATCGGCGACTCGACCGACTGACCGACGCCGACCTCGTCGGCGAGCGGACGCGGCCGCGTGCCGACGGTCACCACGAGACGGTGTACGTCTCTCGGCTCGAACGGTTCGAACTCGTGCTCCGCGACGGCGAGTTCGAGTGGGACGTCGACCGGGAACGCGACGACGTCGCGGACGAGTTGACGCGCCTGTGGGGGAAGTTCTGATGTCGGTCGTGGGCTTCGGCTCGCCCGTCGGCCTCCTCGCGGGACTCGCAGCGACGGCCTCAGCGGTTATCGGCCTCTACATCGGCTATCAGGCGTATCGCGGGCTTCGCCGCAACGACGAACGGTCGATGCGCTGGCTCTCGATTGGGATGATACTGCTCTTCGGGCTGACGTACACGCTCGCAGTCGGCGGACAGGGACTGCTCGCCTTCCGCGTCGTGCCGATTCACCTCCAGAACGTCGTCCGCCTCCTCGTGAGATTGACCCAACTGGCCGGGCTGGTGTGTATCGCCTACTCCCTGCAGATTGCGACGGACCGGTAGCCCCGTCGTCCCCGGTCGCGTCTCCCGAGGGAGGGACGAACCGCCGTTCGGATGCGACCTCGTGTCGGCGGCGGTAGTGTTCCGCCTGACCGGCGCGGGCTCGACGTTCCGCTAGCCACCCTGCTCCTCGCGAATCCGCTCGCGGAGCGACGCCGTCGCCGCCGCGTCGAAACGGAGGGGGCGTCGCCACCACGGCCCCTTCCCGGAGTCGTCCGAGAGCGCGGTCACCAGCCGGTTCGCGTCCGTGCCCGCAGTCGGGGCGCTCAGCGGCACGGCCCGGTCGAACAGCCGCGAGTCGTCGTCGCCGCCGACCAGTACCCGCGCATCGAACGGGTCCCGCTTGACGTGGGCGTTGCTCGAAAAGTCGGCCTTCGCCGCCGCGTCCAGGTGTTCGTACGCGTCGCCCGTGACGACGCGGGCGACGTGGAACTCGCCGACAAGGAACGCACCCCAGTCGGCGGGCGCGTCGTCGCGTCGGGAGAGCGTCGCGTAGAACAGCAGGAAATCGCCCGGCGACAGCGACGAGAGCGGCCCCGCCTTGACTGCGTGGTCGTCGCCGTAGGTGTAGGCCTCGCTGCCGTGGACGCCGGCGAACTCCGGGTCGAGGTGGACCGGCGTCCCGGCGAGGTCGTCGGGGACGTCCGCCGACAGGTCGAGGTCGGCGTACGTCGGGACCGGGTCGCGCGTCGGTTCGCGCTCCGGTATCGGGGCGTACTCGAATCGGCCGTCCGGGTAGTAGGGTGCCCGGAAGCCCGGCAGGTTCGTGTTCGCGCCGACGTTGATGGCGACCGCGCGGGGCATCGCCCGCTACTCCGGCAGATTCCGCTGGAACTCGTCGAAGCGGTCGAGGTCCGGCGGCAGGTCGTACTCGATGCGTCGCTCCTCCTGGCGGTTCTCACCGCCGGCCGCCAGCGGTGCGGCGTCGTCCTCCCAGCCGGGTTTGACCTTGACGCTCTCGGCCGGCATTCCGACGGCGATGTGGTGGTCGGGGACGTCGCCCTGCACGACGGCGCGCGCGCCGACGACGGCGTTCCTGCCGACGCGACACCCCGCGCGGACCATCGCGTCGTAGGTGACGCGGGCGTCGTCGTCGACGATGGTGTGGTAGTTGCGGACCTCGGTCTGGTCGGCGACGTCGTGGTCGTGGCTGTAGACGTGGACGCCGTCGGAGATGGAGACCCGGTCGCCGATGGTCACTTTCCCCCGGTCGTCGAGGTGGACGTCGTCGTGAATGACGGTGTTGTCGCCGACGGTGATGTTGTGGCCGTAGGAGAAGGTGACGCCCTTGAAGATGCGGAGGCCGTCGCCCGCCTCCGCGAAGAGGTGATTCGCGAGCATCTGCCGGAACTGGAGGGCGAACTCGATGTTGTCGGCCATCGGCGTGGCGTCGAACTGCCGCCAGAGCCACTGGAGGTGTTTCGAATTCCGGAACTTCTCCTCGTCCTTCTCGGCGTAGTACTCGCCTTCGAGCGTCGAGTTACACGGGTCGTATCCCTGTAGCCGCACCCGTTCGGCCGGTGATACGTCGCCGCCGCCCTGCCAGCGCTCGTAGGCCTCGCGGTCACCGAACAGGTCGACGAGGACGTCTCTGACGACCTCGCACGTGTCCTCGTCGGAAGCGAGGCGTTCGTCCACGTCGGTGACGAACGCCTCGACGCCCGCCTCGGCGTCGTCGGGGAGCGAGACGTGCCGTTTCGTCATGGCCCGCATGTTTGCCGAGGGGACTCAAAGGGGTTCGGGTGTCTGTAGGGGCGGGCGCACCACCGCGGCGTCAGGCGGTCGTGACGATTTCGAAGCGTGCGCCGCCGTCCTCGCTCTCGGCGGCGCGGACCTCCCAGCCGTGGGCCGCGGCGATGCTCTCGACGATGGTGAGGCCGAGTCCCGTCCCGCCGTCGCGAGTGGAGACGCCGCTGCGGAAGATTCGCCTGTGGTCGTCGGCGGGGATGCCCGGGCCGTCGTCGGCGACGTAGAAGCCCTCGTCGAACCGACCGACGGTGACCCGCGTCTCCGGTCCGCCGTGACGACCGGCGTTGTCGAAGAGATTCGCCAGCAGTTCCTCGAGTCGCTGCGGGTCTGCCTCGACGGTGCCGAGCGGGCCGTCGACGTCGAGCGTCCCCGCTGCCGTGTCGTCCCACGCCTTCCGCGTCGCCGTTTCGAGGTCCACCGAGACGACGTCGCCGACCGTCTCCCCCCGTCTGGCCAGCGACAACAGGTCGTCGAGGAGGGAAACCATCCGTTCGTGGGCGCACTGGACCTTCTCGAGTTCCGACCGTGCTGCGGTCGCGTCGTCCCGTTCGAGGGCGTCGCACGCGAGGCGGAGTCGACCACGGGCGACGCTCAACGGGTTCTTGAGGTCGTGCGAGACGACGGCGGTGAAGTCGTCGAGGCGTTCCTTCTGTCGTTCCAGTTCGGCCTCGCGGTCGCGAAGCCGGCTCTCGCGGACCGCGCGGTCGAGCGCCGCCTCCACGTTGGCCACGAACACCTTCGCCAGCGACACCACGGGGTCGTCGAAGGCGGCGACCTCGGTCGACCCCGCGAGGAACACGCCGTGGTCGCCGAGGGGGAAGACGAGTTCGCTCCGGATCGCCGTGTCGGGGTTGTGGACCGAGGGGGCGTTCCGAACGTCGTCGTACATCTGTGGCTGCCCGTCGGTGTAGACCTCCCAGGCGATGCTCGCACCCGGTCGAAAGGTGGGTGCGTCCACGAGAACGTCCCGTGCCGTCGCCGTGAGTGAGACGGGAACCAGTCCCCCCTCGTCGTCGCTCCAGAGGTGGATGGAGTTGACCGCCAGGCCGAGGACGTTTTCGGCCGTCTCGGTCGCCACGTCGGCGACGGCCTCCGGCGTACGGGCGGACATCAACTCCCGCGTCGCCTCGTGGAGGCCTTCGAGGCGCGTCTCTCGCACTGTTTGGTCGTCCATTCGGTCGAATTGGTTCCGGGTGCAATAAAAGACTACGGGTGGTACCACTGGGGGTGCCGCCTCCGCCTGCGGGAACGGGCGAGTCCCGTCGGCGTCCCCGGCTCGTGCGGCTCGCGCTCGGTCGGCCCCACGTCGACCGCTCACTGTCGGGCGGTCGTCGGGAGACACAGTGAGCGCACTCCGTCTCAGGCGAGAAAGACGTGTCGCGGGCGGTCCGCGAGGACGTCCCGCCCCCAGGAGACGGTGTCGCTGAAGGCCTCGGACCGGAAGAACGCCATGGCGTCGTCCTTCGAGCGCCACTGGCTGGCGATGAACATGTCGTTCTCGTCCTCGACGTTCACCATCAGGTCGGTTCCCTGGTGGCCCTCCATGTCGGCGAGGAGGCCGCCGACTTCCTCGAACTTCTCCGCGAAGTCGTCGCGGTAGTCGGGTTTGACGGTGTAGAACATCCCCATCGTCCCGAACCCGGACTCCTCGCCCGCGCGGCTGACGACGTCCGGGAGTTCGGAGAGAAAGCCCGCGGCCGTCTCCGCGGCGCTCTCGGTGTCCCAGATGCTCACCACGGCGCGGCGGTCGCGGTCCCGCGCGTCGTAGACGGCCGTCTTGACGTGCGTGTCGTAGTGGTCGAAGTTCGCACGCAGCCCCTGTACTTCGTCGAACAGTTCGTCCGGGTCGGCCTCGGAGTAGAGGACCGTCGCGTAGACGTCCTCGCCGTGGGGTTGCCCGGCGTAGATGTTCAGGTCGGTGAGCTCGCCGCGGATGTCGCCGCCGGCACCGTCGTCCTGGTCACTGCTGGGGGGGCCGTCCCCGCCGTGTCCACCCTCGCCGTCAGGGTGGTCGCCGCTCCCGTGTCCGCCCGCGCCGTGGGGGTGGCCGCTCGCCTCCGCCGCGTCCGCCTCGCCCGTCGGCACCTTCTCCCCGTCCAGGAACGCCTGGAGGTCGGTCGGCGGGAACCGGCGGCCGACGTAGAACGGGCCGAACTCGCTGTAGCGCGCGCTCGCCTCGTCGAAGCGCATCTCGTAGACGATGTCTTTCAGCGTCGTCGCCTCCTCCGAAAAGAGGGTGACGCCCCACTCCCAGTCGTCGAGGCCGACGCTGGAGGCGACGACCTGCTTGACCTGTCCGGCGAACTCGCGGCCGTGTTTGCCGTGTTCTTCCATCATCGCCCGGCGCTCCTCGAAGGGCAGGTCGTACCAGTTGTCCGACTCGCCGCGCTTGCGACTCATCGGGTAGAAACAGGCGTACTGGTCGTCGGGGACGTCCGGCTTCAGCTTCATGTCGATGTAGCGCCGGAGCCCCTCGTCGACGTCGTCCGCGTCGCCCTCGAAGTAGTCGGTGGAGACGTAGCCGCTCACCTCCGTCACCGAGACGTAGGAGGTGGACTGCTCGGTGAACCCGCCGAAGGCGGTCCGGTCGAAGCGCCGCTCGGCCGCCGAGAGGTCGTCCAGCGTCGGCCGGAAGTGGACGACCATCAGGTCCGCCTTGTGGCCCAGCATGGCGAAGACGGCGGAGGCACCGTCGGCGGCATCCTCGACCGCTTCGTGAGCCTGCAGATAGTCGACGGCCCCTTCGACGGCACGTTCGCGCTCCCGTTCCGGGGCGTCCCGCCACGCGTCCCAGTCGACCGTCCGGAAGTCGTGCAGTGCGAACCAGCCTTCGTCCGTCTGCGGTGGTTCTCGCATACCGGGGGTTGGAACCCCCGCCGTATGGGGTTTGCGAGTCGACGCCGAGACGGCCCCGCTCGTCGGGGAGCGTCGGCGGGGCCGACCCGTATCGGGTTACGACAGCAACTGCGGCCCGAATATCATCAGGACCAGCGACGCGAGCATCGTCAGTCCGACGCCGGTGGTGATGGTCCGGACCAGGCGGTGTGGGTCGGAGACGGGCAGCCGAGAGACGACGGCCTCCGCACCCATCCGGAGGATACGCCCGCCGTCGAGCGGATAGCCGGGAATGCAGTTGAAGACGCCCAACTGGAGATTGATCCACGCCGTCCAGAAGAGGGCGTTCGCCAGCAGGAAGACGCCGGACCCGAGGGGAGCCAGCGCCCCGTCGACGACGTAGAAGTTCGTCACGTCGGGCGTGAACCCGGGGAAGTTCGGGATGCCGAGGACGAACGACGCCAGCGGCAACACCAGCGAGACGTAGATGAGCATGACGATAGAGCCCGTGAGCCCCTCGAACGACCCCGTTCCGGGGCCGCCGTCGCCGCCGAGCAGTTCGAGGTAGGTGCCGGCGGGGTACGTCTGCGCCCCGAAGTCGGTGAGCAGGAGGCCGCTCGTCCCGGGGAAGACGTTGACGCCGAGGAAGCCGTTGCCGTCCCGCGGGTTCTCGCCGAGTCGGACGTCGTAGGTGTGGACCGCGCCGTCGTGGTAGGTCCGCACCGGGACGACTTCGCCGGGGGCCGTCCCGTCGAGGACGGCGTCGAGTTCCGCCGCGGTGACGGTGCGCTCGCCGTCGATGTGGGTGACGACGAGGCTGGCGTTCGCGGGCGCGGAGGCGTTCGACAGGGGGCCGCCGGGGACGACGCGGGTGACGTACGCGCCGACGGGGAGAGTCCGCTCGCCGCGGCTGGTCGAGAGGCGAGCGACGGTCCGGTTCGTCGTCGCCGCGCGGAACTCGCCGCGGGTGCGGACGGGCGTGCCGTTGACGGCGGTTACGCGAATCGGGTCGCCGCCGCGCTCGACTGAGAGGTTCGCCGGATTGTCGCCGACGGACCCCGCGACCACCAGCGCCCGCTCGACCGAGACGGTGCGTTCGCCGTCGATTTCGACCCGGACGGTTCGGTCGTCGGTCGACAGCAGGGCCGCGTCGAGTTCCGCCTCCGTCGTGACGTTCGTCCCGGCGACGGCGGTAATCCGGTCGCCGCTGGCGATGCCGGCGGCCGCGGCTGGTGACCCGTCGTAGGTCCCAGCGATGGCGACGCCCGGGGCGAGGCCGATGGACGCGACGACCGGGCCGAACAGGAGGCCGAACGCGACGAGAGCGACGGCGAAGTTGTTGGTGACGCCCGCGGCGAACATCCGCGTGCGACTCCCCCTGTTTGCCCGTCGCTGGCTCTCCTCGTCCGGTTCGACGAACGCGCCGACGGGAATCAGCGTCAGGAAGACCAGGCCCATCGACTCGATGTCGATGTCCTCGACCCGGCAGAGCAGGCCGTGCCCCCCCTCGTGGACGACCAGGCCGACGAGGAGCCCGAGGACGATTTCGGGGGCGACGGACAGCGGCAGGAACTGGTTGACGCCGGGGACGACGAGGTAGTTCTGGGGTTGATTGACCGCCGAGGGAGCCGGCGGATTCCGGAGGATGGAGACCGCCTGAAACAGGAGCAGGACGAACATCCCGGCCATGATGACCAGGGCGACGCCGACGCCGACGTTGCTCCACGCGCGCCAGAAGCGCCGCGGGCGGGCGAGCCTGTCGAGAAACGCCCGCCCCCGCTTCGTGTGGAGCGTCGTCAGCGGGCCCTGAAACCGGAGATTCGACGGGAGATAGCCGCGCGACTGCAACGTCGTCGTGAGGAGGACGTACGCGAGGAGTCCGACGAGGACCCAGAGCAGCGTGTTCATCGGCCGAAAGTGGGTCACGAGCGCCAATATGCGTTCGGGTTACGCGAAACCGCACACGACTCCGCCCCGCGGGTCGCGTCGACGACTACCGCTCGCGCCGGAGTCGGTCGACGACGAACGTCCGGTCGAGTTCGCCGAGGAACTCGCCGAGGCGTGGCCCCTGCGTGTCGTCGAAGAAGAGGCGGTATCCGGCGGCGAAGAAGTCGCCCACCTCGACGTCGTGGCGGCGGGCGGCCTCGTACATCTCGCCCTGAATCTCCTCGCCATCGTGGCCCGCGGCGACGAAGTCGGCCAGGTCGTCGAGGGCGTCATCGACCGCCGGGTCGACGTCGGCGTCGGGCAGTTCGGCCTGCAGGCGGTAGTTGTATTCGTTGTCCATCCGCTCGGCCCACGTCCGCGCCTTCTCGACGCGGTCGAGGGCGTCTTCGACGGCCCACTCGGGCGTGTCGTCGTCGAAGTGACCCTCGTTCCGGGCCATGCGCACGCGGAGGTCCCGGTCGTCGGTCATGCCGAGGACCGCCGCGAAGGTGTAGGGCAGGCGCACGCGCCCCTCGCGCACCTCGTCGACGACGAAGGGGTAGGCCCGGTCGGCCAGCGGTTCCAGGTCCTCGTCGGTCTCCTCGCCGAAGTAGATGCGCTCGAAGCGGTCGAACTCGTCGACGAGCAGGTCGAGGCGTTCGAGGTCGAGGTCCTTGGCCTTCTTCGGGTTCCGGACGAAGAAGTACCGGAGCACTTCGGGTTCGAGGAGGTCGAGAATCTCGTCGACGGTGACGACGTTCCCCGACGACGAGGAGAGCGGTTCGCCGTTCAGCGTGAACCACTCGTACACCATCGGCACCGGGGGCTCGATACCGAGGACGTTCTCCGCGATGTCCTTCCCGCTCGGCCACGACCCCTCGGCGTGGTCCTTGCCGAACGGCTCGAAGTCGACGTCGAGTACCTTCCACTGGGCCGGCCACTCGAAGCGCCACGGGAGCTTTCCCTCCCGGAGCGTCGCCGTCCCCTCGTGGTCGCAGCCGTCGATGTGCTTGCCGCCGGCGTCGAGGCCGGAACACCGGTAGGAGACGGTGCCGCCGTCGAGGTCGACGGACGTGATGTCCTGCGTGAGCATCCCACACTCGGAGCACTGCGCCATGAAGGGGACGTAGTCGTCGTCGACCTTGTCCTGGTATTTCGCCAGCACTTCGCGGGCGGCGTCGGCGTTCGCGAGGACCTCCCGGGTGACGGCCTCGAAGTCGCCGCGCTCGTACATCTCGGTGTTCGAAACCATCTCGATGGGGACGTCGACCATCTCGGCGCTCCGCCGGAGGAGGCGCGTGAAGTGTGCGCCGTAGGAGTCCGCCTCGCCGAAGGGGTCGGGGATGTCGGTGTAGGGCGTGCCGAGATTCCGGCCGAGCGCGCCCGCGTCCACGTCGCCCAGGTCGACGACGGTCCAGTCGGCGTCGGCGAGTTTCCGGGGGAGACTCCGGAGCGCGTCCCTGTCGTCGGCGGTGAACACCTGTCTGACCTCGTGGCCGCGCTCGCGCAGGACCTCCGCGACGAAGTAGCCCCGCATGATTTCGTTGAAGTGGCCGACGTGGGGGATGCCCGAGGGCGAGACGCCGCCCTTGACGACGATTGGGTCGGTGGGGTCGCGCGCCTCGACCTCGTCGGCGACGTCGTCGGCCCAGAAGGCGTGGTGTCCCGGGTCGCTCATCGCTGTGACCAGTAGGTCGGCTCCGCCCCGTTCCCTTCCGGAACGACGTCGGTCCCGGTGTGTTCGCCCCGCAGGACGGCCGTCTCGACGGCTTCGGGGTTCGTCCCGTCGAGGACGACGGTACGCATCCCGGCGCGTTCGATGAGTTTCGCCGCGAGCAGGTCGACCGGGGCCGAGGCCCCAGCACTCCGACTCATCGGCGCGATGACGTCGACGAGGTCCGACGGCGTCAGCGTCCCGTACTTCTCGGCGTCGGCGTCGGTTCCCGGGTCGGCGCTGAAGACGCCGTCGACGCTCGTCGCGTAGACCAGCAGGTCGGCGTTGATGTACTCGGCGAGGGCGGCGGCCACGGCGTCCGTCGTCTGCCCCGGCATGACGCCACCCATCACGCAGACGTCGCCTCGGCGGATGGCGTCGCCGGCCTCCTCGTAGTCGTGAGCGGGCGTCGGGTCGACGAAGTCGCCCAGCGCCGCCACGAGGAGGCGCGCGTTGATGCGGGTCACGTCGATGCCGATCTGGTCGAGCTGGACCTCGTTCGCGCCCAGGTCGCGGGCGGCGTCGATGTAGTCGCGGGCGACCCCGCCGCCGCCGACGACGGCCCCGAGTTCACACCCTTCGTCCGCGAGGGATTCGACGACCGCCGCGTGGCCCTCGACGCGTCCCACGTCGAGATCCGGCGCGAGGACGCTCCCGCCGATAGAAATGACGACTCTCATTGGCGTCGGGTAGCCCTGAGTCGGCCTTAAGGGTTGTCAACTCCGGAGCGACGGGACGACGCGGCCCGGGCGCGAGACAACACTAAAGCCGTTCGGTGCCTGCGTTCGGGGTATGAACGCGCTCGCTGTCGTCGGTCCCGGTGCGACGTCGCTCGTCGAACGCCTCGCGCCTCGCCTCGACGGCACCGTCGCGACGGTCGAACCGCTCCCCGAAACCGCCTCCCGAGACGTCTCGGCGGCGGCCTCGTACGGCCTCTCCGGCGACGGTTCGTGGATCGGTGCCGGCGAGGACCGGACGCTGACGGACCTTCTCGACTCGCTGTCCGCTCGGTACGACTACGCCCTCGTGGCCGACTACTCCCGGACCCGCCTGCCGACGGTCACCGTCGGCGACGTCGAGACGGCCGGCGACGTGGTCCACACCGTCGACGACCCCGATTCGGCCGACGTCGACGCCCTCATCGACGTCGCCGACGCCGTCGACCCGTACGTGACCCTCGACTCCCTCGTCGCCCGGGCGAAGGCGTCGCCCCGGGCCGACCGGGCGGGCGCTATCGCCACTTTCACCGGCCGCGTTCGCGCCCGGGACGCCGAGGACGACCCGCGAACCGAACGCCTGGAGTTCGAGAAGTACGAGGGCGTCGCCGAGGAGAAGATGGCCGCCATCGGACGCGAACTCGAAGCCCGCGAGGGCGTCCAGGAGGTGTTGATGCACCACCGCACGGGCGTCATCGAGGACGGCGAGGACATCGTCTTCGTCGTCGTTCTCGCGGGCCACCGCGACGAGGCGTTCCGCACCGTCGAGGACGGCATCGACCGCCTCAAGGACGAAGTCCCCATCTTCAAAAAGGAGACGACCGTCGACGAGGAGTTCTGGGTCCACGACCGCGCCTGAGCCACGGAATCGCTGATTCCCTCCCATTTTCCCGTCGACCGACGCCTCTCCCCCCGACTACACGCGGATATTGTATTCAGTGATTTAGACGCGAACGAATCGATTACGTATGTCGATAAAATGTCTCAAGCTCTCGTGAAGAGTCCTGAACGTTCCGCTGGTCGCCCCAAAAATCGTGAAAGAACCCGAACTGCTCCGAACGTTCCTGTCTTTATAACAGGATGTGGGAGAGAGGAGTAGATGCGATGAGCGCAACCAAACCCTCCACCAAGCCCGACGCGGCAGACGCGCCCTCGAAAGAGGAACGACTGAAGCAGTTCCTCGTCGAGAAAGCACAGGACGGCGAGACGTACTTCAAAAGCAAGTTCATCGCCGACGAGGTCGGCCTCTCGCCCAAGGAGATCGGCGCGCTGA
>JBDGTU010000039.1:0-56464 GCA_042216495.1 Haloferacaceae archaeon
GCAGCGTCCCTTCCGGCGTGGCGCTGACGGCGTTCGACCGGTCGTAGCGTTCGACCCCGTTCCCGCCCCGATTGCACGCGCTCCCGCGGCTAGGAGTGTGACGACTCACGAACGCTACGATAATACCGGGGCTTTATTGGCGCAAACTCCCCAGACGCGGATATGCAGCGTGATTCGCCCGGGAACGTCCTCTTCGTAGTGATGGACACGGTCCGGAAGGACCACCTCACGCCCTACGGGTACGACCGGCCGACGACGCCCGGCCTCGACGCCTTCGCCGAGGAGGCGACGGTGTTCGAGGAGGCCGTCGCCCCCGCCCCGTGGACGCTCCCCGTCCACGCGTCCCTGTTCACGGGGCTCTATCCCAGCCGACACGGCGCGGACCAGGAGAACCCCTACCTGGAGGGGACGACGACGCTCGCCCAGACGCTCTCGGCCGCCGGCTACGACACCGCGTGTTACTCCTCGAACGCGTGGATAACGCCCTACACCCATCTGACCGACGGCTTCGACGACCAGGACAACTTCTTCGAGGTGATGCCGGGCGACTTCCTCTCGGGGCCGCTCGCCCGGGCGTGGCGGACGCTCAACGACAACGAGTCGCTCCGCGCCGTCGCCGACAAACTCGTCAGCCTCGGCAACACCGCCCACGAGTATCTCGCCGGCGGCGAGGGAGCGGATTCCAAGACGCCCGCCGTAATCGACCGGACCATCGAGTTCGTCGACGAGTCCGCGGCGTCCGACGACTCGGAGGGTTTTTTCGCGTTCGTCAACCTGATGGACGCCCACCTCCCCTACCACCCGCCCGAGGAGTTCGCCGAGGAGTTCGCCCCCGGCGTCGACTCGACCGCGGTGTGCCAGAACTCCAAGGAGTACAACGCCGGCGCGCGCGACGTCGACGACGACGAGTGGGACGCGATTCGGAACCTCTACGACGCCGAAATCGCCCACATCGACGCGCAACTCACCCGCCTGTTCGACCACCTGAAAGAGACGGGGCGCTGGGACGACACCGCGGTCGTCGTCTGTGCCGACCACGGCGAACTCCACGGCGAACACGGCCTCTACGGCCACGAGTTCTGCCTTTACGACCCCCTCGTCAACGTCCCGCTGCTGGTCAAGCATCCGGCCCTCGACGCCGACCGGCGCGCGGACACCGTCGAACTCCTCGACTGCTACCACACCGTCCTCGACGCCCTCGACGTCGCGGGCGGCGACCCGGCCGCCCCCGGCGAGACGGCCGTCCCCCTCGACCGGACGCGGTCGCTGCTCGCGTCCGATTACCGGGACTTCGCCGACGTCGCCGACCCCGACCCCGGTCAGGCGGCCGGCGACGACGGCGAGTACGCCTTCGTCGAATACTCCCGGCCCGTGGTCGAACTCAAACAACTGGAGGAGAAAGCGGCGGCCGCCGGCATCTCGCTCGACGAGGAGTCGCGCTTCTACTCGCGGATGCGCGCCGCCCGGCGTCCCGACGCGAAGTACGTCCGCATCGACCGCATCCCCGACGAGGCCTACCGCCTCGACGCCGACCCCGGCGAGACGTCGAACCTCGCGGACGCCGCCGACGACGCCGTCGCCGCCACCGAGCGCGCCCTCGCGGCGTTCGAACGCGACGTCGGCGGCGCGTGGACCGGCGTCGACGACGCCGACGTCACCGACGACGCCGTCGACGACATGGACGCCGAGGCACAGGAGCGACTGCGGGACCTCGGCTACCTGGAGTAGCGTGCCGCCCTGTCGAAGTTCGGCCGTCGGCGTCGAAGTTCGGCCATCGGCGTCGAAATTCGGTCATCGGCATCGCAGTTCGACCGTCGGCGTCGCTATCGCTCGACGCGCTTCAGTCGTCGATGTAGTAGTAAATGTCCTCGCGCGGTGCGTCGCAGTCGGGACACGAGTCGGGGAGTTCCTCGATGTCCCCCATCGCGCCGCACTCGTTGCATCGCCACATCAACTCTCCCTCGCCGAACTCGTGGCCCGCGCGCTCGTGTTCGACGGAGAGCGCCTCGATGCCCTCGCGGGTCGAGACGACGAAGCCGTCGTCGGTGACGCCCCGAATCGTTCCCAGTTCCTCGCCGTCGCCGTCGTAGACCCGCGAACCGATGGTGACTCCGGAAGTCTCGTCCGCCATACGCGACGTTTCGTCGGCGTGGTCCTTAAGCGTGGACCCCACCTCTTGTGCGGCCTCGCCCCTTCGCTATCGCTTCGGATTCCGAAGAATTGCGGGGTGTCGGATTCGGATGACTAGCCCGAAGGCAGGAAAGCCGGGACGGCGAACTGGACGAGAGGGATGCCTCTGGAACGATTCCTCGAACGCCTGCTCACGAATCCTGTCGTTCTCGCAGTGTGGGCCGTCGTCGTCGTGGCGGCGCTCGCCGGCGAGGCTCACGTCGGCGACGTCCTCTTCTGGACCAGCCTGGTCTTCTCGCTCACCGTCGGCCTCCTCGTCGCCTATCCCGTCAACGTCGCCCTCGTCCACCGCGGCGTCAAAGACGGGATGCAGAACCCGGCGGCGCTCGTGATAGTGATTACTGTAAGTCATTACCGGTGGTTCGCCGAGACGGTTCAGCGAACCACCGGTAAACAGTTACAGTAATCACTATGAGTCGGACCTGATGTGCCGTCGACCGGTTCACATGAAGTCCGCGATTCCCGACTGCTTGTTCTTGTCGTTCTCGAAGATGCTCTCTAAGCTCTTTTCGAGCACTTCGAGGCGCTGTTTCGTGTAGTCGCGACAGCCGAACTCCTCGGCGACGCGGACGGCGGTGTCCATGTACTTGTTCACCGACCCCCGGTGGACGGTGAGGTTGACCCGGCCGCCACACTCCCGGCACTCGCCGGTCAGGGGCATCCGCCGATACTTCTCGCCGCAGTCGAGACACCGCGTCTCCTGTCTGGAAAAGGCCCGGAGGTTGCCGATGAGGTCCGGCAGGAAGTGGTACTCGATGACTCGCTCGGCGACGTCCGTCTCGTCGACCGCGCGGAGTTTGCGCGCTAGCTCCAGCTGGGCGTCCATCTTCTCCATCATCGACCCGAGCGTCTTGTACGCCGAGAGGTCCGGCCCCAGCGCGATGTCGGTGGTGTCGTGGGTGTGGTCGAAGCCGTGGTACTGCGTCTCCGTCCCCAGGCTGTCTTCGGCGATTTCGACGTCGACTTCCTCGGGGTCGGCCATCTCCAGGGTCGCCTCGTAGAACTCGCGGGAGTACCGCTCGACGACGTCCATGTTGTGCGCCTCGTCGTCGATTTCGGCGGGGTCGATGCGCGAGGACATCACCAGGGGCGCGTCCATGCGCCCGCCGCGCTGGTCCGGCAGGAACTCCTTCGAGAAGTTGAGCAGGCCGTCGAGGAGGAGCATCACGCAGTCCTCGTCGCCGTCACACTGCTTTTGATACACTCCCTCGGCCACCAGCGAGTGGGTGTCGGCGACGGTCAGATTGTAGGTGTGTTCGACCGTGCTCTCGACGTACTCGACGGAGGTGACGTGGTCGACGGCGACGCCATCGTCCGCCGTCGCCACCGACGAGGTCGGGGACGACGTCGGCGAACCGACCAGTATCTCGGGACTCGTGGGAACGGGAACCGTGTCGCCGACGGCTAACTCGAACGCGGACACCTCTTCGTGGCCCTCGTTCCACCGAATCATCGAGTGGTCCGGCGTCACCGTTAGCTCGTGGCCGTCCGCCGTCGCAATCCGAACGAAGTGATCCTGTGCGGCGTGTTTCGACACCGCCTGGACCGGCCGTACCACCTGATTTCCGTCTTCGTCCACCGACGGGACGAACACGTCGCCCTCGAGTTCCTGTACGAGCGCTCCGTAGTCGTCTTCGCGGGCCGTCTCGTCGTCGAGTCGTTCTTCGACGAACGTCCGAATCGTCCCGTGATGCCACGTTTCGTTCTCGTCTCGATACCGGATTTTCGTCTCCGGATGGAAGCAGTTCCGCCGCTTTGCGGCGTGGAAGTACGGATGAGCGTACCCCACCGCCGCCGACGTGAACCCCACGACTCGTCCCACCACGGCCGCGGAGGTGTGGGGAGCCATCCCGAAGACGAGTTCCCCCACCAGGTCGTCGCGCTCCTCGACCTCGTAGAAGGGCGGCAAGTCGTAGAACGACTGGAGGAGGTCGTCGACGAAGTCGGCCGTCCGCAGGAGGTGTTCGGCCGCGCCGTCCGAGAGGACGACGTCCTGGACCTTCAGTTCGACCAGTTGGTCGTCGAACCGGAGGGGGTCGCCCTCGACGTCCGTCTCGTAGCCGAGTTCGCGGAAGTCCTCGGCCGTCACGTCGAGTTCCGCCGGTCTGACCGCCGTCACCGGCAGGTCGGTCATGTCGTAGCGGACGGTGCCGTCCTTGAACGCGCTGACGTCGTGTTTCGCACGGAGGATGCCCTTCTCGACGGGTTCGGGCGTCTTGTTCGCCGAGGAGAGTCTCTTGACGCCTTTCAGTATCTGGAACGACGCCTCGCGTTCGCCGACGGCGTCGAGGGCGTCGCGGAACGTCTCGCCGACGTCTATCGTCCGGTAGGCCGGACTCGTCACGTCGAAGTCGCAACGCTCGCAGTGGACGCGCCCGGATTCGTCGGGCTCGACCACGGTGCCACAGGAATCGCACTCGTAGTGCGGTTCCGTGTGGGTGCCGCAGTCGGGACACTGCGTCTCGTAGGTGTCGGTCCCGCAGTCGGGACAGCGGCGCTGGCCGACTTCGACTTCGACGACGCCGCGGCCGTGGTCGCCGCGGTGGCGCGCCGCCTCGCCGACGTCGCGCTGACTCCCGCCCGCCTCGCCGATGGGAAAGAGCGTGTGGACCGCGGGCGAGAGGTCGCGGCTCTCCGACTTCTCCGGGCGACCCATCCGGTTGCCGATGCGGGTCGGCGCTCGCTCCCTGACCTCGAAGGGAGCCACCTCGTTGACCGCCTTCACGGCGTTGTCGCCGCCGGCCCACTCGCGGACCGCCGTCGAGAGGGCGTCCCACTCGCGTTCGAACGAGACGCCGTCGCCGTCGTCGTGGACGGCGACGCCGAGTGACCGAACGAGCGGTCGCCAGTCGGGGACGCGGAGCGTCTCGTCGGTCTGGGTGTGGGGCACGAGTAGGCGTTCGAGGACGCGGCGGGTCGTCTCCGTCCGGTCGACGACGAGAACGCCCGCGCTAGCGTCGCCGTCGGAGTCAATCGCGACGCCGCCGTCGCTCTTCGCCCGAGTCGACTCCGACGTCTCGCTCTCGTCGGCGACGACGTCGCCGCCCGCGACGGCGTCGGAGAGCGTCTCGAAGTCGTCGACCGAGACGTCGTGCCAGGGGTAGGTGTAGGTCGGGTGTAGCGGGGCGTCGTACTCCGTCGCCCACGCGAGCGCCTCGGTCGCCGACGGGTCGTCGAGGTCGACGTGGGGGTTGTCGCGGAGCGCCTGGACGTCGCAGTCGGTGGCCGCGAACTCCTGGACCCACCACTCGACGGTGTAGGAGGCGGGCGCGAGGGGGTGGTTGTTCTCGACGAACTCGCCGTAGTTGACCAGGTACTCGCCCAGGTCGAGAATCTCCTCGACGCCGTTTCGCACCTCCAGTGCCTCCGCCGGGTCGTCGATGCGTCGGACGTCGCCGTTGGCGAGGCGCACCGTCGGTCCCTCGATGCTGTCGACGGGGACGACGCCCGCCGCCTTCCCCGGGCGCTCGGTCTTGATCTGCGTCCCGGTGGCGAGGAAGTCGTCGACGAGGTGCATCGTCGCGGGGTGGACGCCTGCGGTGGCAAAGCCGTGGTTGCGGGCGCGACCGTAGCGGAGGCGAAAGCCCCCCGACTCGCTCGGGTGGCCGAAGACGGGGCGGCCGGCGATGAGGTCGCGCAGGTATTTCTGCGTCGGGTCGACGCGCGGCGGCCCCGTCGCGCCCGGTTCGTCGCCCGCCTCCGTGTCGCCGCCGTCCGCCGCGTCGCCGCCGTCCGCCGCGTCGCCGTCCTCGGCCTCGTCGCCCGCGCCGTCGTCCTCGCCGATGGTGCCGTCGATGAGGTCCTGGAGCCACGGCCAGTCGACCTCGTCGAGGTTGCGGGTGTAACGCTGGATTTTGGGGGCCTTGAGAGCGATGCCCTCGGCGAGGACGAGACACATCCCGCCGCGGGCGTTGTTGGTGTCGACGCGTTCGAGGTCGCGAAAGCCCGACACCTCCTCGTCGCCCGTCGCCTCGCCGTCGAGCATGATGGGCATGTGTTTCGCGATGAACTTCGACTCCTTGTCCTTCGGCGAGTACTGGAGGCCCGTCTCCTTGTCGTAGAGGGTAATCTCCTCGGCGTAGCGCTCGACTTCGTCGGACCGGGCCTCGTACTCCGAGAGGCCGACCAGCGTCCGGGTGTAGTCGGCGACGAGGACCGAGAGCGCCTGTGCCGTCCCGCCGGCGGAGCGAATCGGGCCGGCGTAGTAGACGTTGACGAACTCGGAGCCGTCGTCGTTCTCCAGGATCTCGACCCGGTCGATGCCCTCGATGGGCGCGGCGACGACGCCCTCGGTGAGGAGCGCGACGGCAGTCCGGACCGCGCCCTCGACCTTGCCGGCCTTGCTGTCGTAGTCGCCGACGCGGCCCTCGGCGAAGTCCTTCGCGAGTTCCAGGGCCGCCTCCTCGCGGCTCATCTCGCCTTCGAGTTCGCGGACGCGCTCGGCGACGCCGTCGATGCCGAGGATGTTCTCCACCCGGTCGGCCATGTCCTTTGCGACCGGGATTTCGACCTCCGGTCTGGGGTCTGCACCCTGCGCTTTCGCCGCCTCGGCGAGGTCGAACGCCTCGTCGAGGCGGGCTTCCATCCGCTCGAAGTACCGCTCGTCGTCGGGCGTCACAGCAGGAGGTCCAAACCGGTGTCCTCGTCGTACGTTCTGTCGAGCGGTTCCTCGAAGGCCCGGAGATAGAGTTCGCCGGCGAAGACGGTTCCGGCGTCGAGGTGCCCCGCGAGCGCCTGCCCGCTCGGCCGCGAGAGGACGGCGTGCGTGTGGGCGAACAGTTCGCCGTCGAGCAGGGAGAGGCTGCCGACGCAGGCTGCCACCTCGACGGGTTCGTCGAACCGGACCGACCGGTACTCCCGGTCGGCCTGATCGTAGTACCACACCTCCGCGTCCTGGAGCGACCCGAGGCCGGAGAACCACGCCGACTCGACGTCCCTCCGTGCGGCGAACTCTTCGAGTTCCTCCCGCCAGTCCGCGCCGTACTCCGGACGGACGAGATACTCCGCACTCACGGAGAGTTCTCGGGCGTTCATGGCGTGAGCAAGGAGCGAGTTCGACTAAAGTGTAGGTGGTCGGCGTGCGCCGCCGTCCTCGGTGCGGGCTGTCGGCTCTGGCGTGCGCCGTCGCTCCGCTGTACTACGCGGACGCCGCCGAGCGCCGCCGCTGTCGACATCGAAAAACGCGGGAAACGAGCGCGTTAGAACGGGGCCTGCGGTCCTTCGTCGCTGCCGCCGTCGTCGGACGTCTCGCCGGGGAACGACGGTTCCATGCCCCCGCCACCGTGGCCGCCGCCGTCCATGCCGGTGTTGGCGTGGACCTTCGTAATCTCGGGAATCTCCTTGACCATGCGGCTCTTGATGGCCTGGATGGTCATCGGGGAGATGCCACAGCCCGAGCAGGCACCGCCGAGCTGGATGGTCACCTCGCCCGACTCGCGGTCGAGGCCCTGAATGGCGGCGCTCCCGCCGTGCATCTGAATCTGCGGGAAGTTCCGGCGCAGGAAGTTCGTGATGCGCTCGCGGAGGTCGTCGTCGGAGTCCTGAGCGTCGGTACTCATACTCCCGGATTGGTCGCCGACGGTCTTAGGCCTTTGGCTCCGCCCCCAATCTCCGGTCGCGGGGCCGCCTCGACCGCTTCAGGTGACGCCGCCGGGAGCAGTCGCCGGGTCCCCCGTCGGCGACGCGAGGCCGACGGCAACACCTCGAAAACCTGAATCTATATCCCGCGGAAACGCTTCGGTTCCGCCCATGGCGACGTACGAGGCGTTCGACCCGGACGTGGAGGTTCACGGACAGACGATTCTCACCGTCGTCGACGACGCGCTCGCCCGCTTCTCGCCGGCACACCGGGAACGGGCCCGCGAGGTGCTGGCGGCGAACGGCATCGAGGACCCGTCGCCCGACGAGTGGTATCCCCAGCAGGCCTGGCTGAACACCGTCGAGGCCATCGCCGAGGACCTGGAGCCACACATTCTCGACAGACTCGGCGAACAACTGCCGGACGCGGCGGACTGGCCCACCGGACTCTCCGGCGTCGGGGAGGGACTGCGCGCAATCGACCGTGCCTACCAGCGCAACCACCGCGGCGGCGACATCGGCTCCTACCGGTTCGAACGAACCGACGACCGGGCCGGCGAGGTCAGGTGCGAGAACCCCTACCCCTGCGTCTTCGACCGGGGACTCGTGCGCGCCGCCGCACAGCGCTACGCACCGGTCGAGTCGTTCGTCTTCGTCGAGGAACGCGGCGACAGGTGTCGCCGCGAGGGCGACGACGTCTGTACGTACACCGTCTTCTGGTGAGCGGCGCGGACGCCCACGTCCGGGTCGCTACGCCTCGTACTGCTCGATGGCCTCGATCAACTCCTCGGTCGAGTGGTCGACCGCCAGTTCGAGCAGCGTCTCTAGCTGGTCGTACTGCGCGTCGAGCGCTCGGATGCGCTCCGCGTCCTCGCGGGCGGCGTCCCCGTCGACGTCGTCGAGACGGTCGAGGGCGCGGTCGAGCGTTCGCCGCGTCGTCTGCATCTCGCGGTGGGCGTACTGGCGGAGGACGTCGCCGACGACGAACCAGAAGTCCGTCACGGGTTCGAACTGGACGCGTCGGCCGCCCCCGCCGGAGGAACGCCGCCGGACCATCCCGATTCGCGTGAGCTTCCGCGTCACGTTGCTGATGGTCGACTTCGCGTAGCCCGTCTCCTCGACGAGTTCCGGTATCGACAGCGGGTCCGGCGAGAAGTAGAGGGTGCCGTACACCCGGCCGGCGCTCCGACTCAGGCCGTACACCTCCGCGGACCGCGCCAGCGACTCGACGACCTCCTCACGCACCGCCGAACGTTCGTCACCGGTCATGTGTCGTCCGAACGACGGCCGGCGTCTTCGCAGCGACAGGCATTCGTGGAACTACCGTAGATTCCGTAACCATTAAATCGTTTGGTCCGATTGTTCGGAACGAGCCGAACAGAGCGAACGCACGGCTCGATCCGGAACTCGAAACCATGTCCAGTCCGCTCCCGCATCGGCCCTCCATCGACCACACGCCCGCGTCGCTGTCCGTCGTCGACCTGACCGACGACGAGTCGACGGCGCTCCTCGACTCGCTCTCCTGTGAGACGGCACGCGCCATCCTCGCCGCCCTCGAAGACGGCCCCGCGACGGTCTCCGACCTCACGGGCCGGGTAGACACCACGCTCCAGAACGCCCGGTACCACCTCGAAAATCTCCGTGACGCCGGCGTCGTCGCCGACGTCGGCACCTGGTACTCCGCGAAGGGACGGGAGATGAACGTCTACGCGCTCACCAGCGAACGCATCGAACTCCGCATCGGCTCCGACGGCCCGCGCCCGGAACCCCCCGTCCGGGATTCCGCGACGCTGGAGTGAGTGCCCGGCGTCGGACTCGCCCCGACCGGGTGACTAGTTCGTCCCGAACACGCGCCGGAGTTCTCCCCGCAACTCCTCGCGGTAGCGCTCCAGCGTCGCCTCCAGTTTCTCGTCGTCGACGACGACCGCCGTGAGCCGTTCTTTCGGGCTCTCGGGGAGGTCGATACGGAACTCGCCGTCCTCGTACATCGGCTCGGACTCGTTCAGAATCTGCTGGTCGATGGCGTGGACGAGCTCCGAATCGAACGCGTCGTTCATCGTCTCGAAGGCGTTCTTGTACGCGCGCTGGAGTTCGGGGAAGTAGTGGACGTACTTGTCTTCGAACTTCTCGGGGTCGAAGTCGGTCATGGTTCGAGGTTGTCCGGCGACGCGCAAAAGTCGGCCGGTCGCGGACCGCTATCCCTCCTCGACCCGAACCTCGTTGACTCGGATGTGGAGATACGTGACCGGCGGCCCGCTGTCGGCCAGCAGGCGTGGTTTCCGGTCGCTCAACACCGTGTCGTAGTGGACGGCCGTCCCGCCCTGGACCGTGCTCACGCCGCCGACGAGCGCGCCGTACACCTCCGCCCCGCCGGTGACCTCGATGTCCTGATTGCCGGGCGCGTAGACGACGCCGTAGACGGTCGCCCCGCCCGTTATCGTCACCGTCGACGAACTCGTCCCGTAGAGCCAGACCTGGTCGCCGCGCTGGTCGACGCTCGTCCAGTCCGACTTCAGGGTGTAGTCGCCGGTCGCGTAGACGTGGACCTCGTGTGGCCCGACCACGTCGACGGTCGAACCGCCGGTCGAGGAGACGTCGCCGTCGACGGCGACGTAGACGGGGCCGCCGGTGGTGTCGAAGGTGAGGTGGTCGCTGTTCAGCGGGAGGCTATCGAGGTGGTAGGTGCCGTTCGTCAGGGTACAGGACGAGTACCCGCCGCCGCAGTTGCCCGCCTCGACCCGGGCGGCGTCGCTCCCCGTGTTGTCGTTCGACGCGGTGGCGGCGCTCACTCGCCCCGAGATGGTGCCGTCGATGGGTTCGAGGTTCGGCGGCTTCAGGTTCCGCGCCGGTTCCACCGCGCTCAGGTCCGGCGGCGGGGCGTGTTCGGTGACCGTCCCGGCGACGCCCGGCGAGATGGTACCGTTCCTGTACTCGCCCCCCGTCGTGAGGTTGCCGTCGATGTTCTGTCCCCAGGCCGGATGGAAGTCCCCGCCGACGTAGACGTCGCCGTCTATCGTCCCGCTGCTGCTCGCGTAGTCCCCGCCCGCCACGACGTCTCTGGTGACGTGGACGCCCCCGCCCGTCTCGACGACCCGGCCGCTCACCGCAACCGGGCTGTCGATCTGCGTCCCGCCGCTGACGTAGAGGTCGCCGTCCGCGATGATCTCGCCGTCGACGTCGACGCCGCCGCCCAGCGTCACGTCGCCGTCGACCACCAACTGGCCCGTCACCTCCGTGCCCCCGCCGCCGTCGAAGTCGCCGTCGACGTGCATATCCCCGTAAACGGTTCCGCCACCGGCGTTCGCGAGGTCCTCGCCGACGTAGACGTCGCCCGCCGACCCCCGCGTCGCCGCGTAACTCCCCAGCGACGAGTTGTAGCTATCCACGGTCGCCCCGCCCTGCACGCGGACCGTGGGCGACCGGGACGCGATGGAGTCCGTGACCTCGCGGCTCTTGCCCGGGATGCTGAGGACGACCGAGACGGTCCGGTTCGCCCCGTCGACGGTCACCGTCTCGGCGTCCGTCCGCGACTCGAAGTAGTGAGCCCAGCCCCGATAGTAGTCGCTCTCGATGGTGATTCGAACGCTCCCCGACCCGAGCGGATTCTCCCGGCCCGCGCTCGGGTCCGGAAACACCTCGCGCGAGTCCGCCCGCTCGAAGGCCAGCGTGCTCGCCGACGAGTCGCCACGCAGGACGACCAGCGGGAAGGTAAGCGTGGGTTCGCCCGTCGCGGTCGTGCCCCGCCGGTAGTGGAACTCCGGCGGCGATACCATTCGCGTGTACGACCCCTCCTTGCGCCAGACGCCGCCGCCCTGGTAGGCCACGACCGTCTCCCCCTGCTCGTACCGCACGGCCCCGAGGTCGGTGCTCGCGAGCGACCGCGGACACGCACTACAGCCGATCTGTTCGACGGTTATCGTCCCTGCCGACCCGTTTACCGCCGCGGTGCGTCCGCCGAGTCGAACGCGCCCCGACTCCGTCGTCCCCAGGGCGACGTTGCTCACCTTCCGGTCGAGGTTCGTCATGGCGAGTTCGGCCTGCTGGACGGTCATCCGTCCCTCCATGTCCGACAGCGCGCTCCCGCCGAGGACCAACACCCCCGTCGTCCCGGCGATGACCAGGCCGAGCAGTAACACGACGCCGATGACGTTGCTCTGTGCGCGCCCGCGGGGTGTCGGAGCCATCGCTCTCACCCCACGTCGCCGGCGGGGGCCTCGCGCCGCCCCCGTGCTCGGTGGCTCATGTTGCCTGCCGGTACTCCCGGCTAGTAGATGTATCTACCGCCAAACTGGCGCGACGTCGGTCAGCCGCCGCTATCGAGCTGTTCGCCGACGAGTCGGTCCGCCTCGTCGACGAAGGCGTCCTGCTCCCCGGCGGGGATGGTCGCCCCGGCGGCGACGTCGTGGCCCCCGCCGTCGCCGCCGACGGCGCGGGACGCCTCGCGCATGACGGCAGAGAGGTCCAGGCCCCGACGGACGAGTACGTGCGTCCCCCGCGACGACACCTTCACCTCGTCGTCGTCCGCGGCCGCGAACGCGACGATGGGCCTGTCGCGGTCGACGCCGTCCGCTCCGTAGGCCATCCCCGCGACGATGCCGACGATGGTCTCCCGGATGTTCGCCCCCGCGTCGAACCACTGGAGGTGGTCCTCGACGGTGACGCCGGTCGACTTCACGTACTGGAGGCCCTCCGAGAGGTTCTTGCGGTGGTTCCGGAGGAGCCTCCGCGCCCGGTCGAGGGCGTCGCCGCGGTTTCCGAGACAGACCGCGAGGCCGACGTCCGCGCGCTCGTAGCGCGCCGTCGCGTTCAGGAGCGTCGAGAACTCGCTCACGTCGCGCAGTTCGGTCCCCACCTGTTCGTCCAGGAGGGTGTAGGTCGTCCCCACGAGTTCGTTCACCCGGTCGGCGGGGACGCCGCTGGCGACGGCCCGGCGCAGGAGGCCGCTGGCGACGGTCCGGCGTTCCGCGTCCGTCAGGTCGACCCACCGCCGCCACTCGCCGTCCGCGCGGCAGTCGACGTCGAGGTCGGTGAGAAAGGAGATGGCCCCCGCCTCGTCGTTCGTGATGCCGGGGATGCGAACGTCGCTCGCGTACTCCAGTAGCTTCGGCAGGGGACGGGTCTGCTTGCCGTAGAACGTGAGGTCTTTCGTCTCGGCGAGGACGCCCGCCTCGACGCCCTCGGCGACGATGCCGGCGTTCGCGCCGCGGAGGCCGTCGGGGCCGCCCTGCATGTCGCCGACCGCCCCGACGACGGCCAGCGCCGCGAGGTCGCGGTTGTCGCCGCCGTCCTCCAGCGCCCGGGCGAGGACGTAACTCGCGCCCGCGCCCGAGAGTTCCGACGCGCCGTCGATGCCGAACAGCAGGGGATTGAGGTGGTACTCGACGGCGGCGTCCGCCGGCTGGTGGTGGTCGGCGACGACGGGCGTGAACGCGCCCCGCTCGGCGTACGCCGACACGACGTCGAGTTGGCCGCTCCCGAAGTCCGTAAAGAGGACCGTCTCGTGGTCGGTCGCCGCGATGCCGGCGATTTCCGCCTCGTCGAGCTGTTTCGAGAACACCACGTCGAACGGGACGCCGGCGCGTTCGAGCGCCGCGGCGGCGACGGCGGCGCTGGTCAGGCCGTCGGCGTCGATGTGTGAGGCCAGGAGGACGGAGTCGGCGGCGCGGAGTCGGTCGGCACACGCCGCCGCCCGCTCGGCGAGTTCGGGGACCGGCCCCGTCCGCTCGCTTCCGCCGTCCACGTCGGCGTTCATCGTCCCTGAATCGGTCGTCATCGGGGATAAGTTCTAGCCGTGGCGGCTCGGCGCGGCGCGCTCGACGGTCTCGGTCGCCAGCGCCTCGAAGGTCGCCTCGTCGGGCACCACGTCGACGTCGACGCCGCGGGCTTCGGCCGTCTCGCGCGTCGGGTCGCCGATGACGCCGACGACGGCATCGTCCAACCCCTTGAGTGCCGCCTCACGGACGCCGCGCGCTTCGGCCGCGTCGAGGAAGTGTTCGACCGTCAGCGACGAGGTGAAACAGACGGCGTCGACGTCGCCTTCGGCGACGAGGTCGGCCGACTCCCCCGCCTCCTCCGGCCGGGCGAGGCGATAGAGCACCGTCTCGTGGACGTCCGCGCCCGCCGCGCGCAGGCCCTCCAACAACACGTCGCTCCCGTGGTCGCTCCGGGCGACTTCGACGCGCGCGCCCGACACCTCGGCTTCCAGTGCCGCGACGAGCCCCGCGGAGGTGTACTCCTCGGGGAGCAGGTCGACCTCGTAGCCCGCGTCACGGAGGGCGGCGGCGGTCTTCGGACCGATGGCGGCGACGGTGGCGTCGCCGGGCTCCCACCCCGCGTCGGCGACGAGTTCCGCGCCCGTCTTGCTCGTGAAGACGACGTAGTCGCCGTCCGCGGGCACCGCGCCCGTCGGGTCGACGGCGAGCATCGGGTCGGGGACGGCCGTCGCCCCGAGCGCGTCGAGGAGTTCGACGGCGTCGTCGATTCGTTCGTCGTCCGGGCGAAACACCGCGACCGTGAGCCGCGCCGTCCGGCGCGTCTCCGCGTCCGGCATCGTCATTCTTCGGCTTCCTCGCGGGCGCGTTCGACGAGGTCGGCAGCCCCCGCCTCGCGCAGGTCGCGGGCGAAGGCGACGGCGGCGTTGGCGTGGTCGTCGACCGGCAGGTCCGCCGACCGGGAGAGCCGCTCGCTTCCGTCGGTCGCGAACACCTGCGCGTCGACGTGGACGCTCTCGCCCCGGAGGACGGCGTGGACGCCGATGGGCGCGATACAGCCGCCGTTGACCTCCGAAAGCACCGTCCGCTCGACGGTCGTCTCGACCCGCGTCCGGGGGTTGTCGAGCACCTCGTGGAGGCCGTCTTCGGCGTCCGTGCCGCGGCGAGCCGTCACCGCGATGGCTCCCTGGCCCGGTGCGGGCACGAACGCCCCCTTCGGGAGGCGTTCGTGTTCGACCTGGTCGAGCAGGCCGCTCCGTCGCACGCCCGCTTCGGCGAGGACGACGGCGTCGTACTCCGTCTCGACCTCGCGGCCGAGCGCCTGCCGTTCGAGTTCCGTCAGGTCGTCGAACCACTCCTCGGGCGTGCGCTCGTGGGTCTCCTCGCGCTCGCCCTCCTCGGCGTCGAGGCGGCGTTCGTGCTCGCGCTGGAGCCCCGGCGCGAGCAGCTTCTCCAGGCGGGTGTCGACGTTCCCCCGGAGCGGCGCGACGTCGAGGTCGGCCCGCTCGGCGAGGAGCTGGGCCTGTCGCCGGAGCGACGACGTGCCGACCGTCGCGCCCGACGGGAGTTCGTCGAGCGTCATCCCGTTCGGCGTCACCAGCAGGTCGCCCGCCGGCGCGCGCTCGGGGACGCCCGCGACGACCAGGTCGTCGGGCATCTCCGTCGGCATGTCCTTCATCGAGTGGACGGCCCCGTCGACGTCGCCGTCGAGGACGCGCTCGTCGAGCGCCCGGACGAACGCGCCGGTCTTGCCCAGGCGGTGGATGAGTTCGTCGCGGACTTCGTCGCCCCGGGTCGCGACCTGGACCAGTTCGACGTCGTAGCGGCGCTCGGCGAGCGCCTCTCGGACGCTCTCGGCCTGTCTGAGGGCCAGGTCGGACCCCCGCGTGGCCAGCCGTATCGTCCCGCGTGTGCTCATGTTCCCCCGTCCGGGGCCGAGGGTGAAAAGCCCGCCCTTTCGGCGGGGGCGTCCGGTCGTTCGACGGGGGACGCTCCCCCCTGACGGAGATGTTCCACGGACCCGTCCGCCGAGGTCACGGCACGCCCACGGCCCCGTGACGCCGGTAGAGGTAGTAGCACGCGAGGGGCACGCTCACGACGAACGCCGTCATCAGGACGCCGGCGAGGGCGACGAGGCCGTACAGCACGGGGTCGGGGTCCCAGTCGACGGTCGCCGCCGACACCGCCTTCGCGTCGACGTAGACGGCCAGCGGAAAGAGCACCGAGAGGACGAGACCGACGAGGGCGAACAGGCCCGCGAGGACGAACAGGAGGACGACGCCGCCGCCGTCGCCGACGAAGAGGCCGAGGACGGCGGTGCCGACGAAGACGACGCCGAAGGCGGCGGAGAGGACGAAGAAGACGGGGACGGCCGCAATCCAGTACCACCACCCCGAATCGACCGTGGCGTCGGGGAGGTAGTCGTCGATAGCGGCCGCGTCGCCGCGCGACTCGGAGTCGACGGTAGAGGCGTCGTCAGCGTCGCTCGCAGCCGATTCGGGCGGTGTGTCGGTACCGGCGTCCGCGTCGTCGTCGGGAGGGCGCGACATGGCCGACCGAACGACGGGACGCGTTAAAGGGCTTCCTTGTACGCTTCCAGCGTCTCCTCGACGTGCTCGTCGGTGTGGGCGTAGGAGACGAACTGCGATTCGAACTGGTTGGCGGTGAGGAAGACGCCCTGCTCTTTCATCTCGTGCCAGAAGACGCGCTCCCAGCGGTCGCTCTCGGCGCGCCCCACGTCGGCGCCGGTCTTCGGGCAGTCGTCGTAGCGCGGACACGATTCGCGCTGCTCACAGCCACGCTCGCAGGGCCCGTCGACCTGCGCCGGCCCGTGGCGGGTGAAGACGGTCTTGAACATGCTGGCCGTGCCGACGACGGTGTACGACGGCGCGCGGTCGGCGAGCAGGTCCGCGATGCCGCTCCGGAGTTTCTCGCCGAGGCGGTCGACGTGGTCGTGGACGTCGTTCTCGGCGGCGTACTTCAGATACTCGTGGCCGGCGGCCATCGTCACCGGGTGGCCGGAGAAGGTGCCCGACTGGAAGACGTCGCCGGAGGGGGTGAAGGACTCCAGAATCTCGGCCTTGCCGCCGATTGCGCCGACGGGGAAGCCGCCGCCGACTATCTTTCCGAAGGTGGTCACGTCGGGCGTGACGCCGAACGCGCCCTGGGCGCACTGGAGGCCGCCGACGCGAAAGCCCGTGATGACCTCGTCGAAGACGAGGAGGGAGCCGTAGTCGTCACAGAGGTCGCGGAGCGTCTCGTGGTAGCCGTCGACGGGCATCACGATGCCCTTGTTGGCGAGGATGGGTTCGGTCAGGACCGCCGCAATCTCCTCGCCGCGTTCCTCGAACACCTCGCGGACGGCCGCCTCGTCGTTGAAGGGGACGGGGATGGTGTGCTCGGCGAAGGACTGCGGGATGCCGTTCGTGGAGGGACGGGGGTCGTCGGGACCGCCGGCGACGAGCGTCGACTCCTGTGCGCCGTGGTAGCCGCCCTGCATGACGACGATCTTGTCGCGGCCGGTGTAGCCGCGGGCGAGGCGGACGGCGGACACCGTCGCCTCCGTCCCGGAGTTGACGAACCGCACCATCTCGACGCTCGGGACGTGGCGGGCGACGAACTCCGCGAGTTCGACCTCCACTTCGGTCGGCGCACCGTACATCGGTCCCTCGCTCGCGTGCGACTGAATCGCCGACTGCACCGGGTCGGGCGCGTCGTGGCCGTAGAGCAACGGCCCGTAGCCCATCACGTAGTCGAGATAGCGGTTGCCGTCGGCGTCGACGACGTGTGCGCCGTCACCGCGCTGGACGAAGAAGGGGTACGGCCGCGTCGCCCGCACCGAGGAGTTGACGCCGCCGGGAAGCACCGACAGCGCACGGTCGTACAGTTCCCGCGAACGGTCGTGGTTCATGTCCCCGGCTTCGATTCGCCGGCGAAAAGAAGGTACCGAGTCGTTGGCCGGCACGCGCGTCGGAGGGGTTGGCTTCAGACCGCGGACGTTCCCTCCTTGCCCGTCCGTACCTGCGTCGCGTTCTCGACGGGGAGGACGAATATCTTGCCGTCGCCGGGTTCGCCGGTGTTGGCCGCGTCGCGGATGGCCGCGACGACGTCCTCGGTGGGCACGTCGGCGACGACGCACTCGATTTTCACCTTCTGGTGGAGGTCGACGGTGTACTCCTCGCCGCGCCACTGGCTCTTCTTGGCTGGCTGACTGCCCCGCCCGCTCACGTTCGTCACCGTCAGCGACGGCGCACCGACCTCGGCGAGGGCCTGCTTGACCTTGCCGAGTCGGTCGGGGCGGACGACGGCCATGACGAGTTCGATGTCGCCGGCGCTGGCGGTCCCGCCGTCCGTGCGGATGCCGGACCCGTCGGCGACGACGTCGGGTTCGCCGAACTCGGGGTAGGTGTTGACGCCGTGTTCGGTGATGTCGAGGCCCTCACGCTCGTGTTCTTTCGTGACGCGGGCCTGACCGAGCGCCTTGATGGCTCCGAAGACGAGTGCCGTCGTCACGATGGTCCACGCCGCGATGACGGCGACGCCCGCGATCTGGCCGACGAAACTCACGTCGTAGCCGGGGATGGCGAAGATGGGGAACAGTACCGCACCCAGAACCCCGGCGGAGCCGTGAACCGGGAAGACCGCACAGACGTCGTCGATCTTGAGACGCTTCTCGACGAACTCGAAGACGACCGGCAACTGCGCGCCGGCCAGCAGGCCGATGACCATCGCCCCGACCCAGGTGATGGCGTTGGTGTTGCTGGTGATGCCGACGAGGCCGGCGAGCATGCCGTTGGCGACGTACAGCGTGTCGACTTTCCTGGTCTTGACGAGGGCGGCCGTCGCCGCGCCGATGGCGCCCATCGCCATGCCGAGCGTCGTCGTCAACGCGACGCGCCCGACCGTTCGTTCGAAGGCCGCGAGGGTGAGCTGGCCGTCCTGTGCGGCGAACACCGAGGCGGCGGTGCCGACGTTGAAGCCGTACCAGCCGAAACAGAGGATGAGCGTCCCGAGGACGGCGAAGGTCAGCGAGTGACCGGGGATGATGTTGGCGCTGCCGTCGTCGTTGTAGCGGTCCATCCGCGGGCCGAGAATCCACGCGGCCGTGAGGCCGGCGATGCCGCCCATCCCGTGGACGATCATGCCGCCCGCGAAGTCCTGGAAGCCGGGGCCGATGTCGTTCAGGAAGCCGCCGGCCCAGGTGAAGCCGACGACGACGGGGTAGATGACCGCCGCCAGCAGGATGGTGTAGGTGACGTACGCACGGAGTTTGGCGCGTCCGGCGACGGCCCCGGAGACGATGGTCGCCGCCGTCATGGCGAACACCGCGCCGAACAGCCAGCTAATCCACGCGTCCGACCCGCCGCTGATGTAGCCGAACGGGTCGGCCGCGCCGCCGACGACACCCGAAACCCCCGCGCCGACGAGGAAGAACACGACGACGCCGACGCTCCAGGTCAGCATGTTCTTGGTCAACTGGTTGGCGACGTTCTTCGAGCGTACCTGCCCCGCCTCCAGCATGGCGAAGCCGGCGTGCATGAAGAAGATGAGGAAGGTAACCGTCAGCACCCAGACGTGGTTCACGCCGGAGGCGACGGTCGTCGGGTCGACCTGCAAGGGGGCTACCATCCGAACACCTCCTGCGAACTGAAGTCATTACCTGGACATTCGAACGGCGATTCACCGATTTTCACTGCGTTCGTTTTCCGAGTCACGATTGAAGGCCAGCAGTGGGAGCGATATAAGGTTTAGTGTTGACATTTGACTATATTCTGGAAATCTGGTGGACAAACGTGTCTTTTATCATCGAATAATAGGTGTATAAGGGCGCAAATCGGCAAGAAAACGGACGCTCGTCACGTCGAAATCTGACGGTTGTAATGTAAGTGTGCTGTCCTTTCTGCCGGTCGGAGCGCGCCGCGCTACAGTCGGTCCGCCAGGTCCTCGGCGAAGTACGTCACCACGAGGTCGGCCCCGGCGCGTTTCAGCGACAGCAGGGATTCGTAGGCCGTCGCTTCGAGGTCGAGCCAGCCCCGTTCGGCGGCGGCGTGAATCATCGCGTACTCGCCGCTGACGTTGTAGGCGGCCACGGGCCGGTCGACGTTCTCGCGCACCGCGCGGACGACGTCGAGATACGGCAGGCCGGGCTTGACCATCAGCACGTCCGCCCCCTGTTCGACGTCGAGGCGTACCTCGCGGAGCGCTTCCCGGGCGTTCCGGGGGTCCATCTGGTAGTGTCGCCGGTCGCCGAACGCGGGCGCGCCGTCGGCGGCGTCCCGGAACGGGCCGTAGAAGGCGCTCTCGTACTTTGCGGCGTAACTCATGATGGAGACGTCGGCAAAGCCCGCCTCGTCCAGGCCGGCGCGGACGGCACCGACCATCCCGTCGGTCATGCTGCTCGGGGCGACCATGTCTGCGCCCGCTTCGGCGTGGGAGGCCGCCGTCCTCGCCAGCAGGTCCAGCGTGGCGTCGTTGTCGACGGTCAGCCGCGGGTTCTCGCGGGCGTCCGGTTCGAGGACTCCGCAGTGGCCGTGGTCGGTGTACTCGCAGAAACAGACGTCGGTGATGACGTAGGCGTCCGTCTCCGCCCGGATGGCGCGAGTCGCCCGCTGGACGACCCCGTCTTCGGCCCACGCCCGCGTGCCGCGTTCGTCCTTCGACTCGGGGACGCCGAAGAGGATGACCGCCTCGACGCCCGTCGCCAGAATCTCCTCGACGCGCGCCGCCGCCTCGTCGACGGGGACGCGCTCGTGGCCGGGCATCGATTCGATGGGCACCCGCTCGTCGGTCGTCGCGTCGACGAACACGGGGGCGACGAGGTCCGATGCGTCGAGAGTCGTCTCGCTGACGAGCGGCCGAATGCGGTCCCGTCGGAGTCGCCGAGGCCGGTCGGAGAGGTCCATGCCCCTACGTCGGGTAGCGGCCCCCAAAACCGCATCGCTCCGGTCCCAGATAGTCGCTCGCGTGCGTAAGCGCTATACTCGCGGCCGTCTCACACTCGGCCGTGTCCGTCCCGCTTCAGGTCGCCCAGTTCCCGGCCGAACTCCGGGCGGTGCTGGACTCGGAGTTCGCCCTGCTCGCCCTCTTCGCCGTGTTCGTCCTCGAAGGTGCGATGCTGCTCTACTTCGTCCCGAGCGAACTCGTCGTCCCCGGGTCGCTCGTCCTCCTCGGCGGGGACCGGGTCGCCGTCGTCGTCGGCGTCGCCGTCCTCGGGGCGACGCTGGGACAGTACGCCCTCTTTCTCGCCGCCAAGCGCGGCGGACGGGAGCGCCTCCTCCGCGCGCGCTGGTTCCGAATCAGCGAGTCCCACCTCGACCGCTTCGACGCCTGGTTCGACCGCTGGGGGCCGGTCGTCGTCCCCGTCAGCAACACGCTGCTGTTCACGCGGGGGATGCTGACCGTGCCGGCGGGCTTCTCGGGGATGGACGACCGGCGGTTCCTCCTGCTGTCGGCCGTCGGCACCCTCTCGTTCGAGTCGATTCTCGCGGCGCTCTATCTCGGCTTCGACGTCGTCGTGTGAGAAGAGTCACTCCGTTCGGTCGATGTCGATCTGCTCCCGAATGGCCTCGAGTTCGTCCGATTCCGCGAGTTCCTCGATGCGTTCGCGGAAGTGCCGGTCACAGAGGCCGACCTTCAGCTGGTCCTTCTCGGCGGCGTAGGCGGCCTCCCGGTCGCAGTAGTGGCACTTCATAGTCGGTGTTGGCGGGCCATCCGGTTTAAGCCTGCGCTTTCGGCAGTTTCGACAGGACGGCCTCGGACGCCGATTCGTCGAGGCCCGCCCGCCCCAGGGTCGCGTCGTGAGCGTCGCTCCCCCCCGTCGCGACGAGGTCGTAGCGGTCGATGGCCCGGTCTATCGGTGTCGGGTCGACCGGCCGCTCGTAGGGGTAGTACCGTTCGACGCCGTCGAGGGTCGCCGTCAGGCCGAGAGCCGCCTCGGGGTCGTCGTACCGGAACGGGTGGGCCAGCGACACGAGCGCACAGGCGTCCGCGAGCAGGGACGCGCCGCGTTCGAAGGTGGGTATCTCGCGGGCGACGTAACAGGGTCCGTCGTCGCCGATGAGACGGTCGAACGCCTCCTGGTAGCCGCAGTCGGCCTCGCTCTCCTCGACGGCGCGGGCGACGTGCGGCCGGCCGACGCCGTCGTGAACCTCCAGGTCGAGGTCGACGTCGAGGCGTCCCTCGACGCGGGCGACGATGCGCCGGGCGCGCTCGACGCGGTCCCGTTGCAGACGCTCGATTTCCGCGTCGAGTGCGTCGGTCCGCTCGACGCCGTAGCCGAGCAGATCGACCCGTTCGGGTCCGGCGTCGACCCGGAGTTCGATACCGCGGACGACCGTAATCCCGCCGCGCGTCGTCACGGGAGCGTCGAGGCCGGGATGCACCCGGTCGTGGTCGGTGACGGCGACGGTCGACAGCCCTGCCTTCCGGGCCGCCACTGGAACCTCGTCGAGAGTCAACTGGCCGTCCGACGCCGTCGTGTGGACGTGCAGGTCGGCGACGACGGCCGCGTCGCTGTCCATGGCCGACACACGTCGACGCGCCGAAAAGTGATTGTGATTCGCTCCCCATTAAGGACGATTAAGGAATACCGACAGACTAAGGACGTTCATGGAAAACAATTATAATTGTTCCACATCTCGGAGTAACCGATGAGACTCAACGGCACCGGCGATCTGATCGACGAATTCGAGTACCCCGCGACGAGCAGCGACTTCATCGCGGCTCACGGCGACCACGTCATCGAACTCCAGCGCGGGAACGAGACGCTCGGCGACGTGCTCTCGCGAATCGGTCCGGAACGGTACGAATGCGCCGACGACCTGAAGGACGCGGTCCGCTCCGGCGTCTCTCACAAGGCCATCGGACGGCGGTTCTACAGCGACCGGGACCCGACGGCACTCGGCGAAACCGGCCCGACGCAGCTCTCCTTCTAGAGGCCGAGATCGAGCGGGACCGACCCCTTCGTGTACCCCTCGACGCTCCCGTCGGGACGCGCTCTGAACACGACGGCCGGCTGGTGACGGACGTCGGGCCGTTCGCCGTAGACCGCTCGCCAGTCGTCGTCGGGGAACGACGAGCAGTCGATGACGAGGACGACGCCGCCGCCGTGGGCCTGTAACTGGCCGCTCGTCTTCGTCTCGGCGGTGTCGCGAACGGCGGCGACCGGCGTGTTCGCCGACCGACGGTTCGGCGGCAGCGGCCGAGTCACTTCGACCAGGGGATGTCCCCCGTCTCCCAGTTCGGCGCGGAAGTCGATCGAGTGGCCGGTCGTCACTTCGATTTCGGGGACGACGTCGTAGCCGGCGTCGACGAGGAACTTCGCGGCGTTGAACTCGCCCATGGCCGCGGTCATCCGCGTCAGGTCGAGTTGCTGGGAGGTACCGAGTTTCCCCGCCATCGTCTCGCGGTAGTCGTCGAGGACGCCCGTCGAGAGGAACGACTCGTAGAACGCGAGCGCCTCGTCGGCCGTCGCGTCCGGGAAGCCCGCCGCGTGGTTCCGAAAGAACTCCCGGGTCGTGTGCCGGCCGTCCTTCGAGAGGAAGACGGGCAGGAAGTACCACGAGAGGTGCGGGTACGGTTCCAGCCACGGCGACTCCTCGTGCAATTCGGCCAGCAGTTCGCGCTCGGCCCACTCGGCGAGGTCGGCGGGCACTTCGTCGAAGCCGTACTTGTCCGTCCGCCAGAGCGTCGACGGCGTCTCGGTGTTTCCGAGCCAGTAGGCTTCCTCGTCGTTCCAGCAGAACAGCGCGACGTCGCCGTTGTCGACCTCGAATCGCCGGGCGTCGTACCGGGCCGGCGACTTGAACCAGGGGCGACTGCTCTCCGCGCCGAGGTTCGCGTCCAGCGGTCTGAACACGTCGGAGCGGACCCGGCCCTCGGTCCACCGACCGGGTGCGTATCTGAACCGTAACGGGCGTGCCACGGACGTACTATGCCGTCCCCCCCTTTACGCCTTCCGTGCCGTCCGTCGTTCGTGACAACCGACGTACGTCTCACCGGTACATATATAACAGATAGCGTGCCAAGTGATGGTATACCATGTCAATGGGTGCCTACGACGAAGAAGAGCACGAGCGCCGCGCACAGAAGACGGGAACGGTCGACGCGGAGTTCGACGACGACAGGTCCCAGTTCCGGGGGAAGATGGAGTTCGACTCGGGCGAGTCGGCCGAGCAGTTGCTCGACCAGTTCCACGAGATACAGGGAGAGTAGAGACCTTTCGCAGCGTTCGGAGCCGTTCGCACACCCGACCGCACGGTCTCGCATTGGTGTGCGACGACGTACGACCGCTACTGCTTTCTCCGGAGTACCGCCGCCGCCGAGACCAGCGCGACGGCGGCGACGTGGCCGCCGATCGCGAACGACAGCACCGGGTCGTCCCACACGAACGGGAGGAGCGCGAGCTGGGTCGCCCCGAAGACGACGTTCGTCGCGTCGAGTCGGCGGAGCGACCGGGCCGTCGCCGCGTCGAACCGGTAGCGAAGCGCGCCCCACAGCGACACCACCGCCGTCCACCACGAGACCCCCGTCCGGTAACAGAGGTCCCAGAGGACGAGGAGCGCCAGATACACCGCCAGCACGGGTGGTCGCGGGCCGAACAGCGTCTCGACGAGCGGTCCGTCCCCTCGGAGGTCGACGACGAAGAGGTAGGTTACGGCGGCGGCGAAGGCCAGCACCCCGAGGACGACTTCGATGCTCGACCCGAAGAGGAGCCGCCGGTAGGGTGCCGGCGTCGCCGTCTGCCGGGTTCGCTCGCCGATTCGGCGCATCGCGACGCTCCCCGCGGCGGCGACGGCGACGGCGACGGTGCCCGGGACGGCCGCATCCCAGAGGTCGTACACTCCGGCGAGGACGAGGATGCCGCCCTCGAAGATGGCTATCTGCACCGCGAGGGCCGCCCGCGTCGAGAGCGACAGCCCCGGCACCGCGCCCACGATGCTCTCGTAGACCCAGGTCTCGCCGAAATTCGGCCCGTCGTCCGCAGTCTGACGGTCGACCGTCACGTCGCCGTGGCCGGTTCTCCGTCGGTTCGATCCGAGAAGGCCTTTCGGACCGCCTCGTCGAACGGCGTGCGGTCCACGGGCACGACGTCGCGTATCCGGTCGTCGTTGACTACGACCGGATTTTTCAACCCCTCGATGAGCGGTCGCGCCACCGACCGCGGCACGTCCGTCACCAGTTCGACCCAGTAGGCCGACAGTCGCGGCGTCAACACCGGGACCCGAATCAGGAGGGGTTTCTGACCCAGCGTCCGTCCGGTTCGGCTGAGAATTTCGCCGTACGTCAACACCTCCGGCCCGCCGATTTCGTACGTCTCTCCCGCCGTCTCCGGCGCGTCGAGGACGCCCACGAGGTAGGCCACGACGTCGTCGATAGCAATCGGCTGGCAGGGCGTCTGTACCCACTTCGGCGTCACCATCACCGGGAGTTTGGTGGCCAACTGCCGGACCAGTTCGAAGCTCGCGCTGCCGTCGCCGACGATGATTGCGGCCCGGAGCGTCGTGAGGTCGTACGCTCCGTCCCTGAGAACGGCCTCGACCTCCCGGCGCGAACGCAGGTGCGGCGACAGGTCGTCCCGCTCTTCCCCGAGCCCGCCGAGGTAGACGACGCGTTCGACGCCCGCCTCGCTCGCGGCCCGGGCGAAGTTCCGGGCCGCCGTCCGGTCGCGTTCCGCGAAGTCGTCGCTCGCCTGCATCGAGTGGACCAGGTAGTACGCCGCCTCGACGTCGAGAGCGGGGTCGAAGCTCCCCGGTTCGAGCAGGTCGCCCTCGACGACGCGGACGCCCGACGGCGGGTCGTATCGCGCTGCGTCGCGCACCAGGGCCGTCACGTCGTGACCGGCGTCGAGCAACGCCGGGACGAGGCGACGGCCGACGAACCCCGTCGCTCCCGTCACGAGAACACGCATAGTCGGTCTTCGGGGCGCGTGGTCATAATGGCGGCGCTCGCCGGCAGGGACCTCGGAGCGTCGCTCGCGTCACCACTCTTCGGTTTCCGGTGCGCCGAGCGACGCTTCGACGTCCGCCCATCCCACGGGCAGGTCGGCGCGCGCCCCCACGTCGTCGGCGTGTTCGGCCCAGAATTCGACGGCGTCACTCACCCACGACTCGGCGTCGAGCGCGCGCTCGCGACTCCGGGTCGCACGCGTCTCGTTCACCGCGACGGTTCCGGGACTCGACCCGGCCGCGACGCCGACGAACTCGGCGCGGTCGGCGGCCGTCGGCGAACCGCGAACCAGTCGTCCGACGACGCCGTCCAGTCGCTCCGGCGTAGGGTGGAGAAACAGGCGCGACCCGAGCGCTTGCGGACCGAACAGGGGCGGCGGGAGGGCCGCGGGCGGGTCGTCGTCGCGCAGTCGGTCGCCGCCGAAGGTCGACTCGACGCGCTCGCACTCCGTCTCCCGGTCGAGTTCGAGGTTCCGTCCGGGATACGTCGCGCACGCGTCGGGGTAGCAGTCGTCGCCGTGGATGCGACACCGGAGCGTCTCCGGGTCGAGGAAGACGCAGGCGTCCAGCCACGTCCGGCCGAGGTCGAACGGCGCGACGGGTTTTCGGGCCGTTCGCAGCCCGACGACGAACGCGGGTCTGCCGTTCACGCCCGCCACGTCCCGCCCGTCGACGGTGACCGCTTCTTCGGGTGACGCCGCGGCCCACAGCCGAGCGGTCAGCGCGTCGCCGAGGCCGGCGTCGAGGAACGCTCGCACCTCGTCGCGGCCGAGCGCGACGAAGTTGTACGCGTCGTCGAGCGGCGGACGCTCCCCGCGACGCTCGTGGTCTGCGGGCGACGCCGCCACCGGCCGCCAGTCGAGACAACAGCCGGCACAGCCCTCGCAGTTCACTTCCATGCCGAGACTACTGGTACCACGACCCAAAGAGCGTACGCATCGCCGGCTGCCGGGAATCGAGCTATGCGTCCGTTAGCTTCGTGTAATCGGGCCTTTCGCATCCCACAAACGGCGCTTACCTATGGGGCTGGAGCACCAGGGTAGTGGTATCCGACGACACACGAGTCGGAGATTCCATGACGGACGACGCACCGACCAGACGACGATTCGTCGCCGCGCTCGCCGCCCTCTGCATCGCGCTCCTCGGGGCGGGCTTTGGCACGTCACGGACGTTCGATTCCGCCGCTCCCGACGGAGACGGTCGATTCGACCTGGCCGTCGACTTCAACGTCGACCGGACGAACCCGCCCCGGCCGACCCCGACTGACGGGTCGACCGACGGGCCGTCGAGCCAGCCGACCGACGACGCACCCCCGTCGACCGACGGCGTGGCCCCGACCGACCGGACGTCGGACGGGGACCGGTCGTTCGCGCCGGACGACGACGATTCGCTGCCCGCGTCGACGCCCGCTCCCACGCCGCAGGACGACGACGCGTCGCTGTTCGCGGCGTCGCAACCGCTGACGCTGTCGGACCTCCATCCGGGCGACGAGGGCTCCGTGACCGCCACGCTCTCGCTGTCGGGCGCGCCGGCACGGCTCTGGGTCCGCGGCGACGTCTCGGGATTCGACGAGGGTGCCCTCACGGAACCCGAACGCCGCGCGGGCGACGACGCCTCCGACGGCGAACTCCAGACGTACGTCGACGTCCGCCTCTCGTACGACGACGACGGGACCGCCGTCACGGTGTACGACGGCCCCGTCACGGGTCTCCCGTCGACGTGGACCGCACTCTCGGACCGCTGTTTCGCGCCGGAGTCGCACACGCTCCGCCTGCGCTGGTCGCTCGACGCCGACGCGCCGAACACCGTCCAGACCGACGCGCTGACCATCTCGTTCGGCGTCGCCGCCAGTTCGTGCGCCGAGTAGTCCCCGACTGCGCGGACCCGTACGGCGACCCCCCGACCGCACGGCCTATACGCCTTCTCCCCCTTGGGTCGACGATGAGCACTGACCCGTGTGACGGCTGCGGCCGCGAGGTCACGATTGCCGGCGGCATCGGCAACCTCTGGTCGTTCGACGCCGAGACGACGGGCGGCGTCGCCCTCGAACTCGCGGACGGCACCGAACACTTCCTCTGTTTCGACTGCATCGAACGCCTCCCCGACGACCGGGAGGTCACCGCCGCCGACGTGGCGGCGCTCTCGGAATGATTTAGGGCCGCCGACGTGGAGGGGATGACGTGAACCCGGACCGCATCCTGGAGTCGTTCCCCGCCCCCAGTTACCGGGGCAATCAGCGCGAGGCTCTCCGGGACATCCGCGACGCCTTCGCGGCCGGCAACGACGTCGTTCTCGTCCGTGCGCCGACCGGGAGCGGGAAGTCCCTCCTCGCGCGCGCCGTCGCCGGCGCGGCCCGCACCGTCGACGAGGCGACGCCCGCACAGGCCACCGGCGCGTACTACACGACGCCGCAGGTGTCACAACTCGACGACGTGGCCGAGGACCCGTTGCTCTCGGACCTCAGCGTCATTCGCGGCAAGTCGAACTACACGTGCATTCTGCCCGACGAGGAAGAGACGCCCGTCGACCGCGCGCCCTGTGCCCGCGAGCGCGGCTACGACTGCACCGTCAAGCACCGCTGTCCCTACTTCTCGGACCGCGCCATCGCCTCCAGTCGGTCCATCGCGGCCATGACGCTCGCGTACTTCATGCAGACGGCCGGGTCGGAGGTGTTCCGCAAGCGCGACGTCGTCGTCGTCGACGAGGCACACGGCCTCTCGGAGTGGGCCGAGATGTACGCCGCTATCGACCTGAATCCGCGTACCGTCCCCGTCTGGGACGACGTGGGCGTCCCGGACGTCGCCGACGCGGACGACCCGGTCGAGCGCACGGTACGGTTCGCCGAGACGCTGGCGGGCGTCTGCTCGCGCGCGAAAGACGACCTGCTGGCGAAAGACGAACTCACGCCCGAGGAGGCGGCCCGCCGCGACCGGCTTCAGGAGTTGCTCTCGGACCTCAAGTGGTTCGTCGAGGACGCCCGCGACGCGTCGAGTCCGACGACGTGGGTCGTCGACCAACCGGACGGCGAGGGCGAACCGATGACGGTCAAACCGCTCGACCCCGAGCGCTACCTCAATCACACGGTCTGGGACCGGGGCAACAAGTTCGCCCTGCTCTCGGCGACCATCCTCGACAAGGACGCCTTCTGCCGCCAGGTCGGCCTCTCGCCGGCGAACGTCGCCCTCGTCGACGTCGGCCACACCTTCCCGCTCGAAAACCGCCCGCTCTACGACGTGACGCGGGGAAAGATGACCTACGAACGCCGCGACGAGACGCTCCCGGACGTGGCGCGCCTCCTCGTCCGCCTCCTCGCACGTCACCCCGACGAGAAGGGCATCGTCCACTGTCACTCCTACACCATCCAGTCACGCCTGCGAACGCGCCTCGCGGAGTTCGGCGTCGGCGGCCGGGTCCGCGCCCACGACCGGGAGACCCGCGACGCCGAACTGGAGTCGTGGAAGGCCACCGACGCGCCGGAGCTGTTCCTCTCGGTCAAGATGGAGGAGGCCCTCGACCTGAAGGGCGACCTCGCGCGCTGGCAGGTGCTCTGCAAGGCTCCCTATCTCAACACGAACGACTCGCGGGTGGCGCGCCGCCTCGAAGAGGGCCAGTGGGCGTGGTACCACCGCACCGCCCTCCGGACGGTCATCCAGGCCTGCGGCCGGGTCGTCCGCGCCCCCGACGACCACGGCGCGACCTACCTCGCCGATTCGAGTCTGCTGGACCTGTTCGACCGGGCGCGGGCGGACATGCCGGACTGGTTCGCCGCACAGGTCGACCGGACGACCCGCCCCGACCTCCCCGAGTTCGACCCCGAGGCGGCGCTCGCGGGCGTCGACGCGACGCCCGGGTCCGGTCGTCCCCGCCACACGCGACGCTCGGACCGCCGCTCGTCGACGGACTCGGTCACCGGCGAATCGTCCTCGTCCGAGTCGTCCGACCACCCCCTCTCCGACGTCTGGGGCGAGTGATTCCCGGCCTGCCGAAACGACTCCCGTCCTGTCGAACGTTCACTCCGTGGCGAGAATTGGCCGCGACTTCCAACATGATTGTTCATAATGGTATAAGTACGCAACCAATAGCCGGATATAATTTGAAAATCAGCCGTATATTCTCTCACATGGTTCGAGGGTTGATACGTATTCTCACGATAGCTTTACATGCCGACTATCTGTATGGGAGTGTGTATACGGCGATGCACACACACGCCCTCACCACCGCACTGACGCTGTACCGCAGTGGAACCTATACGCTGGACCAGGCCGCACAGTGTGCGGGCCTCTCGGGTGCGGAGATGGAGGCGGTACTCCGTCGGCGTGGCATCGAACGGTCGGAAGAATCTCCCACGACGCAGGAAGGCGGCCAGTCGGCGCGCGCCGACTGAACGGAGCGTTCACCTCGATTTTCCCTCACTCGGCGGCGGTCACGGCGTCCGTCGGGAGGACGTGCAGGCCGGCGCGACTCTTGAGTACCGGCACCGTCTCGGCGTCGGCGTCGACGTAGTCCGGACGCGGCACCGTCTTCGCCTCGTACGTCTCCGGGTCGAGGACCTGGACGGCGTGTTCGTCCTCGACGGTGACGACCGTCGTCTCCGTGGCGTCCTCGACGCTGCCCAGTTCCGTCGCGTCGGGCGTTCCGTCGGCCTCGAACGCCGACTCGTAGTCCGCGCCCGTCGTCAGTCGCGTCCCTTTCAGGTTCCCGCTGACGGAGCGAACGAGCACCGGGCCGTCCCCGTCGTTCGGGTCGATGACGTGGCCGGGCGTGAACCGCGGCAACCGGACCGCGAAGGTGACGCGGTACACTTCGTTGCCGTCGCTGTCCTCCGTGACGAGGGTCGGGTAGCTCTCGACGCTCCCGCCGAGTTCGCGCGTGATGCGGGTCGCGACGTCCTTGCCCAGCTGGTTCGTCGAGAGTTTGAGGTCGACGCCGTCGTCGACGTCGTCCGTCTCGGTGATGAACGCCTCCCGGTCGCCGTCGGCCTCCCGGTCCGCGACGTACGTCTCGGCGATTTCGGTGGCGCGGCGGCGTTCCTCGGGCGTCGGCGTCCGGTCCTCGGCGCGGACCTGGACGACGCTCGCGTAGTAGCCGCCGGCGATGCGGCCACACCGGGTACAGGTCTGGCGCGAAATCATCACCGGGACCGTGGTCCGCTCCTCCAGGAACGTCTCCCGGACGACGCCCTGGAAGTGACAGTGCATCCGGATGGTGTTCTGGTCGACCTGCTCGGGGTCGACGGCCCACGAGACGTCCCGGGCGTCGACGTGGACACCGAGGGCTTCGCTCACCTCGTCGACAGCGACGTCGGTGTAGTCGCGCGCGCCGACGTCGACCCAGCGGTTGCCGCGGTGGACCGCGCCACACCCCGAACAGACCCGGACCTCGATGCGGTCGGGCGCGTCCACGAGGTCGAAGTCCTCGAAGTAGCAGGCGTCACAGAGGGACTCGTCGTGGTCGCGTGGCGCGCCCGGCAGCGGTCGGTCCCCCGCCGGGACCGGGTCGCCACACCGCGGGCAGAACTCCCGGGAGTCGCCCGTCTCACGGCTGTTGCTCATTGGCGGCCGTACGCGTCTCGGCGGTTTAAGTCCCGCGTACTCGGCCGTCGGCGACAGCGTTTATGTCGTCCACCGACTAGCCACGCCCATGGAGTGGAAACCGGACTGGGGACTCCGTGGGCGAATGTTTCTCACGATGTTCCTACTGTTCGCGCTGTACATCGTCTTCATCGCCATCCTCTCGCGGTTCGTGGGACTGTTCGGCATCGTCCTCGTCATGGGGCTGTTCTCGTTCGCACAGTTCTTCTTCAGCGACAGACTCGCGCTCTACAGCATGGGCGCGCGCCGCGTCGACGAGGACGAGTATCCGCGCTTGCACGCGACGGTCGGTCGCCTCTCACAGCAGGCCGACCTGCCGAAACCGGACGTCGCCGTCGCCGACTCCCGGGTCCCGAACGCCTTCGCCACCGGCCGGTCGCAGAAGCACTCGACCGTCTGCGTGACCGACGGCCTCCTGCGGACTCTCGACGACGACGAACTCGAAGGGGTGGTGGCACACGAACTCGCCCACGTCAAGAACCGCGACGTGATGGTGATGACCATCGCCTCGTTCCTCTCGACCATCGCGTTCCTGATCGTCCGCTGGGGGTGGCTGTTCGGCGGCGGCCGCAACAGACAGAACGGCGGTGGCGGCGTCATCGTCGCCGTCGTGGTTTCGTTGCTCGTGTGGGTCGTCTCCTTCCTGCTCATCCGCGCGCTCTCGCGCTACCGCGAGTACGCCGCCGACCGGGGCGGCGCGACCATCACGGGCAAACCCTCGGCGCTGGCGTCGGCGCTACTGAAGATCTCGGGACGGATGGAGAACGTCCCCGACGGCGACCTCCGCGAGCAGTCGGAGATGAACGCCTTCTTCATCATCCCCATCAAGAGCGGCCTCGTCAGCAAACTGTTCAGCACCCACCCCTCGACCGAGAAACGCGTCGAGCGACTCCGCGAACTCGAACGCGAGATGGAGACTATCTGACCAGCGTCTCGTCCGCCGACAGTCGCCGGACGTCCGTCTCGACGCCGCGGTCCCGGCAGCGTTCTTCGAATTCCGCCGGATTGAGCGACCCCGGCACGTAGTGCATCGGGACGGCCACGTCCGCGTCGACCCACTCGGCGACGAGGGCCGCCTCGTCGGGGTGGAGTTCGGTGAAGTAGCCCTCGGCCTGGCCGACCGGAATCAGCGCCACCGTCGGGTCGTAGAGGTCGGCGAACAGTTCGACGTCGCGGAAGATGGAGGTATCGCCCATGTGGTAGACGCGCTCCCCGCCGATGGAGACGACGTACGCGAGCGGAATCGCCGTCACGCGCTCCTCGACGAACATCGAGAGGTGTCGCGCCTCGACGACTTTCGCCTCCCAGCCGTCGCCGTCGTGGACGGCGCCCCAGACGTAGCCGGAGACGTACTCCTCGGGGAGGCCCCGGTCAGTCAGGACGGTGGCGGTCGCGTAGTCACAGACGAGGTCCGCGCCCGTCCGCTCGACGAGTTCGGCCGCGTCGCCGAGGTGGTCGAACGCGCCGTGGGTCACGAGGACGGCGTCCAGGTCGTCGACGTCGGCGGGCGTCGCCGCGGTGTGGGGGTTCTCCGTCAGCCACGGGTCCACGAAGACGCGAGCGCCGTCGCCTTCGAGGAGGAACGCCGAGTGGCCGTAGTAGGTGAGGCGCATGGGTCCGTCCTCGACGCGAAACGTGTTAAATCGGCACGTCGACCAGTCGCCGGGGAGCGGGAACTACAACCGTCTCCGACGTCTACGGGACGGTAATGGGACTGCTGGACTCGCTGAAGTCGGCACTCGGCATCCGCGCGGAGGCGGACGCGGCCCGCGACGCCGACCCGGAGGACCTCTTCGGCATGAGCACCGCCTACGTCACGATGGAGGCGGACCTCGACTTCGACCCGCTCGGCACGGCCGCGCTCTGTTTCTCGGAGGTCGACAGTACCGACTTCGCCGACGCGGTCGACGAAGTCGAGACCATCCTCCGGGCCGGCGAGGCGGAGACGGGGACGCGCTTTCGCCGGCACACCGACGACCACGGCTACCACTGGGTGATTCTGGACGACGACGACCCCGAGGACCTCGTGACGAGCGTCCACTTCGCCGCCGACACGTTCGTCGAACGGGGCTACGGTTCGCGCCTCCTCGCGGCCGTCTTCGGGTTCGAACGCGACGACGCCCGCGCCTACTGGGTCTACTCCTTCCGGCGCGGCGCGTACTACCCGTTCGTCCCCTCGGGAAGCCACGAACGCGACAACCGACTGGAGTTCAAACTCGAAACCGTCCTCGACGGCGAACTCGAACTCGAACCCGACGAGCGCTACTGGTACCCCCTGTGGCCGGACCGCGACGGCGGCCACCCGTGGGGTTGAGCGTCCCGGCCGCCGTCCGCCCGTCGCGACTCTGCACCTGAACCTTCGCATTTCTTTCCGGTCGGCCCCGCTCACGTCGCCCGATTTCACTTTCACCTGGCTGTTAACAAACGTTTATGTGGTGGCCCGCACAAGGCGAATCCATGGCAGACGACGACCTCGAAAATCTTCCGGGCGTCGGTCCGGCGACGGCCGACAAGCTCGTAGAAGCTGGCTTCGAAAGCTACCAGAGCATCGCCGTGGCGAGCCCCGCCGAACTCTCGAACACCGCGGACATCGGCGAGAGCACCGCGAGCGACATCATCAACGCGGCCCGCGAGGCGGCGGACATCGGCGGCTTCGAGACGGGGTCGACGGTGCTCGAACGCCGCGAACAGATCGGGAAGCTGACCTGGGGCGTCCCCGAGGTCGACGAACTGCTCGGCGGCGGCGTCGAGACCCAGTCCATCACCGAGGTGTACGGCGAGTTCGGGGCCGGCAAGTCACAGGTCACCCACCAGCTGTCGGTCATGGTCCAGCTGCCGACCGAACACGGCGGCCTCCGCGGGAGCGCCATCTTCGTGGACAGCGAGGACACCTTCCGCCCGGAACGCATCGACGACATGGTGCGCGGCCTCGACGACGAGACCATCCAGGCCACGCTTGACGACCGCGACATCGAGGGCTCGCCCGGCGACGAGGACGCGATGGAGGCGCTCGTCGACGACGTCCTCGAGAAGATTCACGTCGCCAAGGCGTTCAACTCCAACCACCAGATTCTCCTCGCAGAGAAGGCGAAGGAACTCGCCTCCGAACACGAGGATACCGAGTGGCCCGTGCGCCTGCTCTCCGTCGACTCGCTCACGGCACACTTCCGCGCCGAGTACGTCGGCCGGGGCGAACTCGCCGACCGCCAGCAGAAACTCAACAAACACCTCCACGACCTGATGCGCATCGGCGACCTCTACAACGCCGCCGTCCTCGTGACGAACCAGGTCGCCTCGAACCCCGACTCCTACTTCGGCGACCCCACCCAGCCCATCGGCGGCAACATCCTCGGCCACACCTCGACGTTCCGGATGTACCTCCGCAAGTCCAAGGGCGACAAGCGCATCGTCCGTCTCGTCGACGCGCCCAACCTCGCCGACGGCGAGGCCGTCATGCGCGTCCAGGACGGCGGCCTCAAGCCCGAGTAGTCCGCTTCGGGACTGCCCCTCGCGACGCCACGCTGTTCTCATCATCTTGGAACCACTACACAAGATTATCTCCCGTCCGGGTGTCGCTTCACCCGTGAGAGCCCATGAGTACAAACACGACTGCAGGTGACCCGATGCAACGTGTCCTCGTCGTCGGCGGCGGGACCGGCGGCACGGTACTGGCGAATCGCCTCGCGGAGAAACTCGGCGACGAGGTGGACGCGGGCGAGGTGGAGATACGCCTCGTCAACGACGGCCCGGACCACGTCTACAAGCCGGTCTACCTCTACGTCGCCTTCGGCCAGCGCGAACCGGCCGACGCGCTCCGGCCGCTCTCGGACCTTCTGAGCCCCCGGGTCGCTCTCGACGTCGACCGGGTGACCGACGTCGACACCGACGCGAAACGGGTGACCAGACGCGACGGCGGCCCCCTCGACTACGACTACCTCGTCCTTGCGACGGGAGCCACTCTCGTTCCCGAGGAGACGCCCGGGCTCGTCGAGGGTGGTCATCACTTCTACGGCCCCGACGGGGCCGAGACGCTCCGCGACGCCCTGGCGACGTTCGACGGCGGCCGGGTCGTCCTCAGCGTCGTGGGGACGCCCCACATGTGCCCCGCCGCCCCGGTGGAGTTCACCCTGATGGTCGAGGACTGGTTCCGCGAACGCGGCCTGCGCGACGACGTGGAGATTCACTACACCTACCCCATCGAACGGCTCCACGGCAAGGCGTCCATCTCGGAGTGGGCCGCCCCGCGGTTCGCGGACCGAGACGTCGTGACGCACACCGACTTCGTCGTCGAGGCGGTCGACCCCGACGCGGCGACGCTCCACGCGGAGTCTGGGGCGTCGCTCGACTACGACCTCCTCGTCGCCATCCCGCCGCACCGCGGCGACGACCTGGTGGTCGAGTCGGACCTCGGCGACGAGGGCTGGGTCGAGGTGGACCGACACACCCTCGAAGCGACCGGGGCCGAGGACGTCTACGCCATCGGCGACGCGACGACCGCTCCCGCGCCCAAAGCGGGGAGCGTCGCCCACTACGAGGCGGGCGTCGTGGCCGAGCGACTCGCCGCCGCGGTGCGCGGCCACGTTCCGACGGCGACGTACGACGGCAAGACCATCTGCTTCATGGAGGCCGGAATGGACGACGCCACCTACGTCTCGTTCGACTACGAGAACGAACCGGTGATGCGCGAGGAGAACTCCTTCGTCCACTGGGCGAAACTCGCCTACAACGAGTCCTACTGGCTCACGGCCCGGGGGCTGCTGTGAGGTGGCTCGATGAGTGATTCAGAATCTCTCGACCACGACGAACTCGAACGCGCCATCGCGGAGAACCCCGAAGCGGTCGCTCGTCTCGTCGAACGCCTCGACGTGGTGAACGAACTGCTCGACGTGGTCGAACTCGGCGGCGATGCCATGGACGACGAGATGGTCGCCTCGCTCGCCGGGACGGCGACGACGCTCGCGGAGGCTGGCGACGGCCTCGCGACCGACGAGACGGTGCGTCTCGCGGGGACTCTCGGCGAGAGCGCCGACGAACTCGACGACGCGTTGCAGTCCCTGCTCGCACTCCAGCGCTCGGGCACGCTCTCGGACCTCGTCGCCGTCGCCGACGTCGTCTCGCTCGGTGCCGACGCCATGGACGACGAGATGGTGTCGTCGCTGGCAGCGACCGGGGAGTCGCTCGGCGAAGTCGCGGACGAAGCGTCGGACCCCGACACGGTCCGGGGGATGCGGACGCTCCTGCGGGCGATGGGTGACGCCGGCGACCCGGACGCGGAGTACGCACCGGTCGGTCTCGTCGGACTCCTGCGAGCGCTCAGAGACGAAGAGGTCCAACTCGGGATGGCCTTCCTCGTCGGCCTGGCGCGCGGAATCGGGAAAGAAGTCGCGGATGCGGAGAACTATCGTCGCGTTTGAAACTGTTTGCACACCCGACCGAACGCAGTTTTGCGGTCGGGTGGGCGATGACTTTCAAACGCTACTGTAGACCGCGCCCCGGCCTACTCCTCGGTCTTCGTCGTCTCGATGTCGATCTCGCCCTCGTGAATCTTCGCGCCGTCCTGTGCCACCTTCTCGGCGAGGACGGCACACTTGATGCGCATCGGACTGATGTCGACGCCGAGCATGTCGACGACGTCGTCCCGGTCCATCGCCTCCAGTTCCGAGAGCGTCATGCCCTGGAGCTTCGAGGTGAGCATGCTCGCGCTGGCCTGGCTGATGGCACAGCCGTCGCCCGAGAAGGCGACGCGCTCGATGGTCTCGCCGTCGTCCGCGAGGGCGACGTCGACCTTGATGGTGTCGCCACAGGAGGGGTTCTCGCCGACGTGGGAGAACGTGGGGTCGTCGAGTTCCCCGTAGTTACGTGGGTTCTTGTAGTGGTCGAGAATCTGCTGTCGATACATGTCGGAGCCGATGCCCATAATCGAACCTGGCTACGGGACTTTCGCGTAAAAGAATTCCGGGCAACGCCGTCGTACGGCCGTCTCGCCCGCGTCGACTGCTACGGAGTGTGCTCCCCTGTTTCCGACGACAATCGCCCGACCGCGGGCGTGAACCCGACTGGTCCGTCTCAGGCTGCGACGGGAGCCGAATCGTACGCTTCCAGGAGTTCCTGGTAGCGGTTACGGATGGTGACCTCGCTGATGTCGGCCACCTCGCTGACCTCGTGTTGCGTGATACGCTCGTTGGTGAGCAGCGGGGCGGCGTAGACGGCGGCGGCGGCGAGGCCGACGGGGTTCTTGCCGCTGTGGACGCCCTGCTCTTTGGCGGTCTCGAGGAGTTCGCGGGCGAGGCGTTCGGCCTCGTCGGAGACGTCGAGTTCCGAGGCGAACCGGTTCACGTAGCTCGTCGGGTCGGCGGGCGCGATTCCGAGGTTGAGTTCGCGGACGATGTAGCGGTAGGTCCGCTTGAACTCCTCCTCGTCGACGCGGCTGACCCGGCTCATCTCGTCGATGGTGCGCGGGAAGCCGACCTGTCGCGCCGCGGCGTAGAGCGCGCTGGTGGCGACGCCCTCGATGGAGCGCCCGGGCAGGAGGTCGTCCTCCAGCGCCCGGCGGTAGATGACGCTGGCCGTCTCGCGGACGCTCTTCGGGAGGCCGAGCGCGCTCGACATCCGTTCGAGTTCGCCCAGCGCCTGCCGGAGGTTACGCTCCTTGTGGTTGCTCGTCTGGAAGCGGCGGTTCCAGGTGCGCAGACGCTGCATCTTCTCGCGCTGACTGGACGACAGGGAGTTGCCGTAGGCGTCCTTGTTCTTCCAGTCGATGGTCGTCGAGAGGCCCTTGTCGTGCATCATCTTCGTCGTCGGCGACCCGACGCGGGCCTTCTGGTCGCGCTCGCTCGCGTCGAACGCGCGCCACTCGGGGCCGTGGTCGATGCCGTCCGCCTCGACGACCAGGCCGCAGTCGCCACAGGCCGTCTCGCCGTGCTCCTCGTCGGCGACGAGGCGGCCGCCGCACTCGGGACACGTCTGCTCGCGCTCCGCGGTGTGGTCGTCCGTTCGCTCTTCGTTCGTTCGCTCGTTCGTGCTCGTCGGACGTACGTCCGTCTCGGGGGTGTGGATGCGTGCTTCTGTCATGATGAACTCGGGGACCGCGTGGCGGGGACCGGCCGCCTTCTTCCTAACCATCAGTAAGGTATGGTAACTTATAAACCTTTCGCTAATCGCGGCCGTAACTGATATGGCTTCCGGTAATTAGGTGGATTTCGGTAGACGGAATCGCGTTGGTGATAGTTCTCATACTTAAAATTTTTTCAGGCGCTCGGCGACGGACCGAGTGCTCACGGTCGAGAACGAACCGGGAACGCAGTCAGGCGAACAGCTGTCTGGCGGCGTCGACGGCGTCGACGAGGGCGTCGATTTCCTCGACGGTGTTGTAGACGTAGAAGGAGGCACGCGCCGAGGCGGCGACGCCGAGCTTGTCGTGGAGGGGCTGCGTGCAGTGGTCGCCGGCGCGGACGGCGACGCCGTGTTCGTTGAGAATGCTGGAGAGGTCGTGTGCGTGGACGCCGTCGAGGTTGAACGCGACCAGGCCGCCCCGGTCGTCGCCCGGCGGGCCGTAGATGCTCACGTCGTCGAACGCGGACAACCGGTTGCAGGCGTACTCGGCCAGCAGGTCCTCGTGGGCGCGGACGTTCTCCATCCCGATTCCGTCGAGGTAGTCGACGGCGGCAGCGAGCGCGATGCCCTGCTCGATGGGCGGCGTTCCGGCCTCGAACTTCCAGGGGAGGTCCTCCCACGTCGACTCCTCGTAGGTGACGCGCCGAATCATCTCGCCGCCGTAGAGGAACGGGTCCATCTCCTCTAAGAGGTGGCGTTTCCCGTAGAGGACGCCGATGCCGGTCGGGCCGCACATCTTGTGGCCCGAGAAGGCCAGGAAGTCGGCGTCTAACTCCTCGACGTCGACGGGGCGCGTCGGGACCGACTGCGCGCCGTCGACGAAGATGCGCGCGCCGTGGTCGTGGGCCAGGTCGGCGAGTCGCCCCACGGGGTTGATGGAGCCGAGCGTGTTCGAGACGTGGACGGCGCTCACCATCTTCGTCGTGTCGTCGATTAGGTCCGCCGCGTGGTCCATGTCCAAATAGCCGTCGTCGTCGACGCGGACGTACCGCACCTCGGCACCGGTCTTCTTGGCAATCTGCTGCCACGTCACCAGCGACGCGTGGTGTTCCATCTCGGTCAACACGACGGAGTCGCCCGGTTCGAGGGCCTCCAGCCCCCACGCGTAGGCGACGAGGTTGACGCTCGCCGTCGTGTTCGCGGTGAACAGTATCTCCTCGCGGCCGTCGGCCCCGACGAACTCCGCCACGCGGTCGTGGGCCTCCTCGTAGGCGACGGAGGCTTCCTGACTCAACTGGTGGATGCCGCGGTGGACGTTCGAGTTGTAGCCGCGGTAGTAGTCCGCGATGGTTTCGACGACCGGTTCGGGCGTGTGACTCGTCGCCGCGTTGTCGAGATAGACGAGCGGTTCGTCGTCGCCCGGCCCCTCGCCGGGCGTCGTCACGTCCCCGCCGACCTTCCGGTCGAGGATGGGAAACTCCTCGCGGATGGCTTCGACGTCTATCGGATACGATTCCTGCGTTTCCATTAGGCGCGCCTAAGAACCGGAGGGATAACACCCCTTCGGTGTCGGGAGCGACGGACAACCGCTTTCGGTTACGCTAGCGCAACCAGAGCAACTGCGCGTGGCGCGTCCCGTTCAGGTCGAGGACGCGGTCCTCGTCGACGATGCCGGCCTCGATGGCGACGTCGACGGTCCGGTCGCCGACGAGGTTGGCCACCGACGCCCGCATCAGGCTGTCGACGACCTCCTCCTCTTCGGCCGTGTCGCCGCCGTAGAACTCCTCGGTGACCGTCAGCGACACCTCGCCGCGTTCGTACGTCTCGCCGAGACAGTCCTCGTCACAGACCGACACCAGGAGCCCCTCCGGCGTCTCGCGCTCGCGGAGTAGCATTCAGAACTCCTCGACCATCCGCTCTTCGGCCTCCTCCCTGAGTTCGTCGGCCCGTTCCTGTACCTCTTCGGCCTCCTCGTCGCGCCCGAGTTCCTCCAGCGCTCGCGCCTTCTCCTCTAAGACCGTGGCGTTCCGCATGCCAAGCCTGATGGCGTTGTCGAAGCAGTTCACCGCCTCCTCGTGGAGCCCGCGCTCGGTGAGGAAGAACCCGCGGTTGTACCACGCCTGCGGGAAGCGCGGGTCCACCTCGACGGCCCGCTCGGAGTGGTCGAGGGCCTCCTCGGTGCGGCCGAACTCCCAGAGGGCGTACGCGAGGTTGGTGTGTGCCGTCGCGGCGTGTTCCGAATCCTCGTCGATGCGAAGGGCGTCTTGGTAGGCTCCGATTGCTTCGTCGTACTCCTCGAGTTCGGCGTGCGCGGCGCCCTTGTTCACCCACGCCTCCTGCTCGTCGAGGCTGTCCTCGTCGGCGAACTGCGCCGCGCGCTCGAACGTCTCCGTCGCCTCCTCGAAGCGGTTTATCTGCATGTACGACAGCCCAACGTCGATGAGGCTCTGGACGTCGACCTGGTCTTTGGCGACGTTGCGCTCGTCGAGCAGGTCCGCGAGGACGCGCGAGTCGACGGGGTCGACCTTCGTCGGGTCGACTTTCAACTCCGGCGGGTCGAGCGAGAACTCCTCGTACTCCTCGTCGAACCCCTGCCCCTCCGAGAACTGGTGGGGTCGCTCGTCTTCCATACCGCCGCCTTAGCGTCCGCTCCGGTTAAGGCCTACGTCCTCACGACTGCTCGTCGCGCGCCTCTCGCGCGCCAGTCGCGGCCGCTTCGCGGACGAGTGCAACCCCGCCGCTCGTCGCGAGCAACAGCCCGACGGCCGCGAGGACGCCCCACGGGACGGCGTTGCGGAGGAACCGAACCGCCACGTCGCCCCGGTAGAAGCGGTGCACGGTCGTCGCCCACACCTCGACGCTCACGCTCGCGACCAGGACGCCGACGAGGACGAGCAGATACAGCCCGAGAAATCGGGGGTCGAGCGCGTCCCGGAGCGCCTCGATTGCTGTCGGTGGCATCGGTTCGCGACGTGGACGTGGGAGCGTGAAAACGTTGGGCCGAGCGGTCGGAGACTCGTTCGCCCCCGCGAAACCACGCAATCTAAGAACGCGGCCGTCGAAGCCGCCCACAGTGCCGCGATTCGACTACCCGTGTCCGGACTGTCGCTCCACGAACAGTCTCCACGACGCCGACTGCGACTTCGAGGGGACGCCGTGGCCGGCCGTCGAGAAGGCCTACGTCGACGTGGTGGCGGTCCTCTCGGGCGGCGTCAGCGACGTCGACGCCGTCCGCGAGGCGGTCCACGGCGAGTGGGACGCGCTCCGACGGGCCGCGCTCTCGCGCCTCCGGCACGACGGCCGGGTGGACGAGTCCAACGGTCGCCTGCGGCTGCTCCCCGCGGCGGAGTACCGCGAGGTGGTGTCCGTTCCGACGAGCGAGCCGATGCGGACGCTCTACCGCAAGGGGAGCGTCCCCGGCTGTCACGACAACGCCGTCTTCGCCATGATCGCGTGGTACGAGATGGTCGGCCTCTCGTGGCCCGAGACGAAGGCGAACGTCGTCGAGTGGCTCCGCGAGAGCGGCGCGTGGGACCGCGGCGGCTTCGAGGAGCCCTCCCCCGAGGCGCTGGTCGAGAAGAAACGCCACGTCTACGAGGCGGGCTACGGCTGGAAGGAGAAGGCACAGGCCGCCAAACGCGTCGTCGACCGACACACGCAGGGGTAAACGGCCGACGAGTGCGCCGGCGGTCGCGACGGCGACGGATGCCCTTCTCCCTCGTCTCGCTGGCGGCGGACGTCGGGGGAGCGCCTCCTGCGTCACGCAGGTGTGGCCAGCCTCGGCTGGACGGCCGGGCCGTCGCTGATGGTCCCCGGCGACGCGGGAGGACGGGCGCTGTCGGTCGTCGCGGGCGCGGTGCCGGTCGTTCCGGTCGTCGCGGCGTTCGGCTGGGGCGGAGGTGGCGTCGGTCGCTCGGCCGGAGCCGTCAGTCGCTCTGGATGCGCGGCGCGAGCATGAACGTCACGTTGCCCATTCCCTCGGCGAACTCGTAGTGGAGTTTGACGGGGAACTCCTCGCCGAGTTCGACCGTCACCTCGGCGTCGCCGGGGATGGCCTTGTTCATGTCCTTGAGGTAGTCGAGCGAGAACAGGGAGTCGGCCGGCCCCGCCTGCAGGTCGATGAGGTCCTCGCGGCCGAGTTTCAGGTCGACGTCGTCGGTGTCGCCCTGGGCCTCGATGTGGAACGTCTCGCTGGTCTCGTCGACGCGGAGGTTGATGTGGTCGGACACCATGTCGGCGGCCGTGATACCGCGGTCGAGTTGATTCCCCTCGACGACGATCTCGGCGGGCAGGTCGAGGTCGGGGATGTCCGGTTCCTGTCGGATGGAGTCGGGGTCGATGAGCGCGAGCGTGTAGGAGAGGCCGTCGATGCGAATGTGGAGCTTTCGGGTCTCCTCGTCGAGTTCGAGGTGGACGAGGTCGCCCGAGTTGGCCATGCCGGCGATGTCCTCGAGGCGGGAGAGGTTGACGCCGATGACGCCTCCGTCGGCTTCGTAGGACTCGAACGCCGCGACGTCGAGCGCGAGGTCGACCATCCCGACGTTCGCCGGGTCGACCGCCCGGATGGCGAGCCCGTCCTCGTTGAGCCGAATCTTACATTCGTCGACCAGCACGCTCACGGCGTCCAGCGCATCCCGGAGCGTCGACGCGCTCACGATGGCCTTGAACATATGAGGCGTGCTACGTACGGGGTGTTAAAAATACCCCCGTTCCATCCATCGTGCCCGTCGGCGCGGCGGTGCGCCGGCGCTCGGCCGGTGGGCCACCCGTCGACGAGGCCACCGGCGACTGACGTCCGGCTTCGCCCGGCGTCCCTGCTCTCGACGCGTCTCCGTCCATCGACTTTTCGACTATTTCGAATACCCAGGGGCAAAGCATACGTGACCGTAGGTGGATGCTTCCTCAGAGTAATGATACAGAGTCACGTGGAACTGACACCCGAGATACGGAGGCGACCGGGAGGGGAGGGAGCCGATGGCCGGGAGTGACCTGACCCTCCGACCGTTCCTGTGGCGGGCGGCGAAACTCTTCCCCGAGAAGGAGGTGGTCTCGCGGACCCACCGCGGGCGGGAGCGCTACACCTACAGCACGTTCGAGGACCGGGTGAACGCGCTGGCGAGCGCCCTCGCGGCGCTGGGCGTCGACCCGGGCGACCGGGTGGGGACGCTCGGCTGGAACCACCACCGCCACTTCGAGGCGTACTACGCCGTCCCGCTGATGGGCGCGCAACTGCACACCGTCAACGTCCAGTTGTCCGACGACCACACGGAGTACATCGTCGAGGACGCGGCCGACGGACTCCTCCTCGTCGACCCGGGCGGCCCCGTCGAGACGCTCGAACGCGTCTGGGACGGCCTGGAGTCGCCGCGGGCCGTCGTCGTGATGGACGAGACGGCCCCGGAGATGGACGTCGACGTCCCCGTCTACGCCTACGAGGACCTGCTGGCCGAGCACGCGGGGCCGTACGACTGGCCGGAGTTGGACGAGGACCAGCCCGCGGCGATGTGTTACACCTCGGGGACGACGGGGCGGCCGAAAGGCGTCGAGTACACGCACAAGATGATGTACGCCCACGCGATGATGGTGATGACGCCGGCGGCCCTCGACGTCGCCGAGGACGACGTGGTGATGCCCGTCGTGCCGATGTTCCACGTCAACTCCTGGGAGTTCCCCTTCGCCGTCACGATGAGCGGAGCCAAGCAGGTGTATCCCGGCCCCGCCCCCGACGCCGAGACGCTCGTCTCGCTCGTCCAGGACGAGGGCGTCACCCTCACCGCGGGCGTACCGACGGTGTGGATAAACGTCCTCGACTACCTCGACGAACACGACGAGTCGGTGCCGTCGCTCGAACGCATCGTCGTCGGCGGGAGCGCCGCGCCCGAGGCGGTGATGCGCCGCTACGAGGACGAGTACGGCGTCGTCATCGACCACGCCTGGGGGATGACCGAGACGATGAGCATCGGCAGCGTCTCGCGGCCCAAGTCGACGATGGCGGACGCGGACCGGGACGAACGCTACGCCAAGCGCGCCAAACAGGGCCTGCTCTCGCCCGGCCTGGAGATGAAAGTCGTCGACCGCGAGGCGGGCGAGCGCGTCCCCTGGGACGGCGAGTCGGCGGGCGAACTCTTCGTGCGCGGGCCGACGGTCACACGGGAGTACTACAACCGCCCCGAGGCGAACGAGGCGGAGTTCGAGGACGGCTGGCTCAAGACGGGGGACATCGTCACCGTCGACGACGACGGCTACCTGGACGTCGTCGACCGGGCGAAAGACGTCATCAAGAGCGGGGGCGAGTGGATTTCGAGCATCGAACTGGAGAACGCGCTGATGGGCCACGACGGCGTCGCGGAGGCGGCCGTCGTCTCCGCCGACCACGCGAAGTGGCGCGAACGCCCCGTCGCCTACGTCGTCCGCGCGGACGGGGCGGACGTCACGAAGGAGGAACTCCGGGAGTTCCTCGCCGACGACTTCCCGAAGTGGTGGCTCCCCGACAACGTCGTCTTCATCCAGTCGGTGCCGAAGACGGCCACCGGCAAGTTCGACAAGAAACGGCTGCGCGAGGAGACGGACGACCCCGAGTTGCGCTGGACGCCCGGGGAGTGACCGCTTTCCGAACGTATTTGTGCCGCTGTCGTTTGGGTGCCAGTAGCATGGGCGAGAGTACCTCACTCAGGGCGCGAGCGAGCGAGCTGCGCCGGACGCTGCATCGCTATCCCGAACCGTCGTGGTGCGAGTTCTACACGACCAGCCGCATCGTGGACGAACTCGAAGCCCTCGGCGTCGACGAAATCCACGTCGGCAGCGAGGTCATCGACGCCGACGACCGGATGGGCGTCCCCGACGAGTCGGAACTCGAGCGCTGGCACGAGAAAGCCCGGGAAGCGGGCGCACGCGAGGACGTCCTGGAGAAGACGGCCGGCGGCCTGACGGGGGCCGTCGCCGTCCTCCGGCAGGGCGACGGCCCGACGGTGGGCCTCCGGGTCGACATCGACGCCCTCCGACGCGAGGAGTCCACGGACGAGCGCCACCTCCCCGCCGCGAAGGGCTTTCGCTCCGGGAACCCCGGCGTGATGCACGCCTGCGGCCACGACGCGCACACGACGATGGGGCTCGGCGTCGTCGAGGCGCTTCGGGAGAGCGACTTCGAGGGCACGCTGAAGGTGTTCTTCCAGCCGGCGGAGGAGGTGCTCGGCGGCGGTAAGCCGATGGCCAACTCCGGCCTCGTCGACGACGTGGAGTTCCTGCTCGCCGTCCACGTCGGGCTGAACCACCCGACCGGCGAAGTCGTCGCGGGTGGCGACCGCGCGCTGGCGGTCCGCCAACTGAACGTCGCCTTCACCGGCGAGTCGGCCCACGCCGGCCTCGCGCCGAACGAGGGGCGAAACGCGATGCAGGCCGCGGGGACGGCCATCCAGAACCTCTACGGCGTCCCCCGGCACGAGGCGGGGCTGACCCGCGTCAACGTCGGCCGCCTCGACGCCGGGAGCGCGCCGAACGTCGTCGCCGACGAGGCGGAGATGGAGATGGAGGTGCGCGGCGGGACGAACGACCTGCTCGAATACATGGGCGAGGAGGCCGACCGGGTGCTCCGGGCCGCCGCCGAGATGCACGACTGCGAACTCGACGTCTCGCTGTTCAGCGAAGCGCCGCGGTGTGACAGCGACGACGGCGTCGTCGACGTCGTCGAGGACGTCGCCGGGGGGAGCGAGGCGGTCGAGTCGGTCGTCCGCCGCGCCAACCTGAACGTGAGCGAGGACGCCACCTACCTGATGCAGGCCGTCGAGGACAACGGCGGCGAGGCGAGTTACGTCGTCGTCGGGACCGACCACCCCACGGGCCACCACACCGCCCGCTTCGACGTCGACGAGGAGACCATCGACGTCGGCATCGACGTGCTCTCGGAGTCGCTCCGCCGACTGGGTGAATAATGCGGGCGGTTCGCTACCACGAGTACGGCGACGAGAGCGTCCTCCGGGTGGACGACGTGCCCGACCCGGGCCCCGGCGTCGGCGAGGCGCTGGTGTCGATTCGGGCCGCGAGCGTCAACCCCATCGACGCGAAACTCCGCGAGGGAATCCCGTCGCCGCCGCCGTCGCTCCCCCACGTCGCGGGCGTCGACCTCGCGGGCGTCGTCGAGAGCGTCGGGCCGGGCGTCGACCGCCTCGCTCCCGGCGACAGGGTGTACGGAACGGGATTCGGCTGGGACGACCCCGGAACCTACGCCGAGAAGGCCGCCGTCCCCGCCGACCGACTCGCCGTCCTCTCCGACGCCGTCGACTTCGAGACGGGGGCCGCCGCCGCGATGGTGTTCGCGACGGCGTGGCGCGCCCTCGTCGACCGGGGCGACCTCTCGGTCGGCGACACCTGCCTCGTCCACGGCGCGGCCGGCGGCGTCGGCCACGCCGGCGTCCAGATAGCGGCGAACGCGGGCGCGACGGTGGTCGGCACCGCCCGCGACGCCGACGCCGACGCAGTCCGGGAGTTCGGAGCCGACGCCGTCGTGGATTACCGCACCGACGACCTGGGGTCGGCCGTCCGCGACGCCGTCGGGGCGGTCGACGTCGTCCTGGAGACCCACGCCGGCGCGAACCTCCACGGGGACCTCGCCTCGCTCGGCCGGGGCGGGCGGGCAGTCGTCATCGGACAGGGGCAGACGCTGACGCTCGACCCGGGGACGTCGCTGTCGGCGATGTTCGACGACGTCGACGTCCGGTTCATGTCGACGATGGCGTCGACCGACGACCACGCCCGCGTCCTCGGTCGACTCGTCCCGCTCCTCGCGGACGGCCGCCTCGAACCGCGCATCGACGCGACCTACGCGCTGGCCGAGGCCGCAGCGGCCCAGCGGTACGCCGCACAGTCGGGCGTCACCGGGAAAGTCGTCCTGCGGACGGACGGCGAAAAGTAGGAGCGCGGCCGCTACTTCTCGTCGGAGCCGAGTCCGAGCTTGTCGAGGACGCTCTTCGCGCCGAAGCTCGAACGCCGCTCTTCGACGAAGTCCTGGTACATGCCCCAGATGCCCTCCGGAGCGAACAGGACGATGAAGATGATGATGACGCCGAAGAGGATGCGCCAGTCGTCGGTCAGGAGCGTGAACACGTCCGAGAGGAAGACGAACGCGGCGGCACCGACGATTGGGCCGCCGAGCGTCCCGATGCCGCCGAGGAGCGCCATGATGACGACGTCACCGGACGCCGTCCAGTAGATGGTCTCCGGCGCGATGAATCCGAACAGCGCGCTGTAGAGGACGCCCGCGATGCCACAGACGAACGCGGACATCGTGAACGCGATCCACAGGAACGAGTTCGTCTCGTAGCCGAGGTGGACCATCCGGTCCTCGTTCTCGCGGATGGCGATGAGCGTCCGGCCGAACGGCGACCGGACGACGCGCCGAACGCCCAGCCACGTCGCCGTCAGGACGACGAGGCCGAAGACGTAGAACTCCATCGAGCCGGTGAGCGGGCTGAACGGGCCGATAGCCGCGCTCGTGTCGGGGAGCGCCATCCCGTTGGACCCGCCGGTGAAGCCGGTCCAGCGGAAGATGACGTAGTAGACCATCTGTGCGAGCGCGAGCGTAATCATCGAGAAGTAGATGCCGCGTCGCCGGAGGCTGAGGTAGCCGAAGACGACGCCACCCACCGTCGCGATGAGGAGAGAGATGGCGGCGGCGAGATAGAAGTTCGAGACGAGATACTCGAGCGACAGTACCGTCCCGTAGGCCCCGAACCCGAGGTAGACGGCGTGACCGAACGACAGTTCGCCGGTGTAGCCGAGCATCAGGTCGAAGCCGAGGACGAAGACGCTGAAGACGATGATTTCGTTGGCGAGGAACCCACCGAATACCGTCGGCATCGCGGCCAGGATGACCGCGATGAGGCCGTACTTGACGTACTGGTTCCGTAGCAGCGAGCGAACGTTCGTGGAAGTGTCGGTTGCGGTTGCCATCTTACGCCTCCAGTGCTCCTTCGATGCCGAACAGGCCGCCCGGTCTGACGAGCAACACGAGCGCCATGAACACGTAGATGACGACGTTCGACGCTGCCGGATAGACGAGCGTCGTCAGCGCGATGAGCAGGCCGATGAGCAGCCCCGAGACGAGGCTCCCGACGAGGCTCCCCATCCCGCCGACGACGACGACGACGAACGCCGGGACGAGGATGTCGAACCCGAGCGCCGGGTTGACGCCCTGAATCGGCCCGATGAGCGCGCCGGCGAGGCCGGCGAGCGCACAGCCGATGCCGAAGACGGCGAGATATATCTTCGAGATGCCGATGCCGAGCGCACCGACCATCTCGCGGTCCTCGATGCTGGCGCGAATGATGAGGCCCATATCCGTTCGCGTGATGAACAGATAGAGCGCGACGATGACGGCGGTGGAGATGCCCAGCACGAACAGCCGGAAGACGGGGTACGTGAAGACGACGAAGTCGATGGACGTCGCCCCCCAGTCGGGGATGGGAATCTGCTTGTCCGTCCGACCCCACACGAACTCGACGAGCCCCTGAAGCAACTGCGCGAACCCGAACGTCAACAGCAGTTGGAGGAACAGCTCTTCCTCGTAGATGCGCCGGAGCGCGGTCCGTTCGATGGCCGCGCCGACGACGCCGACGAGTAACGGTGCGATGACGAGCGCGGCGAAGAAGCTCCCCGTGACCGCCGTCACGGTGTAGGCGGCGTACGCGCCGAGGAGCAACAGACCCCCGTGGGCGAAGTTGATGATGTTCATCATGCCGAAGATGAGCGACAGGCCCACGGCTATCAGGACGTAGTTCATCCCCAGGACGATGCCGTTGAACAGCTGGGTGATGATCAGGTCCGTGTTCACCGCGAGAGGGACGACCGAATCTACTAGTACCATGATTTGCAGAGAGGTTCGTTAAATAGTGGCTCTCGATTAGAGTGAGCACCCGGTCTCGCTACACTTGCGCATCAGGGCGTCGGGCTGGTCAGGGACGTCGAGAATCTTGTAGAGCTTCTGGTTCTCGTCGTTTCGCTCGCCCTTCGGCAGACCACGAACCGCCATGTGTGGCACCGTCGCACGGTGGTCGCAGGCGCGCCACGTCGAGCCCTTGCCCCATATCTGCGGGATGAGCTTCTTGCCCTCCATGTTCGACTGCCACGCGTCCTTGTCCTCCGTGCTCGACAGGGTGCCGTTGGCGTTGCCCATGGCGTCGAACGCCGTCCGGATGGACTGGTAGGCGACGGCCGCGAACCCGTACGGGTTCTCGCCGAATTCGTCGTGGAACTCCTGGCGGAACTTCGTGGACGCCTCTGCCTGGTCGTACGACCAGTACCACGGCGTCGCGCCGATGAAGTTCTCGTGGGCGAGGGCCCGAGGCGGCACTGCGCCGCCGGTCACGATACCGGTGAGCGGCGCGGGACAGACCGACTGGTCCATGACGCCGAACTGCTCGGCCTGCTTGATTGCCGTGACGGCGTCGCTGCCGGCGAAGGTCAGGTAGACGATGTCCGCGCCGGAGTCTTTCGCCGTCGCCATCACGTCGGAGTAGTCGCCCTTGCCGAGCGGGACGAACGACGACCCGACGAGCTCGGCGTCGTGGCGCGGCAACAGTGTGTTCTTGATGTATCGGTTGTGCGACTGGCCCCACTCGTAGTCGGCGACGAGCTGGTACACCGTCTTGCCGAGGCCCTGGCGCAGAGCGTAGCCGAGCGAGCCACCGGCCTGCTGGGCGGCGCTGGCGTCGTTGTCGAAGGTGTACTTCGAACACTTCTCGCCGGTGATCTTGTTCGTCCCGATGTACGTCAGGAACGGAATCTCCTGCTCTTTGACGAACGATTCGATGGCGAGACCGACGGAACTCGACCACGCGCCGGCGATGATGTCGACGCTCTCCTGGTTGACGAGTTCCTGTGCCCGTTTGCGACCTGTTCCCGGGTCCGTCTTGGTGTCGCGGTAGACGGCTTCGATCTCCCCCTCGAAGGCGTCACGTTCCATCGTGTGTCTGATGCCGAGTTTGACGCCTTTCTGCATGCTCTGTCCGACTGCGCCGTACGGGCCACTGGTCGGGAGCGCGACGCCCAGTTTCACGGAATCGCCGCCGCCGCCCCCGATGCCGCCGGCACAGCCGGCCAGCGACATGGAGACGATGCCCGCGCCCGTCGCCTTCAGCGCGGAGCGCCGTGAGAGCCGACTCCCGCCGTCAGTGTTCGCCTTGATATCGTCCGTCTCGGTAGGTGATGTCATACTACGCAAGCAACCGAGGAAACGCTAACAAATATACCTTATGTATGCCGGGGTCACATTTCGGGCGCTCCGTCCCCTAACGTGATAGTCGAATGACAGCACGCCGAAAGAACACAAATCTTTATGACCCTGACACCGACTCCCTGTTGGTAATGGGTGGCAATAGCACGCTTTTAGAGACGAAGAACCTCACGAAGCGATTCGAGGGACTCGTAGCGGTCGACGACGTCTCAGTCTCGTTCGACGAAGACGAACTCCACGCGATCATCGGGCCGAACGGGGCGGGGAAGACCACGTTCTTCAACCTCCTCACCGGAACGCTTCAACCGAGCGACGGACAGGTCCTGTTCCAGGGAGAAGACGTGACCGACCTCCCACCGGAGCAGATCGCGCGCCGGGGCATGATTCGCTCCTATCAGATTCAACAACTGTTCCTGCGCAACTCAGTCCTGGAGAACGTCCGCATCGCGGTCCAGTCGAACTACAACTCCTACAACTTCTGGCAGAAAGCCGACGACAAAGAGGAGATAACCGAGAAAGCGAGGGGGATTCTCGACCGGGTCGGCCTGAGCGACAAGGCCGAGGAGGACGCACAGAACCTCTCACACGGCGAGCAGCGGACGCTCGAACTCGCCATCTCCCTCGGCCCGGACCCGGACCTCCTGTTGCTCGACGAACCGACCAGCGGAATGAACGCCGAGGAGACGACGGGCATGATCGAACTCATCGACGACCTGGCCGACGACGTCGCCATCGTCCTCGTCGAACACAAGATGAGCGTCGTCAAGGAGGTGGCCGACCACATCATCGTCCTGCACAACGGCCAGCGAATCGCGGACGGGAGTTACGACGAGGTGCGCACCGACGAACAGGTCAAGCGCGTCTACCTCGGAGGGAACTAACATGTCTACGCTCGAACTCACCGACGTCAACAGCTTCTACGGACAGAGCCACGTCCTGTTCGACGTCTCGATGACCGTCGAGGACGGCGACCTCGTGACGCTCATCGGACGCAACGGGGCCGGAAAGACCACCACTCTCCGCTCGATAATGGGGATGGTGACGCCGAAGTCGGGGGAGATTACCTTCGACGGCGAGGACATCACCGGCCACTCGCCGACCGAGACGTCCCAGCACGGCATCGCCCTCATCCCCGAGGACCGGCGTATCTTCAGCGACCTCACCGTCAGTGAGAACCTCCGTATCGGCCACATCGGCCACGACCAGAGCGACGGGGTCACCGAGAGCCTCCTCGACGACGTCTTCGGCTACTTCCCGCGACTCGACGAGCGTCGCCAGCAGAAAGCCGGGAGTCTCAGCGGCGGCGAACAGCAGATGCTCACCGTCGCCCGGGCGCTCGTCTCCGACCCGGACCTCCTCCTCGTCGACGAGCCAACCGAGGGGCTGATGCCGACGCTCGTGGACGAACTGTCCGACATCCTCCAGCAGATAAACGACGACGGGATGACGATGCTGCTGGTCGAACAGAACGTCGAACTCGCGCTGGACATCTCCGACTACGGCTACGTCATCGACGAGGGTCGCATCAAGACCCACGCGCCGAGCGACGAACTCGAAGAGGACGAGGAAGTCAAACAGCGGTATCTCGCGCTCGGCTAGGCATCCTTCCCGCCGTGAGCGGCGGAATTCGTCCTTCGCAGAACGGGGCGGAGCGGACGCAGTCAGTCGGCCAGCGAGACCAGCGCCTCCGCGAGCACCGCCGTCGCCCGGGCGCAGTCCGTCCAGTCGGTCCACTCCCGCGGGCTGTGCGAGTAGCCGCCCTCGGAGGGAGCGAACACGAGGGCGGCGTCGGTGGCGTCCGCGACGTACATCGTGTCGTGGAACGCCCCCGAGTGGAGGTCCATCGTCTCGACGCCCCGCCGCTCGCCCGCCTTGTGGAGCGCCGTCCGCAGTCGCTCGCTCATCTCGGTCGGCGGCGCGTAGAAGTCCCGGCTCAGCGACGTCTCGACGCCGCGTGCGACCTCGAGTCGGTCGAGTCGCTCCTCGATTCGCTCGACCAGCCCCGTTATCGTCGCCTCCTCGGTGTCGCGGACGTCGACGCCCAGCGACACTTCGCCGGGGACGACGTTGACCGCGCCCGGCGAGACGTCGAGACTGCCGACGGTGCCGACCAGCGCCGACTCCTCGCCGCCGGCCCGCGCCGCCCGTTCGACTTCGAGGACGAGTTCGCTCGCCGCCGTCAGCGCGTCCCGACGGTCGCCCATCGGCGTCGACCCGGCGTGGTTGGCGGTCCCCTCGATTTCGACGTCGCAGTGGGTGACGCCCGCGATGGTGGTGACGACGCCTACCGGGACGCCCGCGCGTTCGAGCGTCCGCGCCTGTTCGACGTGGAGTTCCAGCCACGCGTCCCACTCGCTGGCGTCGAGGCGGTCATCGCCGTGGTAGTCGATGGCGTCGAGTGCGTCCCGCAGCGTCTCGCCGCCGGCGTCCGTGAGCGCGAGGGCCTCCTCGACGCTCCGGTGGCCCGCCGCCACCGACGACCCGAGGAGGCCGTCGGCGAAGCGCGTCCCCTCCTCCTCGGTGAAACAGACGACGTCGACGGGACGAGAGGGGGCGACGTCGGCCGCCCGCATCGCGCGGACGGCTTCGAGGCCGGCGTAGACGCCGAGGACGCCGTCGAAGATGCCGCCGTTCGGCACGGAGTCGACGTGGCTGCCGACGGCGACGGGGGCCGCCGACGGGTCGGCGCTGTCGGGCGTCCATCGGCCGGCGACGTTGCCGACGGCGTCGACGCGCACCGAGAGGCCGGCGTCATCCAGCCGCGAGAGGAGGTAGTCCCGCGCCTCGCGGTTCGCCTCGGTGCCGGGCAGGACGGTACGCCCCCTGCCTGCGTCGACCGATTCAGCGCCGAACTCGGCCGTCGCTTCGATGTCGGTGCGGAGCCTGTCTTCGTCGACTGGGAGGTCGGTCATCGCTGGGTCCGGGGTGCGGTTGCCGGACGTGCGTCGCCCGACGGCATCACTCTTGTCCCGGGCAACACCAGACCCGCGGGAGCGACGGGGACGGACGATACCGTGACGAACGGCGCGACGGCGGGCGCATCGCGGATGCGCGGACAGCCGAGTGGAGGCTCAAGCGCCCGTTTGAGTCTGACGGACGTTTTTACATCGCGGCCCCGTACCGACGGATATGCCACCCCGCACGTATCGCCTCCACAGGCTCGGCCGCGGCGTCACCGCCGCCGTCAGCGCCGTCGCGTTCTGGAGCGCCGTCGCGCTCCCCTTCTCCATCGCCGTCCTCCTCGCCGCGGGCGTCTCTCTCAACGTCGTCGGGACGCTCCTCGTCTGTAACGCCGTCGCGTTGCTCCTCGGCCACGGCCACTACCAGTCCGCCGATTCCAAGACGTCGAGAGTCTGACGAGAGCCACACTGAAGTCGTCTGGCTGACAATACCTGGACGATGGCTTCGATACCCGACGAGTTCGTGGACCTGTTCGAGAAGCCGACGTTCGCCCACGTCGCGACGGTGATGCCCGACGGCACGCCGCACGTGACGCCGGTGTGGGTCGACTACGACGCCGACGAGAACTACGTGCTGGTGAACACGGAGCGCGGGCGGCAGAAGGAGCGCAACGCCTCGCGGAACTCCCGCGTCGGCGTGAGCATGACCGACCCGGACGACCCGTACCGCGCGCTGTCGGTACTGGGCGAAGTCGCCGAGATACGGACCGAGGGGGCGCGCGAACACATCGACGAACTGGCCCGGCGCTACACGGGCGAGAGCGAGTACTCCAACCCCATCGAGACGGAGCGGGTCCTGCTGTGCATCCGGCCGGAGCGAGTCATGGGGCGGTGAGTCGCCCCCGGACTTTTGCGCGTCGCGGCCGTGGATGCCAGCGATGACGACCGACTCCGACCTCGTCGCGGCCGTCGATGGCCTCGTCCACGAGGGGACGCAGGTCCACGACGGCCGCGTCGACCTGACGGTGAGTGAGGTGTACGACGTGGAGCGCCCGGGACGGGTCGACTTCGGCGGCGGTGAACTCGAACCGGCGGCGACGACGCCCCACGAGACGGTGAGACGGAACCCGGACGACGACTACGAGTGGTGGTCGCTCGATGGCGGCCAGTACCTCCTCGAATACAACGAGACGCTGACCGGCCCCGCGGTCCTGCAAGCGCGGACGGAACTGCTCGAACGCGGCGCGTTCCATCCGACCCGCGTCGTCGACGACCTGCCGCGGGTGCCCCTCGCGGTGAGCGGCGGTGGCCTCCGCCTGAAGGAGAACGCTCGCGTCTCGACGCTCCGGCCGCGGTAGCCGACGGCGTTCTGTCGCGCCGAGGACGACCCGGGGGACGCGCTCACGACGGGAGCGGGGCGAACGCTCGCTCGCTCACTGCGCGTCGACGAGATTCCCCCGGACGGCAGCCAGTTTCGGGCGGAGTTTGTCCGTCGCCGTCAGATACGCGAAGTAGAAGGCCATCGCGCCCATCAGGGCGACCCACGCACCGAGTTTCGGCTGGCCGCCCTCGACGGTCACGAGCGCGAACCGTTCGATGTAGACGCCGGCGACGGAGAGACCGACGGTGCTCGCGGCGTAGACGACCAGTTCCAGCAGCGACGGAAGGAGTTCGAGGAGCGTCACGGCCGTCCGTATCCGGCTTCACGTAGAAGTTCTTTCGGTTCGCCGGTCACTCCCCGACGCCGTCGCCGCCGAGGTCCCGGAAGGCCGCCTCGAAGTCCGAATCCTCGAACTCCGCGAGCGTCGCGTCGATGTCGGCTTCGAGGCGCTCGATGCGGGCTTCGAGGTCCGCGAATTCGTCGCTCTCCCTGAGTTCGGCCTCGTCTTTCTCGCTCTGGAGCGCGGCGCGTTTGGCGATGAGGCTCTGGAGGTCCTGCAACTGGTCACTGTAGGTCGAACGCGAGAGCATCCGTTCGACGGTATCGACCATCGTCGAGCGGTCGACGGGTTTCACCAGATACTCGTCGAACCCCATGTCGATGATGTCGAAGTCCGGCGCGACGGCCGTGACCATGACGACGCGGCAGTCGATGCCGCGTTTCCGGATGCGTTCGAGGACGTCGTCCCCGGACAGCCCCGGCATCCGGCGGTCGAGGAGGACCACGTCGACGTCGCCGTCGAACTTCTCCAGCGCCTCCTCGCCGTCGTAGGCGGTCCGGACGGCGAACTCGTCGTCCAACCAGTTCGAGAAGAGGTCGGCTAACGCCCGTTCGTCCTCGACTATCAGTACTGTCGCAGTCTCGTCGGTCATGGCAGGTAACTCCGTCCCGATGTCGGTCCGCGGGAGCGAGCGGCGACGCCCGGCCGCGCGGCTACGCGGCCCGGGGGTCGGCGGCCGTCTCGAACTCGCTCTCGCGACGGTCGTATCGTCGTCTGCGGTTTCATTGCGTCGGTCATTTCCTACGTCGAGTCGCCGTACGCCCTTCTCTCACGCTCGCCGGTTATAATTTCTGACACCGGGCAACGTCAAAAAGCCCCCGTTCGAACGGCGGCAGTTCGCCGCCGTCGGCGACGGCGATTAGTCGGCGCGGGCGGCGGTCGTCAATCGGTGCCGTACTGGACGGTGGGTGCGTCGTCGCGAACGACCCGGGACACTGCGGCGGCCGCCAGAACGAACGGCAGTACCGGCAGGACGAACAGGAAACAGAGCGCCGCGACGAGGTGCCCGATTCGCACCATCACGATTTCGTCTATCGACATGCCGAACAGTTTGCGTCTGTCCACCATGGTTCAGCGACGCGTACGGACCGAACGCGAGGTAGACGTTTCGGTTCCGGCAGGTCACGCGCCCTCGACCAGACGCGCGAGCTGGTCCGGCGGGACCGCACCGCGGGCGGCGTGACCGTCGTAGGCGAACGTCGGGACGCCGGTGACGCCGCGTTCGCGGGCGTCCCGGAACTGGGCGAACACCCGGTCGCGCAGGTCGGCGTCGTCGACGGCCGCGCGGAGTTCGTCGCCGTCGAGGCCCACGTCCGTCGCGAGGTCGGCGAGGACGTCCGCGTCGCCGACGTCCCGGCCGTCGACCCAGAGCGCGTCGAAGACCGCCTCGTCGAATGCGCGCCACTCGTCGGGGTAGGTGTCGTCCACGTAGACGGAGGCCACCTGTGCGGGCAGGGAGTCGACGTCGGTCACGAGTTCCTGGGCCATCTCGACGTCGTACTTCTCCTGCAGTCGACGGACGTTCTCGCGGGCCTGCTCGTAGTAGGCGT
>JBDGTU010000018.1:0-55582 GCA_042216495.1 Haloferacaceae archaeon
GCCGACCGCGACGCCAACGGCGACGGCAACGCCGACACCGACCGCGACGGCAACGCCGACTGCGACTGCGACGGCGACGCAGACACCCACGCCGACCGGGGGCGACGGCGTCGGATTCGGCGTTGCGGTGACCTTGCTCGCGCTGGTGGCCGCGACGCTCCTGCTGTGGCGCGGGAACTGACGCGGCCGTCCTGGCGACGACGGGCCGGGAATCCTTTACTGGCGTCCGGTTCGAGCGGTAACGGACGGGCGACGGGGCGCGTGGGTCGCCATCCCGGTCGCGTCGAACCGCTCGCGACGACGCCCGCGACCCCTCACTCCTCGTGTCGCTTCCGGACCACGAGAACGGGCGCGACGGAAGCCTCCGCGACGCGTTCGGCTTCCTCGCCGAACAGCGCGGCGAGGAGCGAGTCGCCGCCCTCGCCCATCACGACGGCGTCGAACTCGCCGGTACGTTCGACGATGCTCCGGACGGGGCTCTCGACGACGCTCGTCTCGGCCCGCACCTGCTCGGTCGGGAGCCCGCGTTCGCGGAGCGTCGTCACGGCGTCGTCGACGGCGCGCTGTGCGTCGAAGTCGCCCTCGCCGGCGGCGAGTCCCCAGACCGTCACGTGACCGTCGGTGTCGGCGAGCAGCGTCGCCACCAGGTCGGCGAGTCGGTCGACGTCGACGAATCCGCGGAGGGGGACGAGCACGTCGCGAACGTCGCCCGTCGGATTCGGTAACGCGACGGCCGTCGCCCCGACGTCGGCGGCGACGCGTTCGACGGTCTGGTCCCGGTCGTGGGTGAACGCCACTCGGGTTTCGACGTCGCGTCCGGCCTCGTGAAAGACTCGGGCGATGTCCTCGACTGCTTCCCGGGCCCGGGCCTCGAACTGTATGCTCGCCTGCTCGGCGGGCGTCTGCTCCGGGAGGACGTGGTAGCCGAGGACGACGACGTCGGACGGCGCGAGGAACTCGACGAGCGGTTCGGGAATCGTCTGCCCTTCGAGAATCGCGACGGGCACGAGCACCAGCGGCGGTTCGCGGATGGACAGGTCGGCCATTCAGAGTACCCCCTTGAGCGTGACGTCGGCCGCGTAGTACTTGTACCACCCGGCGGACGCGGCCATGATGGCGACGCCGATAATCTGCGAGGCGGGCTGCATGAAGGCGATGAGGCCGAAACTGGAGACCGCGCCGAGGCCGGCGACGAGGGGGTAGACCGGGACGCGAAAGTCCGGGTCGTACCACTCGGGTTCGTCCAGGCGCATCGAGACGAGGGCGACGCACATCAGGCCGTACATGACGAGGTGGAGGAAGGAGGCGACCTCCGCGAGCACCTCGACTTCGCCGATGGCGACCAGCACCAGCACCGGGCCGCCGGCCATCGCCAGGGCGACGTGGGGCGTCCCGTAGCGCAGGTTCATCCGACTCGCGAACGTCGGCAGGAGGGCGTCGCGGCTCACGGCGAAGACGGCACGTGACGTCGAGAGGATGGAGGCGTTGGCGCTGGAGACGGTGGCAAGGAGACCGGCGAGCAGGATGGCGATGGCCCCGCCGCGCCCGACGAACGCGCGCGCCACTTCGACGATGGCCGTCTCGCCGAAACCGGTGAGGCGAGCGCTTCCGAACGCGCTCGTGGCGACGAAGATGGTCGCGACGTACAGGACGCCGACGATGAGCACGGAGCCGATCATCGCCAGCGGGAGGTTCCGCCCCGGGCGCTGGATGTCGCCCGCGATGGTCGCCACCTGCGCGAAGCCGAGATACGAGGTGAACACGAGGGCCGCCGTCGTGAACATCGGCAGGGGACCGAACGGCATGAACCGCTCGGGCGTGCTCGCCGTCCCGAAGACGCCGACGGCGTCCAACCCTCCGTAGCCCAGAAAGAGCACGAGAATCGTCAGCAGGAGGCCGACGACGTAGTTCTGCAGTTTCGCCGCGTTCTCGGTCCCGCCGACGTTGAGCAGGGTGAGAAACGCGCCGGAGAGGAGCGCGAGCGGGACGACGACGGGGACGCCGGGGGCGACCCCCGCCTCGTCGAGGACGGCAGCGGCGTAGTTGCCGAAGCCGACGAGATAGAACGCCGTCGCGAAGACGAGACCGAGCCAGATGCTGATGCCGACGACGGCTCCCGGGAGCGCTCCCAGCGCCCGGGAGATGAAGTAGTAGCCGCCGCCCGACTTCGGCATCGCCGTCGCCAGTTCGGACGCCGGCAGCGCCACCAGCAGCGCGATGACGGCACCGATGGCGAACGACCCTGCCGCGGCCGGCCCGGCCCGCCCCGCCGCGAGGCCAGGGAAGACGAAGATACCGGCCCCGATCATCGTCCCGACGCCGACGGCGATACCGCCCCCGAGGCCGATGGTCCGTTCGAGTTCCGCCCCCTCTTCGGTGATCGATACCTCGCCGTCGCCCGGCGTCGCCCGGAGTTCCGGTTCGGGGGTCTCACCCTCCCGGTTTGCGTTCTCCGGGGACGTCCCCGTTTCGTGTGCCGCTTCCATAGACGGCTGTCGGTTCGGAGTTAGAAATAAAGTACCGCCCGCGGTTAGCCTCCATCGAATCCCGTGACTGGCGTGGAATTAAGTGCCTCGTGGACGTTGGCGAACTGATGCGGAATTTAACGGGGCGGCGACGACCGAGTCCCGGGCCGTCATCGTCGACGAACTGCTCGACGGCATCACCGTCGACGACATCGCCTCGCGGGGCGTGGCCGCCGTATCGGGGGAGACGACGGTTTCGGCGTTGGGCGACCGGATGCTTCGCGACCGGCAGACCGTCTACACCGTCACGGACGAGAGCGGTGCGACGGTCGGCGTCGTCACCCTCGCCGACCTGCGGAGCGTCGGGCGGGCAAAGAGCGTCGACGTCCGGGTGACGTCGGTGATGCGGGAAGTTCCGCGCGTCGACGTCTCCGACGACGCCTTCGAGACGCTCGCACGGCTGAATCAGGCGGGCGGGACGACGGCGCTGGTCGAGGAGCGCGGCGACGTCGTCGGCGTCCTCTCGGAGGCCGACTACGCCCACGCGCTGTCCGTCCAGCGCGAGTTCCGGAGCGGCGTCACGGGCAAGCGCCACCCCGGCGCGTGAGCCATCGACGGGAGCGTTAAGCGACTCCCCGCCGAACCGTCACCCGTATGATAGTCCCGGTTTCCGTGAGCGATGTGATGGTGACCGACGTCGCCACCGCCTCCCCCGACGAGACGGTGCGCGAGGTGGCTCGGCGTTTTCGCGCGGACGACGTCGGGTCGCTGGTGGTCACGGACGCCGAGGGGCGACCGGTCGGCATCGTCGCCGATTCGGACCTCGTCTCCCTCGTCGCCGACGGGCACCCGTTCGAGACGCCGGTGCGCGAGTTCATGGCCACCGACCTCGTCACCGCGTCCCCGTCGGAGTCCATCGAGGACGCGGCCCGGCGGATGCGCGACCACGGCGTCGACCAGTTGCCCGTCCTCGACGGCGACGGCCTCGTCGGCCTGCTCTCCGTGCGACTGCTCTCGTACTACCTCCCACAGGTGCTCCTGCGGCAGGTCGAGACGGCCGACGCGGACGCCGACGACTGGGAGTTCAGCTACCGCGACGAGGCGGGAGTCGGACTCGACGTCGGCGACGTCGCGACGTTCACCAAGACGCTCTCGACGGGCGACGTCGAACGCTTCGCGCGCGCCAGCGGCGACACGAACCCGCTCCACCTCGACGACGAGTACGCCCGCGGGACGCGCTTCGGTCGCCGCATCGTCCACGGCGTCCTCGCGCTCGGCGTCGTGAGCGCGGCGCTCGCGCGCCTGCCCGGACTCGTCGTCTACCTCTCCCAGACGTCCCAGTTCGTCGCTCCGGTCGACGTCGGCGACACCGTGACGGCGCGCTGTGAAGTCGTCGAACGCCTCGGGAAGGACCGCTATCGCCTCCGGACGACCGTCTCCGACGAGGCGAACGTCGTCGTCGAGGGCGAAGCGACAGTGCTCGTCGTCCCCTCGACGCTCCCGTCAGAGGACGCCGCGGGGGAAGCAGCGAGAGAGTGACGTCCCCAGCCGATTCCCGCGTGCGAGGAACCACCGCACAAATTTATGATACTTGATAACCGATGTCGAACGGGTGAGTTCCATGAAACAGAACGTCGGAAGCGTCGACCGACTCGTACGAATCGCGGGCGGAGCGCTCCTGTTGCTCGTCGGCGTCGGTGGCTTTGCGGGAGTGGTTCCCGTCGCCGTCGGCCCGTTGCCACAGGCGTTGACGAGCGTCGTCCTCGTACTGCTCGGCGTGGTGTTCGCCGTCACGGGGCTCCGGCGGACCTGCCTGCTCTACCGCGCCGTCGGCGTCAGCACCGCCGACTCGACGCGCGACTGAGCGCGGCGAGGGCGCTCCGTCGGCCGCACCGACCGGAGAGAAATCCCCCGCCTCACTGCTTGTAATCGCGCTGTGGGACGTCCTCGACGTCGCCGCCGGCGTTCGTCCACGCAGTGAATCCGCCTTCGAGGTGCGCGACGTCCCGATAGCCCATCTCGCGCAGGCGCTTGGCTGCGAGGGCGGAGCGCCCGGCCTCGTTGCAGAACAGGACGTACCTCCGGCCGGGGACCATGAAATCCCGGTAGTACTCGGTGTCGGGGTCGGCCCAGAACTCCAGCATCCCCCGCGGGACGTGTTTCGCCCCCGGAATCGTCCCGTCGCGCCACAGTTCGCGGACGTCGCGGATGTCGACAGCGACGGTGTCGGCGGCCAGTTCCTCGCGGAGTTCGTCGACGGTAATCGAGGGGACGTCTTCCTCCGCGTTCTCGACCATACCCCAGGCGGACGCCGTCAGTTCGGTCATATCGCCACCTCAGGTGCCGGCGGAAAATATGTGTTGGCATCCCACGGAAGACGTTCGGAACAAGACGTATCCGCCGTCCCGGTCTGGCGAGTGACGTGACCGACGTCCCCGGAGCGGACTGGACGCTGGCAGTGACCGGTCGGGTCGCCCGTCCGCTCTCGCTCACCCGCGCGGACCTGCGGTCGATGGCGGCCGAGACGACGAACGAGGCGTTCTCCTGCGTCCACGACGACGACGCCGACGGGCGGACGTGGCGGGGCGTCCCCGTCGGCGCACTCCTCGCCCGCGCCGACCCCGAGGCGGTTGCGACACACGGCGTCGTCCACACCGCCGACGCCTCGTACGCGTGTAGCTTCCCGCGGTCCAGGCTCGACGGTGCGCTCCTCGCCGTCGAACTCGACGGCGACCCGCTACCGGCCGAGCGCGGCGGCCCCGCCCGCCTGGTCCCCCGGGACTCGGCCAGCGACTGCTGGGAGAGCGTGAAGTGGGTCACGCGCATCGCCCTCATCGACGAGGTGGACTCGGCGGTGGACACCGCACGGGACCGGGCGCTTTCGGACGACGAGTGACGGAGTCGGGGGGTGACTTCAAAACCCAAGTCGAGGGCGAAGATGTTCGTAGAATCGCTGATTGTGGATAGTTCGGAACCTGTCGGATATGGAATCGAACACCGGCGAGACGGTAGACGACGCGAATCGCGTCCCGTGGCCACAGGAGCTCCTCGATAGCATCTGGTTGCTGGCGGGAGGGGCTATCCTCTTTTGGGTCCTCTCGTACGTGGTCTGGGGACTGGTCGACCTGCTGACGGTCCCTTCGGGGTGATTCGAGATGGGTTCGCCACTCGACTCCCCGGACGGCGACTGGTGGAACGAGGAGATAAATCGGCGCGAAAGCATCTGGCTCGGCATCTCGACGGCGTGGGCGGCCGTGCTGTTCGGCTGGATGGCCGGGTGGACGCAGGTGGGCGAACAGAACCAAGTCGGAGAGACCTACCGCGTCCCGCCCGAGGCGTACCGGAAGAAGGTCAGTTCGTACAAGGAGTCGGCGACGGACGGGGAGCGGGGTCTCGTCCCGCCCGGTGACGACGTCTACATCGGGGCGATGCGCTATCTCTGGGACGGCCTGCCGGTCGTCCTAGAGACGGGCACGGAGTACAAGTTCCACCTCGGGTCGTACGACGTCCAGCACGGCTTCTCGGTCCGCAAGGAGGACACGCTGAGCAAACAACTCTCGTTGCAGGTGTTGCCCGGGTACGAGTGGGTGGTGCCGATGGAGTTCGACGACCCCGGCACCTACCACGTCGTCTGCAACGAGTTCTGTGGAACCGGCCATCGGACGATGCACGGGAAGTTCGTCGTGGAGGAGTAATTCATGTTAGACGCGTTCTACAACGACTACGACGAATCGGGCTTCAGAACCTGCGGAACGACCGGACTCCGCATCCATCGGTCGGCCGAGAACATGGTGAAACTGTTCGGGCTGACGGCCGTCGTCGCCCTCCTCGTCGGCGGCATCTTCGCGTTCTTCGTCGCCATGACGCGGTGGGAACTCGTCGGGTTGCTCTCGCCGAGCGACTTCTATACGTTCCTCAGCGTCCACGCGTGGAATCTCCTCATCTTCTGGATGGTGTTCATGGAGATCGCCATCCTCTACGTCGGCGGACCGTTCGTCCTCGGCCGGCGTCTCTCTCTCCCGCGTCTGGCGAAAGTGGCGTGGGTGGTGATGGCCGGGTCCGCGGTGCTCATCAACGTCGCGGTGTGGCTCACGAAACCGCCGAATCAGCAGCCCTTGCTCACTTCCTACGCTCCGCTCCCGTCGTCGCCGTGGTTCTACCTCGGCGTCAACCTCTTTCTCTTCGGTGCCGTCCTCGCCGCCGTTCCGTTCTTCGTGACGGTGTGGCAGTGGTACCGGGACAACCGCAACAAGACGCTGCCGCTGATTAGCTTCGGCGCGTTCATCACTGCCGTCGTCGCCCTCGAAGCGCTCGTGGGCGGCCTCATCACGTACGTCCCCACGCTCCTGTGGCGCGTCGGCGTCCTCCCGCACATCGACGCCGCCTGGTACCGCCAGATGTACTGGACTATCGGCCACGGGAGCCAGCAAATCAATCTGCTGGCGATGATTACGGTCTGGTACTTCCTCACGCACGTCATCGGCGGTGCCGAGGTGGCGAGCGAGAAAGTCTCGCGCGGCGCGTTCGTCCTCTATCTCTTCTTCATCAACATGGGCGCGGCCCACCACCTCATGTCCGACCCCGCACTCACGACGGCGTGGCGGGTGTGGAACACCTCCTACGCCGCCTACGGGGCCGTCATCGCCAGCATGATTCACGCCTTCGCCATCCCTGCCGGCCTGGAGGCCGGCCGCCGAAAGAAGGGGAAGGGCGGCGGCCTGTTCGGCTGGCTCTGGAGTTCGCCGTGGCGCGACCCCGGCTTCTCCGCGACCATCCTCAGCATCGTCCTGTTCGGCTTCCTCGGCGGCATCACGGGGGTCATGATGGGACAGATGCAGCTCAACATGACGTGGCACAACACCCTGGCCGTCCCCGGTCACTTCCACGCGACCGTGGCGACGGGCACCACGCTCGCGTTCATGGGACTCGCTTACTACGTCGTCCGTCTCGTCTTCCGCCGCGAGTGGGTCGGCGAGAAGCTGGCGGTCGTCCAGCCGTACTTCTACGGCGGGACCATGGGCGTCGTCACCCTGATGATGATGTACCTGGGCGTCCTCTACGGCGTCCCGCGCCGCCACCCGTCGGTGATGAACATCCCCGGGACGGAGTTCTCCTTCACCGCGGCGCGACCCCTGTTCGCCATCTTCGGAGTCACGGCCCTGCTGGCCATCGTCGGTGGGGCGCTCTTCCTCGTCGTCGCGCTGGCGTCGCTCCTCGTCGGCGACGAGTTGGGCGGCGGCGGGCCACACGCGGCCGTCGCCGACGGCGGTCCAGCGGCCGGGAGCGGGGACGGCGCTGACGGCGAGGACGTCGCACACACCGGAGGCGACGCAGACGCCGGGAACGACCCGGACAGCGGGGGCGACGCAGACGCCGGGGACGACGACCCGGTCCACGCCTACAGCATGCGCGGGACGTTCGTCCTCACGCTCGTCTTCCTCGGGACGTTCGTCGTCACGTGGGCGCTGAACTGGTATCTCCTCGCCCAGCTGTGGCAGGTCGGGTGACGAGCCGTCGCGACGTCCGACCGCCGACCGCGGAATCGGTTTCCGAACGACGCCGAGCAGCAAACTGACGGAACACACGTGAGCGAACACACCGAACGGACGCCGGTCGAACTCGCACAGTCGCTCGTCGGCAACGGGTGGCGAACCCTGCGGACGATATACTACGCGAACACGGTCAGTTGGCGCGCGCTCAAGAGCGGCGCGCTGGTCTTTTTCGGCTTCTTCCTGTGGTCGTCGTCGAACCTCCTCCTGTCGTATCAGCCGACGTGGACGTGGCTCCAGTACCCGATGGCCTACGGGTTCGTCCTCATCTGGTACGGCCCGCTGCACCACCTCGTGGTCATCCCCGTCGCGCTCGACCGGCGACGGGAGTCTGCCGGGGAGAGCGCTCTCGGTCGCCACCTCCCGAACGCGAGCCTCGCCGTCTTCCTCGCGCTCGTCGTCGTCCTGGGGACGTTCCCGCCGGGCGTGATGGCCTTCGACTTCCAGTCCCAACTGGAGGGGAGTGGCGTGGACGTGAACCCGGACCTGTTGTGTACGAAGGCGGCAGGCGAGAACGGCACGACCATCCACTGTCACTTGACTGAATCGAAGGGCATCGACTCCGTGGCCGTCGAGAGCAGCGGCGAGACGCTCCTCGTCGACGACGACCCGCCGTTCGAGTTCACCATCCGCGAGTCCGCGGTGCGCGAAGTCGTCGGGCAAAAGCAGTTCCAGGTGGTCCTGCGCGACGAGGGCGGCGACACGATTCGGCGCTACACCCGAACCGTGGCGTCGATACCGGCGGCGTAGGTCAGGCGGGGTCGACCCACGCCAGCGCGTCGCCGCGCGTGAACTCCTCGCCCTCCCCGTGGACGACTTCGTCGAGTTCGCCCGTCGTCGGGGCGTGGACGTCGACGCTCACCTTCTCGACCTGTATTTCGCAGACGACGTCGCCCTCGTCGACCTGCGCGCCCTCGCGGACGAACCAGTTCGAGACGACGCCCTCGTCCTCGTCGGTGTCCTCGGGCCAGACGGCGGCCGAGTCAACCGCGACGCGGTCCCCGCTCATTCCTGGGTCGCCCGGACCGCGTCGGCGACGTCTTCGACGCCGGGAACGACTTCGTCTTCGAGCGGGCGGGCGTAGGGAATGGGGACGTCCGGCATGGCCACCCGTTCGACCGCCTCCAGGTCGGCGAGGGCGTCCTCGGCGGCGCGGGCGACGATTTCGCCCGTGACGCCGTACGACCGGTAGTCCTCGTCGACGACGACGAGGCGGCCCGTCTTCCGAACCGAATCGAGGACCGTCCCGACGTCGAGCGGTTTCAGCGTCCGCAGGTCGACGACTTCGGCGTCGACGCCCTCGCTTTCGAGTTCGTCGGCCGCCTCCATCGCCCGGTGGACGTGGAGGCCGAGGGTGACGACGGTCGCGTCCGACCCCTCGCGTTTCACCGCCGCCTCGCCGAACGGGATGGTGTACGCCTCCTCGGGGACGGCCGTCTTCGGCCCCTCCGGGGCGGGCATCCAGCCCAGCCCCATCAGGCGCTTGTGGAACATGAACACCACGGGGTCGTCGTCGCGGACGGCGTTGTGCATCAGGCCCTTGGCGTCGTGGGCGTTCGAGGGGACGACGACTTTCATCCCGGGCAGGTGGGCGAAGGTGCCGTAGAGGGTCTGTGAGTGCTGGGCGGCGTCGTTGTAGGTGCCGCCCACGGCCGTCATCAGCACCATCGGCACGGAGACCGACCCGCCCGACATGTAGGTGTTCTTGGCCATGTTGTTGTAGATCTGGTCCATCGCGACGCCGAAGAAGTCCGCGAACATCAGTTCGACGATGGGGCGCATTCCGGCCTGGGCCGCGCCGACGCCCGCGCCGATGAAGCCCGTCTCGCTGATGGGGACGTCCATCACGCGGTCGCGACCGAACTCCTCCAAGAGTCCCTGCGTGCTGTCGAAGATGCCGCCGTAGTCCTGAACGTCCTCACCCATGACGAACACCTCCTCGTCGGCGGCCATCTCGGCGGCGATGGCCTCGACCATCGCCCGGCTCATCGTCAGTTCGCGTCCGGTCGCCTCGGCCTCTTGCTGCTCTTTCGCCATCAGTCGTCACCCCCCGTGACGCCCGCCGGTGGATTCGTGAACACGTCGTCGTAGGCCTCTTCGGGGTCCGGTTCGGGTTGTTCCTTGGCGAACTCGATGGCCTCCTCGACGCGGGCGTGGGCCCGGTCGCGAATCGTCGTCAGTTCGTCGTCGTCGACGCCGTGGTCGCGCAGGTCGTCGGCCAGTCGGTCGATGGAGTCGCGCATCTTCGCCGCCTCGGCGTCCTCGTCGGGGCGGTAGCCCTCGGCGTCGCCCATGAAGTGGCCCATCCGACGGTGGACCTGCACTTCGAGGACTGTGGGGCCGTTGTCGTCGCGGGCGCGACCCACGGCTTCCTCGGCCGCTTCGTAGACGGCGACGGCGTCGTCGCGGTCGACGCGCACGCCGTGCATGTCGTGGCCCGCGGCGCGCTGGGCACCGTTCGACACGTCCGTCACGCGCTCTTTGGGCATGCTGATGGCCCACTCGTTGTCCTCGACGACGAACACGACGGGGAGGTTCCGGACGCTCGCGAGGTTGAGCGATTCGAGAAACGCCCCCTGGTCGATGGCTCCTTCGCCGAGGAAGGCGACGGCGACGTCGTCCGTGTTGCGCTTTTTCGCGGCCATCGCCGCACCGACGGCCGGTGGACACCCCTGTGCGATGATGCCGCTACACGCGAAGTTCACGTCGGGGTCGAACAGGTGCATGTGGCCGCCCTTCCCCTTCCCGAGACCGGTTCGGCGGCCGAATATCTCCGCAGTCATGCGGTTCAGGTCGACCCCCTTCGAGATGGCGATGTGATGCGGTCGATGCGGCGCGGTGACGGTGTCCGCGTCGCGAAGGTGTTGACAGACGCCCGCCGCGGACGCCTCGTGGCCCGCCGCGAGGTGGAGTTCGCCCGGAATCGGCCCCGCCGAGATGTCGAACGCCGGCTGTTTGCCCTCCAGGTACTCCTCCTGCAGGCGTTCTTCGTAGTGACGGGCCGTCACCATCTCCTCGTACATCTCTCGTAACTCGGTAACGCTTGGCATGGGAAACCTCCGCTAGAGGGGCGTCGCTATCGGCAATAAGTGTTGGTGAAGTCATGGACGTGCGGGAACGAACCGCCGCCCTTACCGCGGTTCGGCGGGCGTCAGTTCCCCGGCTTTCGCGCGGGCCTTGTCGACGATGGCGGGGCGGGCCTCGAACTCGACGACGACGTGGTCGCTCTCGTAGGACTCGTTCTCGACGTGGCCGTGGTCGTGGACCCACGAGACGAGACTCATCGTCTCGTCGGTCATCGGGAGCACGAGGCGTTCCTCGCGCCAGTCGGGGAGTTCCCGCTCGATCCGCGCGCGCAGGACGTCGACGTTCTCGCCGGTGAGTCCGGAGACGACGACGGGGTTCGGAGCGAGCGCCTGGAGCGCCTCGCGCTTCTCGGCGAGTTCGTCGTCGCCGACGTCGTCCACCTTGTTCAGCACCGTCACGATGGGCGCTTCGTTCCGTTCGTAGAGCGTGTCGTGACAGGTGACGAGTTTCTCGCGCATCTCCTCGACCGGTTCACTCGCGTCGACGACCAGTAGGACCAGGTCGGCGTAGTAGACCGAGTCGAGCGTCGACTGGAACGACTCGACCAGCCAGTGGGGGAGGTCGGAGATGAACCCGACCGTGTCCGTCACGAGGACGTCCCGGGTGCCGACGTCGGCGCGCCGGGTGGTCGTCCCGAGCGTGGTGAACAGGCGGTTCTCGGACTCGGCCGTCGGGTCGAGGTCCGGGTGGAGGTCCGCGTTCTCGTCGACGTCCAGGTCGGCGGCGAGGCGGCGCATCAGCGTCGACTTCCCCGCGTTCGTGTAGCCCGCGAGCGCCACCAGGTCGAAGCCGGACTCCCGGCGTTGCTCGCGGCGGTTCTCCTCCTTCTCGGCGATGGCGTCGAGTTCCCGCTTGATGTCCGAGATCTGGGTTTTGATGTCGCGCTCGCGGCTCTCGTCGTACTCGCCGAGTCCCATGAACCCGGGGCGTTCGTCGCGTTTGGCGAGGCTCGCCTTGGCCTCCGCGCGCGGCAGTTCGTACCGGAGTTCCGCGAGTTCGACCTGTAACTGGGCTTTCCGGGTCTGGGCTCGCTGGCCGAAGATGTCGAGGATGAGCGTGAATCGGTCGACGACTTCGGCGTCGTCGGGGAGTTTCCCGCCGACGTTGAACGTCTGGTACGGGCCGAGTCGGTTGTCGACGACGAGGGCGTCCGCACCGGTCTCGGCCATCAGCGCGGCCAGTTCGTCGACTTTCCCCTCGCCGAAGCCGAACGCGGCGTCCTCCTTGCGGGTCTGGCCGAGCGTGCCGACCACTTCGTAGCCGGCGGCACGGGCCAGTTCCGTAATCTCGCTCAGGTCCGGGTCGCCGGAGTCGACCCGCTTTGCGACTATCGCCTCCATGGGCTCACCTCCGGGTCGGCGTCTCCGTATGTCTCCTGCACTGTCTCGTTCCGAGCTAGTCGCTCGACGTACTTAAACTCCGCTCGGGACCGCGTTTCAGGGGCGGGGACTCGCCACCTCAGTTGTCACGGTATCACACATCACATCTCGTCGTTGTTCACCCTGCATCTTGAACCTTCGCGAGGATTCCGTCTCGCCACAAACGTCTTAACGCGCTGTGGCGGAGGGGACGTATGGACGTGACGGCACTGAGCATGGTGTGGGCGCAGTTACAACTCGGGTTCCTGGGGATAGACTTCCAGCAACTCGGCCTTGAGTTCGGGAGCGGCGCGGTCATCGGCGGCATCGTCGGCTTCGCGGCCAAGAAGGTGGCCAAGATAATCGCCCTGCTGGTCGGGCTCGAACTCGCGCTGTTCAAGTTCCTCGAATCGCGCGGCATCCTCACGGTTGACTGGGGCCGGCTCACCGCCGGGTTCCTCGACTCGGGACGGAGCGCCGCGGGCGGTGCGCCGCCGGACTGGGCGATGAGCATCCTGTCGACGCTCTCAATCTCCGCGGGATTCGCCGGCGGCTTCTTTCTGGGATTCCGGAAGGGCTAGCGGACGTTCAGGTCGTCCGAGTCCTTGATGATGCGCGTCTCGGCCTCGCCGCTCGTGAGTTCGTTCACGAGGTCGTAGAACTCGTTTTGCATCCCGGCGGGGAAAGTGAGGACGCCGACCCACGACCCGTCGCTCTGCCACTCCTCGCGCTCCAGGTCGCCGAACTTCCGGATTCGCGCCTGTGCGCTCCCGGCGTAGTCGGCGGGCACCTGGACGGCGACGGTCACCTCCGCGAATCGGATGGGAATGACGGGGCGGAGCGCTTCGAGGGCGTCGTCGACCTGCGTCTCGACTGGTTCCATCGGGTCGACGCGGAAGCCGGCCTCCTCCAGCGCGCGCTCGATGCGCTCGGGCGGGTGGGGCGCGTCGTCCATCTGGGGGTTGACCGCGTTGCGAGCGATGCGGTTGATGAGTTGTTTGCGCTTTTGCTCTTGCATCTCGCGGCGCTGTTCGGCCGTAATCTGGATTTCGCCGCGCGTGACGACCTCCGGGATGATCTCCATGGGGTCGGTCGTGCCGAACACCTCTTCGAGGGCGCTCTCTGCCGGGCGGTCGCCCCGGGAAGCGTCCTCGAAGACGTCCTCGGCGGCGATGACGTCCTCCAGGTCGCCCTCGAACTCGTCGCGCTTGATGGCGAGGGCCGCGTCGGGGTCGATGAGTACCTCGAACCGGGTGCCGTGCGATTCGAGTCGGGCCGTCACGGCTTCGTCGAGTGAAATCATACGACGGCCTACCACCCCTGGCGTTAAAAGTTCTCTCCGACGGCGGTCAGGCGAGCCGCCCGACGATTTCGACGAGGTCGGCCTTGTCCTGGACGCCGACCAGGCGTTCGTCGGGGTCGCCGTTCGCGTAGAACTCGAGGGTCGGGACGCTCCGGATGCCCCGGTCGCGTGCGAACTCCTGGAGTTCGTCGATGTCCACTTTCAGCACGACGGCGTCCGTCTCGGCGGCGACCTCCTCGACGGTGGGTTCGAGCATCTTGCACGGCCCGCACCAGTCCGCGTAGAAGTCGACGAGGACGACCGGGTGCTCCGCGACGAGTTCCTCGAAGTGCGCCTCGCTCTCGACGTGAATCGGCTCGTCAAGTTCCGCAGTTGGCGTGCTCATGGAGGGAGGTAACGGTCCCGCGCCCTTAACGGTTGAGTCGTGTGTCGCCGCAGCGCACGACCGATGCCCCTCGCCGTCGAGGTGACGATGGTCGTCGAGGGGGCCTAGCTCGTCGGCGACGAGGCACCGGTTCGTCGTCGAAGGTCGTCAGGCCGAGTACGACAGCACCACGCCGTCGTCGAGGCGCTCGACCGAGGTGAGCGTCAGGCGGGGGAACTCGTCGGGGTCGGCGAACCCCTCGCCGTCGGCGAGCGTCGGCGCCTCGCGGCCGCCGACGACGACCGACCCCACGAACACCGAGAGTTCGTCCACCAGGCCGTCCTCGAACAGCGAGAAGATGAGTTCGCCGCCGCCCTCGACCATCAGTCGGTCGACGCCGCGAGCGTCGAGTTCCGCGAGCGATTCGGACAGGTCGACGCGGGCGTCGCCGGCCACGACGAGTTCGGCCCCGGCGTCGGCGAGAGACGACGTTCGCTCGTCGGGGGCGGACTCGCTCACGAGGACGTACGTCGTGGCGGCGGCGTCGAGGATGCGGGCGTCGGGCGGCGTTCGGGCGCGGGAGTCGGCGACGACGCGTGCCGGGTTCGCCGGGCGGCCGTTCTGCAGGCGACTCACGCGGCGTGGTTCCTCGTCGACCGTGAGGTGCGGGTCGTCCGCGAGGACGGTCCCGACGCCGACCATGACGCCGTCGGCGGCCGCACGCAGGCGGTCCACGCGGTCGAAGTCCTCCGGGCCGCTGATTGGGACCTGCACCCGGTCGCGCGTCGAGAGTTTCCCGTCGACGCTCGTCGCGGCGTTGACGACGACCTCCATGCGCGAGGCGTCGCGGCGGCGCGGAATACGGTTTTCGGTGAGGACTGCACGCGATGGGGCGGGGACGGCACGCGACGGTTTTTATGACGTCGGGACGTACACCGCGACGATGCAACTCGACGACCATGCCGAGGAACTCGCCTCCGACCTCGGCGTCGACAAAGAGGAGGTCAAATCCGACCTGGAGAACCTGCTCCAGTACAGCGTCCCGATGGACGAGGCCAAACAGAGCGTCCGCCGGAAACACGGCGGCGAGTCGACGAGTGCGACGCCGACGGCGATGGACGTCGCCGACGTGACGCCCGACAGCGGCCCCGTCACCGTCACCGTCCGCGTCCTCACGAAGGGGACACGGTCCATCCGCTACCAGGGCGACGACCAGGTCATCCGCGAGGGCGAACTCGCGGATGCGACGGGGAAGATTTCCTACACCGCCTGGCAGGAGTTCGGCTTCGAACCCGGCGACTCCGTGACCGTCGGCAACGCCGGCGTCCGCGAGTGGGAGGGCGACCCGGAACTCAACCTCGGGTCGAACACCACCGTCGCGATGGCGAGCGACACCGTCGAGGTTCCCTACGACGTCGGCGGCGACGCCGACCTCGTGGACCTCGCGCCCGGCGACCGCGGCCGCAACGTCGAGGTCCGCGTCCTCGACGTCGAAGACCGGACCATCGACGGGCGCGACGGCGAGACCGACATCCGCTCGGGCGTCCTCGCAGACGAGTCGGCGCGCCTCCCCTTCACCGACTGGCAGCGGCGCGACGAACTCGCGGAGGGCGCGACCCTCCGCCTCGAAGACGTCTACGTCCGCGAATTCCGCGGCGTCCCGCAGGTGAACCTCACCGAATTCACGACCGTTGCACCCCTCGACAGGGACGTCGAAGCCGTCGAGTCCGCGACGCGGATGCGCATCGACGAGGCCGTCTCGACGGGCGGCCTATTCGACGTCGAAGTCGTCGGCAACGTCATCGAGATGCGCGACGGGTCGGGGCTCATCGAGCGCTGTCCCGACTGCGGACGCGTCGTCCAGAACGACCAGTGTCGCGTCCACGGCGACGTCGACGGCGAGGACGACCTGCGCGTGAAGGCCATCCTCGACGACGGCCACGGGACGCTGACGGCCGTCCTCGGCTCCGACCTCACGGCCGAGGTGTACGGCGGCGGCGTCGAGAAGGCCAAGGAAGCGGCCCGCGAGGCGATGGACAAAGACGTCGTCGCCGACGAAATCGCGGACCGCATCGTCGGCCGCGAATTCCGCGTCCGGGGGACGCTCTCGGTCGACGAGTACGGCGCGAACCTCGACGCGGACGCCTTCGCCGAAACCGACGACGACCCTGCCGACCGGGCGAGACGGCTGCTCGATTCGCTGCCCGAGCGGGAGGTGGCAGAATGAGCGAGCGCGACGTCCCCGGCCGGGAGGTCGCACACCGCCTGTTCGCGGCGGAGTTCGACGACGCCACCGTCTCCTACTCCGAGAGCGACGAGGAGCGAGCGCCGAAGTACGTCGTCACGCCGAGCGGCGCGCGGGTGAATCGGCTGTTCGCCGTCGGCGTCCTCACGGAAGTCGACGACGTCAACGAGGAACTCCTCCGGGCGCGCGTCGTCGACCCGACGGGCGCGTTCGTCACCTACGCCGGCCAGTACCAACCGGACGAGATGGCCTTCTTCGACCGGGCCGAGAGCCCCTCGTTCGTCGCCCTGGCGGGGAAGGCCCGGACGTTCGAACCCGACGACGGCGACCGGATTTTCACGTCCGTCCGCCCCGAGAGCGTCAGCACGGTCGACGCGTCGACGCGCGACCGCTGGGTCGTCTCGGCGGCCGAAGCGACGCTCGAACGAGTGAGCGCGTTCGACGCCGCCCTCGACGTCGGACTGACGGGCGCGGAGTTGCAGTCCGCGCTCCGCGAGCAGGGGTACGGCGAGGCCCTCGCCAGCGGAATTCCGCTCGCCATCGAACACTACGGGACGACCCGCGCGTACCTCGACGACCTGCGCCGCCTCGCTGTCGACGCACTCGAAGTCGTCGCGGACGAGCGCGAGAGCGTCCGTGCGCTCGCACTCGCGCCGGGCGAGGGCGAAGCGACGGGCGTCGGCCCGGTTCCCGACACACTCGCCGCGGAGAGCCCCGTCGCGGCTACCGCCGAGACGCCGACGGCCGAGACGCGGACCGGGACGACTGAATCGACGGCGAGCGAGTCGACGCCGGCGGAACCGGGCGACGAGTCGACCGCCGGAGCGCCGGCGGACTCGACGTCGGACGACGCCGACTCGGTACCGGTCGACTCCGGGCCGACGCCCACGGCCGAATCACCGACACCGGAGGCGGCGACGGCCAGCCCCGACGAGGACGACGCCGGCGAGTCCGTCGACGCCGACGAACTCGGCGACTTCGACGCGGGCGGGTCGGCAGTCGGGGAGACGGCCGACGAAACGACGGACGAGGCGGCGTCGGAATCGACGGACGACTCGTCCGCTGACGAGTCCGACGTCGAGGAGGGAATGTACGAACTCAGCGAGGAGGAACGCCGGGAAGTCGAGGAGAACCACGACCTCGGCTTCGAGAGCGCCGCCGACGTGGGCGAACCGGGCGAGGCGGGCATCGACGTGCCCGACGCGGACGAACTCGCGGAATCCGTCGACGCCGAGGTGGACGATACGCCCGATTCGCCCGTCGCCGATGCGGCCGATACGACCGATTCGCCCGTCGCAGATGCGGGCGATACGACCGACGTCGACGAACCGCTCGCGTCGTCGTCGACGGACGAGGAACTGGTGACGGAGTCGGACGACGCTCCCGAAGCCGGCGACGGGCCGGCTGATACTACTGAAACAGCCGGCGACGGGCCGGCTGATACTACTACCGACGACCTCGAATCGGTCGTCGTCGAGGCGATGGACGACCTGGACGACGGCGACGGCGCGGACCGGGAGACGGTCGTCGCGGCCGTCGTCGAGGAGTACGGCGTCGACGTCGACGACGCCGAGGACGCCATCGAGAGCGCGCTGATGAGCGGGAAGTGTTACGAGCCGAACGAGGACAGGCTCAAGGCGATTTGACGGTGGCACTGGTCGAACCGATTCCGAACGCGCCCGCGGCGACGGCCCGAGTAGGCGACGAACGCGCGCTCGTCGTCGCGGACTACCACGCCGGCATCGAGGCCGGCCTGCGGTACGAGCGCGGCGTCGAACTGGCGAGCCAGGCCGCCGAGCGCCGAGCGCGCGTGCTCTCTCTCTGTGACCGCACCGACCCCGACCGGGTAGTGGTTCTCGGCGACCTCGCCCACCGCATCGGCGAGCCCGGGACGGTCGAGCGCGAGGAACTGACGGCGCTCGTCGACGCCGTGACCGACCGCGTCCCGATGACGCTCGTCCCCGGCAACCACGACGGCGGCCTGGACGAGGTCTACGGCGACCGTCTCGACGTCGCCCCGCCGGGCGGCGTCCGCCTGGGCGACGTCGGACTGCTGCACGGGCACACCTGGCCCGCCCCGACCGTCCTCGGTGCGGAGACTGTCTGTATGGGCCACGAACACCCGACCGTCCGCCTGCAGGACAGCGTCGGGGGCAGTCGCGTCGAACGGGCGTGGCTCCGCGGGCGACTCCGCCGCGCTCCGTTCGACGCGCGCAGGGACGACCCGACGGACGGCGACGAATCAGCCGACTGCGACGAGTCACCCCGCCGCGACGCTCCCGCGTGGAACGACCCGGAGTTGGTCGTCTTCCCGGCGTTCAACGACCGCTCCGGGGGGACGTGGGTCAACGTCGAGGGCCAGTCGTTTCTCGCGCCGTTCCTCCCGGATGCGCTGGAGTCGGGGGACGCCTACCTGCTCGACGGGACGCGCCTCGGCCCCTACCGCGAGGTCTGAACGGCCTGGACTCGCTCGCGAACGGTGTGCTTAATCCCGTCGCCCCGCTAGGCCGGCCGATGGCAGACCGAGCGGTCGCCGGCATGGACGCGTTCACGCACCTCGGCGAGGCGGTCCGCGACGCCCTCTCGGAACGCGGGTTCACGACGCCGACGGAGCCACAGCGCCGAGCGATTCCACCGCTGGCCGCGGGCGAGAACGCCCTCGTCATCGCCCCGACCGGGACGGGCAAGACGGAGACGGCGATGCTCCCCGTGTTCGACGCGATTGCTCGCCGGGACTCCCAGTTCGGCATCTCGGCGCTGTACGTCACCCCCCTCCGGGCGCTGAACCGTGACATGCGCGAGCGACTGGAGTGGTGGGGCGACTATCTCGACGTGGAGGTGGACGTCCGCCACGGCGACACCACGCAGTACCGACGCGGGAAGCAGGCCGACGACCCGCCGGACGTCCTCGTAACGACGCCGGAGACGTTGCAGGCGATGTTGACCGGGAAGAAACTCCGGAAAGCGCTCTCGGACGTCGAACACCTCGTCGTCGACGAGGTACACGAACTCGCCTCCTCGAAGCGCGGCGCGCAGTTGACCGTCGGCCTCGAACGCCTGCGCGACCTCGCCGGGGGATTCCAGCGCATCGGCCTCTCGGCGACGGTCGGTTCGCCGAGCGAAGTGGGCGACTTCCTCACCGGCGGGCGCGACTGCACGGTCGTCGAAGTCGACGCCGGCAGCGAGGTGTCGTTCACGGTTCGCGAACCGGAGATTCGCCCGGAAGACGAACGTCTGGCCGGCGAACTGGCGACGGACGCCGACATCGCCAGCCACGTCCGGGCGATACGCGACGTCGTCCGCGACCACGAGTCCACGCTCGTCTTCGTCAACACCAGGCAGACGGCCGAGGCGCTCGGGTCTCGCTTCAAGGCGCTCGGGGAACCTATCGGCGTCCACCACGGGTCGCTCTCGAAGGAGGCCCGCATCGACGTCGAGGACCGGTTCAAAGCGGGCGAGGTCGACGGCCTCATCTGCACGTCGTCGATGGAACTCGGCATCGACGTCGGGCGCGTCGACCACGTCGTCCAGTACGGCAGCCCGCGAGAAGTCGCCCGCCTCCTCCAGCGAGTCGGCCGCGCGGGCCACCGACGCGACGAGGTGTCCCACGGGACGGTCGTCACGGGTCACGCCGACGACACCCTCGAAGCGATGGCCATCGCCCGCCGGGCCGTCGCCGGCGACGTCGAACCCGCGCGCATCCACCACGGGAGCCTCGACGTCGTCGCCAACCAGGTCGTCGGCGTCGTCATGGACCACGGCGACGTGAGCGCCCGGAAGACCTACGAACTGCTCACTCGCGCCTACCCGTTCCGTGACCTCCCCGAGGAACAGTTCCGCGAGGTGGTGCGCGAACTGTCGAAGAACCGCTTGCTCTGGCTCGACGAGGAGAAGGACCTGCTGGAGAAATCCGGCGGGACCTGGCAGTACTTCTACGCCAACCTGTCGATGATCCCCGACGAGGAGACCTACGAGGTGTACGACATGTCCTCGCGGACGCAGGTCGGGACCTTAGACGAGCGGTTCGTCCTCAATTTCGCCGACCCGGGCGAGGTGTTCGTCCAGCGGGGGGAGATGTGGCGCATCAACGACGTCGACGAGGACGAGACGCGGGTGAACGTCGCACCAATCGAGGACCCCGGCGGCGAGGTGCCGTCGTGGGTCGGCCAGGAGATTCCGGTCCCGGCCCCCGTCGCGGGCGAGGTGGGCGAGATGCGCGGCGTCGCCGCCGACCAGTTCGAGGCGGGGGGCGACCGCCCGGGCGTCGCCCGCGAGTTCTGTTCGCGCTACCCGACCGACGCGTACACCGTCTCGGAGGCGCTCGACCACCTGGAAAAGCAGGTCGAAGCGAACGTCCCGATGCCGACCGACGACCGACTCGTGGTCGAGGGGAGGGGACGGACAGTCGTTCTCAACGCCGCCTTCGGTCACCGGGTAAACGAGACGCTCGGCCGCCTGGTTTCGGCGCTCGTCGGCCAGCGCACCGGCTCCTCGGTGGGGATGGAGGTCGACCCCTACCGCATCGAATTCGAGATGCCGCGGGGAGTCGGGCCGTCGCAGGTGGTCGACGTGCTGGAGTCGACCGACCCCGACCACGTCCGGGGGTTGCTCGAACTCGCGCTGAAGAACTCGGACACGCTGAAGTTCACGCTCTCGCAGGTGGCCGCCAAGTTCGGCGCGCTGAAGCGCTATCAGGGCCAGGGCCGCTTCGGCGCTGACCGCCTCCTCGCGGCGTTGGAGGGGACCCCCGTCTACGACGAGGCGGTCCGAGAAGTGTTCCACACGGACCTCGAAGTCGGCGACGCGGCAGACGTCCTGCGGCAGGTCCAGAGCGGCGAACTGGACGTCGTGACCGTGGGCGACCGAACGCCCGTCGGAACGGGCGGGCGAGGAAGCGGTCGGGAGTTGCTCGTCCCCGAGAACGCCGACGCGAGCGTCATCGAGACGGTCAGAGAACGCATCCGGAACGACCGGGTCATCCTCCTCTGTCTGCACTGCACCGAGTGGGAACGACGCACCAAAGTCAGGCGCGTCCCCGACCAACCGGAGTGTCCACACTGCGAGTCGACGCGCGTCGCCGCGCTCAATCCGTGGGATGAGGAGACGGTGCAGGCCGTCCGCTCGAACGACAAAGACGAGGAACAGGAGAAGCTGACGAGGCGGGCCTACCGGTCGGCGAACCTCGTCCAGAGTCACGGCAAGCAGGCCGTCGTCGCGATGGCGGCCCGCGGCGTCGGCCCGCACAACGCGGCCCGCATCATCGGGAAGTTGCGCGAAGACGAGGACGACTTCTATCGCGACATCCTCGCCCAGGAGCGCCAGTACGCCCGGACGCAGTCGTTCTGGGACTGACACGGGTCGCGCTCAGTCGGTACCACCCCGCCCGCCCACAGTCGGGCGGTCGTCGTGGGAAACAGCGAGCGCAATCCGTACGAGTTCGCGCCCGCTACTCGACGAGGCCGGCGTCGGCGAGGTAGGCCTCGACGTACGGGTGGACGTCGGGGAAGGGCGGCGAGAAGCGACGGAGTTCCGCGTGCTGGTCGTCGGGGGCGAACGACGCCGACGCCGGGCGAACGACGAACCCGTTCGCGAGGTAGTGCTTGCTGTCGACGCCGTCGAGTTCGGAGGCGTCGTAGAGGTGTTCGTACGCGCCGAGGCGGCGTTCGATGGCGACGTCGACGCCGAGTTCCTCGCGTGCGACGCGGTGGACCGCCTCGTCGAGTCGCTCGTTCTTCCGGACGCGCCCGCCGGGGACGAACCACTCGCCCTTCGCCGGCGGATTCCGTCGCTCGCCGAGGAGTACGCCGTGGTCGGCGCGTTCGTCGCTCTCGGCGTCGGCCCGGTGACGTTCGTCGTCCGCGGCGTCGTCGCCGACGCGAACGACGAGGTCGACGGAGACGATAGGTGCGTTCGCGACGATAGTCCGCCACTCGTCGGCCGGAATCCAGTCGTCAGTCACGACCGGTGATAGGAACGACCGGCGTTTGAGAGCGTCGATGCGCGCCGCGCGTGGTCGACCGCGTCAGCTAACCGACGGGGGCACCACGTCCAGGGCCGCACGGAAGTGCTCGGCGCGGACGACCACCTCGTCGGCGTGGGCGTTGGCCTCGGGACCGGGATACCGCTCGGCGACGTCCTCGACGGCCCGGAGGGCGGCCTCCCGACAGACCGCTTCGAGGTCGGCCCCGGTGTAGCCGTCCGTCCGGGCGACGAGTCCGTCGACGTCGACGTCGTCCGCGAGCGGCGTCTCACGGGTGTGGACGTCCAGAATCTCGCGTCGCCCCGCTTCGTCCGGCGGCGGGACGGGGACGTGCGATTCGAGGCGACCGGGACGCAACAGCGCCTGGTCGAGGGCGTCCTTCCGGTTCGTCGCCGCGAGGACGACGAGGTTCGGATTCTCGGTGAGGCGGTCGAGTTCGGTCAGCAGTTGCGAGACGACGCGCTGGCCGACGTCGTCGTCGCCGTTCCCGCGGGCGGTGGCGATGGCGTCGATTTCGTCGAAGAAGACGATGGCCGGCGCGGCGTGTCGCGCCCGGTCGAACACCTCGCGGACGGCCTTCTCGCTCTCACCGACGTAGCGGTCGAGCAGTTCGGGACCGGCGACGTGGATGAAGTTCACGCCGCTCTCGGCGGCGATGGCGCGGGCGAGGAGCGTCTTGCCCGTTCCCGGTGGGCCGTGGAGCAGGACGCCCGATGGCGGGTCGGCGTCCGCCGCCTCGAACAGGGGACCGTAGGTGAGCGGCCACGTCACCGCGCGTTCGAGGACGCGTTTCGCCTCGTCGTGGCCGCCCACCTCGTCGAACCCCGCGGTCGGCGACTCGGCGACGTACTCGCGCATCGCGCTCGGGTCGACGGCGACCATGGCCGACTCGAAGTCCTCGCGGGTCACCTGGAGGGCCGACGTGTCCAGATTCTCGCGGCGGGCGCGCCGGAGCGCGGTCATCGCGGCCTCGGTCACGAGCGACTCCAGGTCGGCACCGACGAAGCCGTGGGTGCGCTCGGCGAGGCGGTTCAGGTCGACGCCCTCGGCGAGTGGCATCCGACGGGAGTGGACGGCGAGGATTTCGCGCCGGCCCTCGGCGTTCGGGACGCCGATTTCGATTTCGCGGTCGAACCGGCCGCCGCGGCGGAGGGCGGGGTCGATGGCGTCCACCCGGTTCGTCGCGCCGACGACGACGACGTCGCCGCGGGCGTCGAGGCCGTCCATCAGCGAGAGGAGTTGGCCGACGACGCGACTCTCCACGTCGCCGCCGTCCTCGCGTTCCGGGGCGATGGAGTCGATTTCGTCGAAGAAGACGATGGCCGGCGCGGCCCGGGCCGCTTCCTCGAACGTCTCCCGGAGACGTTGCTCGCTCTCGCCCTTGTACTTCGACATGATTTCGGGACCGGAGACGTGGAAGAACGTCGCGTCGACTTCGTTGGCGACTGCTTTCGCGATGAGTGTCTTGCCGGTCCCCGGGGGACCGTGGAGCAGGACGCCCTTCGGCGGGTCGATGCCGAGGCGGGCGAACAGGTCCGGTTCCGAGAGCGGGAGTTCGATTATCTCGCGCACCAGGTCGAGTTCGTCGTCGAGGCCGCCGATGTCCTCGTAGGCGACGCCCGTCTCGGGGGGCGACGGCGTCGGCGCGTCGGAACTCGGTCGTCGGGTCGCACCGGCGTCTCCCTCGTCGGCGGTCGGTTCGGGGGACTCTCCGCCGGTGGCCGCGTCACCTCGCGACGGCCACGAGACCGAGACGTCGGTTCGGTCGGTGACGCGGACCGCCCCCTCGGGGTCGGTGTCGGCGACGACGAACGGCGCGTCGCCGAGTCGCGGGACGCGGACCCGCTGGTCGACCCGGACGGGGCGGCCCTGCAGGTGGGTCGCGAGCGCCGACCGGACAGCGTCGCGGTCGGCGTCGACGCCGGCGGGCGCGCGGAACGTCGCCGACTCGGCGTCCGTCACGGACGCCCGGCGAACGCGGACGGTGTCGCCGATGCTGACGCCGGCGTTCGACCGCGTGTCGGCGTCGATCTGAACTGCGCTGGCGTCGACGCCCGCCCGGGCGGGCCAGAGTTTGGCGACCGCCGGGCGTTCCCCCTCGACGACGACGGCGTCGCCGCTCAAGACCCCGAGTTCCTTTCGGGCTGCCTCCGGGAGTCGGGCGATGCCACGTCCCGCGTCCCGCTTTTCCGCGCCGCGAACCGTGAGTTCGACCACGCCGTCGTCTGCCATGGGTGGTGGTTCGCCGGCGGGCCATTTGACACTTGGCCCGCGTGGGCTGCGGTGTTCAGATGAGCCAGGGGAACTGAGAACGCCTCGAAAGCCCCCAACCCACTCGCCCTCATCTGAACAGTGCCGGCTGACTCACCGAAACGTATATATAATAATTGTTCACGCGAATTAACCCCTCGTTCGCCGATATCCCCCGGTTCGAGCGGCGTAGCGCGGGATTCACTTGTCGTCCCCACACCGACATATTTATATTCTTTACGGTCTTACGAATGGTAAGGACGTCGGTTACCCCCCGCCCAGGTTCTCTCCGTATCTTCTCTTCGAGGGGTTCGTCCACACGGAGCATTCCACATGAGCGACACAAAATCGGTAACACAACGGCAGGCAGAATCGAGCGAGCGGGAACGCGAGGAGACGTCCCGAACGACCACGTGTCCGGAGTGTAGCGGACACCTCGTGACCGACGAAGAGCACGGCGAGACGGTCTGTGAGGAGTGCGGCCTCGTCGTCGAGGAGGACGGCATCGACCACGGTCCCGAGTGGCGGGCGTTCGACTCCAGCGAGCGCGATTCCAAGTCCCGGGTCGGCGCGCCGACGACGAAGATGATGCACGACAAGGGCCTCTCGACCAACATCAGCTGGCAGAACAAGGACGCCTACGGCAACTCCCTCTCCTCGCGCCAGCGCCAGCAGATGCAGCGCCTGCGCACCTGGAACGAGCGGTTCCGCACCCGTAACTCCAAGGAGCGCAACCTGAAGCAGGCGCTCGGCGAGATCGACCGGATGGCCTCGGCGCTCGGCCTCCCCGAGAACGTCCGCGAGACGGCCAGCGTCGTCTACCGACGCGCGCTGGACGAGGACCTCCTGCCGGGACGCTCCATCGAGGGCGTCGCCACCGCGGCGCTCTACGCCGCCGCCCGACAGGCCGGCACCCCGCGGAGCCTCGACGAGATAGCGAACGTCTCCCGCGTCGACAAGGACGAAATCGCCCGCACGTACCGCTACATCGTCCGCGAACTCGGCCTCGAAATCAAGCCCGCCGACCCCGAGCAGTACGTCCCGCGGTTCGCCTCCGACCTCGACCTCTCGGACGAGGCCGAACGCCGCGCCCGCAAACTGCTGAAGACGGCGAAAGAGCAGGGCGTCCACAGCGGCAAGAGCCCCGTCGGCCTCGCCGCCGCCGCCGTCTACGCCGCCGCCCTCCTCACCAACGAGAAGGTCACCCAGAGCGAGGTGAGCGAGGTGGCCAACATCTCCGAGGTCACCATTCGCAACCGCTACAAGGAACTGCTCGAGGCCCAGGACCTCCCCGCGTAGTCGCTACCGCGTGACGGCTCGATTTCTCAATCGATAATCAGCGTCTCTCCGGATGGCAGTTACCGCCGCCGTTAGCCGTTTTGACGAACATCTTCCGCGATGAGCGCCCCGATTATCTATTCTGATATCTGGGGATTACGTTTATTACACCGAATTCGGTAGCGGGGCACGTTCGATGAGAGAGATGCACAAAACCCTCGGCTTCAAACTGGTCGTGCTCATTCTCGTCTGCAGTTTGGTTCCGCTCGGCGTCACGACGTACGTATCGGGACAACAGGCGTCGACGGCGCTGACGGACGCCTCCGCGGAACAGCAGGCGACTGAAACGCAACGAATCGCCGAGAACACGCGCATACGGACGCAGTTCTACGGGAAACAGGTCCGTCTGATCCGGAAGTATCCGGCCATCCAGAATCTACTGACGCTTCGGCAGCGCAAGACGCAGTTATCCCAGGAAACGTCGGAATACGGAAAGGCAGAGATATACACCAAGACGTTCGGTGACACGTCGGAGTACGGCGCGTCACAGCGATATTTCTCGGAAGTCGCCGCCGAAAACCCGAATATCGACATGATTCGGGTGTTCTGGCGGGACGGGAGCCTCCTCACGGGATACAAGCTCGGCGAGGAACTCCCCAGGGACTACGCTGGCGACAAAGCGTGGTTCGAGACGGTGATGAACCGGTCGGCGACTAGCGACGACGAGGTGTACGTGTCGTCGATCAACGTCGACCCATCGACCGGGAACCCCACGATTCGCTACGCCATGCCCCTGGAGTACGGCGGTCAACGGGTCGGCCTCGTCATCGTCAACTACGAGGTCGACGAGATTACGTCCCCCATCACCAACGTCTCCATCGGCGAGGACGGATACGGCATGCTCGTCGACCCGAACTACCGCGACGCACAGGGGGAGACCCTCGGCGCGATGTACATCGCCAACGGCCGCCACCCGAACCACTCGTTCGACCGCGACCACGCGGGTAACCTCTCGTTCTCGGCGGACCAGTTGGCGGGGAAGAAGGGCGGCTTCTCCTACACCGCCGACGGGCGGACGTGGCACGCGGAGTATCGGCGCGTCGAACTGGCCAACGAACACGCCTACTACGCCGTCGCCGCCGTCCCCGAAGGGGAGATGCTGGCGGCCGCCCGCTCGATCCAGCAGTCGAATCTGCTCATCGCCGGGGTCGCGGCCGTCCTGGTGTTCGTCGTCGGGGTCGGCGTCTCGCGGTGGCTCTCTGCGCCCATCAAGCAGTTGGCCGACGACACACGGGCCGTCGCCGCCGGCGATATGGACCACGAGATTCGGACCTCGGACATCAGTACGGAACTCCGAACGGCGACGGAATCCACCCGGAGGATGAAAGAGAACGTCGTCGAAGCGCTCGACGACGCCAACCAGGCCCGCGAGGAGGCCCACGAGGCACGGCGGGAGGCCGAGTCGCTGACCGACCACCTCGAATCGAAGGCGGCCGACTACAACGACGTGATGGCCGCGTGTGCGGACGGCGACCTCACTCGTCGGATGGACACCGACAGCGAGAGCGAGGCGATGGAGGACATCGCCCACGCGTTCAACGACATGCTCGACGACTGGGCGGGCGTCATCAGCGACCTGAAGGAGTTCGCAGACGACGTCGCCGCCTCGACGACCCAGGTGAGCGCGAGCGCACGCGAGGTGAGCGACGCGAGCGAGGAAGTGAGCGAGTCGGTCCAGCAGATATCGGCCGGCGCGGAGACCCAAAGCGAGAACCTCGACGAGGTCGTCAGCGAGACGAGCGACCTCTCGGCCACCGTCGAAGAAATCGCTGCCTCGGCGGAGACCGTCGCCGAACGCTCCGAGGAGGCGGCCAGGCTCGGCGAGGCCGGCCGCGAGGCGGCGTCCGACGCCATCTCGGAGATGAACGCCGTCGAGGAGCGAACCCGGGCGACCGTCGACCGCGTCGAGAGCCTGAACGAGCGTATCGACACCATCGGCGAGATAATCGAGGTCATCTCCGACATCGCGGAACAGACGAACCTGCTCGCCCTCAACGCGAACATCGAGGCCGCTCGCGCCGACGGCGACGGCGACGGCTTCGGCGTCGTCGCGTCCGAGGTGAAGGCACTCGCCGAAGAGTCCCAGGAGTCCGCGGCCGAAATCGAGTCCGTCATCGAAGAGATTCAGCGGGAGTCCGAGATGACGGTCGAAGAGGTCGAAGCGATGGAGACGCGCATCGACCAGGGCGTCGACACCGTCGAGGACGCCGTCGAATCGCTCGAACGGGTCATCGAGAAAGTCGACGAGACCGACGCCGGCATCCGCGAAATCGACGACGCCACGAGTTCCCAGGCCGAGTCGACCCAGGAAGTGATGACGATGGTCGAGGACGTCGCGTCCATCAGCGAGGAGACCACCGCCGAAGCCGAGGACGTCGCCGCCGCCGCCGAGGAACAGACGTCGGCGCTCAACGAGGTCTCCGACACCGTCTCGTCGGTCGCCGACCGAGCGGAGGACCTGAGCGGTCTGCTCGAACAGTTCGAGGTGAGTCAGCAGTCCGATGCAGTCGGCGCCGACGAACCGGAACACGTCGACGCGGCTTCGAGCCCCGACGAGGCGGCCGACACCGCCGATGCGACGGATGGCGATTCGCTCGCGAACGTCGACGACTCGACGGACGGCGACGTGACCACGGGCGGGGACGTTACCGCGGACGACGACGTGACCACGGGCGACGTGACCGTGGATGGTAACGCCACCGCGGGCGACGACGCTGCCACAGACGACGTGACTATCGACGACACTGGAACGAGCGACGACGCCGAGGAGGTCGACGACACAATCGATACACCAGCCACGGACGGAGGCGAAACGTAAACGACGGGCCTCCCGTACCGAAGGTGGGATAGGCAGCAAACCTTTAATGGTGCTTCGCCTTGCACACGGCGTATGGTCGAAGCGTTCGTGCGATTACTGTGTCCCGAATGTGGCAAAGACTGGGAGGAGACTCCTACCGAACTACCGTCCCACCGCGAGAACTTCTCCTGTCCGTCCTGTCACGCGACGCGTCGGCTCGCCGAATTCATGCGAACCGACCGTGACCTGGAGACGTTGAAACAGTTCGAGTGACCGTCGACACCCCCCGGGACCGGGCGGGCACGTTATCGGCCTGGAACCCCGTAGTCGAACCATGAGCGAGGAGCGCGGGTCCAATCACGCCGCAATCGCGAGAGCGACGCTCGACACGCTCCCGATAAACGTCGCCGTCGTCAACGTCGACGGCGACATCCTCGTGACGAACGCGGCGTGGCAACAGTTCGGAACCGAGAGCGGCGTCCGTACCGAAGGCGGGACCGGCGACAACTACTTCGCCGCCATCGACACCTCGTCCGACCAGTACGCGAAACAGGCGGCCGCGGGACTGCGGTCGGTCCTCGACGGCGAGCGGGACCTGTTCACGCTCGAATACCCCTGTCACACGGAGGACCGGCAACAGTGGTTCGCGATGCGCGTGACTAGCTTCGACTACGGGGGCGAGCGCTGTGCCGCCATCGTTCACATCGACATCACGGACCGGAAGCTCGCGGAACTGACCGCGGCACGCCGGGCCGAGGAACTCGAACAGGAGCGAACCAGTCTCGAAGCCCTGCTCGACCGCATCAACGGCATCGTCAGCGACGTGAGTCGGACGCTCGTGGAGGCGACGTCCCGCGACGTCGTCGAGCGCGGCGTCTGTACGCGACTCGCCGAGGAGGAGCCGTACCGGTTCGTGTGGATTGCACGTCCGGACGTCCCTCGGACGGTGCTGACGCCGCACGCGTGGGCGGGGGGCGACGTCTCCGCGGACGACCTGACGGTGCCGCTCGACGACGGGGATTCACCGGGGAGTCGGGCGTTCGAAACCGAAGAGGTCGTCGTCAGCACCGACGTCGACGCCACCGTTCCCTCGGCGGTACGGACCGCGTGTGACCCGGTCGATACGCTCGTGGCGATACCGCTGACTCACCGGGAGACGGTGTACGGCGTCCTGTTCGTCTGTGCCTCGCAGGCCCGTGGCTACATGCAACGCGAACAGATCGTCCTCGAAGCGCTGGGCGACGCGACTGCGAACGCTCTGAACGCCGTCGAGAACCGCCGACTGCTGACGACGAACTCCGTCGTCGAACTCGAAGTGCGCGTCTACGACGAGACGGACCTGTTCTGTGCGCTCTCGGCGGACGTCGACGGCCGAGTCGAACTCTCGGGGACGGTCACGCCCGCCGACGAGCCGGTACATCTGTTCCTGCTGGTCCCGGCTGACTCCTCGGAGGCGGTCCTCGACGTCGCGACGCGGCGCGCGGACGTCACTGCCGCCCACCGCTTCGGGGAGTTCGGCGAAGACGTTCTCCTCGAACTCCACGTGTCGGCGTCGATGGTCACCGACCTCGTCGACTACAGCACCGTCGTCACCGGCGTCACCGCGGACGCCGGCGAGGCCGTCTACTCGCTCGAACTGCCCCGCGGCGGCGACCCGAAGACCGTGTTCGACCTGTTCGAGGACCGCTACGGCGACGCGGAACTGGCAGCCTACCGCGAACACGAACGCCCGATCCAGACCAGACAGGAGTTCACCGCGACGCTGGAGGACGAACTCACCGACCGGCAGGCGACGGCGCTCCGGACGGCCTACCACGCCGGCTACTTCGAGTGGCCCCGCCCCGTGACCGGCGAGGACGTCGCCGAATCGATGGACATCGACCGGTCGACGTTCCACCAGCACCTCCGCGTCGCCCAGCGGAAACTCCTGCAGGCGCTGTACGAACGGGACTCCAACTAGTCGGGTATCAATCGTATACTCGGCCACGACTAGTGACGCCCGTGAACAGTTCAACCCCCATCGTCAGCTACACTCGCCTGCGGACGACGCGTCAGCGACGACGTCTCCGCGTACCGGGTTGGCGCCGTCCAGACCGAGCACACCCGTGGTCGGCGGAGCCATGGTAGCCGACGACTCCCTGCGGGCGAGCAGAGAGATTCAAAAGGAGACGGGGAGGACGTTCTACCTCGCGACGAGGCTGTTTCCGCCGCGCATCCGCGAAGCGACGCACGTCCTCTATGCCTTCTTCCGCCGGGCCGACGACGTCGTCGACGAACCCGGCGAGATGGGGCCCGAGGCCCAGCGCCGAGCGTTCGAGCGACTCCGGGCCGTCGCCCGCGGCGACGAGGAGCCGTCGGACCCGGTGATGGCCGCGTTCCGCGAAGTGTCGGAGACGTACTCGATTCCGGACGCCGAGGTCGACCGGTTCCTCTCGGCGATGGAGGCAGACGTCACGAAGTCCCGCTACGAGACGTACGACGAACTGGACGACTACATGCGCGGGTCGGCCGCTGCCGTCGGCAACATGATGACCGCCGTCATGGGTGCCGACGACCCGGCGGCGGCGAAACCGCACGCCGAAGCCCTGGGGAAGGCCTTCCAGATGACGAACTTCCTGCGCGACGTCCGCGAGGATGTCGTCGACCACGGGCGCATCTACCTGCCACGGACGACGCTCGACCGCCACGGCGTCGCCGAGGACGACGTCACCGAGTTCCGCCCGACGCCCGGGTTCCGCGAAGCGATGGCCGCCGAGCTGCGCCGGACCGAGGCCCTCTACCGGGCCGGCGTCGCCGGCATCCGACACCTCCCCGCGGACTGCCAGTTCCCCGTCCTGCTAGCGGCGGTGTACTCCGCGGAGTACCACCGCCTCATCCGCGCCCGCGACTACGACGTCCTCTCGTCGACGCCGCGCCTCGATACGGGGCGGATGCTGCTCCGCCTCGCCCGACTCCGGTGGCACTGGCGACACCGCGACCCCGAGTCGGCGTTCTACGCCGTCAGCGCCGTCTCGCGCACGCCGGAGGAGGACCCGGCGACGTCGACGTTCGACCGGATTCGCGGCCTCGTCTCGCGCCCGCACGTCCTCCGCGGAGGCGAACATGGCGAGTGAGAGCTATGCCGCCGGTGTCGAGGCCGATGCGTCTCCCCTCGCCGACACGTCGATTACCGTGGTCGGTTCCGGGTTCGGCGGTCTCTCGACGGCCTGCTATCTCGCCGCGAGCGGGGCCGACGTCCGAGTGCTGGAGAAAAACGACCAGCTCGGCGGCCGGGCGAGTCGGCGCTACGCCGACGGCTTCCGGTTCGACATGGGACCGTCGTGGTATCTCATGCCGGACGTGTTCGAGCGCTTTTTCGGCCACTTCGGCCGGACGCCCGGGGAGTTCTACGACCTCGAACGCCTCGACCCGCACTACCGCATCTTCTTCAAAGACGGCGACCGGGTCGACGTCTCGCCCGACACCGAGGCGGTAAAGGACGTCTTCGAGAGCTACGAAGCCGGTGCCGGCGAGGCGCTGGAGCGCTATCTGTCGAAGGCAAAGCGCAACTACGAGGTCGGCATGGAGCAGTTCGTCTACGAGGACCGGTCCTCGTTTTCCGATTTCCTCGACCCGTCGCTCCTGCGATACGGGCGGCACCTCCCGTTGCTCGGGTCGATGGACGACTACGTCGCCCGCTACTTCGACCACCCGAAGCTCCAGCAAATCATGCAGTACACGCTGGTCTTCCTCGGCGGGTCGCCCTCCAACACGCCCGCGCTCTACAACCTCATGAGCCACGCCGACTTCGGCCTCGGGGTCTACTACCCCGAGGGCGGCATGGGCGGCGTCGTCGACGCCCTCGTCGAACTCGGGACGGACCTCGGCGTCGAGTTCGAGACCGGTGTGGAGGTGTCGCGGATACGGGGACAGGAAGGGGCGTTCGGACTCGACGCCGGCGCGCGAACGGTCGAGTCCGACCTCGTCGTCAGCAATGCCGACTACGCCCACACGGAGCAGGACCTCCTCCCGCCGGCAAAGCGCCAGTACGACGAGGACTACTGGGAGTCGCGGACCTACGCGCCCTCGGCATTTCTCGTCTATCTCGGCGTCGAGGGCGACGTCGACCCCCTCGCACACCACACGCTCGTCCTCCCGACGGACTGGGACCGCCACTTCGAGCAGATATTCGACGACCCGGCGTGGCCCGACGACCCCGCCTACTACGTCTGTACTCCCAGCCAGACCGACGACACCGTCGCGCCGGACGGCCACAGCAACCTGTTCGTCCTCGTCCCAGTCGCTCACGACCTGTCGGACACGCCCGAGAATCGCACCCGATACCGCGACGCCATCCTCGCCGACCTGGCGGAGAACGCCGGCGTCGACGTGCGCGACCGAATCGTCTTCGAGGAGACGTTCTGCATCGAGGACTTCGCCGCCCGGTACAACACGAAAAGCGGGACGGCGCTCGGCCTGGCGCACACGCTCCGCCAGACCGGGCCGATGCGCCCCTCCCGCCGGTCGGACGCCGTCGACGGCCTCTACTTCACCGGGTCGTTCACGACGCCCGGCATCGGCGTCCCGATGTGTCTCATCAGCGGCGAACACACGGCCGCAGCGGTGACCGACGACCACGCACGCACCGCCGGCCGATGACGCCGGCCCGCTGGCGCTACCTCCTGCGGACGTCGCGCCCGCGGTTCTGGCTCTACCTCGCCGGCCCCGTCCTCGTCGGTGCCGTCTACGGCGCGGAGAGCCTCGCCGACCTCCGGTCGGTGCGGACCGTGGCGCTGGTCGCGTACTTCCTCGTTCCCGCGAACGTCCTGCTCTACGGCGTCAACGACGTCTTCGACGCCGACGCCGACGCCGAGAATCCGAAGAAAGCCGACCGGGAGGTTCGGTACGCCGGCGACCGACTCGTCCCGGCGGCCGTCGTCGCCAGCGCCGTCCTCGGCGGCCTCCTCCTCACGACGCTTCCCGCCGTCGCCGGCGCGGCGTTCGCGGCGTTTCTCGCTCTCGCGCTCGGATACAGCGCCCCGCCGGTCAGGTTCAAGGCTCGTCCCTTCCTCGATTCGCTGTCGAACGGGCTCTACGTCCTTCCCGGCGTCGTCGCCTACGCCGCTCTCGCCGGGTCCCTGCCGCCGCTCCCGGCCCTCGTCGGCGGGTGGCTCTGGACGATGGGAATGCACACCTTCTCGGCCATCCCCGACATCGAGGCCGACCGGCGGGCCGGGATTCGGACGACGGCGACGGTTCTCGGGACGCGCCGGACGTACTGGTACTGCGGGCTGTGCTTTCTCGCGGCCGCCGGCGTCTTCGGCGTCCTGCATCCGGGACTCGCGGTCGCGCTCGGCGTCTATCCCGTCGTCGTCGCCGCCATCGCCCGGAGCGACGTGGCCGTGACGCGGGCCTACTGGTGGTTCCCCGCCATCAACACCGTCGTCGGCGGCGTCCTCACCCTCGGCGGCCTTCAGGGGGTCGTCCATGGCTGAACTCGCCCGGCCGTCGCGACGCGTCGTCCAGACCGAACTGGAGCGGTTCGTGACGGACAACCGGACGCTCGTCGCGTTCGTGTTCCCGGCCGTCGGGGCCGTCGCCCTCGTCGCCAGCGCCGAGTCGCTGTTGCCGCCGCCGCTCGCGTTCAACCCTTATCTCGTCCTCTTCGGGACGTTCGTGATGCGACTCCCCCTGCTGGTCGGCCTCGCGCCCGTGACGACGCGCCGCGCCGCCGCGGGCGTCCTCGGCATCGTCGCGTACGCGTACGCCGTCGAATCCGTCGGCGTCCACACGGGGGTCCCCTACGGCGAGTTCGCCTACGGCGTCGACCTCGGGCCCATGGTCGCCGGCGTCCCGCTGGGTCTGCCCCTGTTTTTCGTCCCGCTGGTCTTCGACGCCTACCTGCTCACGCTCCTCGCGCTCGGCCGCCGGGCGGGCGCGCGCCACCGCCGCGTCCCCGTCGCGGTGGGGGCGGTGCTCCTCGTCGACGCCGTCCTCGACCCGGGTGCCGTCTCGCTCGGGTTCTGGACCTACGCCGCCCCGGGCGCGTTCTACGGCGTCCCGCTCTCGAACTTCGCGGGGTGGCTGCTCTCGGCCACCGTGGCGGTCCTCGTCGTCGACGGCACGTTCGACCGCGTGGCGATGGAGCGGCGGCTCCGCACCTGTCCGTTCGTCCTCGACGACGCCGTCAGCTTCGTCGTCCTCTGGGGGGCGGTGAACGGCTACTACGGGAACTGGCTCCCGGTCGGCGTCGCGCTGGCGTTGCTGGCGGGGCTCCGGTCGGCTGGACGCGTCGAATTTCGGTGAGTCGAGCGTAACGCACTTCGCGCCTCCGCCCCTTCGGCCGGCATGGAACTGGTCGTCTTCGGTGCCGGCAGTCTCGGGAGCCTCGTCGGCGCACTCCTCGCCCGCGACCACGACGTGACCCTGGTCGGCCGTGAGCCACACGTCTCGGCCATCCGCGACGCCGGGCTACGTGTTCGGGGCACAGCGGAGTTCGTCGCCCGCCCCATGGCGACGACGGACGGTACTGGTCTGTCGGCGGATATCGCCGTCGTGACGGTCAAATCGTTCGATACGGCCGAGGCCGCCAGCGCCCTCGCCACCGGCGACGTGGGTGCCGTCCTGTCGCTCCAGAACGGCATGGGAAACGAGGACGTCCTCGCCGACACGCTCTCCGTCCCGGTTCTCGCCGGAACAACCACCTACGGCGCGGTGAGCGACGCTCCCGGCGAAGTGGAGTGGCGCGGCGGCGGCGACGTCGTCCTCGGCCCGTGGACGGACGACGCCGCCGCCGTCGCCACCGACGCACGCGACGCCTTCGAGAGGGCGAACGTTCCGACGACGCTCGCGGGCGACGTCCGGCGACGACTCTGGGAGAAGCTAACTATTAACGCGGCGATAAATCCGGTGACTGCACTCGCCGACGCACCGAACCGAGCGCTGACCGACGGGCCGGCGTCCGAACTCGCGGCTGCCGTCGCTCGCGAGTGTGGAAGCGTCGCCCGCGCTGACGGGATCGACCTCGACAATTCGACCGCGAGCAACGCCATTGAGCGCGTCGCCGACGAGACGGCGAGCAACCGGTCGTCAATGCGACGTGACCTGTCGGCGGGACGGCGGACCGAAATCGACGCGATTACCGGATACGTCGTGGAACGCGCGGCCGTTCACGACGAGTCGGTTCCGGTGAACCGGACGTTGCTGTCGCTCGTCCGCGCGTGGGAGCGCGAACGGGGACACCGGTAAAGAGCGTTAGGTATGAAAGCTACAAAATTGTTGAAGGCGAATCACTGTCCATCGCGAAGGAGTTCGAGAGCCGTATGCATTGAGACGACCAGTCTCATCTCCTGTCGGCTCGCGGAGCGGTCGACGACTCCGACGGTAACGCCGGACAGCGCCGGCGTCTCCGCCCCAGTCCGTTAGAGCCCCCAGAAGCCGACGATGCCGAGCGTCGTCACGAGAGCCAGGACGACCTGAAGCGGGTCCCCGACGCGGACGTAGTCACCGAAGCCGTATCCGCCGGGACCGTAGACGAAGAGGTTGGTCTGATAGCCGACCGGTGACATGAAGGCCGTGCTGGCGGCGAACGTGACTGCGAGAACTTCACGCTCCCCGACGAACGCGGGTAGCGGTACTCCGCCGACGTCGACTCGCGGGCTCAGTCGACGAGGACTCCCGGGTTCATCACGCCTTCGGGGTCGAGCGACTCCTTCATCGCGCGCAGGGCGTCGCGGTAGTCTTCGGGCGTTTCACGGTGGTACCACGGCTTGTGCGCCCGACCGACGGCGTGGTGGTGGGTCGTCGTTCCGCCGTGGTCGATGACGGTGTCGACCGCGGCCCGCTTTATTTCCTCGGCCTGTTCGATGGCTCGGTCGGGGTCGACCGGCGCGAGCATGGTGTAGTACGGCGCGGGCCCCTCGGGGTAGACGTGGGTGAAGCGGGTGGCGAGAAAGCCCGTCCCGCAGACGCGTTCCATCGCGTCCATCGCCGCCTCGGTGACGTCGGCGTGGAGGTCCGGGAACTGGTCCCAGGTCACCGCCGTCTCGAAGGTGCGTCGCATGACGCCGAGGCTGATGAACGCGTCCGTCCGATACGGGTCGCGGAAGAACTCCTCGCGCCAGCGACGTTCGGGTTCGCTCGCGCCGCGGTCGTCTTCGCCCGTCGTCTCGTCGACGTAGAAGGCTCCGCCCGGACACCGACCGCCCTCGTCCTCGGCGAGAGCGATGGCCCGGTCCAGTTCCTCCTCGGGGAGTGCGTCGTTCGCCTCGAAGCCGAGCAACAGGAGATGCGCGTCGGCGTCGGCGGTGAGCCTGTTGAGTTTGGCGTGGTTCTCGTCGAGCACCCTGCAGTTGGCGGGCGTGAGTCCCGACTGGACGACGCGACGGGCCGCGGTCACGACGTCGTCGAAGGAGTCGAAGTGCATCGTCGCCCGCGCGGAGTAGGGCGGCCGCGGGACGACGTTCATCCACGCTTCCGTGATGATGCCGAGCATCCCCTCGGAGCCCAGAACCAGTTCGTTCGGGTCGGGGCCCGCTCCCGACGAAGGGAGGCGACGGGTCTCTATCTCGCCGTCGGGCGCGACCATCCGTACGTTCTCCACGAAGTCGTCGATGTGGGTGTAGTTCGTCGCGTAGTGACCGCCGGCGTGGGTCGCGAGCCACCCCCCCAGCGTCGAGAAGCGATACGACTGGGGATAGTGGCGGAGGTTGAGGCCGTAGTCCGCGAGTTCGTCGTTGATGTCCGGCCCGAGTTTGCCCGCCTGAATCTTCGCCGACCGGGACGTCTCGTCGACCTCCAGCAGTTCGTCGAACTCGCGGAGGTTGACCGAGACGACGCCCGCGAAGTCGCCGCCGACGTCGCCCTCGACGCCGCCGACGACGCTCGTGCCGCCGCCGACGGGGACGACGGCGGCGCCCTCCTCGCTCGCCCACTCCAGGACGGCCCGCAACTCCTCCTCGTCGGACGGCCGCGTCACGAGGTCGGGGGCCGAGTCGAAGTTCTCCCTGAAGCCGCGGACCCTGTCCACCCAGCTTCGACCGTACGTGTGGCGGACGCGCGTCTCCTTGTCGGCCACGCAGAAATCGGCCAGTTCGTCCGGAACGTCCAGTCGCGACGCGGGGAGCGTGACGTTCGCGAGTTCGGGGTCGTCGAGTCGCGGCCGTTCGGGGAAGCCGAACTCCTCCTCGACGAACGTCGCCAGGTCGTCGCGTTCGGCGTCGTCGAGGAGTTCGTCCTCGTACCCCCAGGCCCAGAAACTCCGCTCGCGGTCACTCATCGAAGCCCCTCCGGTCGTCCGCCGGGAGTCCGTCGCATCGTCCCGCTCGTCCATGCCATACGCTGGCAATCGCCAGTTGGATGTATAATTGTTATGTTCAACGAACCTCCCGAGACAGTTCCTCGACGTCTCCGAATCGACCCCCACGCAGCCGGGGAATCGTCAGTTCGGACGGCCGCCGTCTTCGACGGCGACGTTCGCTCGCGGCGTCGCGTCCGCGGGGTCGGCTCCGACCTCGCCGACCTCGAACGTCGATAGAAGCGTCTCGAGCCGTTCGGTCTGGTCGGTGAGTAACTCGACGTTGCTGCTGACCTGCGACATGGACGCTGCCTGTTCCTCGGCGGCGGCGGAGACGTCTTCGACGTTCGAGGCGGTCGTTCGGCTGATGTCCGCGACCTCCTCGACCATCGAGACGGCTTCCTCGGCGCTTGCGGCCTGGTCGTCCGTCGCGTCGCTGATCTCCTGCACGCCGCTGTCGGTCTCCTCGGCGTTCTCCGCCACGTGAGCGAACGCGTCGACGACGTCGTCGACGGCGTCGACGGACTCCTCGACGTGGCGCTGGGCCGACTGCACCTCGTCGGCCGTCCGTTCCGTCTGGGCCTGGACCTCCGTGATGAGCTGCTCGATTTCGCTGGCCGACGCCTGCGTCTCGTCGGCCAACTGCTTGACCTCGTCCGCGACGACGGCAAAGCCCGCGCTGTCGCCGGTGCCCTCGCCGCTGCCGGCGCGTGCGGCTTCGATGTTGGCGTTCAGGGCCAGCAGATTGGTCTGCTCCGCGATGTCGCCGATGAGTTCGACGATGTCGCCGATTTCGGCCATCCGCTCGTCGAGTTCCTCGACGTTCTCGACGGTCGAGTCGATGGCGTCCTGTACTTCCCGCGCGTCTTCGATTGCCTGCTGTGCGGTCGCCTCGCCGTCGCTGGCGACCGCCGCCGTCTCCTGGGACGTGTCGGCGACCGTCTCGGCGGACGCGGCCACCTCCTCGACGGTCGCCGACATCTGGTTCATCTCAGCGGACACCTCTTCGAGCATCTCCCGCTGTTCGGCCGCACCGCTGGCGATGTCCTGAATCGACTCGCTCACCTCCTCGCTCGCCTGCCTGGCCTCGTCGGTTCCGGCGTTGGCCTCCTCGCTCGCGGCGGTGACTTCTCGGCCGAACTCCTGGATGTCCCGCATCGCGGACTCGGTCTCGTCCATCATCTCGTTGAACGCCTCGGCGATTTCGACCATCGCCTCGCTCTCGCTCTCCGCCTCCAGACGGACGCCGAGGTCACCGTCGGCCGCCCGGGCCATGGCGGTGCTGTAGCGGTCCGCCTCAGCTTCGAGGTGGTCGTTCAGTTCCTCGACTTCGCGCCGTCGGGCCTCGACTTCCGACTTCGCCGCCTCGATTTCGGCCTTCTTGGCCTCCAGGTCCTCGACCTGCTGCAGTTGCGCTTCGGCCTCTTCGCGGGACCGCTCGGTCGAGTACCAGTGTGCCATCAGTGACGCCGCCAGGCCCAGGACGAACGTCGCGTGAATGACCGCCCACGCCAGCGGATTGTCGATGGCGGCGGCGTGGTTGTAGACGAGACTCGGATTGGTCATTCCGAAGTAGCCGTGCTGGACGGCGACGTAGACGATGCCCAGGACGAAGGGGAACCAGTCCTCGTAGACGGCGACCAGCGCCATCACGACGAAGAAATGGAAGTGCGCCTCGATGTAACCGCCGGAGAAGTAGACGAGGACCGCCGACGACGACGCAAGCCCCAGCGTGGCGAGCGCGGTTCGCGTCCGCCGTCCGAACCAGGACCAGTTCGCCAGGAGCGCGAGGACGACGACGACGCCTACGCCGAGGAGCACGCGGGGCAAGGAGAACGCCGGAATCGTGGCACCCGTCACCAACGTTTCGGTCCCGTGATACACGCCGAGTAGAAAGAGGAAGGGCACGTGAGCGACGAGGAGAAGCAGCACGTTCCGGTGTCGGCCACGCCACGTCTCGTCGGGGATACTGTCGCCTTTCGGCGTGTACTTGATGACGTCCCTGACCGCGCTCTCCCATCGACTGACCTGCAGGCGGCCAGCCTGAGAGTTCTTAGTCGTCTCTGCCATGTCCCACTGGGGGCTACGGCTCGGAAAAAGCATTTGGCTAAAATTATCACGGCCAATAACTCCGTGGCGTCTCGACGCCGCTCGGGAGACGGGACCGACGCTCTCCGAGGCAAGCCCTGATTCGGCCGTCGACCGAGCGCGTTCGCTCGTCAGTCGGGGAGTGGCGGCCACGTCGTCGCCACCGTCTCCTCGACGAGTTGGGTCTGGGCGCGACGCAACCGTTCCGACGCCGACGAAGCGGAGATACCCAACTCGGCGGCGACGTCTTCGAGCGCGGCCTTCCGCGGGACGTCGAAGTACCCTCGTTCGTAGGCCGTCCGGAGCGCTTCGCGTTGCCGGTCGGTGAGTCCGTCGCCGGGCGGTTCCGGCTCCTCGTCGCGAGTGAGACGCCGTAGTCGGAAGCCGGCGGTGTGCCGCCAGAACGACGAGAACTGCGTGAACGCGTTCCGGTCGGCGAACCACCCGGTCTGTCGCCACCCGTCCGCCGTCACCTCGATTCGTTCCACGATGGCGTCGGCGGTCGCGAGGGCTTCGAGGCCCGCGAGGTCGTCGATGCGGTCTCCGAGTTGCTCTTCGAAGCTGAGGGCCGGACGTGCCTGGTATCGCCGCGTGTCGCCGGCGGTCCCGACGAGCGTCCACTCCTCGACGTCGTAGGCGTCCGTGAGCGCTTCCTCGACCGAAGCGCGGGACCCTCCGGTCACGGTGACCAGAAACAGCGGCCGGTTGCCGTGGTTGTACTGGAGTTCGAGGAGTATCGTCGTCTCGGGCGCGGCCGCCGCGACGCCGACGAGCGGGAGGGCGTCGCAGCGAATGTCGAATTCGGCGACGAGACCCATACGACACCGTCGCCGTCGCCGCTAATGGATGTATCGAAGGCCGCGGACGTGCCGTCGATGCCGGGCGCGTCCGCGTCGGCCGCCGTCGCGCTTCCGGATTGCCTCCCCCACCTAAACGGCCCCAGCACTGAGAGTGTCGCTTAGCCCCGTCGCGCGCGAACCCGGAGGTGCATGCAGTCGACACAGTCAGCAGCCGACACGAGTCTCGCGTACGAACGCCACGGCGACGGTCAGCCCGTGGTCCTCCTCCACGGCGGGATGGCCCCACGCGCCTACTGGGAGCCGGTCGTTCCCCACCTCGACGACTTCGCCGCTATCGTCCCACAGCGACCGGGATTCGGCACCTGCCTCGACGACCTGACTGAGACGAGCGCCGACGAAGTGCTGGACCGTGAAGCCGAGTACGTCCGGACGCTCGCCGCCGCCGTCGACGGCGACCCGCTCCTGTTCGGCCACTCCTTCGGTGCATTGACCGCAATCGAGGCCGCGACGGACGCCGACGTCGAGGCAGTCGTCGCGTACGAACCGGCGGTTCTCCCCGAGGGCGTCCGCGAAACGGCCGACCTCGCAGACCGGATGGCGACGCTCGTCGAGGAGGGCGAGCGCCGCGAGGCCGTGAAACGCTACATCGAACAGGTCCTCCACCCGGACGGAATCGAGGACCTCGACGCGTGGTTGGCGGAGTGGCCGGTCTGGCCCGACTGCGTCGACCTCGCCGAGGAGGTAATCCGGATGAACCGCGCCGTCGAGCAGTACCGGCTCCCCGACCGACTCGACGTCGACGCCCCCGTTCTCGTGCTGACCGGGACCGACGGCCCCGACTTCCTCCGCGAGAGCGCTCGCGCCGTCCACCGGTCTCTCCCGCAGAGTCGCCTCGTCGAGTTCGACGGCGTCAGTCACAGCGGTCCCGGCGAAGCGCCGGCGCTGATATCGGCCGAAGTCGACGGCTTCCTGTCCGGTCGAGCGGGACGCCAGTAACGGAATTCGAGCGGAACGCGGGCCTCCGCTGATGCGGCCGAAGCCGAGGGGGTCAACCGACGCTCCCCGTTCACCCGCAGCACGTCCCCCGTGTCCGACACTCCCGCCGAGCCGACACTGAGAGGCCGACGACTTCACGAATCCTCCCTTCGCTCTTCGGAAGCAGGTCGTCGAGTAGAGCCACCGCTGGAGAAGCGTAGCGAGCGAGGGTGACGCGGCGGCGTCACCCGAGTGCAATGTTCCCGGTTTCGGGTCGCTGAACGCCGATGTGAGGGCCATGACGGCCTCTACTGCGCGCGCTACCGGTCCGCGTCAGTGATCAAACACGGCAGCTATCGTGAGTCTCAACGGTAGCTGTGAGAGGATTGCGACCGCACGTTCAACCCCAAGACTGCCACCAGTATTCACACTCGTTGCGGCAGCGATCAGCGCCACGCCATCCTAACGAAATCCGCTGACGAATCGACCACGCGACGTCTCCCCGGCGACCACGAAGAGGAGCCGCTACCCGTCTACATCGACGGATTCCGAGCGTACGATTCCGTCCCGGTCGACCCGAACTCGTGCGGACGACGGGAGTCCCGCTTCCTGCTATCGTAGCGTTTGAAGCGGGGGGGGGCACCATGGAACAGTTGACACACCGGTTTCGAACGGGAAGTTCGGGATATTTTTGTAGCACACCGGACGATTTCTGTCGAACCACAGCAATGAACGTCGGCTTCGTACTCACTGGGGTTGTATTCGCACTCATCGGGTTTGACGTGGGAAGGAGACCGGCGTATCACGCCGAGCGATTGGGAGGATACAGCCTCTTCACTGGTGGAAACGCCGGGTCGCAACGACTCACACGCGCACTTGGCGTGTTTCTCGCTATCGTCGGTGTCATACTATTCGTGGGGGGAGTGACCATCTGAGTCGTTCGTAGAGAGCCCACATGTGTACTTACTGGTTCCTTCGACCGGTTCCATGGTGGAATCCCCACCTTGCGAATAGTTCTACGAGACCATTGTGACCGTCGTCGCACATCCCGCCGCAGGACCGCGTTCGGTCGGCTGTACGAGCGGTTTCAAACGCTACGATAACGCAACGCACTCAGAACACTGGGGACTGTCGTCTCGTTCGACGGGAGGACTGTGGCCTCGTTGCGGCAGAGTACATGAGTCCCCGAAGACCCAACTATTTTTCCACAGGCGAACTTGGAGGGGGACGTGGTAGAGCCCCTGATCGTCGTGGGATTGCTGGTCGCAGTATTCGTCGGCTACAATATCGGAGGGTCGTCGACCGGCGTCGCCTTCGGTCCAGCAGTCGGCAGTCGAATCGTCAGGAAAGTCACCGCCGGAGCGCTGTTTACTGTGTTCGCGTTCCTCGGGGCGTGGACGATAGGGCGGAACGTCATTACGACGATGAGTAGCCAAATCGTCGACGCAGCGGCCTTTACACCCGCAGCGAGCGTCGGTGTCCTCTTTTTCACCGGCCTCGCGCTTCTGGTCTCGAACCTCTATGGCGTCCCGGCTTCGACCTCGATGACAGCGGTCGGGGCAATCGTCGGACTCGGGTTGGCAACGGGGACGCTCAACGCTGCGCTGATGTTCACCATCCTGTCGGCGTGGATCGTCGCCCCCCTAATCGCCGTCTTCACGGGCGCGTTCATCGGCAGATATCTGTACCCGTATCTCGACGCCAAATTCGCGTTTGGTCGCCTCAGGAATCCGTTGGTTGCAGTCGATACCTCGAGGAGGCTCCCACGGCTATCGGTCAACGAGAACGTAGCGCCTCGGGATCTCGTCGGCTCGGCCCTCGTGGTGGCGATTGCGTGCTACATGGGGTTCAGTGCCGGGGCCTCGAACGCCGCGAACGCCGTCGCCCCGCTCGTCGGTAACGGTGCCATCGAACCCAGTCCGGCGATACTCCTCGCAGTCGGGGCCATCAGCCTCGGCGGCTTCACGATTGCCCGGCGGACGCTCGCGACCGTCGGCGACGACGTTACTGACCTGCCGATTCTGGCAGCACTCATCGTCTCGTCCGTGGGTGCGACGATTATCACCGTCCTGTCCTTGCTCGGAATTCCCGCCAGCCTCGCCGTGAGCACGACCAGTTGTATCATCGGTCTCGGGTGGGGTCGAGCGAGTCGTGCGCGGACGCTGAAGGAGATCGCCACGCCGACTCCCGCCGAGAACCCCGGTCCCGAGGTCACGACCGGTGCGCTCAAGACCCCGCCAGCCGAGGACGACGAGGAGGTCGCTGCGAGCCCGACTGTCGGTGACCTCGCCGAAGGCAAGGTCCCCGACCCCGACAAGCAGCAAGTAGCGGAGGAACGCGTCCCCGGCGTTGGCGAGGAAGAACCGGAAGACCTGTCCGCCGAAAGTCTGTTCGACCCCGCAGCGACGGCTCGCATCGTGGCACTCTGGGTGGTTACTCCGTCGATGTCGGTCGTGGGTGCCTACGCCTTGTTTTCGCTGCTCGCCTGATAGTGATTACTGTAACTGTTTACCGGTGGTTCGCTGAACCGTCTCGGCGAACCACCGGTAATGACTTACAGTAATCACTATGAGGGACCATCACGTCCCGCCACCGGCCCCGGTCGCGGCCACTCACCGAGCGACGATTACAGGGACTGGGGAGTTGCGGAACACTTTCTGAGCGACGTTCCCCACGACCAGTCGGTCGACCAACGAACCGCCGTGGGTTCCGATAACGACCGCATCGAACTCGTCCGCCCTGTTCAAAATCGCCCGGGCCGGATGCCCCAGTCGAACCTCGGTGGTGATTTCGACGCCGTACTCGGCGGCGAGTTCCCGAGCGTCATCGAAAACCACCTCTGCACGCTCTTCGGCGGCCTCGTCGAGGTCCTCCTCGAGGGCGAGTGCGGTAGCTTCTCCGCTCCACGGGGACGGTTCGCCCACGACGTTCAAGACGGTGATGTCCGCGTCGGGATGGTTCTCGAGGGCGTACTCGAGCGCTCGCTGGGCCATCTCCGAATCGTCCATCGGGACGAGAATTCGTGAGAGCATATACGGACTACGGCCGGGGCGTGGATAAAATGGTGGCTCGGTCGGTGCGACGAGTGCCACCTGTCGCCGAACGCTCTCTCCGTTGCCGCACGCAGTACTTCCAGGAGTCGGGGGATGGCCGATTGCTTGCTCGGTCTCGTTTGGACGCGTGGCAGACCGTCCTCGGCGGATGATGCCCGAACGGCAAATCGAATTCAGGAGCCCTCACGGACCGATTCTTCGCGCTCGGTATCGCAACTAACCGAGGGGTTCGGGGACCACAACGAAGTCGAGCCACGGCGGTACGCTCAGGTTCCGGAAACGAACCGTCGACACACGCCGAGGCGACGGAAGCCATATTCGATACCTGCGACGACGAGGAGGATACCCAGATAGAGGAACCAGCCTCCGAAGTAGAGCGCGTGAGGGTCCTCGACGCTCGCAGTGAAGGCTGCTTGGACGTCGATCAGAACGCACACCGTCAGTAGCGTCGCTGGTGCGACCAGTCGACGCCGAACGAGGAGATAGAGGGGAACGGCCGCGAGTATCCACATCCCGACCGCACCGAACGGATACACCACCCAGTCGAATCCGCCGGACATCGTCACCCCGAGGCGGGCGGCGTACCAGACCATGACGGCGGCGTGGAGCAGTCCGCCCGAAGAAGCGATAGCGATGGCTCGTCGTCGTGGAGCACGAGTCGACAACCACGGAGTCGATTTCGGAACCGACGGCGGACGTGTCCACGCGTTCCGAACCACGTACTCGACGAGCCCGAGGAAGAGAAAGCCGACCGTCCAGACCGAGGCGTTGACCATGTAGCAGACGGCGTAGAGCCCGTTCTCGACGACCGTGATGCCGGTCGGTTCGGAGACCCGTTCCAGTTCGGCGACGTCGCGAAACGTCGGTCCGGGGGGCGTGAGCTCCATCCCGAGGACGAAGGCCGTCGTGAGTGTGAGCGCAACTACGGGGGTAAGCGCCGTAATCAGGAGGACGATGAGTAGCGAGACGCCGAGAAGTTTCAGTGCGTAGCGCGAACGGACGGGCTCGGGAAGAGACGATTCGAGACTCGTACCCGAATCCGATGCGACTCATCGCGGACCCCGGCCATATTCGACGGTAACGTACGAGATTATTAATTTCACCGGTGGCGCAGTCGTGCCGTCACTGTCTTTCAGGGCTGGGTCCACGACGCCGGCCCACGGACGACTGTCGGAGTGGCTGCCACATCCGAACGACCGGGCGTTCAGCCGTCGACTTCGCACGTATCGATGGGACAGTTCCCTGAACTCGCCCGTCTGCCGATATTCTGAACGAGAAACCCCGTGTGGTCTTCACGCCCCCGCGTTCGAAGGCGACCACATGGCGCTCCAGTTAGGCCAAGCGGTCGGGCGTGGTGCTCGACGCGCGCTCTCGGTCAGTGGCATCGTATCGAATCTCGACACCGAAATCGGGAGTCGTACGGCCGTCGGAGGAACCGCGGGTTAGCCGTGGCGTCGAACCGTCGGACTGTGGCCTCGGTATCGTCGGCGTTAGGATTCACGGAGTGATGTTCGGAGCGATTCCCGACCGGGTGTGAGGCCGAACGCGAACCGCCGGAACCGAGCGTTACCGGACGACGGTCACCGGAATCGACGACCGTTCGACGATGCCCTTGGCGACGCTCCCGATGAGGCGTTCGGTCCGTTCGGACCGCCCCCGGTGGCCGACGAAGAGGTTGTCGTACTCCTCGTCCGCCGCGAACGAGGGAATGCTCACGACCGGGTCGCCGTAAATCGTCTCGGTGTCTACCTCGACGCCGCAGTCCTCGGCGACTCGGGCCCCCCGTTCGAGGACGTCCTCGGCACGCCGTTCGGTGTCCGCGATGTCCTCGATGACGAGGCGCTGGTCGGCGTCCGAGAGGCTGGATATCGGCTCCGACCCGCCCTCGGAGTACACCTCGGGGTCGACGGCGTAGACGAGGGTCACCGACGCGCCCGTGGCCTCGGCGAGGTCGGCCGCGTACTCGATGGTCTGTTCGCTCTGTCGGGAGCCGTCGACTGCGACGAGGAACTTCATACGTGTGAGGTATGGCCGAAGCGTCGTTACTCTGACGGTAGGGAGACGGTCAGGACCGGCACGTCCGTCGTGCGTACCACCTTCTCGGTGACGCTCCCGATGAGCGTCCGTTCGAGCCCGGTCCGGCCGTGTGTCCCCATCACCAGGAGGTCGACGTCGTGCGCCTCGCAGTAGTCGAGAATCGACCGGTGGGGGACGCCCGTCGCCACCGACGCCTCGACGGTATCGACGCCGGCGTCTTCGGCGCGGTCGACCACGTCGTCGAGGATGCGTCTCCCCTCGGCTTCGAGTTCGTCGAAGACGACGGCCCCGCCGCCTTCCGACCCGGTGAGTTCCGAATCGACGACGTAGAGCGTGTGTAGGGCCGCGTCGAAGGCAGTGGCGAGTCGGACCGCCTCCTCGACGGCCCGCTGTGAGCAATCGCTACCGTCCGTCGGGACGAGGATGTCGTCGTACATACCCGACGATGGTCGGGGAGACTGGTAAATACGGGGGCCAAATCCGGACTGTTGGGAGTCCGCGGGGGAAGACGGTCGGCTGCGGACGAAACGGGACAGAACGGGGTCGGATGGAGCAGAGTGAGACGGAACGGACCTCAGCGCCGGAGCCACCACCATCCCGCTCCGAGGAGGAGGAACACGACGACGACGCCCAAAACGAGCACCGTGACGTCGTTCGGTCCGGGGGGTTCGCGAATCGTTATCGGCACCGGGTACGGGCCGGCGCGCACCGTCTCCCCGTTCGGTCGCTCGGCCGTGAGCGAGAGCGAGACGGGAGCCGTCGTCTCGACGGCGTCGTCGACGACGGTCACCTCGAACGCGAGGACGGCGGACTCGCCCGGCGCGAGACGCGCCGCGTACGCCGTCGACGACTCGCTCTCGAACGGCGACTGGACCGACAGCCGAGCCGTTATCTCGCTGAGCGGCGTCGCGTCGGCGTTGGCGACGCGGACGGTCAGGCGGTTGTCGGTGTCGATCTCGAACGTCGCCGCCACGGGCGTCACCGAGAACCGGTCGCGCTCCGGGCGTATCCGCACCGACCGCTCCAGAGGGTCGCTCTCGCGGACGTCGCCGCGCTGGTTCCGGTAACGCACGGTCAGCGACACCTGCTGGACGCTCTCCGTCGCGTTCGGCGGGACCGACACGTCGTACGCGAACGACGCCGTCTCTCCCGGTTCGAGGGCGGAGAGCGCGACGACGGCCGGACGGGGGCGGAGGTCACCCGTCTCGGAACGGAAGACGAGGACGGGATGTCGCACCCGCGTCGGGCCCGTATTCACCACCGTTCCACGGACCGTCCCGTTCCGGTCGACGCGCAAATCCGCCCGGAAATCGCGGAGCGAGAAGGTCTGTTCCGCCGCCGGGCGGAGGCTCGCGGTGAGCGCTCGCGAGGTGCGCGGGATGCCGTCCGCGTCCTCGTAGCCGACGCGTGCGTCGAGCGCGTAGTCCGGGTGCTGGGCGTCCGAATCGACGGCGACGGTGACGTTCGCCGTCTTCACCTCGCCGGGGGCCCACTCCCCGACGAAGGCGGACGAAGCGTTCGCGCTGCCGACGCCGACGCGGACGTCGCCCGTCGCCGCCGAGAACGTGACGCGGGCCGCCGACGCCGGCGCGGTGCCGACGTTCTCGATGGCGACCTCGACGGTGCCAGTGTCGCCGACCTGCGCCGTCGACGACGTCGAGACGACGTCGAATCTGGCCCGCTGACGCACTCGGACCGTCACTTGCTTCGTCTCCCGCCGTTCGTACGACGCGTACTCGACGTCGTGCGGGCCGTACTCGACGAGTCGCGTCTCCGAGTACCGCACCGTGACGGGGAGCGTGTACGTGCCGGGGGGCGTCCCCTCGGGGACGGTCACGGACACGGGAGCGACGTCTCGCGCCCCCTGCGGGACGTCGCCGACGGCGATTCGCTCCTCGCGGACGTCGAACGGGACGCCGCCGTCGTCGACGGCGAGCGTCGCGCCGCGGGCCGTCGTGACCTGCCGCTCGTACTGGGCGGGGCCGCCCGATTCGAGTCGGGGGTCGTTGACGACGGTCAACGCGAGCGTCGACTCCGTGCCGGGCGACAGTTCCGGCGTCGACGTCTCGACGGAGAGACGGGGCCAGCCGATGACTTCGCCGCTCGCCGGTTGGGCGGAGGCGGCGGCGGGCGCGGCGACGGTTGCGAGAGCCAGTACCAGCAGGACGGCGGTCGTGCGTGCGTTCATCGGTGGGTCTCGGTGAATGTCGTGTCGGTCGACCGTAGGGAGCGAGGGGCCATCAGACGTCCCTCCGCTGGAAGACGACGAGGCTCCCCAACACCAACAGGATTGCGACGACGAGCAACAGGACGGCCCCGCCGAGGTCGTACGTCTCTTCGAGCAGAATCTCCGTCGGGTCGTAGTACCTGGTCGGACTGACGCTGCCCAGCCACTCGAAGTCGGTGCCGACGGTGACGGTTTCGATGACGAACAGGAGGAAGACGACGGCGATGCCGACGCGCTCTGCGACGTCGGCGCGATTCACCGACGCCGAGAGCAGGAGGCCGATGCTAGCACAGACGAGGAGGTAGGGGACGGACATAGCGTGGACCGCCAGCAGGTCGAGCATGTCGACCGGGTAGTCGACGGCGAGGGTGCCGCCGTAGACGAACAGCGGCATCACCAGATTCAACACGACCAGCGGGACGAACAGCGAGAGGTACTCCTCGACGACCACTTGCGCCCGGGAGATGGGCGTGGCGAGCAGGAGATGGACGTGTCCGGATTCGACGTCGCTGGCGAGCGTGCCGGCCGCGCTGTAGGTCATGAACAGGCCGAGCAACAACACCCAGATGAACTGGTAGAGTTCGGCCGAGAGGAAGCCCTCGATGGTGGCGTAGGACTGGATGCCAAAGCCCTCGCGGAACGACTCGGGAAAGTTGTCGAGGAGCGCGTCGATTTCGGCCGTCGACTCCGCTATCGAGGGGTAGACGTTGACGACGAGGAGGCCGAACAGGCCGAGGAGGACGGCGAGGACGAGCGTTCCCCGAACGCGTCGGCGGGCCTCGTATCTGGTGAGGTCCAGCATCACTCCGCCCCGTAGAAGTGCATGAACACGTCTTCGAGCGGTGGCTCCTCGACGTTCAGGTCGACGATGGTGTACGACGAGAGGGCGTCGAGCAAGTCTGTGTAGTTGCCGGTGAACGTGAACGTCGCCTCGCTGTCGATGCGTTCGAAGTCGACGACGCCGGCCAAATCGAGGTCGGACTCTCGCACCGTCTCGGCGGTGTGGAGGTGGACGCGCTTGCCGCCCCGTTCGAGGAGGTCGTCGACGCTCTCGACGGTGACGAGGCGCCCGTCGCGGATGACGCCCACGCGGTCACAGACGCGTCGAACCTCCGCGAGGACGTGCGAGGAGAAGAAGACGGTCGTGCCGGCCTCGCGTTCGTCGCGCAGAAAGCCGTTGAACGCCGACTGCTTCAACGGGTCGAGACCGGCCGTCGGTTCGTCCATCACGACGAGGTCGGGGTCGTGCATGAACGCCTGGACGATGCCGAGCATCTGTCGGTTCCCGGTCGAGTACTCGCGCACCCTCCGGTCGAGGGGCGGCGTGAACACCTCCAGCAGTTCCTCGCGCCGCGAGTCGCCTTTCAGCGCCGCCTGCAGGTCGAGCACTTCCGCACCCGTCACGTCCTCGTCGAACGCGAGTTCGCTCGGCAGGAAGCCGACGCGCGCCTTCGCCTCGCGCAACGCCCGTTCGTCGCGGACGTCGCGGCCGAAGATTCGGGCCGTCCCGTCGGTCGGCGCGTGGAACCCCAGCAGCATCCGAATCGTCGTGCTCTTGCCCGCCCCGTTGGGTCCGAGGTAGCCGAATATCTCGCCTTCGGCGACGTCGAATTCGAGGCCGGCGTTGGCCACCGTGTCGCCGTACCGTTTCGTCAGCCCATCGACTTCGATGGCGGCCATGAATCTCCCGTCGGCGTGAGGGTACAAGACGTTGTGGGGCCGTCGCCGGCGCGTGAAAAAATCCGCAGATGAACTCGACCCGGACGGTACGTCCGAGACGGCAGTAAAAGGCGTTCGGGCGAATCCCACGACGTGGGACTTCACCGAGGTGGCGACGCGGCCTCCGTGCCGTGTGCGCACACGCCCCAATCGTGTCCGATAAACAATCTTTTCACGTCGGGTGGAGTCGGTACGGCCATGTCCGAGCGACCCGAGGTCGGTGAGCTGACGCCGCCGGACCGGACGCTGATGGGCCCCGGTCCGAGCAACGTCCACCCGCGCGTCCTCCGCGCCATGAGTACGCCGCTTGTCGGCCACCTCGACCCGTACTTCCTGGAGATAATGGACGAGGTGAAGGAACTCCTGCGCTACGCGTTCCGCACGGAGAACGAGTGGACGTTCCCCGTCAGCGGGACGGGGACGGCGGCGATGGAGGCGGCCGTCGGGAACGTCGTGGAACCGGGCGAGACGGTCCTCGTTCCGAGCAACGGCTACTTCGGCGGGCGGATGGCCGCCATCGCCGAACGCGCCGGCGGCGACGTCGTCGAAGTCGACGCGCCGTGGGGCGAGCCCCTCGCCCCGACCGACGTCGCGGCGGCGTTCGACGAGCACCGCCCCGACGTGTTCGGCTTCGTCCACGCCGAGACGAGCACGGGCGTCCTCCAACCCGACGTCGCCGAACTGACGAGCATCGCTCACGACCACGACGCCCTCGTCGTCGCGGACTGCGTCACCTCGCTCGGCACCGCCGAACTCCGCGTCGACGAGTGGGACGTCGACGTGGCCTACTCCGGGTCACAGAAGGGCCTCTCCTGTCCGCCGGGCGCGAGTCCGCTCACGGTCAACGACCGCGCGAGGGAGAAAATCCGGGCCCGCGAGGAGCCACCCCGGTCGTGGTATCTCGACCTCTCCCTGCTGGAGGACTACTGGGGCGAGGAGCGGGCGTACCACCACACCGCCCCCATCACGAGCGTCTACGCCCTGCGCGAGGGGCTCCGTCTCGTCGCCGAGGAAGGCATCGAGGAGCGCTGGGAGCGCCACCGCGAAGTCGCCGGCGCGCTGAAGGCCGGCGTCGAGTCCATGGGCCTCGAGATGAACGCCCCCGACGAGTACTGGCTCCCGGCGTTGAATGCCGTCCGCGTCCCCGAGGGCGTGGACGCCGACGTCGTCATCTCCCGGTTGCTCGACGAGTACAACGTCGAAATCGCGGGCGGTCTCGGCGACCTCGCGGGCGACATCTGGCGCATGGGCTGTATGGGCTACTCCGCGAACCGCCGGAACGTCACCTACCTCCTCGCGGCACTGGAGGAAGTCCTCGACGACGTGGGCTACGAACTCCGCGACGCGTCGACGGCGGCGAACTGATAGTGATTACCGTGAGTCATTCCCGGTGATTCGCTGGGCCGGCCTGGCGGACCACCGGTACACAGTTACAGCACTCACTACGACGCTCCGTTCGCTCGTCGCGGCCGTCGCCGACGGACGCCGCTTCAGTCGTCGCCGACTTCCGGCGCGGGCGCGTGCATCTCGACGATGGTGTTGTGGTGGCGACACGTCTCCAGGGCGTGTTTGGCGTCCATGCCGGCCGCCGCGGCCGTGCTCCCGCGGCCGACGCCGACTTTGAGTTCGACGCCGACGGCGTCCTCGACGTGGGCGATGACGTCCGCGTAGTCGGCTTCGGTCATCTCGGTCGTCACCGCGATGATGTTGTCGCCGCCGACGAAAAAGGAGAGTCCGTCGTACTGCCTGCGGAGATAGCGCATCAGCGTCGCGTACCCCTGCTCGATTTCGATGAAGGAGTCGAACTCGTTGAGGCGGTCGGTGTACTTCCCGGTGGCGTCGTTGACGTCGAAGTGGGCGACGTGGACGTCGTCGGCCGTCCGGCCGTCGAGGAAGTCGCCCGCGAGCACCTCCCGCCGGTCGACGTCCTGGGCGCTGCCGGCGCGCTGGAGGACTCCGGTCGCCGTTTCCAGGGCTTCGGCCGGGGTCGGGTCGACGCCGACGCCGAGGCTGATGGTCACCGGGTAGCGGTTGCCGATAGTCTCTTGCAACTGGACGTGGTCGGCCCGGTCCAGGCCGTTCGTGACCGCGACCATGTTGTCGAAGCGAGTGAAGAACGCGTAGCCGTCACGGTGGCCGACGAACTGCGCGAGGTCGGCGAACAGGCGGGACTGGAGCGTCTGGAGGTCCATCTCCCGCCGGGGTTCGGGCGTGACGGTCCACGGCCCGTAGTTGTCTATCTGGACGAGCGTCAACTGCGTGTTCGTCACGGTATCGGATGGAGGGGCCGGAACACACATTGCTCTTTGGTTCTCGGCCGGCCGGCGTCGACCCGCGAGATTCAACATCCGTCGTCGCCTAGACGGCCCCGATGACATACCGCGGGGTGGTACTCGACGTGGACGGAACGGTGGTGCGCGGCGACGACCCGATTCCGGGGGCCGTCGAGGGCGTCGACGCACTCGCCGACGCCGGCCTCCGACGCCTGTTCGTCTCGAACAACCCGACGAAGCGACCGCGGGCGTACGTCTCTCGCCTCGGCGACGCCGGCTTCGACGTGACGCCCGACGAGGTCGTCACCGCCGGGTCGGTGACGACGGACTTCCTCGCGGACGAACACCCCGAGGACGGTCTCTACGTCGTCGGCGCGCCCTCGCTGGTCGAGCAGTTCGAGGACGCCGGCCTCACCGTCGTCGAGGAGGCGACCGCCGCCGACGTCGTCGTCGCCTCCATCGACCACCGGTTCGACTACGACGTGCTCTGCGAGGCGCTCTGGGCGCTCTCGGACGACGACGTGCGCTTCGTCGGCACCGACCCCGACATGGTGATTCCGGCCCCCGAGCGGGACGTCCCGGGGTCGGGAGCCGTCATCCACGCCATCGCCGGCGTCGCCGGGCGCGACCCGGACCGCGTGCTGGGAAAGCCGTCCGCGGAGACCCGACGGGTGGTCCTCGACAGACTCGACGTCCCGCCCGAGGCGTGTCTCGTCGTCGGCGACAGACTCGACACCGATATCGCCCTCGGTGAGCGCGCGGGCATGACGACGGTGCTGGTCCGGACAGGCGTCACCGGCGAGCAGGCCCTCCGGGACTCGGACGTCACGCCGGACTACGTCCTCGACTCGCTCGGTGACATCGAATCGGTCCTCGACGCCTGATAGTGATTACTGTAACTGTTTACCGGTGGTTCGCCGAGACGGTTCAGCGAACCACCGGTAATGACTTACAGTAATCACTATGACTCGTACGGGCCGTCGTCGGTCGCAGTCGGGTCCGGCCGCCGTCGCCCCCGGCGTCGGCGACGACCGGGACACGGTTCCGACAGTCCGCCTCACTCGTCGGCGAGGGGCAGGAGGACGGTGACGACGGTGCTCCGGGGTTCGTCGTTGTCGATGGCGACTTCGCCGCCGTACTTGCGGACCGTCTCGCGGACGAGGTAGAGGCCGAACCCGGACCCGGGGTCGGTCGCCGGAGACGCCGCGCTCGAAGATGCGGGCGCGTTCCGCCGCGGGGATGCCGGGTCCGTTGTCCGCGACGCTGACGGCGACGTCCTCCTCGCGGACGTCGACGGAGACGTCTACCTCTGCGACCGGGCGGTCGTTGCGCTGGACGGCGTTCGTCAGGACGTTCTCGAACACGGCGTCGAGGAGGGCGTCGGTCTCGACGACGTCGCCGTCCCGAACCGCTCTGGCGTCCGGTCTGTCGTCCGGGGGGCCCGGTCGCCGTCGGCGTCGTAGAGCGCGACGTCGGCGCAATCTGCTGGGCGAGGCGGCGAAAAGCGGCGTCCCGTGGAGTCTGCGGGCCGACGTCCCGACCGTCGACCGCCCGCCGGACGTGGGTCGAGAGTTCGTCGTACGGCGGATCGTCGCCCTCGTACGGGACGTATCCGTCGACGCCGTGGGCGACCGCGTCGCGTGCGACGGTGACGCCGTTCTCGTCGACGTCGGTTAGCGCGTCGACGCTTCCGCCCAGTTCCGTTTCCAGTCGACTCGCGTCACGACTCGCGGCAGTCGGTGACCCGACGTAGAGAATCTGATCACTCCACCTTTCACTCATCTGACTTTCCCCGGGTAGGGTACACCCGCAAAAACGTTGTGCAGATCCGGGTCAATCGGCGGGGAGAACGCGGACCGCCCGGTATCGGCCTCGAACGGTCGCTCCGCCGCGTCCGAGTGAATAGTTATATACGAGCGTGACGTCATACCTTGGTATGGAAGAACGTGACACGACCTACATCTTCCGCGACGAGATAGAGGACCCGCCGGAGTACGACCCGGAAGAGCGGGAAGTCGTCATCGTCGACGGAGAGGCCATGAGTTTCCGCTGGTACCGCCGCTAGACGTGGATTCTCACGACGCAACCCCTGCCTCCAGCGACGGCGCTAGCGAACGGTTTCCACTGCGTCCCCCGACGACCGCCCGTGGGCGGTCGAGGGTGGACTCACCGGGAGCGACCCGTATCAGAACGCGTCGCCGTAGACGTCGATGTCGGCCTGGAGTCCTTCCCGGAGGGCGGCGTGGACGTGGCAGATGTCCTCGGCGCGTGCGACGACTTCGTCGAGTTCGTCGTCGTCGAGGTCGGCCTCGACGTGGACGTCGAAGCTGATGGATTCGAGGTCGTCGTCGTCGTCGAGGTCGGCGTCGGCGTCGATCTGGAGTTTGCCCAGGTCGTCGT
>JBDGTU010000004.1:0-50890 GCA_042216495.1 Haloferacaceae archaeon
GCAGATAGGTCACCGACAACGAAAACGACAACTCAGCTACTTCGGCACCTACTGTAAAGCCGTGGGGTTCCCGACCACAGGCCAGGCAGTCCACGGCGGGAGGTTCCCCACTCGTACGCGGTGGGGTTGTGGGCCGTGCCAGTACGGCCCCCGACCGAGATAGCGGGCTTCATCTACCCCTGCGAAGGGTGCGTATCCTTACCTCGGACTCGGTACCATAACCGACGAACGCCCACATAATCAACGTTTCGCCGGCTGTCGGCTTCATCCCACGACTGAAGTCGTTGGCTTTCGCCTCGAAACTCTGTAAATACTGTACCGACCGATTCGACTGGCTTGTTCCGACCGAAGCAGCGAGATACGCACACCTACTAACCAGATGATTCATCACCGACAGTCCAGAAATCAATCGCCGTGGGAACTGTTCTATGACGCCCTAGATACGTCGAACACGGAGCGGGCATTCGGGATAACTGGCGCAGTTCACCGCCGACAGCAGCGCGGAAATGGTACGCAGCGTGGTGATTGTCTGACGTAACTTTATACGTCCGGGAGCACCGTATGTGTGCATGAGCAACAGGGTGGAGGAGCTCGAATCCCAGGTTGCGGAACTGCAGGCCGCCGTCGACGGCCTCACCGAAGAACTCGTCGAGACGCGAGAGCGTCTCCGCCGACTCGAAACCGAACACGACATCGAAGTCAAACGGGCACCCGAACCGCGGAGCGGCGACGCCGCCGAGACGCCGGAGCCGTCGGCGACCGACGACCCGTCGCCGGAGACCGAGCCGGAGGCGGAAACCGAAGCCGATACCCCCACCGACGGGGAAGTCGAAGACGACGGGGAGTCCGACGGCAACGACATCATCGTCGCCTGACCGGGCTGCTCCCCCGCGAGCACCCATGCACATAAAAGAGCTCGTCCTCGACAACTTCAAGAGCTTCGGCCGGAAGACGCGCATTCCGTTCTACGAGGACTTCACCGTCGTCACCGGGCCGAACGGCTCCGGCAAGAGCAACATCATCGACGGCGTCCTGTTCGCCCTCGGCCTCGCCCGGACGCGGGGCATCCGCGCCGAGAAGCTCACCGACCTCATCTACAACCCCGGCTACGACGGGGACGACGAGGGGCCGACCGGTCCCCGCGAGGCCAGCGTCACCGTCGTCCTCGACAACGAGGACGGCACGCTCTCGCGGTCGCAGGTCACCAACGCCGCCGGCACCGAAGACGTCGGCGACGTCGACGAAATCTCGGTCAAGCGCCGCGTCAAGGAGACCGAGGACAACTACTACTCGTACTACTACCTCAACGGCCGGTCCGTGAACCTCTCGGACATCCGGGACCTGCTCGCGCAGGCGGGCGTCACGCCCGAGGGGTACAACGTCGTCATGCAGGGCGACGTCACCGAAATCATCAACATGTCGCCCCACCAGCGCCGGGGCATCCTCGACGAAATCGCCGGCGTCGCCGAGTTCGACGCGAAGAAGGAAGACGCCTTCGAGGAACTGGAGACGGTCCAGGAACGCGTCGACGAGGCGGACCTGCGCATCGAGGAGAAAGAAGACCGCCTCGCCCAACTCGAAGACGAACGCGAGACGGCTCTCGAATACCAGTCGCTCCGCGAGGAGAAGGCCGAGTACGAGAGCTACCTCAAGGCGGCCGAACTCGAAGACAAGCGCGCCGACCTCGAACGCACGGAGTCGAAACTGGAGGCCAAAGAGCAGGAACTCGCTGACCGCCAGTCGGAACTCGACGAACGGCAAGGGCGCGTGACGCGGCTCGAAGCCGAACTCGACGACCTCACCCGCGAAATCGAGCGCAAGGGCGAGGACGAACAGCTCCGCATCAAGAGCGAAATCGAGGAAGTCAAGGGCGAAATCACGCGCCTGGAGACGGCCATCGAGAACGAGGAGGAGAAAATCGAGGCCGCCGAGGCCGAGCGCCGGCAGGCGTTCGTCGAACTCGACCGGAAGAACGAGCAGATCGACGACTACGAGGACGACATCCGCTCGGTGAAAGTCGAGAAGGCCTCGCTCAAGCAGGACGTCGCGGAGAAAGCGGAGGAACTCGAGGCGGTCGAGGAGGAGATAGACAGCGTCGACGCCGCCTACGACGAACTGAAGGCGACGCTCGCCGACCGGAAGGAGCGGCTGGAGGAGCTCAAAACCGAGAAGAACGACCTCCGGCGGGAGAAAGACCGCCTCCTCGACGAGGCGCGCCGCCGGTCGAACCGCATCAGCGAGACGCGCGAGGAACTGGAGGAGGCCCGCGAGCGCGTCCCCGAACTGAAGGCGGAGCTCTCGGACCTCCACAGCGAACTCGACAAGGCCGAGAAGAACCGCGAGAAGATCCAGTCGGCCATCGACGACCTGAAGGCCGAGAAGCGGGAGCTCCAGTCCGAACTCGACGACGTCGAGGACGACCTGCGCGGGAAACAGAACGAGTACGCGGAACTGGAGGCGCGCGCCGACAGCGGCGGCGACGACTCCTACCCGCGTCCGGTGACGACGGTGCTGAACGCCGGCATCTCGGGCGTCCACGGCACCGTCGGACAGTTGGGCGGCGTCGACTCCGAGTACGCCACCGCCTGCGAGACGGCGGCCGGCGGCCGACTCGCCCACGTCGTCGTCGACGACGACGGCGTCGGGTCCTCCTGTATCGACTACCTCAAGTCGCGCAACGCCGGCCGGGCGACCTTCCTCCCCATCGCGAAGATGGACGACCGCGGCCTGCCGCGCAAGCCCTCCCGTCCGGGCGTCGTCGACTTCGCGCGCAACCTCGTCGACTACGACGCGCAGTACGAGTCGGTGTTCTCCTACGTCCTCGGGTCGACGCTCGTCGTCGAGGACATGGCCACCGCCCGGGAACTGATGGGCGACTACCGCCTCGTCACCCTCGACGGCGACCTGGTGGAGAAAAGCGGCGCGATGACCGGCGGGAGCGGCGGCGGGTCGCGCTACTCCTTCTCGAAGTCCGGCAAGGGCCGCATCGAGCGCGTGGCCGAGGAGATCTCCGACCTCGAAGACGAGCGCCGTCGCCTCCGCGAGGAGATGCGGGACGTCGAGGAGCGCCTCGACGACGCCCGCGACCGGAAGTCGTCGGCGACGGACCGGGTCCGCTCGGTCGAGGCCGACGTCGAGGAGGCGGAGTCGGCCCTCGACGACGCCGAGGAGCGCATCGACGACCTGGAAGCGACCGTCGCGGACCTCGAAGCGGAACGCGAGGACGTCGACGAGGAGATGACCGCACTCGACTCGGACATCGCCGACCGCGAGGCCGAAATCGAGGAGGTCGAGGCCGAAATCGAGGACGTGGAAGCCGAACTCGCCGACTCGAAGGTGCCCGAGCTCACCGACCGCAAGGAGGCAATCGAGGCCGACATCGACGACCTCGAAGACCGGATGGACGACCTCGACGGCCGCCTCAACGAACTCCAGCTGGAGAAACAGTACGCCGAGGAGGCGGTCGACGACCTCCACGAGACGGTCGAGACGGCGCAGAACCGCAAGGCCGAAGCAGAGGAGCGAATCGAGGAACTCGAAGCCGAAATCGACGACCAGGAGACGCTCTTAGAGGAGAAACGCGAGGCCGTCTCGGAACTCGAAGCCGAACTCGCCGACCTGAAGGCGGAACGCGAGGAACTGCAGGCGGACCTCCGGGAGGCCAAGTCGGCGCGCGACGAACAACAGGACCGCGTCGCGGCGGTGGAGTCGAAAGTCGAGAGTCTCCGGGACAGCACGGAGCGGCTGGCGTGGGAGATCGACGAACTCGAGAGCGAGGTGGGCGACTACGACCCCGAGGAGGTGCCCGACCACGACGAGGTCGAGCGCAACGTCGAGCGCCTCGAAGCCGAGATGGAGGCGCTGGAGCCGGTCAACATGCTCGCCATCGACGAGTACGACGAAGTGCAGGACCAACTCGACGACCTGCGGGAGCGACGCGACGTTCTCGTCGAGGAACGCGACGGCATCCAGGAGCGCATCGAGCGCTACGAGTCACAGAAAAAGGAGACGTTCATGGAGGCGTTCGACGCCATCGACGCCCACTTCCGGGACATCTTCGAGCGCCTCTCGGCGGGGTCGGGCGAACTCCACCTCGAAAACGAGGCCGACCCCTTCGACGGCGGCCTGACGATGAAGGCGAAACCGGGCGACAAGCCGGTCCAGCGCCTCGACGCGATGAGCGGCGGGGAAAAGTCGCTAACGGCGCTCGCGTTCATCTTCGCCATCCAGCGCCACAACCCCGCGCCGTTCTACGCGCTTGACGAGGTGGACGCCTTCCTCGACGCCGCCAACGCCGAACGCGTCGGCGAGATGGTCGACGACCTCGCCGGCCGGGCGCAGTTCGTCGTCGTCTCGCACCGCTCGGCGCTGCTGGAGCGCTCCGAGCGGGCCATCGGCGTCACGATGCAGGGCGACAACGTGAGCGCGGTGACGGGCATCCAACTGGGCGACGACGCCGACGCCGCCGCGGAGGTGAGTACCGGTGACTGACGACGCTGACGACGTGGACAATGACGACGCCGACGACGTGGACAATGTCGACGTGGAGGCGGACGCCCGCGACGCGGATGCCCGCGACGTGGACGCCGCCGACCCCATCCCCGACGTCCCCGCCGAGACGGACGACGACGAGGTCGAACCGGTCGAACTCCTCGTCTCGGCCGCCAGGGACGGCGACATCGACCCGTGGGACATCGACATCGTCGACGTGACCGACGCCTTCCTCGCGCGCCTGGACGAGACGGACCTGCGGACGTCGGGGCGAGCGCTCTTCTACGCGAGCGTCCTCCTGCGGATGAAAAGCGACGCCCTCCTCTCGGACGGTGAGGAGGAAGCGGAGCCGGAGCCGTGGGAGGTGGCGATGGAGGGCGGCGACCCCGAGCCGCCGGACCACGACCCGATGGAGGCCCTCGACGCCGAACTCGACCGTCGACTCGAACGCAAGCACGCCCGCGGGTCGCCCGAGACGCTGGACGAACTCGTGCGCGAACTCCGCGAGGCCGAGCGCGGGTCGTGGTGGAAGGAGTCGCGCTCCTACGACACCTCCGAGTCGCCGGAGGGCTTCTCCAGGGGCACGCAGACGCTCGACTACCGCTCGGCGGACGACGTCCGCGAGGGCGGCGAACCGACGGAGTCGGACGTGACGGGGACGACCCACACCGAGGACATCGAGGCCGTCATCGACGACGTGCGGGCGACGCTGCGGACGCAGTACGACCGCGGCCGCGAGGAAGTGCTGTTCGCCGAGGTGCGCGAGGCCGGCGGGACGCCCGTCACGACGTTTCTCGCCCTGCTCTTTCTCGCCCACCGCGGCGCGGTCAGCCTCCAGCAAGACGACGTGTTCGGCGACCTCTGGATTCGCGACCCGGCGGCACCCGCCGTCGGCGACGAAGCCGTCGCGGATTAGTCCGCGGCCGTTCCGACCGCCCGACCCGCGTCGTCGCCGCCGATTCCACTCGTCCAGTAACCACGTCGAATCTTTTTATGCAAAGAGCCACGTGTCGTACTTGCTCGATGGTTCGCTGTCGCTACTGTCCCCCTAGTCGGCCGCCCACTGGAGACGCGAAAACGCCCGGACGATTGCGGGGAACCAGTCGATGAGCAGTCACGGCGAGCGAGCGCCAGAGGCGGAACTCGGCCTCCTCGACGCGACCATGATCGGCATGGGCGCGATGATCGGAGCCGGCATCTTCGTGCTCACGGGGCTGGCCGCCGAAATCGCCGGGCCCGCCGCCATCCTCGTATTCGCCCTCAACGGGGTCGTCACCGCCTTCACCGGGCTCTCGTACGCCGAACTCGCCGCCTCGATTCCGAAAAGCGGCGGCGGCTACGCGTTCGTCCGGGAGGTGTTCGACGACCTCCCCTCCTTTCTCATGGGGTGGATGCTCTGGTTCGCCTACATGATCGCCGGCGCGCTCTACGCGCTGGGTTTCGCACCGAACTTCCTCGAACTCCTCCACGTCTACGGCGTCGTCCCGCCACCGGACGCGGTCGGCGCGCTCGCCGTCCCGGGACTGGCCGTCAGCGTTCCCGCGTCGGTCGCGCTGGCGTTCGTGGCCGTGCTCTTCCTGGTCGCGCTGAACGCGGTGTCCACGGCCGCCAGCGGGAGCGTCGAGACCATCTTCACGATAACCAAAGTCAGCATCCTCGTCGTCTTCGTCGGCTTCGGCGTCTTCTCGCCGATGTTCTCGACGGCCGAGTTCCAGCCGCTGTTCCCCGGCGAAAAGACCGCCTACAGCGTCCTCCCGGCAATGGGGTTGACGTTCATCGCGTTCGAGGGGTACGACCTCATCACGACCGTCACCGAAGAGGTCGAGAACCCCCGGGAGAACATCCCCAAGGCGATTTTCGGGAGCCTCGTCGCGACGGTCATCGTCTACCTGGCGGTCGTCACCGTCGCCATCGGAACCCTCGGTGCGTCCGGGTTGGCCGCGGCGGGCGAGGCTGGCATCGCGCAGGCCGCGACGGAGTTCATGCCGACGGGGCTCCCCGTCATCCAGAACGGCGGGGCCGTCATCGTCTTCGGTGCCGTCTTCTCGACGCTGACGGCGCTGAACGCCGTCGTCATCGCCTCCTCGCGGGTGGCGTTCTCGATGGGTCGCGAGGGGCAACTCCTCCCCTCCTTCGGCAACATCCACCACCGCTACGGGACGCCGTTCGTCGCCATCCTCGCGAGCGCGGTGGTGATGCTCGGGTCCGTCGTCCTTCCGACCCAGAGCGCCGGCAACATGTCCAGCCTCTTTTTCCTGCTCTCGTTCGTCGTCGTCAACGCCTCGGTCATCAAACTCCGGCGCGAGCGACCGAACCTGAGCCGGCCCTACGAACTTCCGTTCTACCCCGTGCCGCCGCTTCTCGGCATCGCCCTGAACCTCGTGCTGGGTGGGATTCTCGTCCGGTATCTGGTTCGAACGGACCCGCTGGCGCTCGTCCTCAGCGCCGCCTGGATTCTGCTCGGCCTCGTGGCGTACTACGCGCTGAACCACGTCCGCTCGGCTCGCGGTTCCGGTGAGCGAGCCGGCCGGAGCGAAGCGGTCTCACCGGAGGACGATTGACCATGACAGGATACCTCGACATCGTCATCGCCGGCGGCGGACGCGTCGGCCTGGAAACGGTGAAGCTACTGAGCAACTGGGACCACGACGTCACCGTCGTCGAACGCGACCCGGAGCGGTGTGACGCCCTCTCGGACGAGTACGTGGCGAAAGTCGTCGAGGGCGACGCCTCGAACCCGGACGTCCTCCGACAGGCCGGCGCCGGGGACAGCGACGTCGTCGCGGGCCTGACCGGCGAAGCCGGCACGAACCTGGCCATCTGCATGGAGGCGCGAGAGATGAGTCAGGACGTCCACACCGTCGCCCGCATCGACAGCCACGAGAAGGGGGGGTACGCGCAGTTCGTCGACGGCGTCGTCTTCCCCGAACTCGCTGGGGCGCGCACCGCCGCCAACGAGATCGTCGGCAGCGACGTCCAGACGCTGGCCGACGTGACCGGCACCCTGGACATCATGCACATCCGGGTTCGCGAGGGCGCGCCCGCGGCCGGGAAAGCGCTCCGCGACGTCCGGTTCCCCTCGGGGACGCTCGTCATCTCCGACGACGACGGCGAACACGTCGCTCGCCCGGAGACGACGCTCTCGCCCGGCAAGCGCTACGTCGTCGCCGTCGAACCCGACGTCGCCGACGAGGTGCTGAACCTGATGCGCGGGTCGTAGCGCGGGGTCAGACGACCATCCCGGATTCGAGGGCGGCGATGAGGAGCGTCAGCACCGGGATGCTCACCAGCGTCGTCGTCAGAACGGCCGTGCTCACGTACTCGGCGACGGTGACGCCGCCGCCGACGCGGGCGTCCCCCCCGAACTCCAGGAGGAGCAACAGGGGCGTGATGGCCGCGGGCGTCGCACACTCCAAGACGAACGTGCGGGCGACGGTCCGGTTCTCGAAGCCGACGAGGAGGGCGATGCCGACGCCGACGAGGGGAGCGACGGCCATCTTCAGGAGGTTGACGACGCCGACGCGGGCGAGGGCGGACGCGTAGTCGGTCTCCGCCAACTGGACGCCGAGGATGACGAGCATCAGCGGAATCGACGCGTCGCCGACGAGTTTCACGGTCACCATCGCGGTCCCGTCGGCGGGGGGCACGACGCCCGCCCAGCGGGCGAGGAGGGCGGCGACGACGGCGTAGACGAGCGGGACCTTGACCATCTGTTTCGTGTTGGCGAGCGCGCTCCCGCCGCCGCTCCGCGAGGCGATGTAGACGCCGACGGTGTAGGTGAGGACGGCCTGGACTGTCAGAAAGAGGACGGCCGTGCTCCGCCCGACGTCGCCGAAGGCGAACTCCGAGAGCGGGATGCCGTAGTTGCCGGAGTTGGGGAACGTGCTCACGAGGACGAGGGCGCTCAGGACGGGTTCGGACTCGCCGAGGACGCGCCCGACGACTTCGGTGAGGACGAGCATCCCGACGATGTAGGCGGCGGTGGCGACGCCGACGCGGACGAGCGTCGGCTGGGCGAGCGTCGCCGTGGCGATGCTGTGAAAGATTAGCGCCGGGAGCAGCAGGTAGACGGTGACGACGTTGAGCGGGTCGATGTCGACGGCGTGGAACCGCCCGAGGACGACGCCCGCGCCCGCCATGGCGACGATGGGGAGGATGGCCGTCAGGAAGATGGTGAGAAGCGACATCACCCGCGGACGGCCTCGTACCGGTCGCGAATCTCCGCGAACAGCGCCTCGCCCACGTCGGTCCGCAGTCGCGGTTCGGCGGTGGCGAAGAACTCGTCGAGGCGGTCGTAGGCCTCGAACGATTCGCCCGCCGCGGGGTCGTAGCGCCCCTCGCGCTCGTAGTAGAGTGCCTGCAGGCACATCTCCACGAGGTCCATGTCCCTGACGAACCGGGCCTCGGGCGTCTCGCGGGCCTCGTACTCCTCCCAGAGGTCGCGTATCGCCTCGCCGGGGTCGAGAGCCGCCGTCAGGTCGGCCATCGCCTCGCGTTCGCGCTCGACTTTCTCCGCGGCGGGCATCGTCTCCGCCGACGGGTCGGCGCGGGTGGGGACGTCGCCCACCTCGGCTTCGGCGACGTCGTGGACGACGGCGAGGCGGAGCGCGCGGTCGACATCGACGCCCGCGCGGTCGGCGAAACAGAGACAGAGATAGCTCACGCCCCAGGCGTGGGCGGCGACGGATTCGGGGTCGACGACGCCACGGAGTTGCCACCCGGTTCGGCGCTCGTCCTTCAGCGCGAACGCCGAGAGCAACGCGTCGAGGTCGGACACGCTACACCAGACGCCACGCGCCCCCACCGGCCGCCTCCTCGGCGACGTTCCGGCGCACCATCTCGTCTAACACTTCGCCGAGTCGGTTCGGCTGGGCGATTTCCATCTCGATGCGCTCGACGTCGTGGAACTTGCTGAGGTAGTGGCGGACGTCCTCGCGTTCGAACGTCTCCGCGTCGGCGCGTTCCATCACGCCCTCCACGAGGTCGATCATGTCCTCGATGAAGTTCCAGGGGTAGACGACCCAGGTCCACTCCGCCAGGCGCTCGCCGACGTAGTCGGGTTCGAACTCGCTGGTCTGGAGCAACTGGAGCGTCGCGGTCCGCACCTCGTCGGCCTCGCGGTCGGTGACGTACTCGTGGGCGCGACGGATCGACCCGCCGGTGTCGGCGATGTCGTCGATGATGAGGACGTCCTTGTCCGCGACGCTCCCCTCCGGCATCGGATAGCGGACCTCGGGGTCGCCCGACTTCTGGGCGGTCCCCACGTAATGTTCCATCTTGAGACTCGTCAAGTCGTCCAGGCCGAGGAAGTCACAGACGCACCGACCGGCGAACCACCCGCCGCGAGCGAGGGCGACGACGACGTCCGGTTCGAACTCGGCCCGCTTGACGTCGTTGCTTACGTCACGGCAGAGACTGTAGATGTACTCCCAGTTCGTGATGGTACAGTTAAAATCGTCCGGGAGGTCGCTCATGGCTTCGACTCACACCGGGGGACACATAAGGATTTACGGGCGTGGTGCGACCGTCTCTTGCGCTGCTTTCCGCCCTGATTCTCTCCGTCGTGACCGCGCTTCGCAAGGTCGGGTGGCATTGGGGAATTCCGCTCCCGTCGTGGGGTATCTTCCCGTCGCGACCTGGCGTCGGGTCGGGAAGGGAATGGAGCGGCTGACGCAACTGGGCGGCGTTCCGCGACCACTACCTCGGCGAGTTCTCTCCGGCGGCGGCCTCGAGGGAGCGCGACAAGGTGGGGTGGCTGTGACTCAATACGTGACGACGTCGAGTCCGTCGACGTCCTGAAAGTCGCCGTCGTTCGAGATAACAGGCTCACCGAGCGCGAGTCCGTGGGCTGCAACGAACGAATCAGCGCCATCCAGGTTCCGTAACTTATCCGAGGCGCTGTGTTTCCCTCGGAGGGTCCCCGCTCGGCGCGCGATATGTTCGTCGACGTCCTCGACGGTTCGTGTATTGATGAGATGCTCGTACCGCCGTCGAAGTTCTGCAGGGACCCCGTCCTGTGTCGTATCATTCGCGAGTCCGTAGAATACCTCCCAGATAACACTCGTCGGGAGACGCATCAAAACCGGATCACCGTCGAACTCCTCTGCCAGCGCGCGTGCATCAGGGTCCTGGGTCGCCAGGTCACCGACGAAGTTCGTGTCGAGTATCACGGGAGCTCCTCCTCCAGTTGCTCAAGATGCTCCTCGTCGTCGGCTTCCAGCCGTTCCTCGAATTCATCCGGCTCCCAGTGCTCGTCGGCTACCTCCGCCATTTCTTCAGCCCACTCTACGAGACTGAAGTCCCGTCCCAGTCGCTCGGCCGTCTCACCGAGCGTTTCGTCCTCCCGCTGTTTGCTCTTGAGATAGGCGTGATAGGACTCGCTCACGCGAATCTGCTTCGTCGGCATACTCGCTCGTTGACGCTGTCGACAAATTAAGTTGCCGCCGCCGCTACTCGTCGAACGATTCCTCGTTTCAATCCCGTCGTGGGTTTTCTCCCCGTCGCAACCCCTTTCTGCAGATTACTAACGCTGGCATACACCGAGTGTCAGAACCGCGAGTCGCGGCGAGGAGAAAACCCAGCACGGGATCGAACCTGTCCGCCGGACGTCCGATGGCGGTGCGTCACGCCTATTGTCCCCTGTCTCGTCACACGACCCATGACCGAAGACGTCGACAGCCGACGTGCGCTGCTCGTGGACGCGTTCACGGACGAACCGCTCGCCGGGAACGCGGCCGGGGTCGTCCCCGACGCCGGCGGACTCGCGGAGTCGCAGATGCAGGCAATCGCGGCCGAACTCGGGGCCAGCGAGACGGCGTTTCTCCGCCCGTCGACGGCGGCGGACCGCCGGGTTCGCTACTTCACGCCGACCCGGGAGGTGGACCTCTGTGGCCACGCCACCGTCGCCGCACACGCCCACCTGTTCGCGGACGGCGTCGCCGCGGCGGGGACCCACACGCTGGAGACGAACGTCGGGGTGCTGGACGTCGAGATAACCGCCGAGGGCGTCGTCTGGATGACCCAGGACGACCCGCAGGTGGAGCGGGTTGACGTCGACTACGAGCGGGTGGGCGACGCCCTCGGGGTCGACTCCGCGGCCCTCCGCGACGTCGGGGCGGACCTCCCGGCGGCGGTCGCCTCTACCGGCCTCCCGTTTCTCGTCGTCCCCGTGAACTTCCTCGAACATCTCGGGGGAGCGTCGCCGGACATGAACGCCATCGCGGACCTCGCGGCGGCGTACGACGCCGCCGGCGTCTACGCGTTCACCTTCGACGCCGTCGACGCCGACTCGACGTTGCACGCCCGGATGTTCGCGCCCGGCTACGGCGTCCCGGAGGACCCCGTCACGGGGACGGCGAGCGGTGCCTGCGGGGCGTACCTGCGCTCGGTCGACGCCTTCGAGGGCGAGATGCCCGACGAGATGCGCTTCGAACAGGGTCACTTCGTGGACCGGCCGGGCCACGTCCGGGTCCGCGTCGGCGACGAGGTCCGCGTCGGCGGCGAAGCGGTGACGAGTCTGGCGGGGTCGCTGTCGGTGCCGCCGGCCGAAGACGACGACATCGTCGAAGCGTGAGTGCCGTCCCCGCGAGCGGGGACGAAATGCGTACTCGATGTCGAGTTGCTTTTCGCCCCGTTCGCTTCGGAACCTTCTTTAACGCCGTGGAGGACACTTCACACACGAAATGGCTGTAGCTTGGCTGGACGACGTACGGGCCGCTGACCTCGATACGGTCGGTGGCAAGGCGGCTTCGCTCGGCGAACTCACGGCGGCGGGGCTCCCGGTGCCGCCGGGGTTCGTCGTCACCGCCGGGACGTACCGGACCTTCATCGAGGAGGCCGGCATCGACGAGGAACTCTTCGCGGCCGTCGACGTCGACTCCGAGGACTCCGCCGCGCTCGCCGCGGCCCACGAGCGGGCGCACGAACTCATCATGGGGACGGAGATGCCCGAGCCGGTTCGCGAGGAGATCGTCGACGCGTATCGCACGATGGGCGGCGAGGAGGAGGCGTTCGTCGCGGTCCGGTCGTCGGCGACGGCCGAGGACCTGCCCGACGCCTCCTTCGCGGGGCAGCAGGAGACGTTCCTCAACGTCACCGAGGAGGACCTGCTCCACCGCGTCAAGGAGTGCTGGGCCTCGCTGTTCTCCCAGCGCGCAATCTACTACCGGAACCAGAAGGGCTTCCCGCACCGCGAAGTCGACATCGCCGTCGTGGTACAGCGGATGGTCGACGCCGAGAAGAGCGGCGTCATGTTCACGAGTCACCCCTCGACCGGCGAGCCCCGAATCATCGTCGAGGCCGCGTGGGGACTCGGCGAGGCCGTCGTCTCCGGAGCCGTCTCCCCCGACAACTACGTCGTCGACCGGGAGTCCGGCGACGTCGAGGAGGTCACCGTCGCCGAGAAGAAGGTCATGCACGTCAAGGACGCGGAGACGGGCGAGACGGTCGAGCGCGACGTCGGCGAGGACCTCCGCGACGCACAGGTGCTCACCGAGGCCGAACTCGACCGTCTGGTCGAACTCGGCCGTCGCGTCGAGGACCACTACGGCACGCCCCAGGACGTCGAGTGGGCCATCGCCGACGGCGAGGTGTACATGCTCCAGTCGCGCCCCATCACGACCATCGACGAGGAGGCGACGGACGACGCGAACGGCGACGACGCCGGGGACGGCGACCACCTCCTCACCGGTCTCGGCGCGAGTCCGGGCATCGCCGCCGGCGCGGTGCGCATCGTCACGAAACTCGACCACCTCGACCAGGTGAGCGAGGGCGACATCATCGTCACCGAGATGACGATGCCCGACATGGTGCCGGCGATGAAGCGCGCGGCCGGCATCGTCACCGACGAGGGCGGAATGACCTCACACGCCGCCATCGTCTCGCGCGAACTCGGCGTCCCCGCCGTCGTCGGCTCCGGCAACGCGACCCGGACGCTCTCCGACGGCGAAGTCATCACCATCGACGGCGACAAGGGCACCGTCCGCGAGGGCCGCGAGGACGAGGACGTCGAGCAGCGCGAACCCGTCGAGGAGGCCCGACCCGAGACGCCCGTCAAGCCCATGACCGCGACGGAGGTCAAGGTGAACGTCTCCATCCCCGAGGCGGCCGAACGCGCGGCCGCGACGGGGGCCGACGGCGTCGGGTTGCTGCGCATGGAGCACATGGTGCTCTCGTTGAACCAGACGCCCGAACGGTACATCGAGAAGGAGGGCGAGAAGGCCTACGTCGAGCAGTTAGTCGACGGCGTCCGCGGCGTCGCCGAGGAGTTCTACCCCCGCCCCGTCCGCGTCCGGACGCTGGACGCGCCCACCGACGAGTTCCGCCAGCTAGAGGGCGGTGACGACGAACCCAAGGAACACAACCCCATGCTCGGCTACCGCGGCATCCGGCGGAGCCTCGACCGGCCGGACGTGTTCAAACACGAACTGGAGGCGTTCCGGCGGCTGTTCGAGATGGGCTACGACAACGTCGAAATCATGTTCCCGCTCGTCAACGACGCCGAGGACGTCGTCCGCGCGCGAAATCTCATGGAGGAGGCGGGCATCGACCCCGAGAAGCGCGAGTGGGGCGTGATGATCGAGACGCCGGCCAGCGCGCTCTGCGTCGAGGAGATGGCCGCCGCCGGCATCGACTTCGCCTCCTTCGGGACGAACGACCTGACGCAGTACACCCTCGCGGTCGACCGAAACAACGAGAACGTCGCCGACCGGTTCGACGAACTCCATCCCGCCGTCCTCGAACTCATCGGGTCGACAATCGAGACGTGTCGCGAACTCGACGTCGACACGAGCATCTGCGGCCAGGCCGGGTCGAAACCGCGCATGGTCCGCTTCCTCGTCGAGCAGGGCGTGAGCTCCATCAGCGCCAACATCGACGCCGTCCGCGACGTCCAGCACGAAGCCAAGCGCGTCGAGCAGAAGCTCATCCTCGACTCGGTTCGGTAAGCACGCCGGACCGCCGGATCGACGCGGACGCCCGTCCCGAACCTGAAAACTTACAACCGGTGGATTGCGAGGCTAGGGCGTGTTCCCCCTCGACGCGTTGCTCGTCCTGTCGGGGTGGCCGGAGTTCGTCGAGTTCGACTGGCTGACTCGACTCGTCCGGTCGGCCACCGGGTGGGGTGGGCTGTTCGTCATCTTCGTCTACTCGTTTCTCATCGCCTTCGCCCTCCCCGGCGTGAGCGAAGTCGTCCTCCTGGCACCGCTGGAACTCGGCCTGCCCGAGTGGGGACGACTCGGCGTCATCATCTTCGTCAGCGCTCTCGGCAAGGCCTTCGGGAGCGTCTTCGCGTTCCACATCGGCCAGGAAGCCAAGCAGTCCGGGCCGCTCATCCGCTGGCTCCGGCGCTCCCGGTTCGACGTCGTCGAGTGGTCCGAACGGCGGACGGTCGAACTCGCCCAGCGCTGGGGATACGCCGGCCTCGCCGTCGCCCTCTCGGTTCCCTTCTTCCCCGACACGCTCTCGATATACGCCTTCGCCGTCCTCGAGGAGGACTACCTCAAATTCGCCGCGGCGACGTTCGCGGGCAGCGTCGGCCGCCTGCTCGTGACCATCGCCCTGAGCGCCGGCTTCCTCGTGCTGATCTAGAAGCCGCCCCAGCGCAGATAGACCATCAGGACGATTATCGCGAGCTGGAAGACGCCCTGGACGCCGCTGAGTTTCGCGTTGCGCATCCCGAGACGGCCGACGCGATCCGTGTCGGGATGCTCGGACAGTAGCTCTCGGTATATCTGTACCTCGTTCGGCAGCAGGAAGCCGAACCCCTGCACCGTGAGCACGACCATGACGGCGAGGATGACGACGACGACGGGACGCGTTCCAGGGAGCGTTCCGGCCGCGGCCAGTTCGGACGCGAGGTAGCCGCCGTTGCCGACGAGGACGAGCGCGAAAAACGCCTGCCAGCGGCGGTCGGAGAAGGCGTCGAAGACGCGTCCGAGGACGAGCGTCGCCGTCACGAACGCGACGAATGCGAACAGCCCGATCCACGGTCCGGCGTTGGGGAACACCCCCATGCGCACCGCCAGCGTGATGCCGCCGAAGATGGTGACCGTCGCGAGCGACGGCATCAGAAACGCCATCTTCGGCGTGAACTTCTCGAACCAGTTCGCGCGCATCTCGCCGCTCAGCGACCCCAGTACGGGGCCGACGACCATCGCCATGAACAGGTCGATGCCGGTCCACAGGACGCCCGCCATCACGTGGACGTAGGTGTGCATCTCCAGCGTTCCGACCGTCGTCGCGAAGGCGAACGCCGCGAGCGGGAGCGCTATCGCCCCCGCCGCGAACGCCGGATTCGCGCGCGTCGCCATCCCGCTAATCGTCCCTCGAATCGACATGGGCACACGTCCGTTCGCTCGCAATTATATGCTGTGTGTAGCGCGGACTCGCCGTCGGTCCACGGACTTCGCCGGCGGCGTCGAGAGGGGTAGCTACTTTACGCCCCACGCCCGGAGTTCGACTATGAAACAGGCCATCGTCGCACGCGCCGACCTCGGGATGGGCGAGGGGAAACTCGCCGCACAGGTCGCCCACGCCTCGCTGTCTGCCTCCGAGGACGCCAGCGAGCGGACGCGCAAGGCGTGGAAAGGCGAGGGACAAAAAAAGGTCGTCCTGAAGGTAGACGGGGAGGCGGCCATCTTCGAACTCGCGGACGTCGCCGAGGGCGAGGGGTTACCCCACGCCGTCGTCCGCGACGCGGGCCACACGCAACTCGAACCGGGGACGGTGACGGCGCTGGCGGTCGGCCCCGGCGACGACGACGTGGTCGACCGGGTGACGGGCGATCTCCCGCTGTACTAGTTCCCGCGGTGCGCGAACGTGGGGCCGGATTCAAGCCGCCCGAGTGTGAACGGTCGGGACGATGACGCTCTTGCAAACCGGAGCCGGGAACGGAGCGGTGGCGACGGTGGCGCTCGCGCTCGCGTACCTCACGGTCACCGTCGGCGCGCTCGTCCTGGTCTATTCGCTGTACGGCTACGTCAGGGGACTGCTCGCGGACACGTACCGCGAACGGTGGTGGTATCTCGGCGTCGGCGTTGGCGCGGCGGTCGTCTACGGCGTGTCCGGACTGGCCGACGTCGTCGCGTCGGTGCCGGGGGCCGCCGAGTTTCAGGTCGGGGCGATGCTGTTTTTCTTCCTCTTTCTCGCCTTCGGCGTGCGCGACCTCTACGCGCTCGAAGGCGGCGAGGAGAGCCCCGTGCCGACGTGGGTCCCCTACCTCGTCCTCGGCGGCTTCACCGTCGCCTGGTGGGCGGGCTACGTCCTCGACAACAACGCCTTCGTCCACGCCGTCGAGACGGTCGGTCTCACCGCGGCGACGGTCTACACCATCGTCTACGCCGTGTTGACCGTCCGCGTCGAAGAGGGGACGAGCATCGCCGCCGTCGTCCGGCACCTCCTCCCGGCGCTGGTCTGTTTCGCCGGCGTCGTCCTCGCGGAGCAACTCGGCCAGTACACGGGCGTCTCGCCCGCCGTCGTCACGGCCATCGAACTCGTCGGCACCGTCCTCGTCGGCGCGTTCCTCTTTACCACCGCCGTCGCCATCGAACAGCAGGGCGGCGAGGTGCGCCGGATGTACGACCGGACGACCTGGCGCGGCGAGTCGCTCTGACTACCGCCGCGCGGCCTCGTCCAGTTCCGCGCGGTCGGCCATCATCGCCGCCGCCGTCGCGGCCCAGTCGCCCCAGACGAACCCCGCGCCGACGACGGCGGCCCAGCAGACGTACGAGAGGACGATGCCGAGATAGACGCCCGGGAGGCCGTAACCGAGGACGACGCCGGCGAGATAGGAGCCGCCGACCATGAAGCCGAACGCGCCGAGCAGTCGGGCGTAGAATGGCGTCCGCGTATCGCCCGCACCACGGAGCGCCCCGGCCAGCGGGAAGAACACCCCGAAAGAGAGCATCGAGACGCCGAAGACGCGGGTGAACGCGACGGCGAACTCGGCCGTCGCCCGGTCGTTCGTGAACACCGACACCAGTCGCTCGGCCCCGAGGAACAGGCCCGTCCCGGCCACGCTCATCGTGACGAGACTGAACCCGAGGATGGCCGTCGCGGCGTACCGGGCCGCGTCCCGGTCGCCGTCGCCCAAGCGCTGACCGACGACGATGCTCGTGACCGTGCCGAACGACCGATACAGCGGTCCGGTGAGTTGCTGGTAGATGCGCCTGCCGATGTGGTAGGCCGCCACCGCCTCCGTTCCGAACACCAGCAGGAGCGCGTTGAACGGGAAGTTCGCCAGCGAGGTACTCATCCCCTCCGCGAACGTGGGCACGCTCACGGCGACGAGCTGGCGCGTGAGACCGAAGGTCCGCGGCCGGGCGAGCGAGAGCGGGGTCCACCCGCTCGCGATTGCACCCGTGACCGCGAGCGCCTCGAACAGGCGGCTGACGGCGGTGGCGACGCCGACGCCGACGACGCCGAGTCGCGGCGCGACGCCGACGCCCAGGCCGAGGGTCACGGTGAGCGCGACGTTCAGGACGTTGGCTCCGCCGTTGACGAGCATCGGCGTCCGGGTGTCGCCGGCACCCTGGAGCGCCCGCGCGCCGACCAGGCCGACGATGCGCATCGGCGACGCGGCGAAGACGACGAGCAGGTAGGTGCCGCCGAGTTCGACGACGGTCGGTTCGGCCCCCAGCAGACCGACGAGCGAGTGACCGAACAGCAGGCCGACGGCGACGAGCGGGAGGCCACAGAGCGCGCCGAGGAGGAGCGCCTGCGTGATGGCGCGGTCGCGGGTGCGACCGGCCCCGCGACCCGTGTCCTGACTGGAGAGGGCGATGGCACCGGCACCGAACCCGAGGCCGACCCGGAGCGGAATCTGTGCGTAGAGGTCGGCGAGGCCGATGGCAGCGACGGCCGCCGGCGAGAACAGGCCGGTGACGACGATATCGACCGTCCGCATCAGCGTCGTGAACGTCTGCTGGACGGCGATTGGCCAGCCCAGCGCGACCATCCGCCGATAGAGGGAGACGAGACGGTCCCGGTCCCGGAGCATCGCCTACACCGGACGGGGAGCGTCGGTAACAAACCGGGGGAAGGAGCAAGCGACACCGGCGAACCGGGAGCGACGAGGGAACGCGCGGCGGCGAGAGACGCCGGCGAGAGAACGAAGGGCAGGTGCGAAGCGGTCCGTGCGGCGGCCGTCGGACGAGTCGCCTAAACCGCTCGGACGCGAAGGGCGACCGATGCGCGAGGCACACCCGCTGGAACGGCAGGTCGGGATGGAGTACTACGTGAGCGACGCCGACGGCGTCGGCGGCCACCTCCGCGAGAACCCGGAGGACTTCCGCGTGCGCGAACTCGAACGCGTCGACCCGGAACCGCTCGACGCCGACCCGGGCGCGTACGGCCACCTGCTCCTCCGCGTCACCCTCCGCGGGTGGGACACCAACGACTTCGCCGCCCGCCTCTCGGACGCGCTCGGCATCTCCCGCGAGCGCATCTCGTGGGCGGGGACGAAGGACAAACACGCCGTGACGACGCAGCTATTTACCGTCCGCGGAGTCGAGAGCGCGGAGCCACGCTCCGCGGAAAGCGAGAGCGCGGAGCCACGCTCCGCGGAAAGCGAGAGCGCGGAGCCACGCTCCGCGGAAAGCGAGAGCGAGCGAAGCCCGCGAGAGACGGGACCCGACCTGCCGGATATCCGCGACGCCGACGTCGAACCCGTCGGGCGGATGGGTCGCTCCCTCCAGTTCGGCGACCTGGCGGGCAACGCCTTCGACGTCCGGGTGCGGGACCCCGACTCCCCCGAACACGCCGCCGACGTGACCGCCGACCTGCGTGCGTTCGTGGCGGGCGACGCCGGCGAAACGGACGCCGACGGGCCGGCCGTCGACGACGCCGGAACCACGGTCGGCGTCCCCAACTACTTCGGCCAGCAGCGCTTCGGCAGTCGCCGCCCCGTCACGCACGAGGTGGGCCTCCGCGTCGTCCGCGACGAGTGGCGGGCGGCGGTCCTGGCGTACGTCGGCAACCCCGCCGAGACCGAACCCGACGAGACGCGGGCCGCCCGGGGGTTCGTCGACGACCAGGCCGAACGCGACGACCCGGACTGGGCGGCCGCTCTCGACCGGATGCCGCGCTATCTCGGCTACGAGCGGTCGATGCTCCACCGCCTCGACGAACGGGCGGCGACGGACGACCCGGCGGACTTCCGCTACGCGCTCGAAGCCGTCCCCTCGAACCTCCAGCGGCTGTTCGTCAACGCCGCGCAGTCGTACGTCTTCAACCGCGTCCTGAGCGAGCGACTCCGGCGCGGCCTCCCCTTTCACCGGCCCGTCGCGGGCGACGTGGTCTGTTTCGCCGACCGGGACGCGCCGGGCGACGTGGTCGTCCCCGACGTGGACCGCAGTCAGCGCGTGACCGACGACCGGGTCGACGTGATGGCCCGCCACTGCGAGCGCGGGCGGGCGTTCGTCACTGCGCCGCTGGTCGGCACCGACACCGAGTTCGCCGAGGGCGACCCCGGCGACGTCGAACGCGCGGTGCTGGACGACGTCGGCGTCGCCCCCGAGGACTTCGCGCTTCCCGGGAACTTCGGCTCCACGGGGACGCGCCGGGCGATTCTCCTCCGCACCGAGACGACGGTCGAGCGCGACCCGCTCCGGTTTTCCTTCGCGCTCCCCGCGGGGAGTTACGCCACCGTCGTCCTCCGGGAGTATCTCAAGAGCGACCCGCTCGACCTCTGATAGTGATTACTGTAAGTCAGTACCGGACCTTCGCTGAACCGTCCTGGCGAACTACCGGTACACAGTTACCGTAATCACTATCAGCGGCCACGCGCGGACCGGCCGCGGACCGACCACGCGCCCCGACCGGTCACGCGCGTTCGACGGCGTAGCCGAGGAGGAACGCCGGGAGGCCGACGACGGCGGCGGCGAGCGCCCCGATGACGGCGAGGACGACGGCGAGACCGTAGAGCGACCCGCCGGAGGAGACGAGCGGGAACTGCACGGCGAGGGCGAGCGCGAGCGTCGCGCCGGCGACGGCGAGGCCGCGTCGCAGGTCGCCCCGCGCCGCGGCGTAGCCGACGACGAGCGTCGCGTACGCGGGGAGTGCTGGGAGGACCTGCGTGACGGCGCTTGCGCCCGGGCGCAACGCGACGGCAGGGACGGCCTGGGTCGCCTGCAGGAGGGCCGCGACGCCGACGGCGACGGCGAACGCGACGCCGACGAGCGCCACGACCCCGCGGGGCGACAGGCGGTCCCGAACCGCCGGATGGCCGGCCCCGCCGAGGACGACGACGCCGACGCCCGCCGCGAACAGGGCGGGCGACGAACTCCCGAGGAGCGAGAGCGCCCCGGCGAAGAGCGGATGGGCGGCGAGAAGCAGGCCGAATCCGGCGACGAGGGATGCCAGCCGTTCCGGGTCGCGTTCGCCGCCGTCCGTCCGGCCGACCCCCCACGCGACGGCCGAGACGAGGCCGAGGTAGGCGGAAAGGGGGACCGCGACCAGCAACAGGAGGTTCCGGGCGACGACGTCGGCGACGGCGGCGGCGACGGCGACGAAACTCAGGAGCGGCGCGACCTGCGTCCCCGCCGGGACGAGCGTCACGAAGGGGCCGTCGCCGCGGGAGTCGAACTCGGTGGCGACCATCTCGCGGCCGTCGACGGACGCGCCGGGGAGCGCGCGGTCGACGACCCGCCCCTCGGGCGCGACCAGCGTCAGGCGGTCGGCACCGAGACCGGTGTAGACGCGCAGGCCGTCGTCGTCGCGGAAGGCGGTCACGAGGAGGACGTTCCCGGGGGCGTCCCGGGCGAAGTCCGGCGTGCGATAGCGCATCGTCACCGTCCGGCCGTCGACGGACGCGCGCACCGCCTCGGCTTCGCGGGCGGCGAGCGAGTCGGTCGCGACGTCGTCGAGAAGCGCCGGGTCGTCGCGGAACCGTCGCGCGGCGTCGGCGTCGACGCGGTTCTCGACGGTCCACGAGGCGGACCCGTTCTCGTGGACGCGGACGTGAGCGGTGCTTCGTTCGACCTCCACGTCGACGCCGTGGCTCCGCGCGGCGGAGACGAAGGGCCGGTCACAGGGCCCACAGACGGGTGTGGGGCGCGGACTCGCGGTGGCGACGGCCGACGTCGCGAGGAGGACGACGAGGAGGGAGAGGGCAATCGTTCGCGGGGCCATGCGGGAGTGTGGCGAGGCCTCCGACAAGTGTTTTCCCCTCGGAAACGACGGTCGTACGGAGCGAACGAACGGACTTATCCGGGACGCCGGCCTTCGCCCGGACATGGAGTGTCGGCGGTGCGGGTCCCCGCTCGAAAAGCCGGGCGACTACTGTCTGGTCTGTCACACCGCCAACTGCGACGCGGTCGTCGGCGAGTTCGCCCGCGACCGGGCGACGCTGACGATGCTGTCCGAGGAGACGGTCGTCGGCGAGACGACGGTGACGACCGTCCCGGAGACGGGCGAGGAGACGCAGGTGGTCGAACTCCGGAACTTCGCCGGCCTCGTCGCCGACGAGATACGGCGCAAGCGCCCGGAGACCGTGTACGCGGCGGGAGACCGGGAGGTCATCCGCGAGACGCGGGCGCAACTGCATTACGAGTTCTACCGCGTCGACGGAGCGGACCCCGTCGCGGACGTCGTCGACCGGCGCGGGGAGCGGACGCTGGAGGTCGTGGAGACGCCGCCACGCGAGAAACTCGGCGGGCGACACACGACCCTCATCGGCGGCCGGCCGGGCCAGCGAGCCATCAGCACCGTCGCCGAGCATCCGCACGTGAAGAAAATCGTCCCCGGTCCCATCGACGCCGGCGGAACGGGGTCGCAGTCGGGACTGCGCGCGAAAGTCACCCGCGCCGACGACAACGGCAACGTCCGTCTCCTCCTCCGCGACGGGTCGAGCGTTCAGGAGAACCGAATCGTGACGACGGCGATGGACCGCGAGACGGGCGAACGCGTCAGGGACGACCTGAACGAGGCGCTGGCGGCGGCCGAGTTGCAGTGACGCGGGCGGCCGACCGCAACTCGCAGGGTTTATGCGTCCGCTGGCGGTACTGAACGGTACTATGGCCGAGAACAAGGCACGACAGACCGGAAGCGCCGGTCGCTTCGGCGCGCGCTACGGCCGGGTGGCCCGCCGCCGCGTCAAGGAAATCGAAGCGGAGATGCACGACGCGACGGTCGACGGCGACGACGTCACCCGCGTCGGGACGGGCATCTGGCGGAACGAGGAGACGGGCGAACTCTTCACCGGCGGCGCGTACCGCCCCGAGACGCCCGGCGGACGCACCGTCCGACGGTCGATTCGCGCCGCGCTCTCCGGCGACGAAGAAGAAGCCTGAGCATGAGCTACAAGTGTTCCCGCTGTAAGCGCGACGTCGAACTCGACGAGTACGGCGGCGTCCGCTGTCCGTACTGCGGGCACCGCATCCTGTTGAAAGAGCGCGCGCCGACCGTCAAGGAAGTCGACGTTCGGTAGCGCGTGACCGCGTCCGAACGCAGACACACGGTTTCTCTCGATTTCGACTACGACACGGAGCGGCGCGCCCGCATCGTCGAGCGAAGCGTCCGGGTCGAAGTCGGCGAAATCGACGACGACCGGTCGGGGGCGTCGGTGAGTCGCGACGGGCGAACGCTGACCGTCGACGTCGCCGCCGCGGACCTGGTGGCGCTCCGCGCCGGCGTGAACACGTGGACGCGCCTCGTCGCGGTCGCCGAAGACGTCGCGTAGCGCGGGCGTCGAGCGAGCGTCGGGAGACGGCGGACGGTACCGGCGTCCCCCCGACGGAGAAGCCGCCGACGCGTGGCGAGGCCGACCGCCGAAGGCCGCGGCGACGGACTCAGCCCAGGTAGTCGTCGGCAGTCTCCGCGGCTACCTTTCCGTAGACGGCCGCGTTCGTCAGGCCGGTGCCGCCGGGGTAGTTGCCGTAGAAGAGGCCGCCGGTGGCGTTGCCGGCGGCGAACAGGCCCGGAATCACCTCGTCGCGCGTATCGAGCACTTCGGCGTCGGGCGTGATGGCGACGCCGCCGAATCCGAAGGTCATGCCGCCGGTGACGGGGTAGCCCGTGAACGGCGGGTCGTCGAGGGGGAGCGCCCAGTTGGACTTGGGCAGGTCCAGCCCCTCGGTGGCGTTGCCGTCGAGTTCGTTGGGTTCGAACTCGCCCGGGTCGCAGGCCGCGTTGTACGCCTCGACCGTCTCGACGGCTCGCTCGACGTCCTCGATGCCGAGGCGGTTCGCCAGTTCCTCGATGGAGTCGCCCGTGATGGCGCGCGAGGGGCCCATGTGGGCCACTTCGTCGACCGTCTTGGAGTCGACGACGATGAACCCCTCGTGGTAGGGCTGTTCGAAGATGCGCCGGCCGAACTTGGCGTACGTGTGCGCGCGGGAGTCCTCGCCCTCGTCGACGAAGCGCTCGCCGTCGTGGTTGAGGATGAGGCCGTACTGGTAGCCGTCGATGCGCGTGATGCCGCCCTCGACGTCCGGCGACCCGGCGTCGACGATTGCCATGTGGGCCCCGCTCCACTGGCCCTCGGATTTCGCGCCCGCCTCAAGCGTCATCTCGATGGCCTCGCCGGTGTTGTACCGACTGCCGCGCACCTTCATGTCCTCGTAGCCTTCGCCGTAGTAGCGGACGCGCTTCTCCTTGTCGGAGCCGTAGTCGCCCGCCGCGAGGATCGTCGCCTCGGCGTCGAAGCGAGTCTTGACGCCGTCGACGCGGGCGACGACGCCCGTCACCTCGCCGCCGTCGGCCCGCGTGAGCGACCGGGCCTCGGCGTCGTAGTAGACGTCGCCGCCCGCCTCCTCGACGAGGTCGACGAGTTGGGAGACGAACTTCTCGCCGTCGAGCCAGACCCGGCCCGCGGTGTAGCCCGGGTGGGGTGGCTGCGTCTCCCACTCGACGTCGCCGCGGGTGAGCCACTCCAGGGTCTCGGCCGCCTCCGAGGTCACGACTTCGGCGAGGTCGTCGTCCGCGCGGTAGTCCGTGACCGTCATGATGTCGCGATAGAACTCGGAGACCGAGTAGTCGACGTCGAATTCGTAGCCCTCCATGTCGACGTCCGCCGTCGGCACGCGGAAGGACTCGGTGAACTGCGTGTGTCCGCCGCGTCGTTGCTCCGGGGCCTTCTCCAGGACGGCCACCGACCGCCCGAGTTCCGCGGCCCGGAGGCCGGCCGCCAGCCCTGCCATTCCACAGCCGATTACCGTCACGTCGTACTGGTGTCGGTCCATACCACGGCAGGCCGGCGAACTCCACCATAAAGCTTGCCCAAACCACCCCGTTCGTGGCGAACGCGTCCGATTTACGAGACGTGAACCCCGGAGCTACTGGTACTTGAGGTCGAGTTCGATCTCGTTGACCACGCCGAGGACGCGGTCGGGGACCTCGCGGTCGAACCACTCGCCTTTCATCCGGTGGACCGGCCCGGAGAGACTGATGGCTCCGAGCGTCGTCCCGTCGACGGTGACGGCGACGCCCACGGCGCGGAGGCCCTCGATGGACTCCTCGTCACTCGTCGCGTATCCGCGGTCACGCACCGCGTCGAGTTCCGCGTGCAGGTCCTCGCGGGTCGTGATGGTCCGGTCGGTGTACCGCGGGAGTCCCCAGCGCTCGACGATTTCGTCGACGCGGTCGCGCGGCAGGGCGGCGAGGAGGGCCTTGCCGGCCGAACTCGCGTGGAGGTGAATCTTCTTGCCGAGGGCCGCGTCGGCGCGGACGGCGTTCTCACCCGTCGTCGTGTGGACGTAGTAGCCGCGGCCGTTCTCCTCGACGATGAACTGGGCGCGTTCGCCCGTCCGTTCGGCCAGGTCGGCCACCTTCTCGCCGACGTACTCGTATTCGGACTTCCGCGTGCGGGCGTGGCCCCCCTTGGCCAGGAATTCGAGGCCGACGTGGTACTGCGTCCCGTCCCGGACGAGGTATCCCAGCCGTTCGAGCGTCGTGACGTAGCCGTGGACGGTACTCCGACCGAGGTCACACCGGTCCGCGATGGTCGCCACGTCCGCGCCGTCCAGTCGCTGTATCGCGTCGACGACGTCCGCAGCCGTCTCCAGCGTCTTGAGCCGGCGTCCCGGCGTCTCTCCGTCCGTCATCGTCCGTCCCTCGGAGGGCAGACGGTTACGTATTGTGAATGGGTCGTGAGCCCCCGGACCCGCCAGCGATGGCGTGTTCGCCGCGCGCCGGCGGGAATCCGAGTCGGTGCGACCCGTCACGTTTCGTAATCCACAGCCGGTGGAGACGACGGCGTTCCACGGGGCGTCTCGGCCGCGGACCGGCCAACGCGCCGCCGACGCGCCTCGTTCACGATACGCGGCGTTCGTTTCCGCATCGACTGCCGAAATAATATATCCATCAGTGGAGAACGAATCGCGTCCGGAGCCGAAAGCATTCGTTTGCGCTGAAGAAAGCCTGGAATTTTCTCGCGCGGGATACCGCGCTACGCCGGACCGCGCCCGTGCCGTCGCGACGCGCGGCGCGACCGGAATACGGGGCTTTTTCACGCCGGGACTCCACGCTTCGGTCATGCAAGGGAACCTCCCGCCGGAAGCACAGGAGAAACTCGAAGAACTGCAGGACCTCCAGGAGACGGCCCAGCAGGTCGCCGCCCAGAAACAGCAGGCCGAGACGACGCTGAACGAGTCCGAGACGGCGCTGGACGCCCTCGAGGACATCGACGAGGAGACGACGATGTACCGCGAGGTCGGCGAACTGCTCGTCGAGACGGAGTACGACGAGGCCTACGACGACCTCGAAGACAAGGTCGACTCGCTCGAAGTCCGCGTCGAACAGCTCTCCAAGCAGGAAGAGCGCGTCCGCGAGCAGTTCGAGAGCCTCCAGTCCGAACTGCAGCAGATGCTGCAGGGCGGCGCCGGCGGCGGCGGTCCGATGGGGCCGGGCGGCGCCGGCGGCGCGTAAGATGCCGACCGACGAAGAGGTCGTACAGACGGCCGCCGAGGCCGCCGAAGGCGTCATCTTCGACTACTACAAGCAGTCCGAGGTCCGCGACTTCGACGTGACGGTCACGTTCGAGGAGGGCGTCCTCGACGTCGACGTCTACCTGAACGCCCCGGACGCCGTCGAACGCGACGCGTCGGGGCAACAGTCGACGCCCGCCGACGCCGTCGCCGACGAGGCGGCACGGACGGCCCGCCGCGCCGTCGACGAACTGTTCGCGGACTCCTGACTCCTCTCCCGTTCGAACGCCCTCGGCGACACATCTAAGCAGTTCTGTGCCATACGTTACCACATGGCTTCCGCACAGGAGCCGGGGGCGTCCGCGTTCGACCGACTCAGGGGCCACTACGCCGAATCGAGAGTGGCCTGTCCGGAGTGTGGCCACGAGGACACCGAGGGCGGGTGGCGCGTCACCACCTCGGGGAGTCGGGTCGACTACCAGCACGTCTGTCCGAGCTGTGGCGCGGTGGATACGCTGGAACTCCGCCTCTAGGCGAACAGGAAGACGAGGACGCTCACCGCCATCGCCGCGAAGGTGACGGCCGCAGCGAGCGCGCCGCCCATCGACACGACGGCGTTCGCGTGGCTGGCGAGCGTCTCCGTCCGGTCGTTGCCAAAGACCGTCACTTCGGCCTGTTCGGTTGCGAGCGCCGCCGTGACGGGTTCGCGGTCCGCCAGCGCCTCGTCGACGAGACGGCGAATCAGGGCCAGCAGTTCGTCGTGGTCGATGGCCGCGCCGACCTGATTGTCCGCCTCCACGGTGTTGACGACGTGCGTGTCCGTCGTCATCACCTCCGCGACGTCGACGGGGCCGTCGACGAGCGTCGTGACGATGCGTTCGCGCAGGCCGGGGACCATGTTGTTGCCGTCGACGAGGACGTAGGCGGTGGTCTGTCCCAGGACGTCGACGACGCCGACGCGGACGCCGAGCGGACCGATGCCGTCGCGCGCTTCCCACGCGGTCCGGTCCCAGGCGGTGCCGAGACGGGGAGGCCCGCGTTCGGCGTCCGTGAGCGCGTCGCCCGCCTCGCCAGCGGCCCGAATCATGTCGAGGGCGCGCCGACTACCGGGGGAGACGTGGCCCAGGTCGTCGCCCTGGAGGCCGTCGTTGGAGTTGTGGGCGTCCACGAGGAGGACGTCGTCGAGGCCGGCGGTACGGGCCTCCGTCGCCGCCGAGAGGCCGACGCCGAACTCCACGTCGTCGGCGAACCCCGGCGCGTACGTCGAGACGAGGAGGGCGTCGTCACCGAATGCCTGGCCGAGCATCTTCGCCTCGCCCGACTGCGTGCGGACGCTCCGGGTCGCCTCCGTGGCGTATTCGAGGCGGTCCTCGGCGGCGTCGGCGGCGTCGAGGATGGCGTCCACCTCGCGTTCGGTGACGAGGTTGAAGTCGTGGCCGGCGGTGGCGTGGGGCGGGAAGGCGAGCCCCTCGGTTCGGGAGGCGACGCGCACGGGGAAGTGGCCGCCGCCGATTTCACCCATCGGTCCCGGATGAATCATCGGCAGGACGAACTCCGCCTTCTGGGTGCCGTCCTCGCGGCGAAAGGAGAGCACCGTCACGGGGACGACGGCTTCCTCGCCGAGTTTCTCGAAGAAGTCCTCGAGTTCGCGCGAGCCCTCGGCGACGTGGCCGACGAACCCGCGGATGAAATCCAGCACCGAGACGCCGAGGCTCTGTTGCCACGGCCGGTCGACGATACGGATGAACGTGTAGACGCCGGCGGCGTAGATGAGACAGGTCACGCCCAGGAGGACGAAGTGGTTCGCGCCGATGACGGAAATCTCGGGGGGTGCCTGTGCCGCTCGGGCGAGATACGGCATCAGGTACGCCTGCAGGAGCGGGCCGCCGATTTCGAGGAAACGGAGCGTCCCGCTGTAGACGAACAGGAGCAGGGCCGAGACGAGCGTCTGGATGCTCGCCGGGACGGCGGCGACGGGGAGCGACGACTGGGAGACGGCCATGACGACGAGAAGGCGAAAGGCGAAAATCGAGGCCAGCGCGATGACGAGGGCGTCGTAGACGAACGTCTGGTCGAGGGGCGTCAGCACGGCGACGATGCCGGCGCCGGTGACGATGGCGACGACGATGAGTTCGCAGGCCAGCGCCAGCAGCGACGACCGGTTCGGCGTGAGTCTGCCGCCGACGAGGCGGTCGACGCCCGTCGTGCCGAGACTCGCGACGACGGTCGGCAGACCGATGAAGAAGATGCCTTCCCACGCGTCCTTGCCGAGGAAGAGCAGCCCCCGCCACGTCGCGGGGTCGCGTCCCGAGTCGAAGGCGGCGACGCCGGTCATGGCGGCGACGACGAGGGCGAACGCCAGGCTCGAATACCAGTTCGGGGCGGTGAAGATGAACCGCGAGAGCCCCGCGAGGTCGCTCTGGGTCGTCGTCATGGCTCGGCAGTTGGCAACGGGGCGTCGTAAAACCCCCTAGTCCCGTTCACAGCGGTCGATGAAGTTCGCGAACAGTTCGTCGCCGCGTTCGGTGTGGGCCACCTCGGGGTGCCACTGGACGCCGTAGAGGTCGCGGTCGGTGTCGCTCATCGCCTCGATGTCACAGACGTCGCTCGTCGCCGTGTGGGCGAAGCCGTCCGGGAGTTCCTTCACCTCGTCGGCGTGGCTCGCCCACACCCGCGTCTGGGGGGCGAGCGACCCCACGACGGGGTCCTCGGCGTCCAGAATCTCGACGTCGACGTCGGCGTAGCCGCCGTAGTCGCCGCCGCCGACGCGGCCGCCGAGTTCGTCGGCGATGAGCTGCATCCCGAGACAGACGCCGAGGACGGGGACGTCGAGGTCGAGATACTCCGCGCACCGGCCGATGCGGTCGATGTCCGGGCCGCCCGAGAGGACGAGGCCGTCGACGTCCAGGTCCGCCGGCGGCGTCGTGTTGTCCACGATGTCGGTGTCGACGCCCGCGTCCCGGAGCGCCCGGCCCTCCAGATGGGTGAACTGGCCGTGGTTGTCGATGACGACGATTCGGGTCATTGACGTGTGGTAGCCCGGTCGACGGTAAAAGGGAATCGAAAGCCGAGCTAGTCGCGTCGGTACCGCTCCGCGGCCGACTGGAAGCCGAACTCCGATTGTTCCTTGCTCCGTCGCGCCTCCCGCGCCGCGAGCGCCTCGGCGTCGGGGTTCACGTCGTCGTCGACGCGCGCCCACCCCTCGTGGACCTTCGCGTGACACCACCGACAGAGCGCGACCGTGATCTCGTGGGCCAGCCGTCGGTCCGCGTCCGAGTCGCCGTCGCGTCGCGCCCCGCTCCCGTACGAGAGATGGTGTTCCTCCAGCAACGGACGGGCCTCCTCGTGGGCCAGACGGACTTCGTCGAGGCCACAGCGGGCGCACTCCCGGGCGGCAGTGGTCGAGCGGTAGTGGGGACAGTCGCGCCACTCGCAGCCCTCGTCGCCAGCGAGACAGGCGTAGTCGTCGGCACGTCGAGCGGCCGCGAACTCGGCGTCCCGGCCGGCGTGTTCGAGGGCGTACCGACAGCGGCCGTCGGAGGTGAGGTGGTCGCACCGGCCCGCGTGGTCGTAGGGGTCGTCGACCCCGACGGGCGTCCCGGTCGGCGTCTGCTCCATACCGCCCGGTAGGGCGGCGAGACGTAATTAGTTTCGCTGGGCGATGCGGTCGGCCTCGCTGGCGTAGTTGGCGGCGGTGCCGGCCAGGTCGTCGAGGAGGTCGACGAAGGCGTCGGTGCGTTCCGGCGGGTCGTCGGCGAGTCCCGAGAGCTGCTCTTCGGCCTCGGACAACAGGTCGTACGCCTGGTCGGCGGTGTCGGCAGCGGCGTCGTAGCGACCCGCGTTCTCCTGGCTTCGCGCATCCTCGATGAGTTCGACGGCGTCGGTGACGTCCGTCAGGTGCGTCTCCAACTGTTCGAGTATCGACTGCTCGTTCGTCAGCTGGGTCACCTTCGCGGAGTAGTTCTCGCCGGAGAGGGCGTTGGTCGCGTCCATGCTCGCGGCGTCCGTCTCCTCGGTGATGGTCGTGAGGGGTGGCTCGGTCTCCGAAACCGTCGTCTCGATGCGTTCCAGGTCGTCGATGGCGGCGTCGAGGTCGTCGTCCTCTAGCTCCTGATAGGCCGACGTGGCGGCGTCGTGGCCGTCGATGAGCCACGACTGCAGGTCCGTCGCGTGCGTCAGGAAGCGCTGGACCGTCTTGAGCGACTCGACGGTCTGGCGCTGCTTCGACGTCGTCGCCGCGGATTCGGCCGCGTAGAGCGACTTCTGGACGGCGTCGAGTTTCAGGAGGACGTCCCGCGGGCGGAACTCGTCGCTCTCGGCCGTCACCTCGGTCAGGTCGCTGGTGACGCCGCCGGCGTAGACGTAGACTGCCTCCTTGAGGTGGTCGCGCGCCGCGTCGATGTGCTCGGTCGCCTCCGCCGACGGGCCTGGCGTCGGCGTCGGGGTCGGTTCCGGCGTCGACGTCGGGGTCGATTCCGGCGTCTCCGTACCGCTGTCGTCGGGTGTGGTGGGCTGTTCGCGCCGTCCACCGAAACAGCCGGCGACGAACGGGGTCAGGACGGTGAGAAACTTCCTCCGGTCCATACTCGAACCGGCCGCCGAACCACAATAAGCCTAGCGCTGTTGTCAGACGAGCGTCATACGCCGTCGGGCGAACGAAGCCGAGCGCTCGGCCGCGAGAGCCGCCGTCCGTCAGACACGTATCAGCGAACGATAAAAAAGTATACGTCGGAAACACGCCCGTTGTTAGATAGCCATGGCCCTCCCTACAACACACGCCATCGCTCGCGGCGTCGGGAAGTTCCGGTCGAGCCGCGTCCTCGGCCTCACTGGTGCGTTCATCCTCGTCTACGCCGCGTGGACCGCCTCGTTGAACACCGTCGTCGCGCGCTTGCGGGCGACGGACGGACTGGGGATAACCTATGGCGTGACGCTCCCGGTGTCCGGGCCGCAAGCGACGGGCGTCCTCGCCGCGTCGACCGTCGTCGGCGCGGCGGTGCTGGTCCTGCTCGTCCGGTCGTTCGCCCGCGACACCGCCGTCCTCGGCGGAGGCGGCGGGGCGGTCGACACCCTCGTCGCCGTCGCGCGCGGCGTCACCGTCGTCGTCCTCGGAACGCTCGGGGCGCTCGTCGGCTTCGGCCTGTTGCTCTTTCCGGGCGTCGTCGTCCTCGCCCACCTGCCGCTCGCGCTCGTCGCCGTCGCCGCCGACGACGCGAGCCTGAGCCGGGGCGTCGCGCTCGCCTGGACTCGCGCCGACGGCCACCGGTTCCGGCTCGGGGGGCTCGTCCTCGGCGTCGTCGTCCTCGTGGGCGGCATCGGCGTCGTCGGCGCGACGACGACGCTCGTCCCCACCGTCGTCGAGTTCGCGCTCGGCGTCCTCCTGACGGGGACGATACTCGTCGCCGGCGTCGCCGTCAGCACCACGTTCGCTCGCGGCCTGGACAAACCCGCGCCGAGCAGGCCGGCGCCCCGGTCCGACTCGCGCGCGCTCTGAGCGGCCGTGGCCGAACTGCGCCACCGCGGAGCCGACGGCGAACGCGTCCTCGCGACCCGCGTCGACACCGCCGACTCGTTGCTCTCCCAGGGGTTGGGCCTCATGTTCCGCCGCTCGATTCCGGACGACTACGCCCTGGTCTTTCGCTTCGACGACGCCGCCACGCGCCGCCTCCACATGCTCTGTGTCCCCTTCGACGTCGACGCCCTGTGGCTCCGCGACGGCCGCGTCGAGCGAACGCAACGGCTGTCGGCGTGGACGGGGCACGGCGGCGCCGTCGCCGACGTCGTGGTCGAACTCCCCGCGGGTGCCGCCAGGGGCGTCGAATCCGGCGACGAAGTGTGGGTGACGTAGCCACCGGCTGCGACGACGAGAGTCGGGTGCCAGCCCCCGAGCGCACTCCGAATCGCGGGGCCGATGTTGGTGGACTTAACTGTATACGTCACGTAGCCTCGCGAAATGGTCCGGGCACGTGCCGCTCCGTCGTCTCTCCAGCGGCCGGTCACGGTGTTGCTCGTCGGCGAGGTACCGGGCGAGGGGCTGCCGATGCGGCTCTCCGAATCCGGGTTTCGCGTCGACCACGCCACGACGGCGTCGGCGATCCGTGCCCGACACGACGGCCGATACGACTGCGTGGTCTGGACGTCGGCCGTCGCCGACGCCGACAGCCTCGCGCTCCTGGACGACCTTCACGACGGGATTCGCGCACCGGTCGTCTTTCTGTCGACCGACGACGACGCCGCGGCCGCCCTCGACGCCGGCGCGGACGACTGCTTCCTCTACACGCCCGACTCCGAACGTCGCCTCGCGGCCCGGGTGTCCACGCTCGCGTGGTCCGCGTCCGCCTCGTTCTGGGACGTGCTGGCGATGCTCGACGCCGCCCTCGGCGCCCTCCGCGGCGCGTACCTGCTGTTCGACGGCGACGGCCGTCTCGTCCTCTGGAACGAGGCGGTCCGGACGCTGACGGGGCTGACGCCCGACGGTCGGTCGACGACCAGTGACCTCTTCGCCGACGACGACTGCGAGGACGTCGCGACGGCCGTCGCGTCGGCGCTCGCGGGCGACCCGACGACGGTCGACGCCAGCCTCGTGACCGCCGAAGGCGACGCCGTCGACGTGGACGTGACGACGGCGCGACTCGACGATTGCGGCCCCGTCGTCGCGGTCTGTCGCGTCGGCTACGACGTGAACGACCACGACGCGCGCCTGCGCTCCCTGCGAACGAGCCAACGCGACCTCCGGGCGTTGCTGGAGTGTCCCTGGACGCTCACCGCGGTCCTCTCACCGGACGGGGACGTTCGCCGAGTGAACCGGTCCATCGTCGGTCTCGTCGACGAAGGCGCGTCGGGAGTCGTCGAGAGCTCCTTCGCCGAGTTGTCGTGGTGGCGACGCGAGGGGACGGACCGACGGCGAATCCGGAACGCCGTCGAGCGCGCGGCGCGGGGAAACCGGGTTCGGTTCGAAGCCCAACACCGGACGCCTGACGGCGAGTACGTGACGGTCGAATTCGTGTTGCGGCCCATCGGGTCGGATGGGGGCGTCGACGCCATCGTCGCCGTCGGCCGCGACGTGACCGAGGTGGTGCGGCTGGAACGCGACCACCAACTCCTGCTCGACGTCGTTCGGGTGGCCGGCGAGGCCGGGTCCGCCGAGGACGCGCTTCGTCGCACCATCGAGCGAGTCTGTGCCGAGACGCGGTGGGTGTACGGCGAGGCGTGGGTACCGACGGAGGACGGGACGGCGCTCGAACGCGTCACGGGCCACGCCTGCGAGGAGGCGTTCGAGCGGTTCGTCCGCGAGAGCGACGGGATGCGGTTCGAACCCGGCGAGGGCCTCGTCGGACGCGTCTGGCAGTCGGCCGAGCCGGAGTGGATGCCGGACGTCTCGGCCGCGTCGGCCGACGCGTTCGGTCGGACGGACGCAGCAGAGCGGGCGGGGCTGCGAGCCGGCCTCGCCGTCCCCATCGTCGCCGAGGACCGCGTGGTCGCCGTCCTCGGGTTCTTCATGCGCGAACGCCACCGGGAGGACCGACACCACGTCGACGTCATCTCGACCATCGGCGTCGAACTCGGCGGCGTCGTCGCGCGGAAACGCGTCGAGGACACCCTCTCCCGCGAGCGCGCGCTCCTCGACCGGGTCTTCGAGACGAGTCCCGTCGCGTTGCTGGTGCTCGCACCCGACGGGTCGATTCTCCGCGCGAACTCGCGGGCCGAGGCGGTGTTCGGTCTCGCCCGGTCCGAACTCGTCGAGCGGACCTACGACGCCGCGGAGTGGGACGTCGTCGACGAGATGGGGCGACCGCTCCCGTCGGAGGAACTCCCCTTCCATCGCGTCGGCGACACCGGCGACCCCGTCTTCGACTACGAGCACGGCATCGAGGCACCGGACGGCACCCGGATGTGGCTCTCGGTCAACGCGGTCCCCCTGTTCGACGACGACGGGAACGTCGAGCGAATCGTCACCGCGGTGGACGACGTCACCGACCGTCGCGAGTACGAGCGCCGCCTCCGGAACCAGGCGGAGCGACTGTCGGTCCTCAACCGGGTGTTGCGCCACGACATCCGAACGAAGGCGAACATCGTCAGCGGCTACGCCGACCTCGTGCGTCGCGACCCCACTCGCATCGACGAGGGCGTCGAGAACGTCCGGGAGACGACGGCCGAGCTAGTGGAACTCAGCGACAAGATCAGGAAACTCGAACGGACCATCGCGAAGAGCGGTGCCACCGGCCGCTACGACGTGGTCGACGCCGTCGAGCGCGCGCTGACGAACGTCGACGCCGCGGGGCGAGACGCGAGTTTCGAGGTGGACCTGCCGGCGGCCGCGTGGACGACGGCCGACGAACGCTTCGAGTTCGCCGTCGAGGAACTGCTCGAAAACGCCGTCGAACACGGCGGCGACGCCCCGACGGTGTCGGTGTCGGTCCGCTCCGAGACGCGAAGGGGTCGGGGAGAGGTCGTCGTCCGTGTCGCCGACGACGGCCCGGGCATCCCCGAACACGAACGCCGCGTCCTCGAACGGGAGGGCGAGACGCCGCTCGAACACGCGAGCGGCTACGGCCTCTGGCTCGTCAAGTGGGCGGTCACGACGCTCGACGGGACGCTCGACATCGACGAGCGAGAACGTGGCGGAACGGTCGTGACGATACGCGTCGCGGCGCGGGAGTAACGGAAGCGCCGAGGGTGAGATTCGAACTCACGAGTCCTCTCGGACAGTTGCTTTCGAGGCAACCGCCTTGGCCGGGCTAGGCTACCTCGGCACGGACGTAACTCCGTGGTCGGTCATTTAATCGGTTTCGATTTCGCCGAGGGCGAACGGCGGGATTGATTAGTGTCGGGGCGAACCCACGCACATGGCAGCTATCGACACCGCAGTCGCGACGATTCACCTGCTCTTTGCCGGCCTCTGGGCCGGGAGCGTCGTCTTCGTCGCCCTCGCCGTCCTCCCGACGGCGTCGGCGGGCGACCTGAACGTCGACCCCCTCGAGTCCATCATCTCCAGGCTCCAGACGTTCTCCCGGGTGTCGTCCCTGGTCCTGTTTCTGACCGGCGGCCACCTCGCGGGCACGCAGTACACGGTCGGAGGGCTCCTCGGGACGACGTACGGCAACCTCGTCCTCGGGATGGTCGTCCTCTGGTTGCTCCTGACCGGGATGGTCGAAGTCGGGGCGAGCCGCCTCCTCTCGGGGCTGGACGAACGGAAGGTCCGCTCGCCGGCACAGAACGCGACTCCCTTCTTCCAGGCCGCAGCGCTCGTCGCGGCCTCGCTCCTCGTCGTCGGGGGCCTCATCGTCTGAGAGAACTGCCGGCCAGTGGACCGGCGACGACGTCGACGCGACGTCCACGTCGCCGACGCGACGCTACCCCGTCGCTTCGAGACGCAGTTCCTCGAGCGATGCGGGGTCCGTTCCGCCGTCGAGCGTCGTCGCTTCGACGTGGCGCACGCGCTGGACGGTCCGCGTCCCGGAGATGCCGGGGGCGACGAACCGCGGCCGCGCGTCCGCGTCGACGCCCTCGTACGCGAGGACGCCGCCGAGCGCCGCGGCGATGGGGACACAGACGCGAAAGCCGTCGTCGCCTTCGACGACGACGTGCGTCGTCTCGTCGGGCGCGTCGGCCGCGCACAACAGGTCGTCGAGCGCGAGCCCGGTCCACGCTCCGGGAGGGGGCGAGCGCGAAGTGGGCGCGAGGGGCGGGGTGGCAGCGTGAGTGGACTCGGTGGAGATCGGTGAGCCCGACGAACACCGGAACGTCTCCGAGAGCGTCCGCGTCTCGAACCCGTGGTCCGCGGGGAGCGCCAGCGGAAGCTCGACCCGCGTCTCGCCGACGACGGTGACGACGGCGGCGTCGGTCATGGACCGCAGTTGGGTGTCATGCCAGGTAGTTCTTCCTCCGGAAGCGTCGGCGCGCGCTCGAAAGTGCGCCGCCGTCGGCACACGACGGGACGCACGTCCGACTAGTCCGCGAGAATCGCGTCGAGAATTTTCGACTGCGCGGCCGAGAGATGCTCGGCGAGAGTCGCGGGCGCGACGTCGAGTTCGTCGGCGACCTCGCTCGCGTTGGCTCCCTTCGGATGGGCGAAATACCCCATCTCGTGAGCCGTCTCCAGCACTTCGAGTTGCCGGTCGGTGAGTCGGCTCCGGTCGACCACGACGAGTTCCCGGTCGGTGGCGTCGCCCGAGCGACTGAGGCGTCGAATCGAGACGCCGTCGTAGCGGTCGCGGAGCGTCGCCACGATTTCGCGAATCCGCGCTACCTCCTCGACGTAGAGCGTGAGAGTCAGGGCCCCGTCGCGGGCGCGGACCGACGAGACGGGCACCCCAATCGATTCGATGCCGGCACAGACACAGCCCTCGTCCGTTCGTTCGAAGCGGTAGGTCGCCGTGTCGTCCGTCACGTACACCGGTTCGCCGGTCGGAACGTCGGTTCCGTCGCGGTCGACGGTGAACTCCTCGACGACGGTCCCGTCCGACGACGGCGACGACCACGACACCGACCCGACGGCGCTGTCGGCCTCGGCGGAGACGGCAGCGACGGGACAGGCCCCCGTCTCGACCCGAAGCTCCGCGCGGATGCCACCCTCTGCGTTCTCGGCGGGCGCGCTCATAGCCGGCTTTCGTCGACGGAACGACATGTACGTCGCCGTGATTCCCAGCAACTGACGACGGCGTTCGGCAGTAGAACTAAGTAGCCGGTTCGCGCCAGCGACGGAGCCTCTCGACGGCGGTGGCTACGAGGCCGACGTCCGGACGCCCCGCCGCGGGTCACAGGGGTCGGTAGGTGGGACCGTCGGTCGGCCGGACGGTTCCGACGCGCCGCCCGTCGTAGACGACGGTGACGGCCTCGACGGCCGCCGGGAGCGTCCCGCTGAACTCGACGGTCGACCCGGTCCGACAGTCCGGGGCCCCCCGCTTCTCGGTGGAGACGGTCGTCACGTCGAAGCGGTACCGGCCGTCGCCGACCCGGACGAGGTCCGATTCGACGCTCGCTCCGGGACCGTGGTCGACAGTGAGATTGACGACGACCATCTGACCGCGTTCGACGGGCGTCGTGAACGCCCAGCCACCGGCGTCGTCGATACAGCCGGACGCGCTGGCGACGCTGTACGGCGGGTGAGCGGGGTCGACGCCGCCGTCCCGGGGGACCGACGCGCCGACGGCGACGCCGCCGACGACCAGGCCGGCGAGGAAGGCGGCGACCGGGGCGACGCGAACGGCGTCCATACCCGACTCCCGGTCTCGCGGGGGCATAACTGTTCGCCTGCTCCTGGCGAGCGCACACCAGCGGAAAACAGTCGTGCGATTTTGCTCCCATCTTCCTCCACGAGCCTTACAAACCGAATATATGCCCCGACAAATTGAATACCCGTGGGACGAAACGACGAACCCGCCCGGCCATGGTACCACAGAACATACTCACGCAGGTCGACGACGTCGCCGCGGACGAGACGCTCCACCACTACGACGAACTCCCGGAGACGACGAAACACGAGTTCCCGACGCTGGTCGGGAGCGACGCCGGGGGCGACGCGTCCACCGTCGCCGCCGCGCTCGACGACGGCGACGTGGTGAAGTTCACCGACTACTACCGGGTCGAAACCGGGTGACGAAGACGTTCGGCGACGAGCATAGGATGTGAGGCGTCGATTGACGACCGAATGCCGATTCACCTGTACCTCGACGAACTGCTCCCGGTCCTCGCCGTCGGCGTCGGCGTCGCGCTCGGCGACGTCCGGACGGGCGCGCTCGCGGGGCTGCTGGCGTACTTTCTCGCGAAGTCCACGACGAGCCTCCGGCGGTCGATGTAGTACCCCACGGAATGCAGGGACGGGGTTCACCCGGGTCAGCGGCGTAGGGGTGCGTGCATGAACGTCGCAGACGACGTGTCCGACCTCGTCGGAGAGACGCCGTTAGTCCGCCTCGACGCGTTCGCGCCGAATCTCGTGGCGAAAGTCGAGGCGTGCAACCCGGCGTCGTCGGTGAAAGACCGCGTCGCCGTCGCGATGCTGGAACGGGCCGAGCGGGAGGGAGAGATAGACGACGGGACGACCATCGTCGAACCGACGAGCGGGAACACGGGCATCGGGCTGGCGATGGCGTGTGCGGCGAAGGGGTACGACCTCGTGTTGACGATGCCGGCGTCGATGAGCGCCGAGCGGCGGACCGTCCTTCGCGCCTACGGCGCGGAGTTGGAACTCACGCCCGCGGCGGACGGGATGAACGGCGCTATCGACCGGGCGGCGTCGCTCGCGGCGGCCGAGGAGAACGCCTTCGTCCCCCAGCAGTTCCGGAATCCGGCGAATCCGGGGATTCACCGGGAGACGACCGGACCGGAACTCTGGGCGGACACCAACGGCGACGTCGACATCTTCGTCGCCGGCGTCGGCACCGGCGGCACCGTCACCGGCGTCGCCGAGTACGTCAAAGAGGAACTGGGGAACGACGCGTTCCAGGTCGTCGCAGTCGAGCCCGACTCCTCGGCCGTGCTGTCGGGCGACGACGCCGGGAGTCACGGCGTTCAGGGCATCGGCGCGGGATTCGTTCCCGACGTCCTCCGGACGGAGTTGCTGGACGAGGTCGTGACGGTGACCGAGGCGGACGCCCGCGAGACGGCCCGCCGGTTGGCCGCCGAGGAGGGGCTGCTGGCGGGTATCTCCGCGGGGGCGGCGGTCCACGCCGCGACGACCGTCGCGACCCGGCCGGAGAACGACGGTCGACTGGTCGCGACCGTGCTCCCCGACACCGGGACGCGGTATCTCTCGACTGGCCTGTTCGACTGACTGCGCTCGCCCACCCCGAGCGTGGCCAGCACGGGAGCGACGTCGCCGACGCGACGGCCCGCGGACGCCACGGCCGCTCACTGCAGTTCGTCGACGGCGTCGCTCTCGTGTAGCACCGACCGGATTCCGCGACGGAGTCGCTGTGACATCGCCGAATCGGAGACGCCGAACTCGTCGGCGAGGTCGACGAGCGTCGTCCGTCGCGGCACCTCGAAGTATCCCTCGGCCAGCGCCCGCGAGAGGGCGACCCGCTGTTCGTCCGTCACCGGCGACTCCCGCGGTCCGATTCCCTGGCGACCGATGCGCGTGACGGAGAGGTCGATTTCCCCGTCGGTACACGCCGATTCGAAGCGCGTGACTGCCGCCTCCGTCGGGAGTCGACACTCGACGGTCCACCGCTCGTCCGACGCGACGGCCCGCAAGAGCGCCCCCTCCGCGTCGCGGAGACAGTCGACGAACCGCGGGACGTCGCTCCAGCGGACGGTGTAGAGATGCTCGTCGACGTTCCCGTCGAGCAGTTCGAGCCTGTCGACGCAGGCACACTCCCTGACGAGGTCGGCCACGCCGTCCGGGTCCTCTCCCCGAACCCGGAGATACGGAAGCGGCACTTCGCGGACGGGGACGACGCCGTCGAATTCGACGCGCGTCCCGGACGGAATCCGGTCGATTTCGTCGGCCAACAGCGACTCGGCCGGAATGTGTGCTTCGATAACGATGCTCATAGTCCCCGGTAGCCATTGGGCGGAACGCCTGAAAGGCTCTTCGTTCGCTGAAAACGCAGTCGAGCCTCTCGGGACGCCTCCGAGGACCCGCACCGTCGGCCCGGTGCCGTCGGTCGAACTCTTCGTTCGCACCCCAGCGGGCGACGACGCCCGGTGTGGACGCTCCGAGTGTCGGCACCGTGGCCCGACGGCGCGGAGGGTATCAGGCGTCGCCCCCGTCGAGGAGGGCGATGCGGCCGTCGTCGAACTGGGCGAGCGTCGGCGTCTCCGTCGCGGGGCCGAACGCCGAGTGGGCGAACGCCTGCCAGAGGACGGTTTCGGCGTACGGCCGCTCGTCGAGTGCCGCGTCGAGACCCGACGCGAGGTGGTCGAGGTCCACGTCCGCGTCGCTGCGGACGACGGGCAGCGGATTCGGTGCCGCCGAGAGGTCGACGCCGAACGACGGGAAGAGGCGGGCGGACGCGCCGGGTGCGGGGTGGTGGAGCACGCGCCGGCCGGGGAACCGAACGGCGAACTGCGGGGTCGTCTCGACTCGCTCACCCGACTCGGTGTGGACCGTCTGTGCATCGAACGCGACGGTTCGCCGTTCGCCGGGCGAGAGAGACACCTCGCCGACGGGCGTCTCGAACGCACAGCGGTCGGGCGAGAGCGCGGCGAGCGTCACCGACGGCGGGTCGTACCCTTCGACGCGGGCCGTCGTCGTGTCGCCGGCCACGGTCCCGTCGACGACGACGTCGACGCCGTCCGTCGCGGGCGTCGCGAACGCGAACGGGAGCGAGTCGTCGACGACGGGACGGACCGCCGCCGTCGTCGCACAGACGCCCCGCCACCGGTCGACGGCCGGCGCGTCCGTCGCGAGCGAGGGCCGCCAGTAGAAGACCCGGGCGGTCCCCTCGAAGCGATAGGGAATCGCCGACGGAAAGAAGCCGTCGCCGACGCGCGCGGCGTCGAGGGTCGGATGTTCGAGTTTCGCCTCGACGTAGGGCAGGCGCGCCCGAATCGGCGGGTCGGGTGCCGGCACGCGCACCCACTCGACCGGGGCGGCGTCCGTGGTCGCGCCCACCTCGGCCGGCGAGTCGGACACGGCCTCAGAACGGCGCGTCGCCGCGACTCGCTTGCGCGTCCCGTCCGGCGTCGCCGGCGGACCCGCTCCCGTCACCCGGCGGGACGTGTGTCACGGACCCCGTCTCCTCGAAACGCCCCTCGAGCCACGCCAACTCCTCGTTTATCGTCTCGCTCTCGTGGTGCATCGGGTGGACGCGAACGCGAACGAGGTCGTAGTCGTGACGCTCTACGAGGCCGTTCCACGCCCTGAACGACCCCTTCGTCAGGGTGTTGCTCTGCGGACAGAACGGCGTCGTCGGCGTGAACTCCGCGCGCAGGACGGCGGGCGACTCCTCGGCGTATCGGTAGCCTGCGTCGGGGTGACGGCCGTCGAGGTTGAGTCGCGCGAGGTTGTAGCCGAATGTCATGTCGTAGACGCCGCGCTCCTCGAAGAGGTCCTTCGTGGTCCGGTGGAAGTCGAGGTGTGCGTCGCCCGTCAGCACCTCGTGACCGTCGAGAAACGGCCCCGGGACGGGGAGATTCTCGGGGACGAACGTCTCGTAGGTGTCGAAGATGCCGCCGCCGCTTTCGTCGTCGCTCTCCTCGTCGCGGCCGAACGGTGAGGGGAATCCGGGCATAGTCGGACTTCGCCGTCCACGGACCTATGGCTGACCGGGAACATGTTCAGGCGGGAGGCTCCCGCCGGGATTCAGTCGCCGGCGACTCGCGTCTCGACGTAATCGAGTTGTGCGGTCAGTTCGCGTCGGCGCTGGAACTTGATGACCGTCGCGTCGAGGAACGACCCGACTGCCGCGACGTCGAGGGCGAACTCCGTCGTCGCCTCCACCGTCGTCGTGCCGTCGCGTTCGGTGAGTTCGTACCGCGTCGTCATCGTCTCGAAGATGCCCTCGCGCTGGTCGTAGGCGAGCACCGTCTCGGAGTCCTCGACGACGTCGAGGCGGAGTTCGATGCGCACCGGCCCGACCTCGTTGGCGATACGGACGGCGTCGCCCTCGACCGTCACCCCGTCGAATCCGGCGGCGCGCATGAACGGCCCCACGTCGCCCATCGCCGCCCGTACCGCCGTCGCGTCCGCGTCGAACTCCCGCCTCACCGTGACAGATTGCATGGCCCTGGCTTCGTCCGCCAGCCGGGTGAGCCTTCGGGGGAACGGGTTCGACCGGCCGAACATATGCGCGACCAACGTTTAGGGAGACCTAATCCAACGTCAGTCGAGGTGACGACACCACGATGGACACGCCTACATCCGAGGCCGTCGACGCGGACGGTCTCTTCGACAAGTATCTCCTCCCGAAAGCGGCGCTGACGGTCATCCTCGCGGCGTCGCTGGTCGGGACGGCCGTCTCGCTGCGGCTCTCGACGGGGTGGGACCTCGCCCTCGCGGTGGCGAAGTGGGGGTACTTCGTCTCCCTCGGGACGCTCACCGGCGGCTACGTCTGGAAACACGGCTTCGTTCGGCCGGCGGACCTCGATGCGGACGGCTACTGCCGTCGCATGTACGACCGATTCGACCGCATCGCGCTCGGGGCCGTCGCAGCGTTGGCGGTGAGTGCGCCCGTCGTCGTCGCCGCGTATCTCGCGGGCGGGACGTCCGAGACGGGCACGACCGTCCTGACCCTGCTGCTCGTCGCCCTCGCGGCGCTCGTCGGGGTCGACGCGAAGCGACCCCGACCGGTCGAGGCGCAGTTCCGTAGCCCCAGCGGGCTGCTCGCGCTCGGCCTCGGCGTCGCCGCCGTCCTCGGGTCCGCGTGGCTCGACGTCGGACTGACGGGCCGTGGCGGCGTCGCCGTCGCCGTCCGAGCCCTCCATCTCCTCGCCGTCGCCGTCTGGGTCGGCGGTGCGGTGTGGAACATCTTCGCCGCCGTCCCGAGCGGACAGGCCCGCCCGACGACGGGGACGGTCCGCGCCGCCGGCGAGCAGCTCGAACGGTTCCGGTGGGCGGTCCGACTCGTCATTCCGACGCTGGTGCTCACCGGTCTCCATCAGGCCGTCGACGCGCTCGGCCTCGGAGTGCGTGCCTACCTCGGGAGCCTCGTCGGCCTCGCCATCCTCGCCAAGGTCGGCTTCGTCGCCCTCCTGGTCGGCATCTTCCTCACCTGTCCCATGTGGCGGGCGTGTTCGCCCATCGACGGCGTCTGTGACCTCGACGACCTCGGAACCGGTTCGTCCACCGACGGTGCGGCGTCGACCGACGGCGGGGTGAGCGACGATGGCTGAATCGACGGGTCCCGAGGCGGCCCGCGAGCGCGCGCCCGACGAGACGGTCGACAACCGCGGGCGTGGCTGCGCGAACGGCATCGCCCGCGTCCAGCGTGCGCTGACCGACCTGCCCGAAGGGGCCGTCCTCCGAATCCGAAGCACCGACCGCCGCGCGAACGTCGAGTACCCGAAACTCGCCGACCGCACCCCACACGAACTGCTCGCAATCGAGACGACCCGCGCCGGACTCCTCCGGAAAGAGTACACGACCTACATCGAGATCCACCATGAGTGATTCACGAACGACCGACGATTCGACGACCGACGACGCGAGAGCGGACGATTCGACGACCGACACGCAGTGGAAACGGCTCGCGACTGCCGACCCGCTGGCGCTCCGAGACCCCCTCGCGGAACTGCTGGGCATGGTCGAGGAGGGCGACCCGCTCGTGTTCTCCTTCACGGAGGTGGCGAAGGCAGCGGGCCACGCCTGTCCCGCAGTCGCCGGCGCGTACCGGGCGACGCAACTCGCGCTCGACGAACTCTACCCCGAGCGGTATCCGGTCAGAAGCGAGATTCGCGTCACCGTCGACGGCGACCCGTCGGACCCCGGATTGGGACCGATGGCGAGCGTCGTCACCCACGTCACGGGCGCGGACAGTGAGACGGGGTTCGCGGGGTTCGGCGGCTACGGCGGCCGGGCGAACCTCCTCGACTTCGGCGACGTCGACGGCCCGGACGAGGGACGGACCGTCGAGTTCGAGCGGACCGACACCGGGGCGACGGTTCGCGTCACGTTCTCGCCGGCGGCGACGGGGACGGCCCCGCCCGGCGGCGACGACGACGCCGCGAACCTCGTGCCCAGACTCGTCGCGGGCGAGGCGACCCGGGAGGAGCGGCGACGCTTCTACGACGTGTGGCACGGACGGGTCGAACGGATTCTCGCCGCGAAACCGGGAGACGGCGGTCCGTTCTCGCTCGAACGACCGTCGGGATAGCTACTTCTTGGGGAGGGTGGCCACGAACTCGTCGTCGGCAACCCGGTCGACTTCGTAGTTCTCGGCGTCGAAGCTCTCGACTTCTGCCTGTAGCTGGTAGAACAGCGGTTTCGGTTCGTGGTCGTTGACCAGCGTGAGCGCCTCGCCGCTGTCGAGCGCGTCGAAGGCGTCGAAGATTTTCGGGTGTCGCTGTGCGGGCGGAACGTCGCGGAGGTCGAGCGTCTCGGTCGTCATGCGACCGTGCCTACACCTCGACGGATAGAGTCGGTTCTCCCGAACATCTTCAGGCGGGTTCGATGGCGACGTGCCACTCTTCCTCACCGACGCGGGACGTCTCGTAGGCGAACCCGCGCTGGTCGAGGACGCCGTAGAGCGGTTCGGGTTCGAAGCTGTTTATCAGTCGGAGCGTCTCGCCGTGGGCCAGGTCGTCCAGCGCGCTCATGATGGCGTCGAACGGTTCGCCGTCTATCTCGCGGGCGTCGAGTTCCGTCACGTCGTCGGTCATCGCACTCATCGCTCCGGTGTTCGTCGGCGGACGCCCTTAGCGTAATCCCGATGATGTTCGTTCGGTGAAGACGTACGGAAAACGTTGCCGACGTGGGGAACCGTCGCCCACCGGCGGAAGCGAACGCTTGCGCTCGCTACGTGTCAGGTACCACCGCCGTCGGAGTCGGCGTCGCCGCCGTCCGTGACGGCGAGTTGTCGCTCGAACCACTCCCACTCGTTCGTCTTGAGGCCGCTCGCCTCCAGGTCCCAGGGGTCGCCGTCGTCGACGACGGGGCCTTCCAGCCACGACTGGACGAGGTTCCAGACGAAAATTAGCTGAATGCAGGCGGTAATCCCCCTTCCTCAACGAGCAGCGCAGTCCGCGCAAGCGGACAAGCAGCGCAGTAGGGAGGGGATACACCGCCGTCATCGTCTCTCAGACACGTGCTTGTTACCGGATCACAGCTCCATGGAGAGACTACTTTCACTCCGGACGGCAAGGGTTGATACGTCTGTCACGTCTCTCCCGAAGTGCGTGGAATGAACTACAACTACAGGTATCGACTCAAGCCGACCGACAGCCAGCGTGAGACGCTGGACTACCACAGTGATACCTGTAGACAGCTCTACAACCACGCCCTGTACCGCTTCAACCGCCTGCCGGAACCGAGGTCCGCCAGTCGACGGTACGATGCAACCACGACGCGGCGAGGAGAAGGACGACCCCCATCAGTACGCTCAACCCGACTCGAACGGAGAGTGCTGCCATCACGGGGGCCTGCAGGCGGAGTGGACTTTGCGGTTGTCGGGAACATATTCGCGTTGGGGACGGAGTCGGCCCCGGACGAGACGGAGTCAGTCCCCGACGCCGTGTGCCGTCGCCATCCGACCGACGGCGACGTTCGAGGCTAGCGGCCGGCCGACGGCGCTACTCGACGACGATGGACCCCTTCATCCCCATGGCCTTGTGCGGCGTGCAGAAGTAATTGTACACGCCGGCGGAGGTGAACTCGTGAGTGAACGTAAAGCCCTTCTCGTCGGTCATCTTGCTCTCGAATCCACCCCCGTCGGCGGCGACGTTGTGCATCGACCCCTTCCCCGTCCACTCCCACGTCACCGTCGTCCCGGTGGAGACGCGGACGGCCGCCGGGGCGAACGCGAAGTTACCCCCGTTGCCGGACGCGCCGACGGAAACGGTCACCGACGACGACCTCGTCTTGTCGACGACGCCGTCGTAGTTGCCCACGTCGGCGAGCCACTCCTCGACGGCTTTCGGCGTCCCGCCACTCGACGACGACGCCGTCCCCGTCCCGCCACTCGCGGGCTGTTCGTCGCTCTCGGTCGATTCGGGGGTCGCCGTCGGCGTCGGCGATTCACCGTCGCTCGACCCGCCGCTCGACCCGCTAGATGGTGAACTCCCGGAACAGCCGGCCAGGGAGGCGATTCCGAGGACGCCGAGTCCGAACGTCTTGACCGCGTCGCGTCTGCTGAGTCCGCTCATGACAGGAGAACGTAGGGGACAGACGGCCCAGTGGGTTCTGCCGAACATTTCCGGGCGGGTTCTCGCCCACTGAGAACGGTCAGCCGACCAGTTCGACGATTTCGAGCGGTTCGATACCACCGACGGCGATGCCTGCGACGATACCGACGACAAATCCGAGGACGCCGCCCGCGACGAAGCCGATGATGCCTGCGGTTAGCGGTTCCATCGTAGCCGTCGATTGGACGGAGAGACGGAAAAACGCGGCGGCTAATTCGGGGGGTGACGTGTTACAGTAATCACTATGATTCAGCGCACGACGGCCTGTCTGTCACCCGACAGTTAAGAGACTCGTAGACGCACACGCACTCGATGACGTTCCGCATCGGCGCACACGTCTCGATCAGCGGTGGCATCCCGAAGGCAGTCGAACGCGAACGCGACCTCGGCGGCAACTGCGGACAGATATTCGTCGGGTCGCCCCGCGGGTGGGCAGTGAGCGACGTCGGCGCCGAGGAAGCCGAAGCGTTTCGGGAGGCGGCGACAGACGCGGACGTCGGCCCGTGGATCGTCCACGGGACGTATCTCGTGAACTTCGCGACGCCGAAACCGGACCTCGCGGAGCGGTCCGTCGAGACGGTCCAGGCCGAACTGGACGCGACGGCGGCCCTCGGCATCGACTACTACACGTTCCATCCCGGGTCGCACACGGGCGCGGGCGTCGACGACGGCATCGGCAACGTCGCGACGCGCCTCTCGAAACTCGACGTCCCCGACGGCGTGACGCTCCTGCTCGAAAACACCGCCGGGGAGGGGACGTCACTCGGCAGGACCGTCGACCAACTCGCGCGGATGATAGATGGTGCCGACCACGACGCGCTCGGCGTCTGTCTCGACACCTGCCACCTCTACGCCGCCGGCTACGAGTTCTCCGCCGAGGGCCTGGACTCGCTGGCCGCCGAAATCGACGACGCCGTCGGCCTGGAAGCCGTCGGCTATCTCCACCTCAACGGCTCGAAACACCCGCTCGGCTCCGAGAAGGACGAACACGAACACGTCGGCGAGGGCGAAATCGGCGACGCGGGGTTCGAGCGGTTCGTCAACCACGACGCGTTCGCCGACAGGCCGATGGTCCTCGAAACGCCGGAAGACGACAGGGGATACGCCTGGAACGTCGAGAAAGTCCGTTCACTACGGTCGTAACCGCCCCTTAGTCGCGGACAATCAGTCCTTGAACCGGAGTATGGCGAGCCTGAAATCTCGAAAGGGGTATATTCCAATAGGGATGGCCGGCGTGGACGCCGTCGTGCCTCGCAATGACCCCGCGCTATCGACGTGGTATGCCCGTGCCGACCGAGACGACGAACCCGACCGGAGCGCGCCGATGACGGCAGACGCCGCCCCCGTCGACGTCGAGCCGTCGGAGACCGCCCTGTTTCTGACGCCGTCGACGGGGGCCGAGATGGATGCCTGCACGGCGTTACAGACGCTCGGGTCGCCGGCCGAGACGAACGCGTTGACGGTGACGTACGCGGATTCCGCATCGGAACGTGCCACCTCCTGGCGGTCCCACGCCGACGCCCCGCCCGCGAACTTCGCCGTCGTCGTCGTCGGTCGTGGCGGGACGGGCGGCGGCCCGGACATCGCCCGAAACGAGACGAGAGTCGAGTCGATTCCCGACGGGGGCGACCTCACTTCGCTCGGCGTGGCCGTCACCGGCGTCCTCGACGAGTGGCGCGAGCATCCGTACCGGACGGTCGTCGACTTCGACTCGCTGACCGCGCTCCTCCAGTACGTCGACAGGGAGGTAGCCTTCCGATTCCTGCACACGCTGACCGCGCGGATGGACGAGGCCGACGTCGGTGGTCACTTCCACCTCACGCCGGACGCCATCGACGACCGGACCTACCACCTCCTCCGGCCGCTGTTCGACGCCGTCGTCGAGCGAACCGAGGACGGCTGGGAGGTCTGGCGCGACGGCGGGAGGACCGACGACCACGACTCATGAGCGACTGTCCGACGGACGACGCTCCCGAGTCCGGCGATCTCGCCTATCGCGACCGCTTCGACTGGGAGGAGATCGAACCGAGCGTCGCCGTCGTCGACGTCCTCAGCGAAGTGACCGGCGAACGGCCGAAAAACGTCGGGCCGCTGGCGGCGTATCTCGACCCCGACTCGCTGAACAGCCTCCTGCAACCGAACGAACCGACGCCGACGCCGGTGTCGGTGGCGTTCCGATACTGCGACCATCGCGTCGTCGCCCACGGTGACGGTCGCCTGCTCGTCCGGACGGTCGACCGATAGTGAGTACTGTAACTGTTTACCGGTGGTTCGTCAGGACTTCAGCGAACCACCGGCAATGACTTACAGTAATCACTACGAGCTCAGCGAGCGCACAACGCGCGCTCGACGTGCGCGGAGAAGCCCGACCCGGTGGCGTCCACGACGACGGCGCTCGAACTGGAGACGTTGGTGTAGTCGAACGCGGCCGCCCCACCGGGGTGGAGCGACCCCCGACGTTTCTCGCGCGAGTCGACGGCGACGGTTACGTCCACCGACTCCGCGAACCGATTACTGACGACGACGGTGACGTTGACCTCCCGGGGGCTCCCCGCGGTCGCCGGGACGCCGCCGCTCTTCCCCGGGTTGTCGTCGTCGAATCCGTCGCAGTCGTTGCCGTGACCCCCGTCGTGGTCGGCGGACGCGCCGAGCGACACGGGCCCCCGAGCCGAGACGCCGAGATACGCGTCGTCGTCACTGACCACGTTCACTCGGACGTCGCGCCCGGCGGACGCCGAGGAGAACGACCCCGCCTGGACGAGCAACGCGAGCGAACACAGGACCACCAGAGCGACGTAGAGGGCTCGGCGTCCGGACATCGTGGGACGGCTCAGTTGTCGGCGTCCAGTTCCGGCGGCGCCCCCGCGGAGCCGACGCGCATGTGCAGTCGGCTCTCGACGAGGAACGCGAGCGAGGACACCAGCATCGCGGCGACGACGGCGGCGACCCCGGCGGCCTTCGGAATCGCGCCGAACAGCGCGACGTTCAGCCAGATGGACGAGAGGAACAGGCCGCTACACACCGAGAACAGCGCGAAGTAGAGGCTCCACGGGATGCCCCGGCCCTCGACGACTTCGAGATAGAGGTTCGCCTCCGACGCCTTGTCGGTGAGTTCGACCGTCCCCCGTTGCTTGTCGAAGTCGACGATGTCCACCTCGTCCATCTTCGGCAGGTGGAGCTGTCGGAGGGCGGTGTGGACCGTCTTGCGCTCGTCGTAGGGAAGCCCCTCGACGGTCTTGCCGAACTCCCACGCGGCCACCTGCTCGGCCACGTCGCGGAGTTCGATTGTCTTCGCCTCCGCCTGCTTGAGGTAGTGGAGCGTGTAGCGCCGCCGCTGATTGCTCAACACCTCGAAGAGTTCGTCCGTCGAGAGCGAGTCCCCTTCCCTGGAGCCCGTTCCTACGAGCCGCTCGAAAGTCCGTTGTTCGGCACCCATCGTTTGATCCACTCGCACACAGAACAGGTAGGTACTTTATCATTATTCACATACCGGATCTTCAGGTCCCGCGTGTGATGGCATTAAGGGGCGATTACGGGCTTCAAGCAGGGCTTGATGCGTCGAAATCGGAGCCAGATATCCCGAACGCTCGGCCATCCGCTCGAAAAGACGGCCTTGCGCGTTCGCATGGTCCGTTTGCCAACCCATCATCCTGCTTATAACAATGGGGGTAGGGTGTATGGGCTCTGGTGACGCGTTCCCCGGAGCCGCGGTGGCTCGCGAGGGAGCGTGCAGATAGAACAATGCAACGACGCAAGTTCATCGCAGGAATGGGATCGCTCGCCGCCGGCGGGGCGGCTGCAATGGGGACCGGTGCGTTCACGAGCGTGAGTGCGAATCGTAGTGTCTCTGTTCAGATGGCAGACGACGCGGACGCCTTCCTCGCCATCAGACCCGAAGACTCGGAAAATGCAAACGAATACGCGGAAGTTTCTTCCAATGGCACCGTCATGCTCGATTTCGGTAAGGATGACATTAACGAAGACACCGGTATTAGTGGCGAGGCAGCATCGGGGCTGAACAAAAACGCAACGTCCATATTTGACAACCTGCTTACTATCCAGAACCAGGGCACTCAGGGCGTGTACGTCGGATACACCGCCCCGGGATCGATTGGTGCAAAAAAACTGACGAACGCCGGCTTCTATCTCTACCACGAGGATCCGACGTACACCGCCCAATCGGAGAGCAACTACGATGCTAGTGCTGGGAACTACAACAACGGTGGTCAATTGAATATCGATACGGCATCGGACAACGACAGCGACAATAATCCTGACCTCGTCTATCTTGAACCCGGTCAGAGCCTGACTCATATCGGTGCGGCCTTCTTCGGTAACCCAGACGTCACGACGATCCAAAGCACTCCCGTAGTGTTCAAGGCTGCTGATGAATTCGCAGATCTCTAACGACGCAGGATATCGATTCAATAATTCGTAATAAACGACCCACGTTGGCACGCGGGGCCTCAGACCAAGGACCCGCTCAACGGCGGTTCGACTCCGCCGGTGGGCCTCGACCGACCGCCATGAAACGACGACAACTGCTGCTCGGCCTGGGAAGCGTCGCCGGCGCGGGGAGCGTCCTCGGCTCCGGCGCATTCACCAGCGTCAGCGCCGACCGGAGCGTGACGGTGAACGTCGCCGACGACGCGAACGCCTTCCTGGCGATGCGGCCCTGTAGCGGGGGGAACGGCGGCTACGTCACGACGAAAAACGGGATGATGACCGTCGACATGTCGCCGTCGTCGCCGACCGAG
>JBDGTU010000053.1:0-48814 GCA_042216495.1 Haloferacaceae archaeon
CCATTATATATTACGGCGAATCGCTCGCGGTATTTATTCGGAACAATTATTAACATTCTCTCCGGCGAATGTTTCATGGTACGTGATAGCGAACCAGTGGAGAGACGCGATGTGTTGAAAGCAGCAGGTGCCGCGGGGGCGGCGGGCCTCGCGGGACTGGCTGGCTGTAGCGGTGGCGGCGGTGGCGGTGGCGGGGACTCCGGTGGCGGCGGTGGCGGTGGCGGTGGCGGCGGGGACTCCGGTGGCAGTGGGGGCAGTGGCGGCGGTTCCGGCGGTGGCGGTGGCACCGACTACCCCGACCTCGGCAACTTCCCGGTCGAGGGGAGCGAAGTCACCTACGGGTTCAACGTGCCCCAGTCGGGGTCGTACTCCCAGGAGGGTGCGGACGAACTCCGCGGCTACAACCTCGCCAAGAAGCACCTGAACAACGGCGGCGGCTGGGTCGACGACATGTCCGACCTCTCGGGCGACGGCGTCCTCGGGAAGACGGTGGCGTCCGTCGAGGGGGACACCGCGACCGACCCGGACAGCGCGCGGCAGTCAGCACAGCGGATGATCAACCGCGACAACGCCATCATGGTCTCCGGCGGGTCGTCCTCGGCCGTGGCCATCGCGGTCCAGAAGCTCTGTCAGGACGAGAAGGTCATGTTCATGGCCTGTCTCACCCACTCCAACGACACGACGGGACCGTCCTGTGTCCGCTACTCCTTCCGGGAGATGTTCAACGCGTACATGACGGGACAGGCGCTCGCCCCGGTCCTCGCGGAGGAGTACGGCGAGGACCTGAACTTCTACCAGCTCTACGCCGACTACTCCTGGGGGCAAACCCAGCAGGCGTCGATGCAGAAGTTCTTCACCGAGGTGGGCAACTGGTCGCAGATCAAGTCCGTCCCGACGCCGCTCGGCACCTCCGACTACTCGTCGTACCTCTCGGACGTGCCGCGCGACGAGACGGACGTCCTCGTCCTCAACCACTACGGGCTCGACGCGGCGAACTCGCTCCCGCAGGCCATCAACCAGGGCCTGAAAGAGGACATGGAAATCGTCGTCCCGCTGTACAACCGCCTCATGGCGCAGGCGGCCTCCGACTACATCGAGGGCATCTTCGGCACTGCCGAGTGGAGCTGGCAGCTCCAGAACGGCCCCTCCCAGAAGTTCACCCAGGCGTTCCGCGACGAGTACGGCAAGGTTCCGTCCTACGCCGCACGGCTGGCGTACTTCCAGACGCTCCAGTACTCCGCGGCCGCCGAACGCGCGGGGACGTTCTACCCGCCAGAGGTCATCAAGCAAATGGAGAACTACGACTACAGCGGGGGCGGACTCGGCGAGGAGACGCTGCGCAAGTGCGACCACCAGGCCCAGCGCGACGTGCTCGTCGTGCAGGGACTCCCGACGTCGGAACAGACGGATTCGAAACTGCTCAGCGTCGTCAACCAGACCTCGCGGGACCAGCTCGGATACGCCTGCGACGCCGGACCGGCGGCCGAGTGCGAACTCGGTCCCTACGAGTAACGCCTCACCGTCTCGGTTTCTTCGGCAACGCGGCCGGAGGTTCGAAATTGATGGTCCATCGACAAATGCTATAACGGTAACCAACGGAACTACAGGAAAGAACATGAGCCTACTCTCACAGGCAGTAACGATTCTCCTCAACGGACTCCAGCAGGGGGCTATCTTCGCCCTGCTGGGCATCGGATTGACTATCATCCTCGGCACGATGGAGTTCCTCAACCTCGCACACGGTGCGCTCTACCTCATCGGGGCGTACGCCGGACTTCTCGTGTTCAAGGAAGTCGCCCTCACGAACGGGCTGTTGTACAGTTCGGGTATCCAACAGGTCGGGCTCGGCGCGGGCTTTCTCGCCGCACTCGTCCTCGTTCCGATTATCGGCTTCGTCGTCGGGGCGCTGATGGAGCGATTCGTGGCCGAACCGTTCTACGACCGGGCCGAAACCGACCAGTTGCTCGTGACGTTCGGCCTCGCGCTCATCGTCGAAGAACTCGTCAAACAGACCATCGGCGGCAACACCTTCCAGTCCATTCCGCCGTCGACGCTCCTCGGCGTACAGGCGTCGGGCCCGATTTCGCTCCCCATCGTGGGGTCGTTCCCGCGCTGGCGGCTCTACATCGTCCTCATCGCGGGCATCGTCATCGGGCTGACGTACCTCGTCATCGAGAAGACGGACTTCGGCCTGGTCGTCCAGGCGGGGACGCGCGACTCCGAGATGGTCCGCCTCCTCGGCATCCCCATCAATCGCTCGTACACGCTGGTGTTCGCCATGGGCGCGGCGCTGGCCGCGTTCGCCGGCCTCATCGGCGCGACGTTCCAGACGCTCAGTCCCCAGATCGGCACGGAGCGCGCGCTCGTCCCGGCGTTTCTCACTATCGTCGTCGGCGGCGCGGGGTCGGTGCCCGGCGCAATCGCCGGCGGGATGGTCCTCGGCGTCGTCGTCGCCGCGTTCCAGCAGACCTACTCGCAGTGGGCGTTCATCGTCATGTACCTGCTCGTGGCGCTGGTGCTCGTCTTCCGCCCGCAAGGCATCTTCGGCAGCGTCGAGGTGGGAGAATGAGCGACGACACGGAACCCGACGGCGGCCCGGTCGTCGACGACGCGACCGAGCGCGTGAGCGGCCCGGCGGACGGCCTCCTCGAACGCATCCTCGCCCGCGACGACCTCGTCGTCGTCGGCTTCGCTCTCTCGCTGGTCGTCTTCCCGTACCTCCTCGTCAATCTGCTGACGCAGGTCGGTGAGGCAATCGGCCTGTCCATCGGCGGCTACGTCGGCCTCCCGACGCTGGTGCTCGTCTTCGGCATCGTGGTCATCGGCTTCAACCTCCTGCTCGGATACACCGGCCTGCTCTCGTTCGGTCACGCCGCCTTCTTCGGCGTGTCGGCGTACGCGGCCGGCATCTTCACCGCGGAGGCGACCGCGTTCCTGCCGGAAGTCGTCGCCCACAGCCCCCTCGTGATGATCGGCGTCGGGACGCTCGTCGCGCTCGCCATCTCGTGGCCCATCGGCTTCGTCTCCATCCGACGGAGCGGGGTCTACTTCGCCGTCATCACCCTCACGTTCGGGCAGATGCTCTACTACTACGCGCTCGGTCCGGGCGCGTGGCTCACTAACGGCGACAACGGGTTCTCGTCGGTCGAAGTCGGCCACCTCCTCGGAACGTTCGCGCTCGAAGACACGGTTCTGGGGATGGACTTCCTCCGGGCCTACACGTGGCAGTACCTGTTCGTCGCCGTCGCCGCCATCTTCGCGCTCTGGATGGCGAATCGAATCACCCAGTCGCCGTACGGCCTCATCTTCGAGGCGCTCGGCCAGAACGAACAGCGCGTCTCCTTCGTCGGCCTCGACGTCTTCCGGTACAAGCACATGGCGTTCATCATCTCCGCCGGCTTTGCCGGTGCCGGCGGCGCGCTGTTTGCCATCCACGAGACGTACATCCACCCGACGACGGCGCTCTACTGGATTACCTCCGGGGACTTCGTCATCATGACCATCCTCGGCGGGACGGGGTCGCTCGCCGGCCCGGTCATCGGGGCGCTCATCTTCGAGTACGTCTCGAACGTCATCTCGGGCGTGAGCCTCCCGTTCATCGGGGCTATCGGGTCGCTCTGGCGGTTCGTCCTCGGGACGGTGTTCGTGTTCATCGTCTGGGTGTTCCCGAAAGGCGTCTACGGCGGCGTCCGCGACGTCGTCGTCGCGCTCACCGGGCGTGGAGACGACGGGGGTGAGGAGGCGTGAGTCTGCTCTCGACGACGGAACTCGTCAAACAGTTCGGCGGCCTCACCGCGGTCGACGAGGTTTCCTTCGACGTCGACCGCGGCGAGACCCGCGCCGTCATCGGCCCGAACGGGGCCGGAAAGTCCACGCTCATCAACTGCATCACCGGGATGCTGGAACCGACCCGCGGCACCGTCGAGTTCGACGGGGAGGACATCACGGGGATGAAACCCCACAACGCGGTCCAGCGCGGCCTCTCGAAGTCGTTCCAGACCGCCTCCATCTTCCCCGAGATGTCGGTCGAGGAGAACGTCGAGATCGCCGCACTCGCCGCCGAACACGGCTCGTTCCAGCTCAACTTCCTGAAAAAGCGCGAGTCGTTCGACGAGGTGCACCGCATCTCAGAGCGAATGCTCGACGCCGTCGAACTGCTCGACCAGCGCGGGCGCGAGGCGGCCAGCCTCCCCTACGGGGACAAGCGACGCCTCGAAATCGCCATCGCGCTGGCGTCGGAACCCGAGATGCTGTTCATGGACGAACCGACCGCGGGGATGTCCCCCGACGAGACGCACGCCACCGTCGAACTCATCGAGGAGCTCCAGGACGACCTGGGGCTGACTATCCTCATCGTCGAACACGACATGGAAGTCATCTTCCGCATCGCCGACCGAATCCTGGTGTTGAATCGCGGGCGCGTCATCGCCGACGCGACGCCGGAGGATGTACAGGGCGACGAAGATGTCCAGGAGGCCTACCTCGGAGGTGTCGAACTGTGAGCGGCGGTCACTCCCTGCTCGAACTCGACGACGTCAACGCCTACTACGGCCAGAGCCACATCCTCTGGGACATCTCGATGCGGGTCGAGGAGGGGGAAATCTGTGCGCTGCTCGGCCGCAACGGTGCCGGCAAGACCACTACCCTCCGGTCGATTGCCGGTGCGCGTCCCCCCGAGGTCCGTTCCGGCACGGTGCGGTTCGAGGGCGACGACATCACCGACGATTCCACGGAAAACATCTCCTCGCGGGGCATCTCGCTCGTCCCCGAGGAGCGCCGCATCTTCCCGAACCTTACCGTCGCGGAGAATCTGCACCTCTCTGACGTCTCGCGGAACTGGTCGAACCGCGTGGGCCGTGCGCTCTCCTTCGGGGAGGCCGGCCTCTCGAACGAGGAGGTGTACGAGCAGTTCCCCCGACTCGACGAGCGACGGACCCAGCACGCCGGGACGCTCTCGGGCGGCGAACAGCAGATGCTCGCCATCGCCCGCGCTCTCAAGCAGGGCGGCGACATCATGATGCTCGACGAACCGTACGAGGGGCTGGCACCACAGATAATCCAGAGCGTCGAGGACGCCATCCGCCGCATCAGCGAGAGCGGCATGACCATCCTGCTGGTCGAACAGAACGCCGTCGCCGCGATGAAGATCGCGGACCGCGCGTACGTCCTCGACCAGGGCGAAATCGTCTTCGACGGCACCGCCGACGCACTCCGCAAGGACGAAGAGACCCGCGAGCGATATCTGGGTGTCTGAGATGAACGAGACCGGAGCCCTCGAAGACGCACTCGACCGACTCATCGACGCCGGTGCCGTCCACGAAACCGACGACGGGATGCTCTCGACGACGCAGGACTTCGAGGACGTCCGCGACGTCTACCACGACACCTACGGCGACGCCAAGGAGTCCGTGTTCCAGGCCGCTATCGGGGAACTGTTCGACGTCGACCGGGAGACGGCCGCCGAACGCATCGAACGCGAGGACGTCACGCGCGAGGAACTCGTCGCGTACCTCGCCGTGCAGTCGTTTCTCGACGACCCGCCCGACCAGGATACGCTCGCTCACATGGCCGCCGTGATGGTCGAACTCGGTCCGGGGTCGCCCGTCCCCGACCCCCTCCCGGCACTCGACGACGACACCTACGAGTCGTTCCTCGCGGACCACCCTGACTCACTGCTGTCGGTGTGGACCCACGGGTGTTCGCCCTGCGAGGCGATGAAAGAGGACCTCGACGCCATTCTGTCGGTACTCCCCGACGGCGTCGCGGCGGCCGGCCTCGACGGCGAGACGGCAGTCGCGTTCCGCCGAGCGTTCGAGGTCGACGCCGCGCCGACGATGTTACTGTTCCGCGACGGCCGCCTCGAAGCGTCGATGACCGGCCGTCAGTCGCCCGAAGCGGTCGAAGAACGAGTCGAAGACGTCTACGCGTAGCCGTCGGCTACTGGCTACGACTCCTCGCCCGCTTCTTTCACGCCGCCTGCCACCATCACCGGGATGTCGGCGTTCAGAATCACGGACTGAGTGACGCTGCCGAACAGCACCTTTCCCGCCGGCGAGCGCTTCCGCCCGGCGAGGACGACGAGGTCCGCGTCGGCGTCCGCCGCGGTGTCGAGTATCTGCTCGGTCGGGTCACCGCTCGATTCGGCGATTTCGTACTCGATGCCCTGGCCGTCGAAGAACTCCGCCACTTCGCGGACCGAGTGGACCTGCGTCGCCGACGCACCGCTCGGATTGTCCGTGAAACTGTGGATGATCGTGACCGACTTCTCGGAGGCGTCCCCCGGCAGGTCGGCCACTGCCTGCGCACAGGAGAGCGCCCGTTCTTCGCTGTCGTCTACGCCGATGAGGACGTCGTACATAGTCGAGCATAGTCGAGATTGGGCTTAGTCCTTTGGGTCGTACGTCTCTTCGCCTTCCGCCCGCGAAACGAGGACGACGAGGAGCAGCGGGACGCCGAGGCCGACGCCGACGGTGACCGCACCGAACACGGCGAGTCCGGCCGGCGTCGGCGGGAGGGAGACGAGAAAGAACAGCGACGGTGCTCTGAGTTCGGGGACGAACGTCCCGATGAGGACGCCGCCGACGGCGCTCAGCGCGACGACGACCGCATAGAGGACGAGCACCAGTCGGCGGCCGTCGAACTGCGTCCGTGACACGACTCTCACTCTCTGGGCCGGCAGATTAGCCCTTTCCTTTCGGACCGACGGGTCTTTGGTACTCGGCGCTAATCGTCGTCTATGTCCGACACGGACCTGCTCGGCCTCGTCATGGGAGGAATCGCACTGATGATGTTCGCCACGGGAATCATCCTCGTCGCCTGAGTGCGGAACGGCGAAGAACGTCGTCCGGGTGAGAAACTGCGAAGAACGTCGTCGGTCAGACGTCGTGGCTGCGCTCTTCACCGCCGTCGGTGACCATCGACTCTTCTTCGCCGCCGTCGGTGACCATCGACTCTTCTTCGCCGCCGTCGGTGACGGCGGTGTCGAGTTTCCCTTCGAACCACTCCCACTCGGCGGTGTACATCCCCTCGTCTTCGAGGTTCCACGGGTCGCCGTCCTGGACCTTCGGTCCCTCGACCCACGAGGTGGCGAAGTTGTACGCCCAGATGATGGTCCCGGCGGCGAGGATGAGCGCGCCGACCGAGGTGAGTTGGTGGAGCGTCGAGAACTTCGGGAGGTAGGTCGCGTACCGGCGTGGCATCCCGGCGTAGCCGAGGATGAGCATCGAGAAGAACGTGAGGTTCGTCCCGATCATCGTCAGCCAGAAGTGCCACTTGCCGAGGCGGCGCTGGTACATCCGCCCCGTGTAGATGGGGAACCAGTAGTACAGGCCCGCGAAGAGGGCGAACGCGATGGCTCCCATGATGACGTAGTGGAAGTGCCCCACGACGTAGTAGGTGTCGTGGAGGATGAGGTCGACGGGGATGGAGGCGTTGAAGACGCCGGTGACGCCGCCGATGATGAAGTTGGCGACGAAGCCGATACAGAACAGCATCGGCGTCGTCAGCCTGAGTTTCCCGTTCCACATCGTCGTGATCCAGTTGAACGTCTTGACCGCGCTCGGAATGGCGATGGCCAGCGAGACGGCCATGAAGGAGGCGCGCAGGCGCGGGTCCATGCCCGTCGTGAACATGTGGTGGGCCCAGACGCCGAAGGAGAGGACGCCGATGGCGAGCGTCGAGTAGACGACGAACTTGAAGCCGAACAGTCGCCGCCCGGAGAATTTCGGCAGGATGTAGCTGACGATGCCCATCGGGGGCAACACGAGGATGTAGACTTCGGGGTGGCCGAAGAACCAGAAGAGGTGTTGCCAGAGCATCGGGCCGCCGCCCTCGACGGCGAAGAACGTGGTCCCGAGGTTCCGGTCGAGCAGGAGCATGATCAGCGCGCTTCCCAGCAGGGGGAACGCAAAGAGGATGAGACCGGACTGGGTGAGGATGGTCCACGAGAAGATGTCGAGGTTCGCCCAGGTCACGTCCTCGGCGCGCTCGGTGATGATGGTCGCGATGAAGTTGATGGCACCCATCGTCGCCGAGACGCCGGTCAGGTGGAGGCCGAGAATCAGCAGGTCGACGCCGGCGTTGGCCTGACTGCCGTTGCCGACGCCCGCCGACAGCGGCGTGTACAGCGTCCACGCCGTCTGGGCGGGGACGATGTCACCGAGGGGAAGGAAGCCGGCCCAGATGAGCGCCGCACCGGGCGGGAGCAGCCAGAACGCGATGGCGTTGATGCGCGGGAACGCCATGTCGTCCGCGTCGATGAGGAGCGGGACGAAGTAGTTCGCGAACGCCGCGATCATGGGCGTCCCGAACAGGAACAGCATCGTGATGCCGTGGTTGGTCAAAAGCGAGTTGTAGAACGATTCGGAGATGAGCGTCGCGCTCGGGTCGAAGAGTTCGATGCGCATCCCCAGCACCATCAGGCCGCCGACGACGAAGGCCGTAATGCCGTAGACACCGTAGAGCATACCGATGTCCTTGTGGTCGACCGTCGTCAGCCACCGGATGACTCCCGACGGTTTCTCGGCGGCGTGCCCGGTTCCGTGTGCGCCGCCGCCGCCACTCGTGAGTGGCGTGTACGACCGCCAGTTCTCGACGCGTGCGAGCCACGCGGCGATGCCCACGAGAAAGATTCCCATGAGGACCGTCAATGCTAGCTGTCCCGTGATTTGCATACGCGACGTTGAGGACTGCAGGGTAAAGAAAGATTCGGGAACGCTCCGAGCGGGACCGGTCGACGTCGCGGACGACTCGGCGGCCCGTCCTACGATTCGGCGGCCGTCTCGCCTTCAATAGCGCCGTCCGATTCGTGTTCTTCCATGGGCTCAGCGCCCGAGACGGTAGCCTGTCCCGGGAGGTACACCGGCCGTTCCTGCTCCGCGAGCGAGATGGCTTTCCCGGAGAGGTACGTCAAGATAGCGAGCAGAACGAACGGGACTACCAGCAGCGCGAACTGGAGCCCCGACGTGAGTGGGTCCCAACCGAACGGGTTCACGACGGCGAACCCGACGAGGAAAAACAGCATGATGGCCAGCGGGATGAAGTTGACAGTCAGATCCAGGACGGTGTCCCGGTCGAAGATGCGAGTCGTCATGTGGGGGTGGTCGAACGGGGCGACCAAATAGGTTGTCGATTCGTCTCGCTCAGACGACGGCGTCGTCGGGGACGAACAGGCTCCCGCCGACGGCACCGACGGCGAGGACGACGCCCGCGGTGATGATGGCGTAGCCCCGCGTCACGAGGTCGATGTCGGTGAACGCGAAGGCGACGCCGATACCGACGAGGAGAACGGCGAACGCGCCCATCGAGAGCCACGGGGAGGAGACGTACTCCGACTCGCGCAACAGGCCGGCGACGCTCCCACAGAAGAGGAGGAGTCCGGCGACGGCGACCGGAAACACGTCGAACAACACTCCCAGTTCCGCGACGGGTATCCCCAGTGCGACGAACAGCGGCCACGGACTCGCCATCCGATACTGGTCGCTCAATCCCGGTTGCTCGTTCATACTCCCCCTAGTATATCGCTGCTACAAAGCGCTTCGGAACGTTCGACGGCGAGCACGCCGACGTACTGCCGTAGTCGGGTCGCGTTTGGCTTAGATACTGCCTACAGTCGGGTGACGGCTACAGTCAGGCGACGTCCACAGTCAGGCGATGTTGACGCCGTGACGAGCGAGGAAGTTGCTCACTTCCTTGATTTCGACCGGACTCCCGATGATGCGACAGCCGACCTCGTCCGTCGAGAAGACCGTGACGTCGAACTCGGCTTCGAGGTCGGAACGCAACCCGTCGAGTGCGTCGCACGGCACGACGATCTGCGTGCTGTCCCGGAGGCTCTCGGGGTCCGGCATCGTCTACTCTACCGATATCTGGCCCCTCGTATAACCGTGTCGAAACACTATCACTTGTCGAGCGCCTACCGCGCCCGTGAACGACGGACGGAGCGGATTCGGAGTGGACCGCGGGCTCGAAACCGAGGACGAATTCGGAATGGAAAGGGTTTTTCGCCGCACGTGGCGGAGTTTACGCTAATGGGACTGGAGGACGAGATCGAGGACCTCCGCGAGGAGATAGCCAACACGCCTTACAACAAGTCGACCGAGGAACACATCGGGCGGCTGAAGGCGAAACTGGCCGAGAAAAAGGAGAAACTCGAGAACCAGTCCTCTGCGGGCGGCGGCCACGGCTACGCCGTCGAGAAGACCGGCGACGCGAGCGTCGCGCTCGTCGGCTTTCCGAGCGTCGGCAAGTCGACGCTCCTCAACGCCCTGACGAACGCCGAGAGCGAGGTCGGCGAGTACGAGTTCACGACGCTCGACGTCAACCCCGGGATGCTCCAGTACAACGGTGCGAACATCCAGATGCTCGACGTGCCCGGACTCATCGAGGGCGCGGCCGACGGGCGCGGCGGCGGCAAGGAGGTCCTGTCGGTCGTTCGGACGGCCGACCTCGTGGTGTTCGTCCTCTCGGTGTTCGAAATCCAGCAGTACGAGCGCCTCAGCGAGGAACTCTACTACAACAAGGTCCGCCTCGACACGTCGCCGCCGAACGTCTCGATTGCCAAGAAGGGCAAGGGTGGACTGCGGGTGACGAAGTCCGACGACGTCGACCTCGACGAGGACACCATCGAGAGCGTCCTGCGCGAACACGACTACGTCAACGCCGACGTGACGGTCCGCGGCGACGTCGACATCGACCAACTCATCGACGGCATCATGGACAACCGCGTCTACCTCCCCTCCGTCGTCGCCGTCAACAAGGCCGACCTCATCGACCACGACTACCTCCCGACGGTCGAGGAGAACCTCCGCGAGGTGGGCGTCGACCCCGACGAGGCCATCTTCATCAGCGCCGAGGCCGAGAGGGGCCTGGACGCACTGAAAGAGCGCATCTGGGACGCTCTCGGTCTCATTCGGGTCTACATGGACAAACCGGGCCGCGGCGTCGACTACGACGAACCGCTGGTCCTCCGGGAGGGCGAGAACACCGTCGACGACGCCCTGCGCAAACTCGGTGGCACGCTCGACGAGCGGTTCCGGTTCGCGCGCGTCACCGGCCCCAGCGCCAAACACGACGAACAGCAGGTCGGCCGCGACCACGAACTGCAAGACGAGGACGTCCTCCGCGTCGTCGCGCGGAAGTGATTCGGAATCCGGGTTACGCGGGGCGGCCGTCAGGCCCCGTCGAATCGAGCGACGCCGACGAGCCCCACCGACAGTAACACGAACGCCACGAGCGACAGGCGCGGAATCGTCAGCAGGCCGTCGGCCATCGAGTACTGGATGCGGACGCAGCTCTCGCCGCCGATGGAACACGTCTGTGCCGGCGACGGCGCGACCTGGAGGTACGAGTGGTAGGCCGCCACGGCGACGCCCCCGAGCGAGAGCGGGAGGGCCGTCAGCCACGCCCGCGGTCGGTCCTCGACGGAAGCGACGCCGAGGACGACGACGAGGGGGTACATCAGGATGCGCTGGTACCAGCAGAGCCGACAGGGAGTGAGTCCGAGTCCGAGGCTGAACCAGAGGCTTCCAGCCGTGGCGACGGCGGCGACGACGGTGAGGGCGACGAGTACGGTCCGGAGTCGACGCGCGAGTACGGTCCGGAGTCGACGCATACCATCCACGGATTCCGGAACGGAGTTGAACCTGTCGAGTCACTTTTTTCGTCGTCGCCGCCGCTCCTCGTCGTATGCCCTCCCGCAAACGACTCGCCGTCGCCGCCCTGGTCGTCCTCGTCGTCGCGGGCGTCGCCGTCGGCGTCTTCGGTCGGTCGCTCCCCGAGAGCGACGCCCGCGCCGTCGCCATCGCCGACCGCACCGCGAACGCGACCACGAACGTCACCAAATACACGTTCGACGTGCGCGGTCGCGCCGTCGCGCGCGCGAAGGGGGAAGAGCGCCGCGCCACCTACGACGGCCGCGGCGCGTTCAATCGCACCACCCGCCGGTACTTCCTCCGACTCACCCTCGACGGCGACGAGGAGACGCGTTACCTCCGGGGACATACGGCCTACCGTCCCTGTCCGTTCTCCCGGTACGTCAACGTCGAGAACGCCTCCTACGCCGTTTCGCTCCCCGAGAACCGCTCGTGGACGACTTACACTCTCCTCGGCGGACAGCGCCGTCTCTACGACGTCTCGCACCTCTACTATCGCGGGACGACGACGATAGGCGGAGAGCGGACGCACGAACTCCTCGTCGTGCCGAACCAGCGGAAACTCCGGGCGTTCACTCGTGGCGTTCCCTCGGAGGGCGACCCCAACCGGAACCTGCAGAACGTCTCCGCGACGCTGTACGTCTCGACCGAGACGTCCCTGCCTCGCCGCATCGTCGTCGAGCGAACGCGGGGCACGCTCTTCGGCCCGACGCTTCGCTCGCGCATCGTCTACGACGTCACGTACGGGGCGACGACCGTGCCCCGCCCCGACGCGACCGTCGCATCCGAGGACGCCTGTCCCGAACCGTGAGCCGCCCCGAACCGTGAGTGGCCGTCCCGAACCGGAGGGATTCTTGCCTCGCCGGCCGAACGTCCCGCCGTGCCGCACTCGACTCGTCGCGCCGTCGCCGCCGTCCTCGGTCTCCTCGCCGTCCCGTGGACCGTCCTGGTCTACGACTCGGGCTACGTCACGCTCGTCTTCGCGTGGGGGCTCGTAACCCCCACACGGGGGACGGTCACCACGCTCTATCACTTCCTCTTTCGGTACACCGCCGGCCTCCCCGAGTTCATCCTCGCGTGGCCCGTGAGCGTCATCTGTTACGGTTTCGCCCTCGCGAGCGCCGTTTCGGGCGTCCTCGGCGGCCGCGAGGACGTCCGCGTCACCGCGGGCCTCCTCGTGTTCGCGGGGGTCGCCGGTCTCTCGGTGGCCTCCGGGTTCTCGTTTCAGCGCGGGCGGGTCGCCTACCCCCTCGGAACGCTCGCTTGCTGGGCCGTCGCCTGGTGGTGCTACCGGCCGCTGGTTCGCGACGCCTGACTCGCCTCCGGTACCCTTTTCGACGCCGCGCCCCTCTCGACTCCCATGTCCGGAACGCTCGACCACGTGATGATGCGCGTCGCGGACCTCGACCGGTCGCTGGAGTGGTACCAGTCCCACCTCGGCTACGAGGAGAAAGACCGCTGGGACGGCGACGGCTTCACCATCGCCTACCTCGGCCCCGAGGGGATGCACGAGGAGGGCGCGATGCTCGAACTCACCGCAAACGAGGGACAGACCGACTACGAGATGGGCGACGCCTGGGGCCACGTCGCCGTCCGGGTCGAGGACGTCTACGACGCCTACGAGGAACTGATGGACGCGGGCGTGGAGGACTACCGCGACCCGGACTCCTGTGGCGGACGCTACGCCTTCGTCAGAGACCCCGACGGCCACGAAATCGAAATCGTCCAGCGGGACCACGGCACCCGGTGGAGCCTCGACCACACCATGATTCGCGTCGAGGACGCCGACGAGGCAATCGGCTTCTGGACGCGGAAGTTCGAGTACGAACACACCGGCCGCTGGGAGGCGGACACCTTCGCCAACTACTTCATGAAGCCCGAGGGCGCGGCCGAGGAGGCGATGGCCGTCGAACTCACCTACAACTACGACGGCCGCTCGTACACGATGGGCGACGCCTGGGGCCACCTCTGTGTCCGCGTCGACGACTTACACGACGACTGGGACCGGCTGCTGGTCCGCGAGGCCGCGGACTACCGCGACCCCGCGTCGTGTGACGACCTGTACGCGTTCACGAAAGACCAGGACGGCCACGAGATCGAACTCGTCGAGCGCGAGTCGCTCGAACCGCCGCTGTTCCCCGCGTAAGCGGGATTCTTTTCCCCGCTCCCCGCCGCGTACCCGTATGCGCATCGGCGTCGTCGTCAACCCCATCGCCGGCATGGGCGGACGGGTCGGGCTGAAAGGGACCGACAGCAAAGTCGCCGAGGCCCGCGAGCGCGGGGCCGAACCGCGCGCCCCGGACCGGGCGCGGCGGGCGTTGGACGCGCTCCCCGAAGCCGTCGAAATTCTGACGTGGGGCGACCCGATGGGTGCGGGCGTCGCCCGCGATGCCGGCTTCGACCCCGAGGTCCTCGGCCGTCCCGAGGAGACGGAGACGACCGCCGCCGACACCCGCCGGGCCGTCGCGGCATTCGTCGACGCCGACGTCGACCTCGTGTTGTTCGTCGGCGGCGACGGCACCGCTGCGGACGTCGCCGAGGCGCTCTCGGGGACGGACGTGCCGATGCTCGGCGTCCCGGCGGGCGTGAAGGTGTACTCGTCGGTGTTCGCCGTCTCGCCCGAGGACGCCGCCGCCGTCGTCACGTCGTTCGAGCGGACCGAGCGCCGGGAAGTGCTCGACATCGACGAGGACGAGTACCGCGAGGGCGAGGTCCACCCGGAACTCCGCGCCGTCGCGCGCGTCCCCGTGGGCGAACAACTCCAGTCATCGAAGCAACTCGGTGGGGGGACCGTCGAGGCGCTGGCCGAGGGCGTCGCCGCCGACGTCGAACCCGGCGTCACGTACGTCCTCGGGCCGGGGAGCACCGTCGGCGCGGTGAAGGAAGCCCTCGGCTTCGAGGGGTCGCCGCTCGGCGTCGACGTCTGGCGCGACGGGGCGCTGCTGGTTCGCGACGCGAGCGAGCGCGAGATACTCGCCCACCTCGGCGAGCGAAACGTCGTCGTCGTCTCCCCCATCGGCGGTCAGGGGTTCGTCTTCGGGCGCGGCAACCCACAGCTCTCGCCCGATGTCGTCCGCCAGTGCGAGGTCTGCGTCGTCGCCTCGCGCACGAAACTCGACCAGTTGGGCGAACTCCACGTCGACACGGACGACCCGGAACTCGACGAGGAGTTACGGGGCTGGGTCAAGGTCCGGGTGGGCCGCTTCGAACACCGACTGATGAAGGTCTCGTAGCGCCAGTGCGTCGCGCGACTGGCCCGCGACGCCGGTTGGACGTAAGGGCAGGGAGTCGCGCTTCTGCTTCGAGACCTGGTAGCTCAACCCCGTTCGTCGCCCGACTTGTACACGATTTATGCAATATAAGGTAACGGAGTGAAACTTAAGGTCGTTGGACCGCTTACGGAGTCGTATGGAAACGCGGAAAGTGCAGCGGTTGGGGCCGTCGACGCTGGCGATGACGCTCCCCGCGGAGTGGGCACACGAACACGACGTGAACAAGGGCGACGAAGTGTCGCTCCGGATGGGGGGGAAGGGGACGCTGACGGTCCTGCCGGAGTCGGCGAGCACGGAGGACTCGACGGCGACGATTCGGGCCGACAACCTCGACTCCGACTCGCTCGAACGCGCCATCGTCGCCCAGTACGTCCTCGGACGGCGCGTCATCCACGTCGAGAAGAGCGAGGGAGCGCTCGACAGCGAACACATCAACGCCGTCTACCGCGCCGAGACGCAACTGATGGGCCTCGGCGTCATCGAGGAAACGCCCGAGCGCATCGCCATCCGGTGTTCGGTCGACCCGGAGGACTTCACGCTCGACAACCTCCTCGAACGGCTGGAGAACACGGGCAGTACGATGCGGGGCGAGGCGGTCAAGGCGCTGGCACACGGCAACCCCGACCTGGCTCAGCGCGCGCTCAACCGCGAACGGCAGGCCAACAAGATATTCGTCCTCCTCCTGCGTCTCATCTTCATGGCCTACCAGAACCCCAACCTCGCGCGGGCGGTGGGCCTCGAATCGGGCTTTCCCCTCATCGGCTACCGCTCGGTGGCGAAGAACCTCGAACTGACCGCCGACAACGCCGAGGACATCGCCAACATCGCCCTCAACGCCGACGGTCACACCCTCGACGTGGACGGGTCGACGATGCGCCGCATCCGCGAGTATACCGACCAGGTCGACGAAATCACGGTCATCGCCGTGCAGGCCGTCGTCGAACGCGACTACGACCGCACGGTCGAGGTCCGACGCCTCTTTCGCGAAATCAGCGACCGGGAACAGGAGATTCTCGACGACCTGCCCGAGATGGAAAACGAGGAACTCCTTCGCATCCGCGAGGTGCTCGTGAGCCTCCAGCAGACCGCCCAGTACGCGATGCGTAACGCCGAAATCGCCGCGAACCTCGCGCTCAACGAGGAGTCCGACCACGTCACTATCGAGTGACGCCCGGGTACGGTGGCGTCCGGCCCCACCGGCGGCCGCGTCGTCGTACGGATTGCGCTCAGTGCCACGCCGACCGCCTACGGTCGGGCGGCCGTCGTCGGACACAGTGAGCGCAATCCGCATCAGTCCGCGGCCGCGTCGGCCGCGTCCGTCGCCACCTCCGACCGCTTCGTCGCGGTCAGCGGACTCCGACTCGATACGTCGCAGTCGAACGCCGGATGCTCGGCGAGGTGGCGAATCAGCATGTGGCGGCGCGACCCGGTGATGCCGCTCCGCCCCACGTCCTCGGCGGTGAACGTCGCCGGTAACCGCTCGTAGAGGCGACGCAGTTCGTCGAAGCCCCGGAACACTTTCTCGTTGCCCGTCGACTCCGCGCCGCGCCGCGAGACGACGTAGCTCCCGTCCGCGCGGTACTCGCCGGCCGTCCGGAAGAACTCGCGTTTCTCCGTGAGGGCGTCGCCGATGGCCGCCTGCAGGTCGGCGGCGTCGGCCCTGGACAGTTCACAGGTGCTGTCGCCCAACTGCACGAGAATCGATTCGTCGTCTGCCGTCACCGAAACCACTGTCTCATCGCCCGAGAAGAACTCGATCAGGAGCCTGGCTACTCCGTGTCATGTACGACTACGTAGGGTCGGCCGGGGTGAAAACTCTGTCGCTGGACCTCGGTCGACCGTCGAACAGGTCGGTCAGACGTCGAACAGGCCGTCGTCGGACGTCGTCTCGTTGCCGGAGCTATCGCTGGGCGTCGGTGTCGTGGTGGCTGTGGGCGTCGGGGTGGCCGTGGGCGTCGGCGTGGGCGTCGGCGTCGCCGTGCCTCCGAGAAGCCCGTCCGACGTGGACGTCGGCGTCGGCGTTGCCGTCGCGGTGGACGTTCCGGTCGATTCCTCGTCGCCGGTCGCCGTCTCGCTGCCGTCGGTCGGCGTCTCGGTCTGTACCCCGGCCGAATCGCCGTCGTCGGGTTTGTTGTCGAAGATGTCCGTCTCGAACGTCTTGGTGTAGGTCAGTGCGTCCATGGGAATCCGGAACGTGGTGCCCTGTAGCTCCAGTCGGAGGTAGAAGTCCATCCGGAGGGTGGTCGTCTGATTCCGCTGGAGATGGCTCACCCACCACTCGTCGATGGCGTCGTTGTCGACGTACGTCGTCGCCTCGATGGTCCGCGTCGACCCGGGCGGAACGGTTCCGTACCCTTCCGTCGACCCCTCGCCGACGCGGACGCCGTTCATCTCGATGGTGTAGCCCAGTTCCGCCACGGGAATCGGGTACGGCTTGGGGTTGTAGACGGTGAACGAGGTCGACAGCGGCGTCCGCGCCGACGTGACGTTCCCCCACCGGGCGCTGGTCTCGTTGACGTACAGCACGGGGTCCGTCACCAGCGGTTGGTTGGCGTTCACCGGCCGGGTTTCCGTCGAGTTGAACCCCGAGAGGAGGTCCGTCTCGATTGACTTCTCGACTTTGGGCGCGCCGAACGTCGCACCGACGGCCGATGAGTGGATGTCCGCGTTGACGACGAGGGTCGTCCGCTCGCCGTTTCTGACGTGGCTCACCCACCACTGCGGGATGCGCTCGTTCGACAGGTACGTCGTGAACGGGAGCGTCGACCGGCCGCGACTCACGGCGACGCCCTCCTTCGTTCCGGTGGCCATCCTGATGCCGTTCATGTCGATGGCGTAGTCGACCGTGAGACCGCCGAGCGCCGCACCGAACGGGTTCGGGTTCGACACCTGGAGGTCGCTCTCGACGACCGTCGCCGACGCGTTGACGCCGCCGAATCGATTGTCGACGCCCGTTACCGACGGCGTGCCGAGGATGCCGAGCGCGAACGCCACGCCGACGCCGACGACGAGGAGCACGACGCCGCCGACGGCTACCCGACGACGATTCGCGAACGGGTCCGACGGGGCCATGCCCAGTGCCACGTCGGAGGGCGGGGTAACGTTTGCGGCAGCGGGCGTCTCTCTCGGGTGTGCGGGGGACGGCGAGCGCGACCGCCGGTCCCGTCGCGCGGACCGACAGCCGAACATATAAGTACGCGCCCCCGAACCCTCGACTATGGCGCGGAACACGGTTCAGACCGACAAAGGAATCGGCTTCGGCGTGTTGTTCTCTATCCTGACTGTCGTCGGTGCCGTCGCGATGCTCGGCGCACCCAGCCAGCTCGGCAAGGCCGCCGGGTTCGCCGTCGCGATGGTCGCGGCGTTGCTCGCCGTCGTCGGCGCACAGGTGTTCGGCTAGCGGCAAGCCCGGATACCGACGGGCAATCGTTAATACCCCCAACCGCCTAGGGGGGCTGAACGATGACGGAATACACCGAAGAGGAACGGCGCATCCTCAGCCACCTTCGCGAGAGCGTCTCGCACGGTGAGGGGTACTTCCGGGCGAAGAACATCGCCGACGCCATCGGCCTGACGGCCAAACAGGTGGGGTCGCGCCTCCCTCGACTCGCCGAGAAGTCCGACGACGTCGAGATCGAGAAGTGGGGTCGCGCCCGGTCGACGACCTGGCGCGTCACCCGGTGTTAATCCACGGCTTTTTGTCGACTCCGATGGACGTACTCGTATGACTGTTCGTGTCCGGCGGACGTTCGAATTCGACGTTCCGGGCGAACGCGTCTGGGAGTTCATCGCCGACCCGGGAAAACGCGCCGGGGCGATCAGCGTCGTCGACGACTTCGATATCGAGGGCCGGACGGCGACGTGGCACGTCCGCCTCCCGATTCCGGTGGTGAACTCGACGATTGCCGTCGAGACGGAGGACGTGGCGCGCGACGAACCCCGCCACGTGAAGTTCGTCGGCCGGTCCCGCGTCATGCAGGTGACCGGCGAGCACACCGTCGAGGAGACGCCCGACGGCTGTCGCCTCCACAACGAGTTCGTCGTCGACGGTCGGCTCCCGGGCGTCGAGCGCTACTTCGAACGCCACCTCGACGACGAACTCGCGAACCTCGAAACCGCCCTTCGCCGGGACCTGGGACTCAAAGCATGAAACTCGCGCTCGCTCAACTCGACCAGACCGCCGGCGACGTCGACGGCAACCTGGCCCGTGCGGAGACCGCCGTCGCCGACGCCGCCGACCGCGGGGCGGACCTCGTCGTCCTCCCGGAGCTGTTCACGGTCGGCTACTTCGCGTTCGACTCCTACGCCCGCGACGCCGAACCCCTCGACGGGCCGACGTTCGAACGCCTCGCGACGCTCGCCGACGAGTACCACGTCGGCCTCCTCGCCGGCAGCCACGTCGAGGACCTCGAAGCCAGCGCCGACGCCAGCTTCTCGGTCCCCGAGGCGAACGGCCTGGCGAACACGAGCGTCCTCTTCGACCGGTCGGGAACGCGTCGGACGGTGTATCGCAAACATCACCTGTTCGGCTACCAGTCGGCCGAGACGCGACTCCTGACCCCCGGCGAGAGCCTCGAAACCACCGAGTTCGAGGGGTTCACGGTCGGGACGACGACCTGTTACGACCTGCGCTTTCCCGAACTCTACCGGCGACTGGCCGACGCCGGCGCGACGCTCGTCCTCGTTCCGAGCGCGTGGCCGTATCCGCGGGTCGAACACTGGACGACGCTGCCACGAGCGCGGGCCATCGAGAACCTCACGTACGTCGCGGCGGCCAACGGGGCGGCCGAGTTCGAGGACGCCGAACTGCTGGGTCGGTCGGCCGTCTACGACCCGTGGGGGACGCCGGTCGCCCGCGCGGGCGACGACTCGGCAGTGGTCACGGCCGACATCGCCCCGGACCGCGTCGAATCGGTCCGCGAGGAGTTCCCTGCGCTCCGCGACCGGCGGTGACGCGGACCCGGGCCGGAGGCTTTATTTGCGTCACCGGAATACACACTGATGCCGACAGTCGACGCTTTTCTCGTCGAGTGTTGGCAGACACCGCCGCGCCAGCGTCTCAGGCTCACCGCCACCCTCGTCGGCCCGCAGGGACTCCCGGTCTCGCCTTCGCCCCCTTCACCTAATTCGAGGCGGAGGCCCCACCCTCAAGGGGCGCCGGGCTTCCGGCCCCGGCGGAAGCACAAGCGAGGAGGGTGGGGAGGAAGCCGACCCGGTATCAACCAGCCACCAGACTGTTGCCTGCTAACTCCCAACTATTAAGAAACTACAAGCAGATATATGAAAATATCGTGGAGTACCGTCGAACCGCCATTATCAAGCTCGATACGCCCGAAGGAGCGGATGAACACCTGCGGGAGACTATCGAGCAATTCAAATACTGCTCCAACACCGCGAGCGAGTGGTGCTGGCACGGGCGTCACCAGATTCCGGGGGAATCTGGTTGCCAACCAGAAACGCGCCGCGTTTCTGGTGACGACGACGGCTACCACGTCACATCGAAAGCAAAAGCCGAAGATGCACTGTACGACCAGCTCCGCGAGGATACGGAGTTGACCGCGAATCTCGTCCAGAAAGGGATTCATCAGGCCGTCGAATCCATCAAAAGCGGTGTCGAACGTCTCAAAAACGACCAAGATGCGTCTCGTCCGACGTTCACGGCGGATACTGCCGTCTACGACAAGCGAAGCGCCACGTTCCACCGTGACCACGTTTCGTTATCGACACCGGACGGGCGTATCGAGTGTGACTACGTTCTGCCTGACGATGCCGACGTACCGCCGACGAAGTACGTCGCCAACGATGCCTACGAGTTTCGGCGGGCGACACTCCATCGACGCGACGGCGACTGGTATCTTCATGCGTCGATGCTCAAAGAGGACGACACCGACACCACGACCGGGCACAGAACAGTCCTCGGTGTGGACCTCGGTGTGAACCAACTCGCGGTCGCTTCGACCGGACGGTTCTGGTCGGCAGACGAGTTCAACCACTGGAAGCGAGAGTACGAACAACGGCGTGGCGACCTCCAGCAGTGTGGAACACGGGCGGCACACGACGCGATAGCAGGCGTCAAGCGGAAAGAGGACGGACGCTTCGAGATATTCCTGCATCGTGTCGCCAACGAAATCGTGTCTGAAGCCGTCGAACACGACTGTTCGCATATCGTGTTCGAGGACCTGACTGACATTCGTGAGAACGTTCCACAGGCGTCGTGGCACCATCTGTGGGCGTTCCGTCGCCTCTACGAGTACGTCGAATACAAAGCCAATGAGCAGGGCGTCGAAGCCGTGCAAGTGGACCCACGGAACACCTCGAAGCGGTGTTCGACCTGTGGGTTTACCCACGACGACAACCGCCACGGCGAGGACTTCGAGTGTCAGGACTGTGGCTACCAGAACCACGCCGACTACAACGCTTCCAAGAACATCGGCCTTCAGTATCTCCGGCGTCGGCAAAACGCAGACGACGGAGGCGCACCCGTGGACGTGCGCTTGAATCGCGGGACGTTGAACGTGAGTGGAGGGTACGACCCTCCCGCCTCATCTGAGGCGTAGAACGGGAGTCCACGCGAAAGCCCTATCCTCAACGAGCGAGCGGGGCCATTGCCCCCGAGCGAAGTAGGATAGGGTAGTTTACTCGTCTTTGGTCTTGATGTCCGCCGAGAGCCCCTGTGCCATCCGTACCTCCGTGGAGTTGTTGACCGTCCACGCGGTGCGTTCGGTGACGGCCTCGATGACTTCGCGGGCGCTCGGATAGCCGTTCCCCGACTTCTTGACGCCGCCGAAGGGCAGCTGTACCTCCGCGCCGATACAGGGAAGGTTGGCGTACGCGAGGCCGACCTCGGCGTGGTCGCGGTAGTAGTTTATCTCGCGGTAGTCCTCGGAGACGACGGCCCCGGCGAGGCCGTAGTCGGTGTCGTTGTGTATCTCGACTGCCTCCTCGATGCCGCCCTCGTATTCGAGGAGGGCGACGTGGGGACCGAACACCTCCTCGTGGGTACAGCGCAGGTCCGCGTGGGGGTCGGCCTCGTAGACGAACGGCCCGACCCAGTGGCCGTCCCCGTGGCCGTCGGGAATCTCCTCGGCCGGCAGGTCCTCCCTGTCGACGAGCACGGTCACGTCCTCGGTCCGTGCGAGTTCGTTGTAGCGGTGGACCTTCTCGACCAGGTCCGCGTCGACGAGGGGGCCCATGAACGTCCCCTCGTCGAGCGGGTCGCCGACGGCCACCGATTCGGCGACGTCGACGAACCGTTCCTTGAACTCGTCGTAGACGTCCGTGTGGACGATGAGGCGTTCCGAGGAGACACAGCGCTGGCCGGTCGTCTTGAAACTCGACATCACCGCCGAGTGGACGGCGAGGTCGAGGTCGGCGTTCGCGGTGACGACGATGCCGTTCTTGCCGCCCATCTCGCAGGCGGCGAGTTTCCCGGGTTCGCCGCCGACTTTCCCCGCGATCTCGTGGCCGACTTCGGCCGACCCCGTAAAGAGGACGGTGTCGACCCGTTCGTCGTCGACGATGGCCGCGCCGGCGTCGCCGTACCCCTGGACCATGTTGAACACGCCGTCGGGGACGCCGACGTCGTCGAACATCTCGGCGACGACCTGTCCGCACCAGGGCGTCTGCTCGGCGGGTTTCCAGACGACGGTGTTGCCCTCGACGAGCGTGACGGCCATGTGCCAGAAGGGGATGGCGACGGGGAAGTTCCAGGGCGTGATACAGCCGACGACGCCCCGCGGCTTGCGCCGCATGTAGGCGTCCTTGCTCGCGATTTCGCTCGGGACGACGTCCCCGTGCGGGTGGCGGGCGTCGCCGGCGGCCCACTCGACCATGTGCGACGCCTCGACCACGTCAGCGCGCCCCTCGCTTATCTCCTTGCCGCACTCTCTCGTGACGATCTCGCCGAGTTCGTCCGTCCTGTCGCGGAGCTGGTGGTAGATGTCCCACAGGTACTCCGCGCGGTCGACGTACGAAAGGTCGCGCCACTCGGCGAAGGCCGACTCCGCGGCCGCGAGCGCCGCGTCGACGTCGTCGGTCGTCCCCCGTCGGAAGGTCCCCAGCGGCTCCCCCGTCGCCGGAGCGACGCTCTCGAACGTCTCGGTTCCCGTCCCGTCGGTCCACTCGCCGTCCACGTAGTGCCGAGAGGCATCCGCGGTTCGTTCGCTCATGCCACGAGAGTTGTACCCGAGACGATAAAAACCCGTCCGGCAGGGGGCCTTTCGTCTACACCGCGTCCGCCCGGAGCATCCACGCGATGGCTCCGAGGAGAACCATCATCGCGATGGCCGAGAGGCCGATGACGAGATACTTCAGCGACCCGTCGGTGAGGCCGGCGACGGCGTACAACTGGAGGCCGCCGGCTCCGACGAGCGCGACGACTAACAGCACGAGCACGCGACCGCCCGACGGCCCCAGTTCCATGCGTACTCTCCACACAGGGAAGACGGGACCAAAACCGTTCCGCCGATTGCGCCGGGACGTCGGCGACCGCGTGCCCGCAACCCTTGTACGTCGTCCGCCCCACGTTCGTGGTAGAGTGTCACAATGGCCGAACACATCGACCCCCGAACGCTGTACGACTGGCTGGACGCGCGGGAGTTCGTCCTCGTCGACACGCGCCCCGCCGAGAGCTACGACGCCTGGCACGTCCCGGGGGCGACGAACTTTCCCTTCGGCCCCGACGCGTCGCTCGACGGGGAGCGACTGGCCGAGTTTCGCCGCCTGACCGACGGGACGCGCCCCGTCGTTACCATCTGCGCGAAGGGCCTCACGTCACATCGGCTGGCCGAACAGCTCGAAGCGACGGGCGACTACGGCGACGTCTACGCCGTCGACGAGGGGATGCGCGGCTGGAGTCGGGTCTACGAGGCCGTCCCGGTGGACGTGGCCGACGATGTCTCGCTCCTGCAGATTCAGCGCGTCGCCAAGGGCTGTCTCGGCTACGTGGTCGGTTGTCGGAAGACGGGGTCGGCCGCCGTCGTGGACCCCACGCGTCACGTCTCCGAGTTCCAGGACGCCGCCGCCGCCGCCGGGCTGGAGATTACGCACGTCCTCGATACGCACGTCCACGCCGACCACATCTCCGGCGGCAGAACGCTGGCCGAACGGCTCGACGTCCCGTACTACCTGAGTGCCCGCGCGGCGGAGCGCGACGTCGCCTACGACTACGAACCGCTGGCTCGCAACGAGGTGCTCGACGTCGGAGACGTGGCTCTCAAGGCCCTCTACACGCCGGGTCACACGTCAGAAATCGTCAGCTACCTCGTCGACGACGCCGCCGTATTGACCGGCGATACGGTGTTCGTCGATTCGACGGGACGGACGGAACTGGAGTTCGGGGAGGAAGGCGCGGAGGCGGGGGCCCGCATGCAGTACGACTCGCTCCACCGGACGCTGTTGAGCGAACCCGACTCGGTGGCGGTCCTCCCCGGCCACGCGACGGTCCTCGATTCCGGGGAGTGGCGACACGCCTCCCCGGGCGACCCCGTCTCGACGACGGTCGGCCGAATCCGGACGTCGCTTCCCGTGCTCGAACTGGACGAGGAGGAGTTCGTCGACTACGTCCGCTCACACCGGCCGGAGAAGCCGCCGAACTACGAGATGGTCATCGCCGTGAACCGCGGCGTCCTCGAACTCGACGACGATGCGGAGGCGACGGACCTGGAACTGGGACCGAACCGCTGTTCGGCGTCGTGACGGTCCCCGTGTGTCACTCCGCCAGTGCCGCTCGGACGAATCCGGTCGTGAGGTTGCCGAACGCGCCGGCGACGCCGACGCCGACTCCCACAGTCGCCAGGTCGACGTTCGACGTCAGCAGGGCGGCAGCGGCGAGGAGCGCCCCGACGCCCGCGAGCGACTCGAACGTGGTCGCGACCCCGCCGAGCTGCGCATCCGTTTCCCCGGACGGTCTGGCACCCACATCCGAACCGGTAGATTATCTTTCGTGGTATAAATTGGTTGTCCCGCGGACACTTATCCCGGGCCGTCACGTACTGAAAAGCGAGGGAGACCTATCTCCGGTCCGCCACGTCCGTCCGGAGCGCTCGAACGGTTCGTCGCAGTAGCGCCGCTGTGGGCTGGCGCGGCCGTCGCCGTGGCGTCGTTCCTGTTCGCCGTCCAGTTGCTCGGTACGGCGACGGCGTTCGCGGCCCCACTCCTCGACCGCATCCTGCGGACCGTCGTCGGCGGCGACGCGTCGGCGCTCGGTCTCAGTTGGCTCGCTGCCTACGTGCTCGGCAACGGCTCCGTCGTGGCCGCCCTCGCCCTCTCGCTCGCGACCGCCCGCCTTCTCGACCCTTCGCAACTGTTCTTGATGGTCGTCGGCTCACGTCTCGGGGCCACGGCCATCGTCGTCTTCGTCGGTGCACTCGACTACGTCCAGAAGCGACGCTACTCGCTCGGCGACTCGCTCGGCCTCGGCTTGCTGGCGTTTCTCACGACGTACGCCGTTTACTTGCCGGTCGTGGTCCTCGGCTACCTTCTCTTGCCGGCGCTGCGTGCGCGCGTTCCCGCCTCGACCGTCACGCCGGCATCGACGTCCCTCCCGACGCCGTTCGGCGGCCTCACGGACTCCGTCGTGCACGTCGTCGGGCCGACGCTGCTGTTTCCCCTCGCCGTCGTGTTGCTGTTCGGCGGCCTCCGGCTGTTCGACCGGGTCTTCAGTCGCGTCGACACGCAGTGGCTCCGCGACAACTACGTCGAGTTGCTCGGCAGCCGGTGGGTGTCGTTCGGCGTCGGATTCGGCGTGACGATGCTCTCGACCAGCGTCGCGTTCTCGCTCGGCGTCCTCGTCCCGCTCTACAACCGCGGCTACGTGAAACGCCGCGAACTCGTGCCCTACCTCATGGGCGCGAACGTCGGCACCCTCGCCGATACCCTCGTCGTCGCCGCCGTCCTCGGTGACCCCGTCGGCGTGCGTACCGTCGTCGGCGTCATCGCGCTCTCGGCGGCGGTGACGCTCCTGTACCTCGCAGCCTACCCCCGCTTTTTCGCGCTCGTCGACCGGAGCTACGTCCGCGTCGCGACCGACCGGACCGTGCTGGCGGCCTTTCTGACGGTGCTCGTGCTCACCCCGGCGGCCCTGCTCCTCGTCCGCTGACTGACCCCCGTCCGGCGACGACTCAGCACCGGCACGCCACGACGGCGAACGCGAGCACCGCTCCCCCCGCGACGACCACGCCGAACTCGGGCGTCGTCGCCGTCTTCGGGACGAGGCGGGCGTCTGCGCGGGACGGGGCGCCGTCGTCGGCGTTGCTGTCGGCGTCTGCTCCCGACTGCCAATCGTGAGCGTCACCGGCCCCGTGCCGACGGTTCCGCCGCCCGTCTGCTCGACGTCCGAGACGCCCAGCCGCTCGCCGACGAAGGCGACTCCGCAGGCGACGGCGACAACGACGGCGGCGGACGTGCGCGAGTCGACCATCGGTCGGTCGTACGTCTCGGCGACTCCTCAAGATTCGGGTCGATTCACGCTTTGCCAGTTGGCTTTTACGTGTTCGAGACGAACTGTCGGGAGATGACTCGCTTCCGGGCACGTGGCCGCCAGTTCCTCGCGGACCGGTCGGCGCAGTCCGAGGTCGTCGGCTACGCACTCGTCGTCGCGCTCACCGTCGTCTCCGTGACGGCCGTCCTCGTGTTGGGGGCCGGCGCACTCGACGACGCCCGATTCCAGTCGGAGATGGACCGGGCGGAACACCAGATGACGTTGCTGGATTCGCGCGTCTCGACGGTCGCCCTGGGCGAGGCCGACCAGCAGTCCATCTCCATCCCCACCTCTAGCGGACAGTACGCGGTGGATTCCTCGGCCGGCAGCATCGAGATTACACACGTCAACTACGACGGGAGCGGGTCGAACGCGACGATACTTCCGGAGACGAATCTGGGCGCGGTCGTCTACCGCAACGGCGACAGGAGCATCGCCTATCAGGGCGGTGGAGTCTGGCGGTCGTATTCGTCGGGCGACAGCCGACTCGTCTCGCCGCCCGAATTCCACTACCGCCAGGCGACGCTCACGCTCCCCCTCATCGTCGTCGACGGCGACGTTGCGGGGGCCGGTCAGACACGACTCCGGTTCACGCGGACGAGTAGCGCCTCCATCTATCCGTCGAACGAGACGTACCTGAACGGCGACGAGTTCGCGAACCCCGTCGAGAACGGGCGCGTCCAGGTGACGATTCGGAGCGAGTACGCCGATGGCTGGGCGTCGTACTTCCGCAGTCGGACGAGCGGCAACGTGACGATGGTCGACGACGAGACGGTCCGGGTCCAGCTCGTCACCACCGGAACCCGGGGGGAGTTCCGCATCCCCGCCGAGACCCAGTCGATTCAGCTCCGCGGGATGGACAGCGGCCACTCGCTCACCGACTTCTCCTTCACCCTGCGCCCGCAGGACACCGAGAGTTCGTCGTTCTCCAACCTCGACTGGTCGTTCCACGCCTCGCAAGGCAATCGACTGTTCGAGATAAACATCGAGGCGTCGGCGAAGACCTGCGGTGCGGACGTCGCACTCGCTGTCTACTACAGCGAGGACGGCGGCGACACCCACCAGGGCTGGTACGACCCCAACGCCTTTCAGACGACCTGTGGCGAGGTGAACGGCAAGCCCGCAGACGGCGACGAAATCTGGGTGAACGTCGACCTCGTTCCGGCCAGCGGCAGCGGCTCGATGACCTACCAGAGCGTCGAGAACGACCTCGTCCACCACAGCCACGGCCAGAAGAACCTCGTCTCGGGGGCGTCGTTCACGCAACACCCCGCCGACCCCGGAACGTCCTACACGGCCGGCGATTCCGAGGACCTCGCGCTGGTCACTCGCCACTACTTCGCCATGATGGGGCCGAGTTTCGACCTGACCGTCGCGGACCAGAACAACGCGGGCGTCAGCGAGACGGCGTCCAGCGGCTACCTCTACTACAACGGGAGCGGCAAGGTCATCACCTACCTCCACATCACCCGGAACAACGTCACCGCGACTACGAACTGAACTCGACGGCGATTCGGGTCGTGGTGACGTACAGTTCCTCGCTGTTGAACGTGCAGGTGACGGTGCCGCCGCTCACGGCACATGGATCGGACGCGTTGGTGTGGGCGTCGTTCCAGTCGATCTGTCGCTCGAAATAGCGGTTCCACGCCGCCGCTCGCTCCGGCGTCGTCTCCAGTCGGAGCGTCAACGTGACTGTCGAGGGGACCTCGCGTGCGGTCAGCACCCGCGAGACGGTCCGGACGCCGCGGACGAGGACCGTCGAACTGCCGCCGACCCGGTCGACCGACGCCGATTCGGGCTCGATGTAGTGGATGACGGTCCGCTCCTCGGAGAAGAGGTAGTTCGGTTCCCGGAGCATCACTGCACCGCCTCGCTGTGACCGGATAACCGCCCCGCCTTCGTAGGCTATCTCCGTCCCCGTCCCGGCACTGAAGACGATGGGGCGGAACTGGGCCGGATACGGGGCCGCCTCGTCGCTCGCGTTCACCGAGAGGTCGACCGTCTCGGCGAGGGTCAGCGACGCCTCCGCGAGTTTGATCTCGGTCGCTCGGCTGGGTGCGCCGCCGCGGGCGACGTCCGCGAAGTTGTCCGCGAGGACGTCGAACGCGCGTTCCGCGTTGTTGATTCGCTCGTCGGTCCGCGCGTCTTCGAGCGTCGAGAATCCGAACACCGTCACGACGCCCACCGAGGCGCTGATGAGCGCGAAGACGAGGACGAAGCCGACGACGTTGCTCACGGCGCGGTCACGCATCGCGAATCACCACCTCCGCCGCGGCGTCGGCGTCGTACTCGAGGACCAACTGACCGCCGCTGACGCGCGTCGGCGTCCGTATCGGGGTCCGATGCCTGACGTTCACCTCGACCACGACGTCTGATTCGCGCGCCGTCAGCGTGATGACGGCGACGTTCGACAGCGTCGGATGCGGTCGTATCTCGACGACGTACGACTCGCCGGCGACGCGCGCGGGCAGGTCGCTGACGAGGCGAGCGTCGACGTCCGACCCCGCGGCGACGAGTCGGTCCACCGTCGCGATGTCGCTCGCGAGTTGCTGGCCGATGACCCTGAGCCCCGTCCGGGACGCCTCTTCCCGCTGGTCTTCGAGGACGTTCCCCCCCGCCATCACGAGCCCCGAGATGAGCACGGCCGAGATGCCGAGCGTGATGACGTAGCTGACCGTGACCGTGGTCGCGCGCTCCCCCATCACGGCGGACACCCCGCGGCGTCGCCGTCGGTGTCGTGTTTCTCCGTCACCGCCCGCTGGTGGCCCGCCCCGTCCGTGACCGTGGTCACGACCCGGTACGGACTCACGTCGGGCCCGGAAATCGGTATCGTCGTCGGGACGCCGCCCGTTATCGAGGTCGTCGTCGCGTTCTCCGTGCCGGAGGGACCGACGAGTTCCACCTCGACGGTCGAGAGCGAACCGTCCGGGTCGGTGGCGTTCACGGTTACGGTGAAGTCTCCAGCGCCGTCGTCCGCGACGGACAGGTTCACGAATCGGGGGTCGGACGGCGGCGGCCCGCGCTCCGCCGGCGCGACCCGTTCGTCCGTCCGGTACGTGGTGGCCGTGCTCGCGAAGTCGAGGCGGACCGTCGTCGAGTAGATGGCCGGCGTCGTGTACGGGGTCATCGTGGCGTTGGGGGCGTAGACGGCGGTACACTGGTCCCCGTTCGTCGCCTCGTTCGCCGACCGGCGCAGCGGTGCCTCCAGCCGGTCCACCGTGAGCGCGTAGGTTCCGTTGGCGCGGTCGCCGTCCACGAACCGAACGTCGTACGCGCCCGACGGCGAAACCCCCGTCAGCGGTCGACAGTAGTCCCCGTCCGCCCGTCCCCGGAACACGTCGATGCGCCCGTCGGGCACGTCGCAGGTGCCGTATTCGCCCGTTGGGTAGTCGTAGACGAGCAGTTGGGCGTCGCCGGTCGAGGAGTTGTTGTAGACGGCGACGGCGGTGGGGCTGCTGTCGTTGACGACGACCCGGAAGACGCCCGAGGCGTTGCTGCTCAGGATGTTCGACACGTCGGCCGCCGACTCGCTCGGCAGGCCCGCCGAGACGTTGACGTCCACGACCAGGTTCCGGGACTTCACGTCGGGAGCGACGGTCCACGTCGTGCTCCCGTTCCAGGCGGTCATGGCCGTCGAGGCGTTGTCGTCGACGATGCGGGTCCCCTCGTAGCCCGATACCGGCGTGACGTTCGTGTATCGCCCGTCGGTCACGGAGTAGTTGGTTCGAAGTCCGCGCCACGCGTCGAGGAGGTGCTCGTACTCGGCGTATCGGTCCGCGTAGCTCCGGGTGCCGTTCCGGTTGACGTACTCGACGGTGTCGCCGACGCCCCGCCGGGCGTCGAGGCGGTACGTGACGGCGCTGTCGGCGTCGACGTTCGTCCGTCGCGTCGCCAGGTTCTCGGTGTAGATGACGGAGTTCAACAGCACGCTCAACAGCAGGAAGATGGTCGCGAGCGCCAGCGCGCCGACGAGCAACAACTGTGCGCGACTCCGCGTCACATCCGCCACAGGACCACCTCCACCCGGACGACGTTGTAGAGCCCGGTCGACGACGTCGAGGGTGCGTAGAAACTCCCCGTCCCGTTGACCGTGTTCGACGTCGGGCGCTCGTCCTCGTCGTACAGGACTTCGTCGTCGTAGAGCGTGACGGTTCGCGTCGCCGTCACGGCGTGGTCGCTCGCCTCGCCGCGGTAGATGAACTGCCGGCGCTCGATGCCGCTGGTCGTCTGGTAGGCGAAGTAGACGTTGAAGATGACGCCGCGGGGCTCGAACGCCCGGACGAGCATCCGGCCGAGGGTCGTGTTGTTCACCTGCCGCGTCGTCGTGTAGGCGGCCTCGGGCGGGAGGTTGGGGAAACTACCGGTCGTCGGGTTCCAGTACCGGACGGCTCGTTCGAGCGCCCCGTTCTCGCTCGCGGCGGTGAGGACGCCCTCCCCCGTCGCTAGCTGTTGGTTCTCGATGTGCTGGTTCGAGGTACTCGCCGAGAGCGGCGTCACCGCCGTCACCTGCAGGGCGAAGACGACGCTGGCGAGGAGGACGATCCCTGCGGCGACGGCTTCGAGCGTGTGTGCCTGTGCTCTCACGGTTACCACATCCTGACGAGAACGAACGCGTCGCGGCCGTCGACGTAGACCGCGCGCCTGCCGACGACGTCCGCCCCTTCTGACGGGACCGTGTCGCCGGCGACGAACCTGGTCCGGCAGGACGCGCCCGGAACCTCGACGACGCGCCCCGCGGAAGTCCGACAGAGCAGGTCGCGGCTCCCGTCCCCGTCCGTGTCCTGCCCGACAATGCGGACGTTTATCCGCTGGCGCTCGTCCAGTCCGAGGCGCTCGCGAACGCTGAGCCCGCCGTCGAAGCCGCAGGCCGTCGTGCCGTTGAAGAAGGCCTCGGTACACGTCTCGTTCAACAGGTACGGCGTCTCGGGACTCCCCAGGAGGTCCTGTGCGAGCGTCGCCGCCGCCCGGTCCACGGTCGCGACCTCCTCCTGTGTGCCACCGGTGAACGGCTGGAGGATGCCCGGGACGAACGCGACCACGAACGCCACGGTGACCAGGAAGACGCTCGTGCCGATGGCGTAGTCGATGGTGGTCTGTGCGCGCATCAGCCGACCACCAGCCACACGGAGACGGCGATGGTCAGCAGGATGACCACGAACTTGACGCCCGAGAGCAGGTCGGCCGTCCGGATGTAGCCGCTGATGAACCCCGAGAGGAGGGCCTGGATGGTCACTGCGTGGAAGAACAGCAGCGACAACAGGTTCGTGTCGATGCCACCGGCGAACTGCGACGCTCCGGAACCAGCGCCGGCACCCGACCCGCCGGCCCCGGACGCCTGTTCGGTCAGTCCGGCCATCACGTCGAGGAACTGCGTCTTCAGGATGGCCATCACGCCGAGCAGCGTCAGGTAGGTCATCAGGATGATCGCCACCTGCATCCGCGTCCGGGAGCGACGTTCCCGCTCGATTTCGTCCTGGTTCTCGCTCGCCTGCGCGGCGGTGGTCAACACCTCCGAAATCTGGCTCGACGCTTCCTGTGCCTTGCTGATGAGCTTCATCGTTCGGGCGAGTCGCGGGATGTGGTAGCGGTTGTTGAACTCGATCATCGCGTCCCGAAGACTCACCCCGTAGTTCACCTTCGCGTACATGATTTCGAACTCCTCGGCGAGTTTCCCCGAAGAGGTGTCGGAGACGGAGTTGATGGATTCGAGCAGCGTCTGGCCCGTGTCGTTCGCACTCGATAGCTTGCGGAGCGTGTCCGAGAGGTTCCCCGTCACGGCCGCCCGCGACCGGACGTTCCACTCGTAGAAGAGTCCGAGCGGAACTAGCACCACGTACAGCGGGAGGTAGAGCCACACGAACGTCCCCCAGACGGGTGCCTGGACCATGCCGCCCCACGCGGTCGGCGCGACGCCGGTGACGACGGCGATGGCGACCAGGACGAGCGCTGCCGGCACGGAGAACGCGAGCGTGAACAGGGGGTTGTCGCGGAAGAAGTGGTGGGGGTGGGTGAGCAGTTGCTTCGTCTTGTAGGTTCCCTCGCGGGAGCGTATCTGGTCGAAGACGCCGAACTGACCGACGTAGCTCTCGACGAGGCCGAGGTGGGAGAGCCCTTCCTCGTAGCTCTGTCGCATCCGTTCGTTCCCGTCTGCCGGGTGGAGGTAGCCGTCCCCCGGGTCGTCCTGTTTGACCGTCGAGACGAGGACGAGGAAGCCGACGCCGGTCAGCGGAATCAACACGTACACCGTCGCGTAGAGGAGTCGGTCCTGTGCCTCGCCGAGCATGCTCATGATGACGAGGATGATGATGAGCAACAGGGGGAACAGCGAGAGCGTCATGTACATCTCGCCGAACAGTTCGAGCGTCTCCAGGGTGACCTCCTGTTCCTGTTTGGCGGTGCGCATGTGCTTTTCTTTCTTGTCGGCGAGGAACTGCTGCATGTCGCCGCCGGAGTTGATGATCGAGAGCATGTCCGCGAGGAACTGCGAGAGTTCGTCGCTCGGCGTCTTCATCGACTGTTGCTGCACGGCGTTCCGGTAGTCGGTGCCGAAGTAGTCCGTCTCCGTGACGATGCTCTGGAACTCCCGCGCGACCTCGCCGTAGGTGTCTTCGGCTTTCGCCATCGCCTGCAGGATTTCGAGCTGGTTCAGTCCCCCGACCGAGAGGGCGTACATGAACGACACTGAGTCCGACAGGAGCATGTTTATCTCGCGTTTCCGGTCGGACGCCCGCGAGTACGGGATGGCGACGAGCGTCCCGAAGCCGAGCGTGAACCCGATTGCACCGAAGAAGAGCCCCGTGACTCCGACGATAGCGGGAACCTTGACCTGCTCGATGAGTCGCACGAGCGCCTCGCTCGGGATGTTCGCCGACGTGCTGAACGTCTCCGGCGAGACGATTCCGAGCGCGAACAGTCCGTAGCCGAGCAGGGTCCCGGAAATCCAGAGGACGACCCCGACGAGGACGCCCACCGCCAGCGCTCGCGACAGATAGAGTTCCACCGTGTGTGGCATCCGCGCCTGTTCGAGTTTCGTCTCCATCTCCGCGACGAACTCCCCCTCCGCGTCGAACAGCCACTGGAAGAGCGGGTAGAACAGGTCGCCGACGCTGCCCGCACTCGACGGCCTCGACCCCGGTCCCGTGTCGAGGCTCATCTACTCCTCCTCGCGCTCGGCGTCGCCGAAGAGCCACGTCTCGTCGTCGGCTCCGTCGGTCGATTCGTCGTCGCCGTCGGCCCTATCGCCCGACGCTTCACCGCCTTCGTACGGGTCTTCAGCCTCGACGTCGACGGCTTCGTCGTCCTCTGCCGAGTCGGTGAACAGTTCTGTCGGGTCGGAGAACTCGACCGTCTCCTCGGCCGACTGGTCGGTTGCCACGTCGCTCGCACCCGACGCCGCGTCGTCGGGTGCTGCCGCCTCGCCCGTGTCGATGTCCGAGAGCAGCGAACTGTCCGACCTCCCGGTTTCGGCGACGACGTCCGGTTCCGTCTCCACGCTCGTCAGGGCGGATTCGACGGTCTGTAGCTCCTCGCCGCGGAAGTCGTCCAACACCTCCGCCTCGGCGCGTTCGAGTACCTCCTCGCACTCCTCGAGTATCTCCTCGGTCGGGTCGGGGCGGGGCACCATCTCCTCTTTCTCGGGGTCGATGTCGATGAGGACGGACTCCATCTCCCGCAGGTCTTCGAGGCTCTCTTCGAGTTTGTCGTTGGCGACGAGCGTCAGGATGGTCTCCTCGTCGTTGATGAACGCCTGTAGCGTCGCCGCCACCTCGGTGTAGGTGTTCAACCCCTGTTCGATGAGATACGCGAGGATGACTTTCCGGCGGAAGAGTTCCTGGTCGAGTCGCTCGCGGGACCACCCCCGGTCGAAGCGAATCTGGTCGAGCGTGTTCGAGGCGCTCATCTTCAGGAACTCGTCGGTCTCCGCTTGCCACTGGTAGACGTCTTGAACGTTGATTTCGTCGTTCTCGGCGTCGTAGAAGTTTATCTCGGTGATGTTCTTGTTCCGGCGGACCTTCGACCCCTCGACGCGGGTCGACGCCTGGATGGAGACCAGATTCAGCGCCGTGAACATCGTCTTCGAGACGTTGATGGGGTCGGTGGTGAAGCGCTTGAGCACCTCGCCCACGGAGTCGGCGTGGAACGTCGTGAGCGTGGTGTGGCCGGTCGACATGATCTGGAAGAGCGTCCGGCCCTCCTCCCCCCGCACCTCGCCCATGACGATGTACTCCGGTCGCTGGCGGAGCGCCGCCTCCAGCAGGTCGAACTCGTCGATGTCGCCCTTCCCGTCCTCGGAGAACGAGGGGCGCGTGACGGAGGCGATCCAGTTGCGCTGGGGGAGTTCCACCTCGCGGGTGTCCTCGATGGAGACGATCTTCGACTTCGAGGGGATGAACAGCGACACCGCGTTCAGGCTGGTCGTCTTCCCGGACGCGGTCCCGCCGGCGAACACCAGCGACTTGTTGTTCTCGATGCAGAGCCACAGGTAGGCCATCTCCTCCAGGGAGAACGTCTTCCAGTTGATGAGGTCGACGGGGGTGAAGGGGACGTCCTTGAACTGCCGAATCGTGTAGTTCGTCCCGTGGCCCGACACCTCGCGGCCGAGCGTCAACTGGGCCCGGGAGCCGTCCGGGAGGGTCGCGTCGACCTGCGGACGGCGTTTGCTGATGCCTTTGCCCGACCGCTGGGCGAGTTTCACCACGAAGTCGTCGAGTTCCTCCTCGCCGTGGTAGATGTTCGTGATTATCTGCTCGTGGTCGCTGTGGTAGACGAACACCGGCGAGTTGTAGCCGTCACACGAGATGTCCTCGACGTTGATGTCGTGTTTGATTGGGTCGATGCGCTCGTAGCCGACGAAGTCGCGTTTGAGGTAGTAGAGCAGCTTTTCGACCTGGTACTGCGAGAGCGTGTCGGGGTCCTGTTCGAGTATCGCGGGCTCCGGTCTGACCGGGATGTGGCCGAGTCCGGCGGAGTCCTCACTCGGCCCCTCCCAGCCGAGGCTCCCGAGCAGTCGTGCGGCCGTCCCCGTCTCTTCCTCGACGCCGAGTTGGCTGGCGAGGGCGTCGAGGAGTCCGCGCCCCGACGCCCGCGAGTAGAGGTCGTAGCGTTCCAAAAGCGTGTACGTCTCGTCCTCGATCACTTCTTCCCGGCGGTCCATGCCCTCGTCGACGCCGCTCACCTCCGAGTACTTGATCGCCGTCTGGAGTTTCCCCGTCAGGAACTCGACGAGGTCCTCCTCGATGGGGTTCGTGTACGGCTGGACGGCGTAGTACTTGTGTTCGTTCTCCTTGACCGACTGGAAGATGATGACGAAGGCGTAGGGCTTGTTCACCCAGTAGCGGTTCACTTCCTCGAAGTGGTGTTTCTTCTCCTGGGAGACCGTCTTCTCCAAATCGTACCGATTGACGATGGTCGTTCCGCCGCGTGCCGTCGTGAAGAAGGCGTCCTCGTCGAACGCCTCGTCGACCGACACCGTCCGGCGGTCGACGACGCCGTCGACGGCTTCGGCGTGACGTGCTCCGCTCGCCAGCACGCTCTCGATGCGCTCCGGGTCGAATCCGAGCGCGCCCGTTCGGTCGACTGCCTCGTCCCCCTGGTACACCCGTTCGTAGTCCGCCCACGTCCACCGGTCTTTGGCGACGCGCCGTTCCGAGACGTCCATCGCCGACTGCGTCAGCCTGTCGAGACTGCCGGCGACGTCGTGTGCAATCGCGAGGCGGGCCGGCAGTTCGTTCGGGGCGAAGCCCAGATACTCCTCGGGGTCGAGCCCCGACCGCTCCAGTGGGTCGGCGTCGTCCGAATCGACGCCGCTCTCGGCGTATTCCTCGACGAACTCCGTCCACGTGTACTCCCCGCGACGGGCGGGCTCGTCGGTCCGTTGGCGACGCCCGGCTGCCGATGACCGTCCCCCGCTCAGGTCATCGGCTTCGGAGCCGTCAGCGTCGTCGATGGCCATGCTGTGGTATGGTTACTCCGCGCGTATAAAGCCTGTCGGCCTATTTAATCTCGCGTTAAACCCGGGCCACAGCGGTATTCGAACGTGGTCGTGCGCTCGTTCGAGCGACGTTCCCTCCCGCCTGTGACAGCGGTCTCTCGTGGTCGCCACCGGCGAGATTCGCGGCCACGAAGCCGTCGCGGACGTGTTCGAACGCCTCGGCCCGTTGTGTCCGGTCACCGAACACCTCTCCACCGGCGAGACTCTCCCGTACCGAATCCGTCCAGCGCAACGACCCCGCCGACAACCGACCGAGCGTCCGACCACCCCTCGCCGCCACAGTTATATTAGAGCGCACTAATATTAGCAATTGCTAAGATGGCATCCTCGAAAGAAGTCGACGGTTCAGAGGACTGTTGTCCGGCGCTCGACCCGGAAGTCACGGACGAGAAACTCGCTGCCGACGTCGACGTCCTCGCAGCACTCGGTAACGACACGCGCTACGAGGCCATGCGATACGTCGCCGCCGCGGACGGAGGGCTCTGTGTGTGCGAACTCGAACCCGCCCTCGGCGTGAGCCAGAGCGCGGTCAGTCAGGCGCTCTCTCGACTCTACACGGCCGGCCTCGTCACGCGGCGAAAGGAGGGGCGGTGGCGATACTACGAACCGACGGCCCGCGCGGAGACGCTGCTGGACGCCCTCGATGGCGTCGGTGGTACCGATGACTGATTCCGACGGTGCGGCCGTCGACGACCAGCGACGGCACGTTCGGGACCGCTACGCCCGCATCGCGGCGTCGAACGACGCGTGCTGCGGGGACGCGTGCGACGATACCGAGCGGCCGACTGACCTCGGCTACTCGGCTGCCGACGTCGAGGTCGCGGCGGCCGGAGCGGACCTGTCGCTGGGGTGTGGGAACCCCAAGGCCATCGCCGACCTCTCGGCGGGAGACACCGTCCTCGACCTCGGTTCGGGCGGCGGCTTCGACTGCTTTCTCGCGGCGCAGGAAGTCGGCCGGGACGGCCACGTCGTCGGCGTCGACATGACGCCCGAGATGCTCGACGCCGCCCGCGACAACGCTACGGCCAACGACGTCGACAACGTCGAGTTCCGCCTCGGGGAGATCGAACACCTCCCGGTCCGGGATTCGTGCATCGACGTCGTCATCTCGAACTGCGTCGTCAACCTCTCGCCCTCGAAGGCCCAGGTCTTTCGCGAGTGCTATCGCGTCCTCCGACCGGGCGGTCGCCTCGCCATCTCTGACGTCGTCTCGACGGCGGCGCTCCCCGAGGAGGTCCGCCGGGACCCGGACTCCGTCGCCGCCTGTATCACCGGTGCCTCCCCCGTCGACGACCTCGACGCGATGCTGACGGCGGCCGGCTTCGTCGGCGTCGATATTACGCCCGACGACGAGAGTGCGGCGTTCATCGACGACTGGGACGACGACCGCGAACTGAGCGACTACGTCGTCTCCGCCACTATCGAGGCGCGCAAACCCGAGAACGCGTGAGACGTCTGCGCGGGCGTGCGCCGGACGAAATACGCCGACGCGCGTGGATGATCGTGTGCGGTTTCCCACCGAGCGACCAACGAATTTGGAATCGATCAGCCCCGAGAAAGCAGTCGAACTGTATCTCGTAGAGCGGTATGAGTGTCCTGTACGCACTCTCCGCCGTTCTCGCGACGGCGTGGGGGCGCGTTCCCGCTGTCGATGCTCGGCGTCGGGTAGGCGCTCATCCCCGTCGAACTCGGCCGGAGTGGCCGCGGGATTACCGATCTCCATCTCACGATCGGCGTCAGCTTTCTCGGCGTCCTCGCGCGCGTCGGCGTCGCATTCGTCGTCGGCATCGCCACCGTTCACCTCCGCCGCCGGGTACCGTGAGGCGGCGGTGCGCTTCGTATCGGCGAACCGATCGGGACTCAGGAGTCGCTTGGGGCCGGTCCGTCGAACAGCGCACCGAACAGCTTCTTCTCCGCAGTCCGGAGGTGCTGGGTGAACGTCGACTGCGAGATCTCCATCTTTCGGGCCACTTCCTCGCCGGAACTCTCCCTGGGCCACTCGAAGAAGCCGGCGTAGTACGCTGTTCGCGCCGCTTCCAACTGTCGCGCCGTCAGCAACGCTTCCAGCCGGCCCCGGAATTCGTCCTCGGTCTCGACGTCGCGCTCGCGCTCGCGGCGCGCGAGGAGTTCGATGTCGGGATACGTGGCCGCGAGCGCTTCGACGACCGGCCGGACGTCGTTCGCCCGCGACACCTCCGCCGTGAGTCGACCCGAACCGCCGGAGGCAACGAGTGTCTCGATGCGCGCGCCGTAGTCGGCGAGTACGGCCGCGACGGGGGCCTCGTCGATGCAGAGCCGGAACAGGTGTCGATCCTCGTAGGCGTTGAGGTGCTGTACGTCTGTGATGCCGGCCGTCTCCTCGACGTAGGCCCGGACACGGTCGGGCGTCGTTCCTGTCAGCGTACAGTAGAGGACTCGACCGTCGTCCCCGTCGGTCGCGACGTGATCGAGTTCCACGTCGCAGTCGAGCGACCCCGAGAGCGCGATCAGTGGGTCCTCCCCCTCCCCGACGCGGAACTCGAGTTCGGTGACGTCGTCCGTCTCGAGGGTCTGTCGGCTCTGAACCGCGCTAATCGCGTCTGCGATCGTCGCGCCGAGCTCCGAAAACAGCGCCCGGTCGATCGCGTCGAACGTGTCATCTCGCTGTGCGTGCACCACGAGTACCCCGTAGTTTGCTTCCTGATACGTCAGCGGGACGATCCCCAGCTCCGCTCCCGGACCGTCCGTCCCGGGTACGGCCTCGGCAGTGACGAACACCGGGGCGCCTTCGTCGCACGCTCGGGCGACCGGCGACGGGTCGCCCGTCCGGAGCACCTCAAGTTGTGCATCCACGCTCGAATCGTCGATGCCGCTCTCGGTCCGCTCGTCGATCGCTCCGTCAACGATGCTCCGCTCACCGATCCACGCCGCGTCGAACAGGCGGGACGCGGTGAACCGCTCACAGACGGTCTCTTCGACCTCCTCCCGCGTCGAGGCCGCCACGAGTTCGCGATTGACGTCACGCAACACCGCGTTCGTGTCGTTCAGGAGTTCGAGGCGCTCGTTCTGTTCTTCGATGCGGAGCAGACGCTCCTTGCGTTCGGTTACGTCAGTCTCGACGGCCACGAACCGTTCGACTTCGCCGTCTCCGTCCGTGATCGGGGCGATCGTCATATCGACCCAGCAGAGAGCGCTCGATTTGCGCTGATTGACGATCTCGCCGTCCCAGATGTCGCCCGACGTGATGACGTCCCACATCTCGGCGTAGAACTCCTCGTCGTGTTCGCCGGACTTCCAGAGACTGGGATCCTTGCCGACGACATCTGTGGGCTCGTAACCAGTCACCTCCTCGACGGCCGGGTTGGCGTACTCGATCGTACCGTCGGGTTCGGTCAGGAAGATGGCGTGTCCGGCGTGTTCGACGGCTTTGCGGAACCCTCGAAGTCGGTCCGTGATGCGACGCTCCTCCTCCACGTAGTTCGACAGGTAGTAGACGGTGAGAACGGCGAGCACGCTCACGACGAGACCGGGGAGCTCCGCGATCCGCGTCGTCGACGACTGCGCACTGAGGACCTGTCGAGCCGCCATCAGACCCAACATCAGCGTCAGGAAGCCGAACCGACCGTCACGGCTCCGGTACAGGAGCAGTCCCGAGTACCCGACCCCGATCAGGCGGAGCACGATCGATACGAGAATGACCGCGTTCATCCTCGGCTCTCGCGCAACGCTACACGGGTGACGTAACTGTTCGAACGAATGAGCGTCATGGTAGATGGGGGCGCCTCTTCCATTTTAACCGGTGGGATTCTCACTCGCGCTGGAACCGGTGCCGAGTCGTCACTCGCTCAATGGGGGGGTTCCCGGATACCAAACAGTATTGGTGTCCGTACTATACCCTGAACGACCGCTCGTATCGGGGCCCAACAGTATTGGAAGTACGCCCAACCCTCGGGATTGCGTATCTCTACGTGTATGCCGGAACCTATCTCCGCAGGCGTGAAAGGGGGTGCTGGCCGTGAGTAGTACCAAAAAGCGGCTTCCCGGCATCCCCGACGTTGGAACGGACGAGTTCGACGCGATGGTCGATGCAGAGCAGACGGACCCGCGAGAGGAACTCGAAAAGACCGACTACGACACGGAGCTGGGGCTCGCGATGGCCGAGGACGCAAAGCGGGTCTCACGCGGTGAATTGTCCAGCGACGAGTACTGGACGAAGTACGACGAGATAGCGAACGCGGAGTTCGGGGAGGCGTACCGCGCGACCCCGAACCCGTCTATCGAAAGCCCGGACCAGACCATCTCCGATGAGACGGCCGAGTCGCTGGGGTGTTCGGTCGGGTCTATGGATGACGTCGCCTGCGGCCTGTCCGGAGGTGACCAGGGGACTGCCGACGCCGAGACAGCTGCGTCAGGCGACGAGGCGACCTCCGGCGACGAGCGATGGGGAATGGTCATCGACCTCCAGAAGTGCGTCGGCTGTGACTCCTGTACCGTCGCTTGTAAGGCCGAGAACCGGACGCCGCCGGGCGTCTCGTACAACGTCGTGATGGAGGAGGAACACGGTGAGTTCCCGAACGTCACCCGGACGAACCTCCCGCGGCCGTGTATGCAGTGCGAGAACCCGCCGTGCGTCCAGGTCTGTCCGGTCTCGGCGACGTACAAGATGGACGACGGCGTCGTCAACATCGACTACGAGCGCTGCATCGGCTGCCGGTACTGTATGATCGCGTGCCCGTACGGGGCGCGCTACTTCGACTTCGGGGAGAACTACGAGGATGAAGTACAGGGCGCCGGCGAGGTGACGAGCCCGGAGTACGGGGTCGACCGCGGCCCCCGCGAGGACGGCGCATCGCCGGTCGGCAACGTTCGCAAGTGTAGCTTCTGTACGCACCGGCTCGAACGCGGGGAGGAGCCGGCCTGCGTGGAGACGTGCGTCGGCGACGCCCGGAATATGGGCGATCTCGACGATCCCGACAGCGAGGTGTCCGAGATGGCCGACTCCTCGCGGGCGTTCCAACTGAAAGAGAGCGAGGGGACCGACCCGAACGTCTACTACCTCAAATAGGCCAATGGCAACTGAATCATCGACGTACGACCTCGAGTTCGATCCCGGCTTCGAGAGCCGCCGGTTGCGTATCGCCTGGTACGCCGTGCTCGCCGTCCTCCTCCTCGTCGGCGGGTACGCGATGTGGCTCCGCCTCACCCGGGGGATGGCGAGTACCAACCTGACGAGTACGACCCCCTGGGGCGCGTGGGTCGCCTTCTACATCTACTTCGTCGGTCTCTCGGCGGGCGCGTTCCTCGTGAGCACGCTCGCGAACGTCTTCGGCGTCGAGGGGATGCACCGCATCGACCGCGACGCCCTGTTCGCGGCGATCATCAGTATGGTCGTCGCGCTCCTGTTCGTCTGGACGGACCTCGGCCGAATGGACCGGATGTACTATCCATTCATCTGGCGTCAGTTCACGTCCCCACTTGCGTGGGAGGTCCACGCGTACGTCGCCTACATCGGGATCCTCGTGACGGAGCTGTATTTTTCGATGCGGTACGACCTCGCCCGCATCGCCGAGCGCGGGTCCGGTTTGCGTGCGCGCCTCTACAAGCTCCTGACCCTCGGCCGCACGGCGACGACTGAGTCCGCCCGTGAGACCGACCGAACCTGGCTCAAGCGTGCCGGCATCGTCGGGATCCCGCTGGCTGTCTTCCTCGTCCACGGCGGAACTGGCGTCCTCTTCGCCGTCGCGAAGGCGCGACCGTACTGGAACAGCGGGCTGTTCCCAATCATCTTCGTCATCTCGGCGGTCGTCTCCGGCACGGCGCTGGTGATGGCGCTGTACGTCCTGCGGACGCGGCTGTTCGACGGCGAGTCGGTCGACCGCGACCTCCTCGAACGGCTCTCGAAACTGCTTGCGGCGTTTGTTGTCACCGATGTGGCTCTGACCACCATCGATATGCTCATCGCGCTCAACAGCCTCCATCCCCACGAGGTCGAAACCTGGATAATCGTGCTGTTCGGCGAGATGTCCTGGTCGTTCTGGTGGTTTATGGTGGGGTTCGGCTGGGTGTTCCCGCTCGTCTTGCTCTCGAAGCGCAGCTGGCGACGGACGCCGGGGCTGATGGTCGCGGCCGGACTGAGCGTCGTGGTCGGCATCGTCGCCGTTCGCTTCAACATCGTCGTCCCGCCCCAGATCCTCCCGGTGATGGAGGGACTCCCCCACGGCTCGTACTTCCCGACGCCTGTCGAGTCGCTGACGAGCGTCGGGATGATCGCGGTCGGACTGCTGCTGTACACGATCGGTGCCGAACTACTTCCGCTGACCCCCCTCGACCGAGGTGATCACTCATGAGTACTGACAGCGATCGATCCGACGAACAGGCCGACGGCGGCGCAGACGATAGCGCGTCGCTTACCCGCCGTGACCTAGTGAAGGCTGTCGGGAGTATCGGAGTCCTCGGCGCGGCCAGTTCCGCGACGGTGAACATCGATACCACCGACCTCTGGACCGACGCCAACCAGCACTACACCGGGACTGACTACGGCGAGTACGGCGCTGGCGACGTGATCCACACCACCTGCGGACAGTGCAACACCTTCTGCCCGATCAAAGTTCGGCTGGCCGACGAGAGCGACACGGGCCAGTACAGTTCGCTCGTGCGGAAGCTCGCCGGCAACCCCTACTCGTTCCTCAACACGCAGCCGTTCGCGCAGGTTCCCTACGAGAGCGACCCCGAGGCGGTCGCGATGGGTGACCTCGAAGGCACGGGCGACGTCGACACCGATCGGTGGTCGCTCTCTGGCGGCCGAATTTGCCTGAAGGGGCAGGCAGGCATCCAGACGGCGTTCGACACCTACCGCGTTCGCAAGCCGATGAAGCGTGTCGGCCCGCGGGGGGGCGACCAGTGGAAGACGATTTCCTGGGAGCAGGCCATCACCGAAATCGTCGATGGCGACGACAACCTCGGCCACCCCGGGCTGCGGGAGATATGGGGATTCGCCCCCAAAGACGAGGTGATGAGCGACTGGGAGGCCGTCCAGAACGGCGACCTGTCGAAGGCGGCGTTCGACGAGCGGTGGGGCGAGGACCTCATCGATACCGACCACCCCGACCTGGGACCGAAGGCCAACCAGATTGTCGACGTCGGCGGGTTCCGGCGCAACTTTATCCGTGCCCGTCTGTGGAAGCAGGGCCTCGGATCGATAAACAGTGTCCACCACGCGGGGACCTGCGGGTTCTCGAGCGTGATGGGCAACGTCCGCTCCTACGACGGCGGCAAAAAGCGGCAGTACCCGGACATCGAGAACTGCGAGTACCTCATCGTCTGGGGGACGAACCCGATGGTCGCCAACAAGGGCCCGACCTGGCTCGCTCCCAAACTCACCAACGCCATCGAAGACGGGATGCGGATGGACGTCGTCGATCCCCGACTCTCGAAGACCGCCGAGAAGGCCGAGCAGTGGGTCGGCGTCGAACCCGGCGCCGACGGAGCGCTCGCGCTCGGGATGGCGCGCTGGATCATCGAACACGACCGCCACGACCTGAAGTACCTCCGAAACCCCTCGGAATCGGCCGCGACAGACGACGACGAGCCGACCTGGAGCGATGCGACCCACCTCGTCCTCGTCGACGAGGAGAGCGCACCGAAGGCGCGAGCCGCCGATCTCGGACTCGTCCCCGAGGATGCCGAGACGGCTGACGACTACGTCGTCGTCGACGCCGACTCGGGGGAGCCGAAACCCGCGAGCGAGGTCGAGACGGCGGTTCTCGACGTCAGGATGGCGATTGACGGCGTGCAGACCGAGAGCGCGTGGCGCCAGTACCGCGACCGCGTCTTCGAGTACCCCCTCGAAGAGTACGCCGAGATGGCGGGTGTCCCGGTCAGCCAGATCGAAGACCTGGCCGACGAGTTCACGAGCCACGGGAAACGCGCCGCCATCTTGGCGTACCGCGGGCCGGCGAAACATTCGAACGGGTTCTACAACACCCGCGCGATCGCCACGCTCCAGCACCTCATCGGCAACTACGACTGGAAGGGCGGGCAGATCACGCCGTACGCCGGATATAACGCCAACTCAGGGCGGTACAAGGTTACGAAAGTCCCCGACGGCCACAGCCCGTGGGGCATCCCACTGTTGCGCGGCGGCGTGAACTACGAGGACACGTCGCTGTTCGAGCGCGATGACGGCTACCCAGCCAAGCGGCCCTGGTTCCCCGTCGCACCGCCATACGCCGTCCAAGAACTGTACGGGAGCGCCGCCGACGAGTATCCCTACGGGATCAACGCGCTGTTCATCCGGCCGTACTCGGAGAACCACGTGATGTCGGCGTCGGGCGGCGACCAGATCCCGGCGATCCTCGAGGATCAAGAGACCATCCCGCTGATCGTCGCGTCGGATACCGTCATCGGCGACACCAGCAAGTACGCTGACTACATCCTCCCGGAGCCGACGTACCTGGAGCGCTGGGAGAACTTCGGGACCTACCCGAACAAGCGCCTCGCGGACGCGAAGATCAGTCAGCCGGCCATCCAGGTCGTCCCCGATGCGCGGCCCTTCGAAGACGTGCTCATCGACATTTGGAAACGCCTCGATCTCCCCGGTGTCGGCGCGGATGCCATCCCCGACGCTGAGGGCGAACTCTGGCCGCTCCACCAGTCAGAAGACTTCTACCTCAAACTAGCCGCCAACATCGCGTACGACCGCGAGCCGGTTTCGGACGCGACCGACGAGGAGCACCAGGTCTTCCGCGAGAGCCACGAAAAGGGACTCGGCGATGACTTCGACATCAAGCGCTGGCGAGCCGCCGTCAGAGACGAGGAGTGGCGCAAGGTCGTCACGGTGTTGAACCGTGGCGGACGATTTGAGGAACCCGTCGACGACTACGGCGAGGCGTTCGCCGAGCGCGGCCACGACTACGACTACGCGGGCAAGATGGACGCTTCGAACGCCTACGACGGCGACTACATGGAGTACAAGCTCGGCACTCGGGTGAACTTCTACAGCGAAGTCGTCCCGAAGGGGAAACACTCCTACACCGGCGAGCGTTTCGATCCGCTCCCCCGCGTCGACGACGTGGAACACTACAACGGCGACGTGCAGGCGGCCGTCACCAGCGACGCCGACTCGGAACGGCCGCTCCGGCTCATCAACTGGAAGCCACGGACCCAGGGGATGCACCGGACCACCAACAGCCCGTGGCTCCGGGAGACGCGCCCGGAGAACCCACTGTGGATCAACCCCCGCGACGCCGAGGAACGCGGCATCGAGAACGGGGACGAGATCGTGATCGACGCCGGACGACGGACGGTCGAGGGGATGGCGATGGTCACCCAGGGGATCCGTCCGGGGGTTGTCGGCGCGATGTGGGGGTGGGGTCGCGAGGGCGACGGCGCGACGGCCCAGACTGTCGACGGCGAGACCCGAACCCCGCCGGGTGGGTACGGCCATACCCCCTACCAGTTCGACGAGCCGATGAACGACGAGGCCGGACTCGCGAAGGGCCGCGACGCCGGCTTCGCCATCAACCACCTCCAGCCGCTGGACAACGAACTCGGGGACATCGGCCTCTCGGACCTAGTCGGCGGGAGCAACGCGCAGTACGACGCCTTCGTCGAGGTGGAGCCGCGATGAGCGACGTATCGACGGGAACGGCTGCGGACACTGAAGCAGATCCGGACGGCGGTGACGCCGACGAGGAGTCCGCGCAACCCGCGGACCTCCCCGACGACATGGCGGCGACGGCCCGCGCCAGGGCCGCCGTCTACGGGCTCCTGGCGGCGACGTTCGACGGTGACGTCGAGACGGCCGCCACGGCCCTCGAGGACGGAACGTTCGCCGATCTCGCGAGCGCGCTGCCGGTCGACATCGAGACCGAGCCGCTGGAGCGGCACGACCTCGACAGCGAAGCACTCGCGGTCGCGTACGACAACCTGTTCGTCGTGCCGGGGCCGCACTACGTACCGCCGTTCGCGTCGGCGCACAACGACGACCCGAGCGAGTCCTTCGAGTCCGATTCGCCGTACCACGAGGCCGGGGCGGCCGGCGAACTCCTCGGTGATCCCGCCGCGACGGCTGCACGCCTCTATGAGGCAACCGATTTCGATCCCGATCGCGGTGATGGAATCCCGGACCACCTCGCTGCGCTCTTCGAGTTCATACGGGCGCTCTGCGAACGCGAAGCAGCGCTGGTCGGCGGCGACGAGGACACAGAGCTGGCCACCGTTCGCGAGGCCCAGCGGGAGACGATCGCGCTGCTCGGCTGGCTCGACGAGTTCGATGAGGCGGTCGCCGAGGCCGACAGCGTCGAAGGGGTCTTCGCGGCGCTCGCGCGGACTGCGCGGACGTTCACTGCCTGGGACGCGCGCGAGGGGGTGCACGCGGAGTAGCATCGCGCCCGCCGCCCCACGGTCGACCGGAGAACCCCGCTGCCGGCCGCACCTCCCCACGACCGCATCCCCCCACGACCGCACGCAAGCCGTCGCCCGCGACGCACACCATCCACACTAATGACACACGACGTTTCACCAGAAGACGTACTCGACAGGCTTCGCACCGTCACCGACCCGGATACCGGACAGAACATCGTCGCCGCCGGACAGGTCGATTCGGTTTCAATCGACGGCGCCACCGCGCGCGTCCGCCTCGCCCTCGGCGCCCCGCACGCCCCGTCGGAGGCCGCGATTGCCGACGGTGTCCGGGCGGCGCTCGACCCGACCATCAGGGCGAGCGGCGACGACGGCGAGCCAGTGGTCCGCCGCGAGCCCGGCGAGGCCGCCGCCGCGTTCGATCGCCTGACCGCGACGGTCGCCGACAGCGTCGGGACGCTCAGGCGGACGCATCACCGTGAGACCGTACGAGGTGACGCCTGATGCGTGGCGCCATCGTCGCCGACGGTGACGCCGCCCCGACCGAGTGCACGGACGCACCGACGAGTTTTCTCGTCGGCAGCGGCGGTGAGCGCCACGCGGTCGATGCCGCCCGCGCGGGCCGGTCGAGCGTCACCCGCGAGTACACGATCCGTTGTGCGACCGGCGAGCGGACGACCGCCTCTTGGACCGGCGCTCCGGTGACCTCTCTGCTGAACGTCGTCGACGCCCCCGCGGAGACGACACACCTCCGCGTCGAGAGCGACGACGGTTACGCGATCTGCATCCCGGTCGTCGACGCGCTCGACGGGGTCGTCGCGTTCGAACGCGACGGTGAACCGCTCCGGGAGATGCAGCCGTACGCACTGCGGTTCCTGGCCGGCGGCATCGACGGCGAGCGACTGGTGAAGGGGATCCGTCGAATCGACCTGCTCAGCCTGCCAGCCGATGCGGATCCGGACCGATACGAAACGGTGACCCTCGCCGACCCCGAGTACGAATGAGCCACGAGCGCCGCCAGGACGACCGTAACCGCCGAGGCGTGTCGGTCACGCCCATCGTGCTCGCTGGCGGCGAGAGCGAGCGATTCGGGTCCGAGCCGAAGTCGCTGGCGACGGTCCAGCACCAGCCGATGATCGCTCGCGTCGTTGACGCGGTGCGGGCCGCAACCGATCGGACGCCGGTCGTCGCAGTCGGCGATTCGGAGAAGCAGTCCGTCGTCGACCCGGCCCTCGCGTCGCCGGTCCGCTATCGGTACGACGCCGAGTGGGGACGCGGCCCGCTCGCGGGGCTCGCGGGGGCGCTCGATGCGGTCGAGGCGAACGCCGTGTTCGTCTGCGGGTGCGATATGCCGCGACTCGATTCCGACGCGGTCGAGTGGCTCGTCACCGAATACGTGAGCCGATCTGCCGCCGCGCTCATCCCGGCGAGCAACGAGCGACGCCACCCGTTGCACGCCGTGTACGACCGTCGAGCACTGGAACGGTACTGTTCGCAGCGCCCTGAGAACTTCCGCCTGCAGCGGCTCGTATCCGACCTCGACGCGGCGATCGTGCGGAATCAGGACGCCCCCGACCGTGTCCCCCTCGACCGTTCGGCCTCGAATACGAACACGCGGGCCGAACTGTTTGCCGTGCGAACGCGGATCCGCGACTGACCCCGTTTGTGCGTCTCACCGGGTCGGAACTCGACGAGCGGACCGCCCTCAACGGAGTGTCGGTGCTCTGACGACGGCCATGCGGTTCCCGTCACGATATGGCGCCGCGCTGTTCGGTATGTGATGCCACCCAAGTAGACGGATGACGACAAGCGGTATGACTGTCTGCGAAAAGCATGGCAGGATTCGAACCGTGCCGAGACTCGCGTCGCTCGTCTCGTCGGGTTCGAACTCCGTCCCCGTTCGCTCGTCGCGTCCGCTCCTCGCAGAACGGGCGTGGCGGGATTCGAACCACGATCAGAGCAAACCTCTTCCCTGATTCGAATCCCTGACCCGCCGCTCTCGCTCACGTTCGTTCGCGAGAAGCGACGGGCGTGGCGGGATTCGAACCACGATCAGAGCAAACCTCTTCCCTGATTCGAA
>JBDGTU010000053.1:48914-49001 GCA_042216495.1 Haloferacaceae archaeon
CCGCTCTCGCTCACGTTCGTTCGCGAGAAGCGACGGGCGTGGCGGGATTCGAACCCGCGGTCGAGGGGTTAGGAACCCCTCGCCCTA
>JBDGTU010000015.1:0-48810 GCA_042216495.1 Haloferacaceae archaeon
AAAGCGGGCCGGGCGCGATTTGAACACGCGACCGTCTGATTAAGAGTCAGACGCTCTGCCTAACTGAGCTACCGGCCCTGGCAATTACAGGTAGCCGCCGGGGAGGTAAAGAACGTTCTGCTTTCGCGGTCGGGCGACGGGACGAGACACACCCCGACGGACGTCGGCGGGGGTGCGGCAGGAATAAGTACCCGCCACGGGAAATCCCTGTCTACCATGAGTAGCCGGTCCACGATCTCCTCGATGTCCTCGTACGCGATTTTGGGCTGCGGGAGCGTCGGCCACGCCGTCGCCGACGAGCTCGTCGAACGCGGGAAGGACGTTCTCATCCTGGACCGCGACGAATCGCGCGTGGAGGCCCTGCGCGACCAGGACCTCAACGCCCAGACGATGGACATCCAGGAACCGGACGTGGCAGACGTCGTCGCGGACCGGGACGTCGTCTTGATTCTCGCCTCCGACGTGGCGGCCAACGAGTCGGCGGTCGAGAGCATCCGCGAACGCAACGAAGACCAGTTCATCGTCGCGCGCGCGACCGACCCCGTCACCAGCGACGAACTCACCGAACTCGGGGCGGACGTCGTCATCAACCCCTCTTCGGTTATCGCCGACGCGGCGCTTCGGGCACTCGAGTCGGGCGAACTCGAGTACAAGGCCCGCCAGCTGGCCGACGTCCTCGAGGCGACGACCAACCGGGTGGCCATCGTCACCCACGACAACCCCGACCCGGACTCCATCGCGAGCGCGGCGGCCCTGCAGGCCATCGCCGAACACCTCGGCGCCGAGGCGGACATCCTCTACTTCGGCGACATCGGCCACCAGGAGAACCGGGCGTTCGTCAACCTCCTCGAGATAGCGTTGCTCCCCTACGACGACGTGGACATCGACGAGTACGACACCATCGCGCTCATCGACCCCGCGAAGGCTGGCGAGACCCACGTCGACCGCGAGGTGGATATCTACCTCGACCACTACGACACCGAGGCGGAGGTCGACGCGACCTTCGTCGACGTGCGCCCGAACGTCAGTTCGACCTCGACCATCCTCACGAAGTACATCCAGGAGTTCGACCTGAGCGTGAGCGAAGCGGTCGCCACGGCGCTCCTCTATGGCATCCGCGCCGAGACCCTCGACTTCCGGCGGGACACGACGCCCGCGGACCTGACCGCGGCGGCGTACCTCTACCCGTTCGCGAACCACGACACCTTAGAGCAGGTCGAGTCGCCGAACATGAGCCCCGAGACCCTGGACGTCCTCGCGGAGGCCATCACCAACCGGGAGGTCCAGGGCAGCCACCTCGTCTCCAACGCGGGGTTCATCAACTCCCGGGACGCCCTCTCGCAGGCGGCCCAGCAGTTGCTCAACCTCGAGGGAATCACCACCACGGCCGTCTTCGGCATCATCGAGGACACCATCTACCTCGCGGCCCGGTCGAAGGACATCCGGATGAACATCGGCAACGTCCTCCAGGACGCCTTCGGCGAGATGGGGGAGGCCGCCGGCCACTCCACGCAGGCGAGCGCGGAGATTCCGCTGGGCATCTACACCGGCATCGAGACGACCGAGGACAACCGACAGACGCTGCTCTCGCTCACCGAAGAGGCGGTCAAGGGCAAACTGTTCGACGCGATGGGCGTCGAACAGGAGAGTACGAACACCGGCAGCTAACGGGGCGGGCTCACTCGGCCATCTGTTCGGTCTCTTCTTTCAGACGCTCGACGACGTCGTTGATGAGGACCACGTCGCCGACGGCGCGGACCCAGCGGTACGGTACGATGACGCCCTTCTGTCCCGTCGCGACCGACTCGAAGAGTTCGGGGTTCAGCGCGGTCAGCGCGAGGCCGTTGACGACCTCGGCGTCGAGGTTGAGACGCAGGTCCTGGACCTCGCCGACGAAGACGCCGTTGTTCGAGTAGACCTCCCGGCCCACGAGCGTGGTGATTTCCTCGGGTTCCTCGTCCATGCCCCGGGCAACGATTCGGTGCCCCTTAACTGTTCAAGGTGCCCGTCCGACGTCCGTCAGCACCTGCCCGAGTCGCGCCAGCGACACGGCCACGTCCGTCGGCGACCTGCCGGCACTGACGCGGACCCGCGACTGGTCGTCGAAGAACCGCCCCGGAACGACCAGCACGCCTTCCTCCCACGCGGCCCCGACGAGTTCTGCGACCGACGTCGCTGTCGGCTCGAAGAATCCGAAGGAGGCACCCTCGTGGACCGTCCCTGCGAAATCATCGCGGTCCTCGACGAACTCCGAGAGCGCGCGATCGTTCGCCGCGAGCAGGTCGCGCTGGTCCGAGACCAGTTCGTCAGCGCCGTACAGCGCCCGCCGGGCAAGCACGCGACTTGGGCCGGCGACGTCCGGGACGTGCGGCGCGATCTGTCGTGCCCGCTCGACGAACGCCGGCGGCCCGACGAGCCACCCGATGCGCAGGTCACCCAGCCCCATGAACTTGGTGAGCGACCCGGTGACGACTGCGTTCTCGCGGCCCGCGACGCTGGGTCCCCCCAGCGGTCCCGCCCCCGCGTCGAGGACGTACGGCGCGTAGACTTCGTCGACGAGGAGCGGTGCACCGGCGTCCCCCGCGACCGCCGCCGCCTCGGCCAGGTCGTCCACGGAGGCGAGATAGCCGGTCGGGTTGTGGCGGTTGGTGAGGGTCACGAGTGCGGTGTCCTCGCCGAGGCTCGTCGCCATCGCGTCCAGGTCGAGTTCGCCGGCCGGTCCGCGGTCGAACTGCTCGACGCTCGCCCCCAGGCCCATCGGTGTCCCGACCAGCGGCTGGTACGCGGGTGCCTCGACCGCAATCTCGTCGCCGTCGGCCGCGTCGAGGGCCGCCGCGAACGCGATGAAATTCGCGTGGGTCGCACCGGCGGTTAGCAGGACTTGCTCGGGGTGGACGTCGTACTCGGTCGCGACGAGGTTCTCGAGGGTCGCACCCGCAGGCGCGTCGGGTAGGTCCTCGAGCGGTTCGGGCACGACGACGTCCCCGTCCGGGCGGTCACCCTGCAAGCCGGAGGTGCCGAGGTCGTAGGGGACCGCCTCCGGTCGCCCCGCCATCCACTCGAGGTACGAGAGCCGTGGAAACATGGGGCGGGGTACCGCCCCCGGCGGTTTACCCCTACCGCTTCGGACTGATTCCCGCGACCGAAACCGCAAAACGCGCGGATGGCCAACTGCGCTCGTGGACGACCCCGCCGCCCTGTTTCGCGACCGCTCGTACTACGACGGACAGATCGTCCACGAGCGAACGGTCCCCGGACAGGCCGCCAGCACGCAGGCACTCGACGTCGAATCGCGTCTCGAGAGCGCGCTCGCCGACCGGGGCATCGAGGAGTTCTACGACCACCAGGTCGAGGCCATCGAGGCGATTCGTGGGGGTAGCGACGTCGTCGTCGCGACGCCGACCGCCAGCGGGAAGAGTCTCGCCTACACCGTCCCGGCGTTCGAGCGCGCGATGGACCACGGCGGGCGCACGCTGTACGTCGCCCCGCAGAACGCCCTCATCGCCGACCAGGAGGAGTCGCTGACCTCGCTCGCTCGCGACCTGGGCTTCGGCTCACGCGTTTCGGTCGCCCAGTACACCGGTCGGCTCTCCGATTCGGCGAAACGCGAGGTCCGGGACCGCCGACCGACCGTCGTGCTCACGACCCCCGATATGCTCCACTACGCGTTGCTCCCCTACGCCCACCGCCTCTGGGAGTGGTTCTTCTCGTCGCTGGAGACGGTCGTCGTCGACGAGGTCCACGAGTACCGCGGAGTCTTCGGCAGTCACGTCTCGCTGGTCTTCCGCCGCCTCGCCCGCATCGCCGACCGCTTCGACGCCGACCCGCAGTTCGTCGCGGCCTCCGCGACCATCGGCAACCCGGTCGAGCACGCGAGCGCCGTCCTCGGGCGCCCCGAATCCTCGTTCGCGCTCGTCGACCACGACGCCAGCGAGCGGGGTCCCAAGCGCTGGCTGTTCTGGAACCCGCCCCTCCACGGGGGTGGCGACGGGCGTCGTCGGTCGAATCACGTCGAGACCAAACACGTCTTCGCCGACCTCGTCCAGTCAGACCTGCAGACGCTCGTGTTCACGCGCGCCCGCCAGGCCGCCGAACGGTACGCCCAGGAGAGTTCCCGGGCGCTCCGGGACCGCGGCGAGGGGTCGCTCGCGAACGAGGTCGCCGCCTACCAGGCCGCGCTCAAACCGGACCGCCGCCGCGACCTGGAAGCCCGTATCGACGCGGGCGAGATTCGCGGCGTCTGGAGCACGAACGCGCTGGAACTCGGGGTGGATATCGGTACCCTGGACGCGGTCGTCCTCGATGGCTACCCCGGGACGCGGATGAACACGTTCCAGCAGGCGGGCCGCGCGGGCCGCGGCGACGACGAGAGCCTGGTCGTCCTGGTCGCCGGCGAGGACCAACTCGACCAGTACGTGATGGCCCACCCCGAGGCGCTCTTCGAGGAGGCCCCCGAGCGCGCGGTCGTCAACCCCGAGAACGAGCAGTTGCTGGACGACCACGTGCTCTCGGCCGCCCGCGAGAACTGGCTCGAACCCGACGACGAGCGATACTTCGGGGAGCCCTTCCCCGACCGCGTCCGGTCGCTGATCGACGCGGGACTGCTCGCAGAGCGCTCGACCGCCAACGGCCCCCGGTGGGTCTACGACGGCGACGGCAGTCCCCAGCACGAGATGAGTCTGCGGACCATCGACGACCAGGCGGTGGAGTTGCTCGCTCGCGGGGAGGCAATCGCCTCGCTCCCGCTCTCGGACGCCATCCGGGACGCCCACGAGGGCGCCATCTACCACCACCAGGGGCGAACCTACGAGGTCACGGACCTCGACGTCGACCGGGGCGTCGCCACGCTGTCGACGACCTGGGCCGACTACTACACGAGCGTCCTGACCGAGAAGGACATTCGCGTCCAGGAAGACCTCGACGAGCGCACGCCCCTCCCGCGCGAGGACGCGCTGGTTCGCTTCGCGGACATCACGCTCACGACCACGGTGACGGGGTTCGAGCGCACGGACGACCGCTCGGGCAAGACGCTCTCCCGGCACTCGCTGTCCCTCCCGCCCCAGACGCTCAGGACGAAGGCGATGTACTACACCATCCCCGAGGACCTCGAGCGCCAGTTGCGGACCCTCGGGGACTTCCCGGGTGGCATCCACGCGGCAGAACACGCGATGATCTCCATGCTCCCGACCACCGTCCTCTGCGACCGGCGGGATATCGGCGGTCTCTCGACGCCGATGCACCCCCACACCGGCCGGAGCACCATCTTCGTCTACGACGGCTACCCCGGCGGCGTGGGCCTCGTTCGCGAGGGCTACAACGGCGTGCGCGAGTGGATGGCCGACACGCTCGCGATGTTGCGCGCCTGCGAGTGCGAGGACGGCTGTCCGGCCTGCGTGCAGTCCCCGCAGTGTGGCAACGCCAACGACCCACTCGATAAGGGCGTCGCCATCGCGTTGCTCGCGTCGCTGCTCGGCGAGGACCCCTTCGACGTCGGCCAGTAGTCCGACGGCCGAGCAGGATTTATGGTCGCACGCGCCCAACGCCGGGACATGCCTCCCTCCCGCGACCGCGACCGGGACGCGGCCCCGGACGACACGGTGTTGTCTCCCGAAGACCTGGACATCACCTCGGAGGACGAGGTCGCGGAGCTCGACGAGGGTCGATACGTCATCGGGGCGAGCGGGAAACCCGACGTCGAGGCCGGCGCGGAGACCGCTTCGCCGCCGGACCGGCCATCCGCCCGGGACGAGACGTCCCTGGAAACCTTCCAGCGGGAGACTCGACAGGACCCCCATCGCGGAAGCCGCCGTTCCACGGGGAGCGAGTCGCTGTCGGGGTCCGACGTCAAACGGTGGATAACCGCGGAACTCGACCGGACCGACAGCCAGTACGCCTACCGCATCGCCGCCAAGACCGGCGAGGACATCAGCCACCAGCAACTCGCCTCCGACGACATCGGCATGGCCTTCGACGGCCTGCTGATGTGGTACGCCCAGCAGGTCGGCGGGGGGACCGCCGTCGAGGAGGCGCTTGGCATCCTGCTCGCGGAGTCGAACATCCGCGTTCGCTACCCCGTCCGGGGGATGGTGGCGTACCTGGACGAACACGACCTCGACCCGGAGGACTCCATCGCGGACCTCCTCGCGGAGATACGGGACAACGAGGGACTGGTCTTCCCGCTCCGCAATCGGCGCTGACCGCGCCCAGTCATCGTTTTTGATAGTCGCCGCGAAACAGTTTTAGGGTATGGAACCCCCGATACCGCTAACGACGATGACCGTCTCTGATTCCGAGCCAGCGGTGCCGGTCGAGGCCGACGCGGAGATGACCACGACCGTCGAGGCAGAGGTCGTGGAGTTCGCTCTCGGCGACGAGCGCTGTGCGATGGACATCGACTCCGTCGACAGCATCGTCGAGACCAAACAGATCACCCGCGTCCCCCGGGCGCCCGACGCCGTCGACGGGGTCATGGACCTGCGCGGCGAGACGACCGCCGTGGTCGACCCAAAGGAGTTCCTCGCGGTCGGCGAGGGCGGCGAGGAGGAGAACATCCTCGTCCTCGACCGGGACGACGACAAGCAGAAAATCGGCATTCGTGTCGACGAAGTTACAGAGGTGACGACCTACCCGCCCGAACAGGTCGACCGGAACGGCGACCTGCAGGGCATCCGGACGAGCGCCATCGAGGCCGAACTCGTGAAGGGCGTGTTACGCAAGCACGTGGGCGAAGTGGACGAGGACGGGATTCCCGAGGACGTCCACCTCGTCCTGTGGCTCGACATCGAGGCGCTCATCGCCGCGGTCCGCGACGAGGAGGAGGCCTGACACGTAGCAAGCGGAAGCCCACCCCTATAGGGGTGGGTGTGAGCGACAGAATAGCCCAGCAGTCCACGCGCTACGGCTCGTCTGGATGTTCCACCGCTTCCAACCCCGCTTCGATAATCTCTCGATAGGCTTCTTCGAGGCTCACGTCCTGCTGTTCGGCGTAGTCTTTCACGCGCCCGTTCAGCGTGTGCGAGATGTCGATGTTCGGTCGCATCGTCTGTGTCCAAAAGACATTTAGACGTAGAACTACAAATGTCTGTTGTCGTGAGGCGAACCAACACGTTCGCGGTGCGCCCGCTCTCCACGCAGGACGAGCAACTGCTCCGCGACCTGTTGGACGCCTCCGCCAGCCTGTGGAACGAACTGAACTACGAACGTCGCCAGAACTTCTTCGACGGTGAGTCAGTGTGGGATACCGCCGACTACCGCAAGCAGTACGTCGGTGTCCTTGGCTCCGCCACCGCTCAACAGGTCATCCGCAAGAACAGCGAAGCGTGGCGCTCGTTCTTCGCTGCCCGCGAGGGCGGCGAGGACACCGCCCCGCCCGGCTACTGGGGCAACGAGGAGGATAGTCGAGAACTGCGGACGTACATCCGCAACGACCAGTTTACTCTCGAAACCGGCGGGCGGAGCCGCCTCGCAATCCCCGTGGGACAAGACCTAAAAGACGAATACGGTCTTGGCTACCACGACCGACTGCGCCTCGAAGTCGCTGGCGACCCAAAATGGGAGGGCGAACAGGGCCGGTTGGAACTGTACTACGACGAGGTGGACGACACGTTCAGGGCCATTCAACCCGTCACCGTACCTGATTCTCGACGGGATTCACCACTAGCCGAGGAATCGGCTGCCTTGGACGTCGGCGCAAACAACCTCGTCGCCTGTACCACCACGGTCGATGGAACGGCCCGTGCGCCTCAAGTGGGACGACCACAACTGGTCGGAGTTATCACGCTCTCCCGAGAGGGCAAGTCCCAACGAGGAGCGCACAAACCGGAGTACCGGCGACGGGAAACTTGCCTCCGTGGAGACGGCATAGCCAACATCCCCACCGGAGGAATCCCACGGCTTCAGCCGTGGGAGGATGTCAAAATCAGGTCTGATAACTAGCAAGATGGCTTTATAAGGCACCTAATCGAACGACGATTCGACCATGGCACAGGACGTGCTGCTCGTCGACGACTCGGAGTTCATGCGGAATCTTCTCCGCGAGATTCTGGCGGGCGAGTTCGACATCGTGGCCGAAGCGGAAAACGGCGTGGAGGCCGTCGAGAAGTACAAGGAGAACCGACCGGACCTGGTGATGATGGACATCGTGATGCCGATTCGGGACGGCATCGAGGCGACCAGCGACATCAAGGAACTGGACGCCGGCGCGCACGTCATCATGTGTACGTCCATCGGCCAGGAGGAGAAGATGAAGAAGGCCGTCAAGGCCGGCGCCGACGGCTACATCACCAAACCCTTCCAGAAACCGTCCGTGATGGACGCCATCGAGAACGTCCTCTCGACATGACCCGCGCGCTGGTGGTCGACGATTCGCATTTCATGCGGACCGTGATCACCGCCATCCTCGAAGACGGCGGGTTGACCGTCGTCGCGCAGGGGTCGAACGGGCGCGAGGCGGTCGAACTGGTCGAGGAGTACGACCCGGACGTGGTGACCATGGACGTCGAGATGCCCGAGATGAACGGCATCGAGGCAGTCGAGACCATCATGGAGCGCCACCCGGTCCCCGTCATGATGCTGTCGGCGCTCACCACCGACGGCGCCGACGCGACTCTCGAGGCCATGGAGAAGGGCGCCGTCGACTTCTTCGCGAAACCGGGCGGGACCATCTCGACCGAACTGTCGAGTCATCGCGAGGCGCTGGTCGACACCGTGAAGTCCGTCGCTCGCTCGGACCCGACGGCCCATCGACCCCCGGCCCACCGGGCCCGTGACCGCCCCACCGCGACGACCGACCGCGACCACCAATACGTGCGGAATCCGACGCTCGTCATCGGCGCCTCGACTGGCGGCCCCAACGTCGTCGAGGAGATTCTCTCGGGGCTCCCCCGAGCGGCCGACCTGCGAATCCTGGTCGTCCAGCACATGCCCGACCAGTTCACCAGGCGCTTCGCGGACAGACTCGACGGGCGAAGCGAGTACGACGTCCGCGAGGCCACCGACGGCGAGCGCATCGGCGGCGGTGAGGCGCTGGTCGCGAAAGGCGATTACCACATGGTCGTCACGGGCTACAGCAGCGGGCGTCTGCGGGTGAAACTGGAACAGTCGGAGCCGGTCCACTCGGTCCGGCCGGCCATCGACGTTACGATGTCCTCGGTCGCCGAACGGGTGACCGACCCCGTCACGGCCGTCTTGCTCACCGGGATGGGGGCGGACGGCTCCGGCGGCGCACCCGACATCGCCGACGCGGGCGGGACCGTGCTCGCCCAGGACGAAGCCACCTGTGCCGTCTTCGGCATCCCCGCCCGGGCCATCGAGACCGGGTGTGTCGACGAGGTCCTCCCGGCCGAGGGCATGGTCGACGGCATCCTCGATTCCATTCGGAGTGATACCTGATGGACGAATACCTCGAAGAATTCGTCCGCGAGGGCGAAGAACACGTAACCGAGCTGAACAACGCGCTGCTCACCCTCGAGAGCAACCCCGAGGACGAGGCGGCGATGGACCAGATATTCCGGACGGCCCACACCCTGAAGGGCAACTTCGGGGCGATGGGTTTCGACGACGCCTCGGATCTCGCCCACGCGGTCGAGGACCTCCTCGACGCCATGCGCGAGGGCGAGGTGGCCGTCACCTCCGACCGGATGGACCACGTCTTCGCGGCCATCGACGAGATAGAGGTCTGTCTCGACCAGATCGAGGCCGACGGCGAGGTCTCCCGGAACGTCCGGCCCATCATCGACGACCTGCGAGCGGTCCTCGCAGACGGCGAAGCGTCCCAGGACGCGGTCGCGGACGAACCCGAGGCGACGATCGGCGGGGCCGTCCCCTTCGACCTCTCTGCGGTGGACTCCGACCAGCGCGTCGTCCGGGTCACCGTCGAGATGCAGGACTCCGAGATGCCGGGGGTGGACGCGATGTTCGTCCTGGGCGACGTTCGCGAAACCTACGACGTCGTCGCGGCCGTCCCGGACACAGAGGCCATCGAAGACGGCGAGTACGAGGGGTCGTTCGACCTCGCACTCGCCACCGACGACGGCGACGTCGAATCCACCATCGCCGGCATCGGGAAGGTCGCGGGCGTCACCGCAGCAGAGATCGACCGAACCGCCGATACCGCAGAGGACGCCGAGTCGGCCGCCGACGCGGGCGGCCAGTCCGGCAACGGCGCGGGCGACATCCAGTCGGTGCGGGTCAACGTCGACCAACTCGACGAACTCCACGGCCTCGTCGAGCAGTTAGTGACCACCCGCATCAAACTCCGGCGCAGCGTCGACGGCGACAACCGGCGGGCCGAGGAGGAACTCGACGAACTCGATAAGATCACCTCGAACCTCCAGGACACGGTCATGGACATGCGCCTGGTCCCGATGAAGAAGATCGTCGGGAAGTTCCCGCGGTTGGTCCGGGACCTCGCCCGCGAAGAGGAAAAGCAGGTGGAGTTCCAGATCGAGGGCGACGACGTCGAACTCGACCGGACCATCCTCACCGAGATCAGCGACCCGCTGATGCACCTGCTTCGGAACGCCGTCGACCACGGCATCGAGGCACCCGAGGAGCGCGAGGCCGCCGGCAAGGACCCCACCGGGACCATCACGCTCCGCGCGGAGCGCGAACGCGACCGCGTGCAGGTCCAGGTCATCGACGACGGGCGCGGCATCGACCACGACGCGGTACGCCGCAAAGCCGTCGAGAAGGGCATCTTCTCGACGAGCGAGGTCGAGGACCTGACCGACCCCGAGGTGGCCGAACTCGTCTTCCACCCTGGCTTCTCGACCACCGACGCGGTCACCGACGTCAGCGGTCGCGGCGTCGGGATGGACGTCGTCAACGACACCGTCACGCGCCTCGACGGCTCCGTCGCGGTCGAGAGCGACGAGGGCGAGGGCACGACCATCACGCTCACCCTCCCGGTGACCGTCGCCATCGTCAAGGTGCTGTTCGTGGAGTCCGGCGGCGAGGAGTACGGCATCCCCATCAAGTCCATCGACGAGATCAGCCGGATGCGCCCGATAAAGTCCGTCGACGGCGAGGAGGTCGTCACCTACGGCGACACCGTCTACCCCCTCGTCCGCCTCGGCGAGGCCCTGGACGTGCCGGGGACCACCCGTAACGGCGACGGCATGCTCGTGAAGGTCCGTCAGTCCGAACGCCAGGTCGCGCTCCACTGCGACGACGTGCGGGGCCAGGAGGAGGTCGTCGTCAAGCCCTTCGAGGGCATCTTGAGCGGCATCCCCGGACTCTCCGGGGCCGCCGTCCTCGGCGAGGGCGACGTCGTGACCATCCTCGACGTCGGGACGCTGTGACGATGTCGACACAGATAGACATCCGACGGCTCCGTGATGTCAACCGCCTCGCGAAGGTGGGCGCCGAGACGGTCGCCCAGCATCTCACGCAGTTGACGGGCGTCGAGACGCACATGCAGATTACCAAGATAAACGTCATCGACATCGAGGATCTCGGCGCCCACCTCGGCGACGAGCGCCGTGTGGGCGTCAACGTCCCCCTCGTCGAGCGCCCCCACGGGTCCGTGTTGATGCTCTTCGACGACGAGAGCGCGAAGACGCTGGCGCACACGATGCTCGGCGGCGAGGAGAGCGATGGGCCGGGCTACACCGAGATGGAGCGCTCGGCCATCCGCGAGGTGGGCAACATCATGACCAGCGGGTTTATCGACGGCTGGGCGAACGTCCTCGGGCGCACCATCGACATCTCCACGCCGCAGTTGCTCCGGGCCGTGGGGCCGGCCATCGTCGACCACTGCGTCGACCCCGGCGAGCGCGAGATAGCGATGGTCTTCGACTCCACGCTCGAGGCCCCCGACGTGGACGTGGAGGCGACTATCTACTCGTTCCCGGACCTGGAGGAGTTCGTGGAACTGATCAACTCGATCTAAGATGCGCGTGGACCTCGCCTCACTCGGGACGTTCAACCGCATCGGGACCGCCGGCGCTCGGAAGGCGGCCGACGCCCTCTCGACGTTGACCGGCGCCCAGACCCGCGTCGAGACGACGAAGATAAACTTCGCTCCGGTGGACTCCGTCTCCGCGCTCTTCGACGACGTGGAGACGGCGGTCGCCATCGAGTTCGACGGCGGCCTGGAGGGCCACGCGCTGCTCGTCTTCGACGCGAACAGCGCCGAGTACGTCCTCGACGCGCTGGGCGAGGACGCCGACGAGACGTACCTCCACGAGGTGGCGAACATCTTGACGAGCAGTTTCGTCGACGGTTGGGCCGAACAACTGGACGACACCATCGACATCGCCACGCCGTCGACGGTCGAGGAACCGCCCCACCGGGTGCCGGACGCCGACCTCGCGGACTTCTCGTTCGTCTTCGAGAGCGACCTGGGCGTCGGCGACGACCACGAGTGTCGGTTCTACCTGCTACCCGACCCCCAGAGCTTCCTCGAGATGCTCCAGGAATCGGAGCAGAACTCCTCGGAGGGGGTCTCGGTGCGCGAACTCTCCGCGTTCATCCGCCTGACCGCGGCGGGCGCGGAGACGGTCGCGACCAATCTGGAGACGATGACCGGCATCGAGACGGACGTCTCGGTCTCTCACCTCGACTTCGTTCCCGTCGAGGACGTCGCGAACGTGGTGGACGCAGAGGAGTACGTCGGCACCGTCTTCCAGTTCACGGGGACTATCGAGGGCTTTCTCGCCGTCATGTTCGCCGCCGATGGCGCGAACGCGGTCGCCGATGCGCTCGTCCCCGGCGACGCCGGAGAGGAGGGGTTGCGTCGCAGCGCCATCGAGGAGATTGGCAACGTCACGGCGAGCGGGTTTGTCGACGGCTGGGCCAACGCGATGGGGACCACCATCGACCACTCCGTCCCCGACTTCGTCGACGACATGGGCAAGGCGGTGCTCGAATCCATCGCCGTCCAGCTGGGCCAGTCCCAGGAGTTCGCCTACGTCTTCGACGTGACCATCACGGCGGGCGAACCCCTGACCTGCCGACTGTTCGCCTTCCCGGACGCCGACGGGTTCCGGACGGTCGTCTCCGGCCTCGACGTCTCCACCGTGGAGCGGATCTGAATGGAGGAGGTGACCGCCGAACGGCTCCGGGTGGGCGTCGCGGACCTGGCGGTCACCGACGGGGCGGCCACCATCGTCACCAGTGGGCTGGGCTCCTGTGTCGCCGTCGCCATCCACGACGGGAACGGCGTCGGCGGGTTGTTGCACGCGATGTTGCCGGAGGCTCCCGAGGACACCGAGACTCCGGCCAAGTACGTCGACACGGGCATCAGGACCATGCTCGACGAGATGGCGGCCCGCGGCGGGGCGACCACCAGGCTCACGGCCAAGGTCGCCGGCGGGTCGTCCATGCTCGACCTGGGGAACGGGACGCCGGTCGGGGAGAAGAACGTCCGCGCCACGCGCGAGGTCCTCCCCGACGTCGGCGTCGACCTCGTGGCCGAGGACACCGGGGGTAATTCCGGTCGTTCCGTGTTGTTTCACCCCGCGACCGGGACGATGACCATCCAGCGGGTGAACGCGGCGGACACAGAATTATGAGCGCCTTCGACGATCTCCTCGAATACATCGAGACCGAGACGACGTTCGCATCGAGTTACTACGACGAATCGTACCTGGACCGGCGGGTCTCCGCGCGCATGCGTCGGACGAACACCGACGACTACGCGGACTACCTCGCGTTGCTGGAGGCAGAGGCCGACGAGCGCGCGGAGTTACTCGACACCCTCTCGGTGAACGTCACCAGTTTCTTCCGCGACGAGAAGGTCTGGGCGGTCCTCCGGGACGTCATGACCGACCTCGCCGAGACAACGCGGTCGATAGACATCTGGAGTGCCGCCTGCGCGGACGGGCGCGAACCCTACTCGCTGGCGATGCTCGCCCTCGACGCTAGGTTGAGTCCCCGGCAGGTGAACATCTTGGCGACCGACATCGACGAGAACGCCCTCGACCGCGCCCGGCAGGGCGTCTACACCAGCACGCGGACGACCGACCTCGACGACCAGTTGTCCTTCCTCGATTCACCCGGCGAGTACGTCGAGACGGACGGCGACCAGTTCGCGATGGGCGACCGCCTGAAAGAGCTGATTACGTTCGCCCGCCACGACCTCATCACGGGCGACCCGAAGGACGGCTTCGATCTGGTGCTCTGTCGGAACGTCTGTATCTACCTCGACACCGAGTACAAGCGTCCCATCCTCGAGACGGTCAGCGACTCCCTGCGAGAGGGTGGCTACCTCGTGTTGGGGCAGACGGAGACGCTCCCGCCGGACATCAAAGAGCGCTTCGAGGCCGCCGATCCGCGCTTGCGCATCTACCGGTTGACCGGTTCCGACTGATTGAAGAACCCCCCGCGCACCACTACCCAATATCCCTCGTGGCCATGACAGAATCCGTCGTCGCCGACTTCGTCACCGACGTGATCCCCGACACCGCGGCCTACGACGAGCCGGTGCGCGGGCGCGTCCTGATGAACCGAGAGCAGGTCGTCGTGGTCACCGCGGACGACCGGACGGGCTTCGCCATCGACGAGGTCTTCGACGTGGCCTACGGCAGCGCGCCGAAGGAACTCCGCGAGTTCTTCGAGGACACGGTGACCGTCGCGTACAACGCCCGCGGCGGACAGCACGTGGCCATCATCGAGGGCGCCGACCAGACCGTCGAGCGGTTCACCAACCTCCTGTTCAAGGGCGTGCTCAACGGGACGACGGTCTTCGTCAAACACCCCGCTCGCGCCGGCGGCCGAATCACCGACGAACCCTTCCGGAAGGCCGGTCTCTACGTCTCGCCGACGGCGGTGAAGTTCAAATCCGACGACCCGTTCGCGGTGGACGTCTCGACCGTCTCGAAGTTCGAGCGCGTCGACCGCGAGTTGAACGGGGCCACCAGACCCGTCCTCTCGGTCCAGCACACCGACGGCATGGAGATGGTGACGACCGAAATCGCGCTGGAACCCGAACGCAAGATGAACGTCCTCGGCCGATTCCTCCGCATCGAGTACACGCAACTCCGCGAGGACCTCGCGGACATCAGCCTCTCCGACGAGGAGATAGAGGTCGTTGTCGGCCTCTACTCCGGGGCGACGGAGGGGAGTCTCGCCGGCATGCTCGGCGTCGAGGCGAGTCGCGTCTCGACGATGCTGAAGAAACTCGTCGAGAAGGGGCTCCTCGAGGACGGGAGTTCGGGGTGGACGCTCACCCCCATCGGCAAACTCGCGGTGGGCGAACACCTCGAGGACGTCAACCTCTGAGTCCCGGGAGTCCCGATTCACTCCTCGTTGATGACTTCGGAGGCGATGTTCCGCCCGCGGGTCTTCATCGAGACTTCGCGGCGAACGCGGACCTCCTCGAGGATGTCGAGTTCGATGAGACGGTCGTAGATGTCTTCGACTTCGTCGACGTCCATTCCCAGGAAGTCGGGAATCTCGAAGGATGAGACGCCCGAGTACAGGCCCATGAGCACGCGCTTTTCCGTCTCTGAGAGGTCGACGGACCCCTGACTCTTCTTGACGCCGCGCTTGAACAGCGACTCGAGGACGGCCATCGCGTGGGACTCGCCCGCGAAGTACGTCTGCACGCTCGTCCCCTCCTGGGCGTGTTCGACTTTGAGGATGGGCTGGGGCGTCCCGTTGACCTCCTGTTTGTCGGCGTCGACACTGCCGACGTCGTCGAGGTCGATGGGGACGAACGACCCCGTGGAGAGCGCGACGTTCAACTGGCGTTCGTCGCCGTTGCTCACCTTCACGCGGGCGCGCTCGTAGGTTGTGTCCTGGACGACGCCGCCCTCCACAGCAGGGTGTTTGACCTGTACCTCCTGTTGGTCCAACATCGCGCCGAACAGTTTAAATTCGAAGGCCTCCGTGTCCGACCCGATGGAGAGCAACACGACGCTCTCGCTCTGTAACTGGATGGAGATGTAATCGGAGACCTTCGCGACGGTCTGGTTGACGTCGTAGCGCCCGCTCAGCGAACTGATTTTCGAGAGCGGGAGCGTGCGCTTGCCGTCGTTGCTCAACAGGATGACCCGCTTGTTCGAGAGGATGATCCGCCCCGGCGTCCAGGCGGCGTCCTTGAGGCGGCGCCCCTCCTTGACCGCCTGGAGAAACCGTCCCTTCGTGTCCTCGATTTTGTACTCGGACTCGCTCATCGGGTCACCCATGCGTACTGACACGAACGACTGCGCGGCGGGGCGGGTCCGACCCGTCGGGCGAACGCGGAGGCCCCCACCGTCGCCATGTTGGTGGTCACTTTGCCGGGTCGCTATTTAATGCTTTACGTGCCGTCCTAGAACTCGAAGTCTCCGGGCGACGCGCTCGACCGCTCGAGTTTCGACATCGCGCTGTACGCCCGCTGGCGCACATCGTCGCTTTCGGTCTGGTCCACGAGCCGTTCGAGGCGCTGGCGCGAGCGCTCGGCGCCGACCTTCCCGAGCGTGAACGCGGCCATGGCGACGGCTTCGTCCGACGTCGAGTCGTCCACCACCGAGAGCAGCGCCGATTCGACCGACCGGCCGCCGATTTCCGCGAGACTCGTCGCCGCGAACTGCTGGATGAGGTGGTCGTCGTCCCCGAGGACGCCGATCAGCGTCTTTACGGCCCGCTTTTCGCTTCGCTCGCCCGCGACCCGGCCCAGCATCCAGACGGCGTTGCGCCGCTGGTGGAGTTGGGTTCCCTCCTCGACGATCTCCGTGAGCGAGGCGACGATGCTCGGGTCGTCGCTCGCGCTCATGCGCTCGACGATGGTCTGGCGCAACTCGTCGCTCTTCGAGGAGTCGACATTCGAGAGAATCTCGATGAGCGAGAAGACCGCGCCCCGGCGCACAAGGTCGCTCTCGTCCCCGAGGAGGTCGACCAGCGTGTCGATCGGGTTCGTGTTGCCAAAGCGGCCCAGCGACGTCGCCACGGTGCGCCGCATCGACTCGTTCTCGTCGTGGGCTACCGAGAGCAGTCCCTCGAGGGCTGCCGGATTGCCCAGATGGCCGAGTGCGTCCGCGACCTCCCGTCGGACCGGGAGCGGTTCTCCGTGGAGATGATCGACTAGCGCGTCGGCTGCAGACGGGTCGCCGATACGGCCCAGCGCCCGTGCGACCCGAACGCGAACGCGGGGGTCGGAGTCGTCGAGCGCCGAGACCAGCGGTCGGACGGCGTTGTCGTTGCCGAGGCTCCCGAGGACGTTCGCCGCCGCCATGCGAAGTTCGGGGGCGTCGTCGTTCAAGTCCTGGACGAACGTCTCGGCTTTCGCCCAGTCGGCGGCCTCTTCGGGGACGTCACGACCGAGCGCGGTGAGGAGACCGTTGATCGCGTCCAGGGACGTGAGCGCGTCGATTGCCGCCGCGCGGACCGCCTCGTTATCGTCGTTCTGGACGGCGACGACGAGCGCTTCGACGCCCTCTTCGCCCGTCTCGTCGATGTTGCCGAGGATTTCGGCCGCGCGCTTGCGAATTGTCGGGTTGTCGCTCTCGGCGAGCAACTGGACGAGTTTCGGGATGTCTTTGTCGCGTTCGAGGCCGAAGAGGGATGGCACCACTTACTGGGTCGGGCGCCGCCGGTATATCGGTTTCCTCTCTACCTGAGTGTGATCGCCGATTGGCCCTCGAGATCGCGGGGGACACGGACTCGCACCGTCTTCGTGGCGCCCGTTCGAAGCACGAGGTCTACCCTGACGGTTTCCGTCGGCTGGAGTGCGCTCGTGTTGGCAACGAGCGCGAATCTATCGGCGGCTTCGGTGAGCACCGGTGCCGACCCATCGTCGTCTCGATACGCTACTACGGTGAACGAATTGCCTCTTGTCGACATCGACGCGTTGTACGTGAGCGACTCGACACCTGTATCGGAGTGTACTCGAACGAGAGCTTCTCCGAGGTCGATCGGTGAGTCGCCTCCGTCCCTGGCGATGATGACCCGTAGTGAGTCGACCACGGGCGTCGAACCGTTCGAATCGATGCGGCCAGTCACGGAGACGACGTCGAGTGACGTGGTTATCTCCGCGGAGACGTCACCGCTCGTCACACTCGATTTCGACTGGAGGACACCGGTCGTATGGACGATGACGCCCGCCGTGGCCGCGGCGACGATGAGCGCGGCGATGAGGATGACGAGACTCTCGATGCTCGCCTGGCCTCGCAGCACACGCTCCTCACGGCTCATTACTACCCTGTCTACCGAAGACGTGGGTCGGGGTGGATTTGCTCTTTCCGGTCATGCGAAGGCTATCGAAACTGCCGCCAGCCGAGGACACCCATCCCCAGGAGGGCGGCGACGAGTGCTCCGAGGGCAATCTCTGTCTTGTCTATCGGCCCGCCCAACCGCGCCGGCGGCGATTCAAGGACGGTGACGGTGATGTCTCTCGACGTATCGTACGTCGCGGCGGTGTCCGGGTCCAGTAGTTGCACGCGAAGGTGGTGGGTCCCCGGCGTCGATGCGTTCAGTTGCTTGGTGATCGTCGTTGTCGCTCCTGGCCCGAGCGTCGGTCTGTCGAGTTCGTACGCGTCGGTCTGGTTGTCGGGTCCGCTGACGATGAGTGCAACCGATACCGTCTCGCTCGTGGTGCCGTTGTTTGTCACGCGGATATCGAGGGTGCCAGAATGCCCCACGACGAGTTCGGATGACGAAACCGTGGTCGACTGGATGAATATCTGGCTACCCTGGCCTGACTGGTATCGTTGTGTAGCGAGCGTCGGTTCCGCAATGGCACCGAGTAACAGGGCGACGAGGAGCACAGCGGCAATTCCGGAGAATGCGTGTTTCATGTGTACTGTCTCAACTTGAACGATGTAATCCTTGATGAGCGACGGTACTCGGACGTTCGAAAACGGAAGAATTCGATATCGATCAGAGTCCGACGGCTTCCTGGTTGGCCAGGGAGTCGGGGACGCGGATGAGCATCGACTTCGTGGCACCGGACGGGGTGGTGATTTTCACGGTCGATGTCGTCCCGGCGTTCAGGTATCCGGGATCGATGTGGATGGTGAAGCGGTCCCCGGAGGTCATCACGGGGATCGTATTGTCGTCGTCCTGGACCTTCGTGAGTGTGAACTGTGAGTCCTCCTTGGGATGGGGGCCCGACGAGTAGACGAGGTTGTGCGTGCCGTCGGGTGCGATGAAGTTGATGGTGGCCTTGGCCATGTCCATGTCACTCGCCCCAGGAGCCTGCGTGACGATGATGTTGACACTTTTGACCTTCGGCGTATCAACGGACTCGATGCTAATTGCTCCAGAGCCGCTGGTCACGGTTTCGTTGGTAATTTCGAAGGTGTTCCCCGAATCGACACTCTCTATCGTGAAATTGGCCGTGGTAGAGGCGTTGAATTGCGGGCTCGAGCCGTTGAAGGTGACTGAGTTTCCGGCCCCATTCTGAAGGGTAAATTCAGAATCCCCGTTGTTGATATCCGTCATATTGACGATATCACCAGGATTGACATCGATGGAATTTCCATCTCCATCTTGCAGGGTCGCCGTTGTGTCTGCCGGAGTGGTTGACAGAACTTCGAAGGAACCACCATCCCGAATGTAGACCGTATCGGAACTATTGTTGATCTTCAATTTGTCCGCGCTCACGAGGCCGTTTGCGGATACAACCTGCACCTGGTTGGTAACTTGCGCGGAACTCTCTTCGCCTGTCTGTGATGCCTGTGACTGCAGGAAGCCTGCCGTGTTGATCAGCACGCCCGCTGCGATGGCCGCAACGAGGACCATCGCGATGAAGACGATCAGGGTACCGATACCGACCTGACCGTGCTCTCCCGACTCCGGGAGGCGGTCGCGCGCCGATTGCACTTTGTCGTGAATCATTGGTGGATTGATCCAAGCACCGCACTGCGGTACTTGACTACTGCGTGGTTCACAAATCCCCTATATGAAACTCGGGGTCGAATTATCGGAGTCGATAACTAGCGAGGAGCGTCCCGGGCTCGCCCTTGGGAACGGAGAAAAACCGAAATTCCGAATCTACAATCCGACGGCTTCCTGGTTGGCCAGGGAGTCGGGGACGCGGATGAGCATCGACTTCGTGGCACCGGACGGGGTGGTGATTTTCACGGTCGATGTCGTCCCGGCGTTCAGGTATCCGGGATCGATGTGGATGGTGAAGCGGTCCCCGGAGGTCATCACGGGGATCGTATTGTCGTCGTCCTGGACCTTCGTGAGTGTGAACTGTGAGTCCTCCTTGGGATGGGGGCCCGACGAGTAGACGAGGTTGTGCGTGCCGTCGGGTGCGATGAAGTTGATGGTGGCCTTGGCCATGTCCATGTCACTCGCCCCAGGAGCCTGCGTGACGATGATGTTGACACTTTTGACCTTGTTCGTATCGACCGATTTCACCGCAATATTGTCGTCAGTTCCGTTGATCGTCGTCGCGTTGAGCTGGAACTGCGTCCCCGTCTGGACGTGCTCTACTGTTGTCGTCCCCCCGGCGCTGCTGACGTTGAACTGGGTACTGCTGGCGTTGAAGGTCTTTGAAGTATCTGCATTCGATAGCGTGAATTCTTCATCCTCGGTGTTCACGTTCGTGACGTTGATGATATCACCGGAATTGACGTCGAGAGTTGTGACCCCATCCGTCAGAGTAATGGGATCTGACGATGTCGATACGACCTTCAGTGAATCCCCATCGCGGACGTCCTCAACGACGGAGGAATTGTTGAACGTAATCTGTCCGTAACTGACGATCCCATTCGAAGAGATGACCTGCACCTGGTTGGTAACCTGCGCGGAACTCTCTTCACCTGTCTGTGATGCCTGTGACTGCAGGAAGCCTGCCGTGTTGATCAGCACGCCCGCTGCGATGGCCGCAACGAGGACCATCGCGATGAAGACGATCAGGGTACCGATACCGACCTGACCGTGCTCTCCCGACTCCGGGAGGCGGTCGCGTGCCGATTGCACTTTGTCGCGAATCATGATGTGTGGGTGCAAGCACCGGGAACCGGCGCTTGTCTACTCACCCAGTTTCAGAACGCCCTATAAGAAAGTGTGGGCTGCATTATCGAACGCGATAATGGCGTCTCGGGTGGGTTACCGCCCAAGAGGAGCCGATTATGGGATCGGTACTCTCACTCACCGGCCCGACGGGCCACTAGTCCCACGAGGAGCAATGCCACGACCACGAACGCGGGAGAGGTAGGACTCTTCGTCGAGGTGACAGGCGTCAACACCCTCGGTTGGCTGACCGAGATAGTCGTCATGTTCGTGGTCGTCGGTGTGGTACTCGCCGTGGGTGTTGGCTGTGCCGTCGTGGCGTTCTCCGTCGTATTCGTGGCGGTTGTCAGTCGCGTGGCGTTCGCGGTATCTACCAGGAACGAGTAGTGATGGGTTACGCCGACCGCGTCCACCGCCGAAATGTCGATCCGATTGACGCCGGGGACGAGTTCGAGCGTGCGCTCGACCGTAACGTTGTCTGTCGCGTTCCCGTCGTAGACGCGTTCGTACGAGAGAACCCGTCCGGACTGTCTGTTCGAGGACTCGACAACTACGTTGCGGACTGAGCCATTCTGGACGAGTGCGTCGAGATAGTACGTCCCGTCGTCGACGAGGCCACTTGAGTTGTTGTGGACCACGATGTCCGGTCGTGCCAGTTCCTCGGGTGTCGGCGGATTGTAGGTGACTTCCCGGGTGATTTCCGTCGAGTGATTGGCGTAATCGGTCGCGTTGAACGTTACGTTGTAGGACCCCGGATGTCGGAACGATAGTTCGACCGGGTGGTCGTAGATCGTGCGATTGCTCCCGAGGAGTGGGCCGGGTTTGAGAAGGTCGGTATTCGGCTCGCCGGGGATACGGTAGAAAAGGGACTGAATTCCCACGCTGTCGTTGACTTGGAGTGTGGTGCGAATGGTCGCGGTCGTCGTGTTGTTGGGCCAATCGGGGAGCGTGATCGTTGGCTCGTCCTCGTCGGTTACGTGGATGCGGACGCGCTGGAACTCTTCGTTGCCGTACTCGTCCGTCGCCGAGAGCACGAGGGACTGATTGCCGGTGGTGAGCGTGGTGTTCAACACGAAGGACCCGTTCTCGATGGTCGACGTTCCGATAGCACGGCCGCCTCCACGAATTTCGGCCTCGAACGAGCGTACCGACGATCGATCCGAGACGGTCCCGCGAATGCTGACTGCCGTCGACGCTCGTTCGACGCTCGTCGGGAACACGTGGCCCGGCGTCACGGTGAACGGACTGGAAAGACCGATGTCGGGAGCGAGCGTGTCCTGATAGACGTGCACGAGGTGGGTCGTCGTTCTGTTGTCGACGGTTACGATGACCTGTACGGTGTTCGACCCCGAATTGAGCTCGGGGCGTATCGTGGTTTCAAACTTCGTCTCGTTCGGTGACGAGTCGACGACGTTCTCGTCGTCGACCCGAACGACGACTTTGTCGAGTGCGGTTTCGGAGAGAACGGTAACCGAGACGTCTGGAGACTGTGTCACGACACGGCCCCCGTCCGGTACGGTGTCTCCGTCGACGCTCACGTTGATCATCGGTCCGGAGGCAGCCCCCACCGTCGGGGTCGAGAATGTGAGGACGACAACGAGCGTCACGAAGATGGCCCCGAAGAGTCGCTGCTGATGTCGCCCCATGATGCTACGAGTTGATCGTGCGATTGGGACCCTCTTGGTTGTTCTGTTGTACAATGTGCGAGTGCGACCGGTGCTTGAAGGGAATCCTATTTGGCAGTCAGGCAGAAACGGGACGGTGTTTCATGGGGGAACGCATTGGGTCGAACCGGGGTCGGCTGGTGATGTCGTACCTCGTGGAACTCGCATTCATTGGAGGGATCCCGTTGCTCGTGTTCGTCGGCGGCTTTGCACCTGCGGCTCTCAACGCGGTCCTGACAGTCCATTCCGACTCGATCACGCTGGGCGCGCTCTTCGGCCACTGGCTCGTCCACTTCTCTCGTCTCGGTGCAACACAGAACGCCGTCGGACTCGTTACCGCGGGACTGTTCGCGGGTGGTCTGGCCCTCGCCCAAGGTGACAGCCGGTGGTTCCGGTTCTCGTATGCGACGCTCCTCGTTGTCGTCCCCGTCGCTACGGTTGTCGTGGACGCGCTCGTACTCCCCATGCTTCTCGGCGGTGCCTATCGAACGAGGGGGGCGTCGGCAATCGTGGCGGCGGTTCTCGGTATCGGCTTCGCCGCCGTCGTTCGATACGTCTGCCGTTCTGTCGACGTGCGTGGGGCAGTGACTGCTGGTGGTGTCGTCATCGTCGGAAGCCTGTTGGTGGTACTTGACAGGAGTGGGGTCGGGGATCGTCCCATCGCTCTCCTCGGGAGCCTTCTCGCGGTCGTCGTCATGGGCGACGTCGTCGCGAGAATTCGGGCAAAGGGGCAGCTCCAGATATCCACGGGTGCGCTGACCGTGTGGCTGGTGATACTGGTTTCAAGTATCGTTCTGGCCACTGCGTTCGTGTTCCTCTTCCCGGCCAACCCGTTCGCTGGACCGACTATCACCAACGTCCTCTCGCACGCGTCAGGGTTCGTTGGAGGGACGGTCATCGGCGTATGGGGGTACCGATACTGGGCGGCCGACTCGTGGTGGTAGGCTCTGGTTTCTGCATCGACACCGCACCCAAAGATAGATTGCTCGCCCCCTCCGTAGTCCTTTGCAACGACGAGGCCGCCACCATGACCATCAACCCGCGAGAATACGACCCAGAGGAACTCCGGAGCGCGTCCGCGTCCGACGTCGACACGCCCGACGTCGGCCAACTGCGAGAGCAACTCTCGAAGGCGTCGACCGAGAGCGACGGCCGCGTTCCCACAGACCGACTCAAAGAGCTCATCCTCATCGAGAGCGGGACGGACCCCACCGACCTCCAACGACCGTATCTCCAGTCCATCCCAGAACAGTACGCGGCCCGACTCATGGTCTTCGAATGGCTAGAGTTCGCGCTCGGGCGCGCGGGCGTGCGTCGTTCGCTCGAGGCGTTCGACTACTACGTCGACATCGGATGGGTCGACGAAACGGTGGCGGAAGGGCTCCGAGACCACGTTCGGGCGTTCCAGGATGCGGTACAGCAGGGTAGTGGCCGGCCATTCGAAGCGGCCGACCACCTGGTCAGCCTGGTCTACATCGCGCGTCTCGCCTCGATGACGTGACCGGTCATTTCGGCCATAAAGCCTCCCGTAGGCCGTGCCTAACATCTGTTAGGGGTAGCATATATCACGCGCCTCACAGGGTCTCGCACGCGTCTCGTCCGCTCGCGACAGGGCGAAGATTAATAATCTCCTGCCGTCGAACCTAACGCAATGGTACTGGTCGAGTTCGTCCCGACATTCTTGGGCTCTCTATCTCTCGGGGTGGTCGCCATCGGCATGGCGAGTTGGCTGGGCGACGACGAAGCAGACGACGACGCCGGTGACGACGAGTTCGCGATGGACGACGACGAATTCGACATGGGCGGATTCGACGACGACTTCGGGGGCATGGACGACATGGAGGGCGAAGGGGGCGCCTCCAGTACGGAACTCGAGAACAGGATCGAGGACCTCGAGAGTGAGATCGCGAACGTCTCGTCGACGGCGAACACCGTCCGCTCCGAGAACGAACAGATTAGCGAGAAAGTCGACGAGGTCGAGGAGAACGTCCGGAAACTCCTCGAGATATACGAGATGGTCACCCGCGGCGTCAACCCATTCGTCGACGACGTCAGCTCCGGCGGGATGGCAGGCGGCGGGGAGGCGAGTTTCGGCCTGTTCGGTGGCGAGGACGGTGCCAGCGAGGAGGAGGGAGAAGACGATGACCTCGACGCGGACATCACTGATGCGGAGGCCGAGGACTTCTTCGACGACGACGCGTTCGACGAGTTCGACGACGAGTTCGAGGAAGGGATGGACGCCGAGACGGGCGGGGGAGAGGACCTCGACGAGATGGACGACGAGTTCGCCGACGACGCCTTCGGGGAGGACGAGTTCGAGGACGACTTCGGCGAGATGGACGACTTCGACGACGGGGGAGACATGGACATCGACGACAGCGACACAGACTCCGACGACGGTGGCTCCGGCGGGGGAACGTCCTTCGAGGAACTCAAAGCCGAGTACGAGTCGGGCGAGGCGGACTGGGCCGACGAGGAACTGGCCGAGGAAGCAATTGAAGAGGCCCCGGACGAAGAACCCCCCGCAGAGCAGGATGACCCTGGCGACCTCTTCCAGGAGGACGACCTGGAGGGGGCAACTGCAGAGACCGAGGCGGAGACCGCCGACGTCGGGGACACCGACGATGTCGGCGATTCGCCCGACGAGGGCATCGCTGCCGACGTCTCGGAGGATGCGGGTGACGGAACGTCGTCTTCGGCCTCCACCGAGTCAGCCGCGACCGGAGCCACCGACGCCGACGCGACTGGCTTCGAGTTCGGCACCGCGGGGACCACCGACACGTCGGAGGGCGACACGCACCTGCCGGCACCGCCGAACGGCTACCTCGCCGACGTCGTCATCATGGAGTGGCTGGACTTCCTCGTGAGCGAGTTCGACGAGCGCAACGCCGTGCGCGCGCTGAACTACTACGAGCGCATCGACTGGATCGGCGAACCCATGCGGGACCACTGCTTCACGGTCCTGCAGGGAATCGCCGACACGGATTACCTCTACCGCGACGAGTTCGGCCCGACGGACCTCTCGATGGACGACCACCGGCGCAGTCTCTCCTACATCGAGGACCTGGCCGACGGGCATCTGGACCGCGAACTCGGCAACCGCCTCGAACGGGCACACACCGATGGGATTCAGCGTTAGCGCGTCGACGGCGATCATCTTCATCGCCGCCTTCGTCAGCGTCGGCATCCTCTACACGTCGGCGTACAACGGCTACGAACAGGTCAGCGGTGCCACGATGGCCGCCCACGAGGACTCCCTCGACCAGCAGAACACGGCCATCAACATCACGTCGGTAACCCACAACGCGAGCGCTTCCCCCGATTACGTCAACGTTACCGTCGAGAACACGGGGTCGACGACGCTCTCCGTCGAGGACACCGACGTCCTTTTGAACGGGTCGTACCAAGCGACCTACGTGTCTCGCACCGTCTCCACCGATAGCGGCGTCGTCGCTGCGGGCGGTGACGGAACGGATCTCTGGCAGCCGGGCGAACGGCTCACCGTCTCCATCGCTCGAACTATCACGGAGCCGATACACGTCAAAATCGAGACTGGTACCGGCGTCGCCGACACGGAGGTCGTCCCCTAATGGCGAGTGTCTCCTCCGAGACGCTAATCTTGTTCATCGCCTCTATCCTCGTCGCGGCGAGCGTCGCGGGGACGATGACCAACGGGGTGAACCGGCTGAGCGGGGCCCTCGGGGATCGCTCCATCGACGTCAGTCACGAGATTCGAACCGACATCGAAATCATCTCGGACCCGGGGAGCGCGAACGTCTACAATAACACCACGGATGTGGTCAGCCTCCTGGTGAAAAACACCGGGTCGCAGTCGTTATCTACCAATCCAGGGGGTATCGACGTCCTCGTCGATGGTCAGTACGAAGCCGCGGTCAACGTGACTGTCGTCGACGGGACGGACTGGCGCGAGGGTAACGTCGTCAGACTGAACGTCTCGAACGTCGCCCTCTCCTCGGGCGACCACCGGGCGACGGTCGAAGTCAACGGAAATCGCGAGGTGTTGGAGTTCCGCACATGAGCCAGCAACAACGTCTCTACTCGCTCGGTCTGGACGAACGCGACCGTCTGAACAAGGAGCTGGGGGGCGGCATCCCCCGCGGCAGCATCGTCCTCATCGAGGGCGACTACGGGGCCGGGAAGAGCGCGCTCAGCCAGCGGTTCTCCTACGGCCTGTGCGAGCAAGACGTCCCGGTGACTCTGCTCTCGACGGAGTTGACGGTTCGAGGGTTCATCGACCAGATGCACTCCCTGGATTACGGCGTCGAGGAACACCTCCTGGACGAGCGGTTGCTCTTCTTGCACGCAGACGTCGACACCGGAGGCAACGCCCTGCGCGGGGGCGGCGACGCCTCCAATCGAAAGAAACTGCTGAAGCGGTTGATGGAGGCCGAGGCGATGTGGAACGCGGACGTCATCGTCATCGACACCTTCGACGCCATCCTCCGGAACGACCCCAACTTCGAGGCGCTCGTCCGACAGAACGAGGAACGCCAGGCGGCCCTGGAGATCATCTCCTTCTTCCGCGACATCGTCACGAAGGGGAAAGTCGTCGTGTTGACCGTCGACCCCTCGACGGTCGACGAGGAAGCCATCGGCCCGTTCCGCTCCATCGCCGACGTCTTCCTTGAGTTGCAGATGGCGGAGGTCGGCAACGACGTCCGCCGCTCCATCCAGGTCCGCCGGTTCGCGGGGATGGGCGAACAGGTCGGTGACTCGGTCGGGTTCTCCGTCCGGTCGGGGACGGGCATCGTCATCGAGAGTCGCAGCGTCGCATAACACACCATGGCAGACCACGGAACTCGGGAACTCGGACACGAACTGCGGAAGGCCGCCAGTCGGCACCCCCACCTGCGGGAGTACCTCCAGCGGTTCAAGCAGTTCACCGGCGAGTTCCCCGAGTTCGTGGAGGAGCCATCCAGCGAGTGGGAGACGGCGAAACCGAACGTCCTCTACAACGTCGGCGGCCCCATCTTCTGTCACGTCTACGGCGACATCGGCAAGGACACGAAGTACTATACCATCGAACCCGAACTCTCGGGGCCGGAGCAGGCCGTCTTCGACGACGTCCGCACCCGCATCCTCGAGAAGTCGGTCAAACGGCCCGCCCCGGCCGAAGAGTCCGAGTACGACGACCGCATCGAGGAGTTACTCGAGGACACCGTGCGCATCACGGAGGCCGGCGACGGCGGCAACCTGCTCGCCCGCTTGCGCTCGCTCGACGTGGCGACCATCAAGAACCTCGACGTCGACCAACTGAGTAAACACCTCCGCGGGAGTTCCCGCGGACAGCTGTCGATGGACACCGCGGACATCTCCTCAGGCGGCGTCCTCGACAACGCGAGACAGTTGGCCGACCGGCCGAAACAGGCCGTCGAGGCCTTCCGGACGAAACTCCCGATCATCCAGGAGGCCGTCGAGGAATCGCTCGGGTACGGACGCATCCCCGTCACGGAGACGACCTTCAACACGATTCGGTACCGGCTGAACCGCGATATCGTCGGGTTGGGACCGCTCGAACCGGTCATGCGCGACCCCTACAACGAGGACATTCACGTCATCGGCCCCCACCAGACGTACGTCGACCACGGGACCTACGGACTCATCGCGACGACGGTTGACTTCGGGGAACCCGACGAGTTCGACAACTGGCTTCGCAACATCGGCGAGCGGATGGGCGACCCCGTCTCCGACTCAGACCCCATCGTGGACTCGACGCTCCCCGACGGGTCGCGTATCAACATCATCTACTCCGACGACGTCAGTCTGAAGGGGCCGTCGCTGACCATCCGCCAGGGCGACGACGTGCCGCTATCGGTCGGACAGATTACGAAGTGGGGGACGCTCTCGCCCGAACTGGCGGCGTACCTCTGGCTCTGTCTCGAGAACGAACAGACCGTCTTCGTCGTCGGGGAGACGGCCTCGGGGAAGACGACGACGCTCAACTCCATCATGTCCTTCATCCCCCGCGACTCGAAGATATACACCGCGGAGGACACCGCCGAGGTCCTGCCCCCACACGACACCTGGCAGCAGTTGCTCACCCGCGAGGGCCAGGGCGAGAACAGCGCCGACGTCGACATGTTCGACCTGGTCGCGGCGGCCCTGCGGTCCCGCCCCGACTACATCGTCGTCGGCGAGGTTCGCGGGGCAGAGGGGCGGATGGCCTTTCAGGCCGCCCAGACCGGTCACCCGGTCATGCTGACCTTCCACGCCAGCGACATCGTCTCGATGATCCAGCGGTTCACCGGCGAACCCATCAACGTCCCGGAGACGTTCATGGACAACGCCGACGTCGCGCTCTTCCAGAACCGGGTCAAACAGGGCGACGACGTCCTTCGCCGGGTGACCAGCGTTCAGGAGATAGAGGGCTACTCCAAGGAGATGGGCGGGGTCGTCACCCGGCAGGCGTTCTACTGGGACCCCGTCGAGGACGAGATCGTCTTCCAGGGCCGGAACAACTCCTACGTCCTCGAAGAACAGATCGCGACCCTCCTGGGCTACGAGGACACCCGGGACATCTACGACGAGATGGACTTCCGCACCGAGATTATCGAGCGCATCATCCAGGAGGACCTCATCGACTACCACGACTTCAACGAGGTCGTCTCCTCGTTCCAGCGCGACGGCGTGGAGGGACTCCCGTTCACGATGGCGCGCCGGGACTTCTGACATGGCGACAGAGACAGACGCGACCGGTTCGCTCGAGAACGTCGACCTCTCCACGCTGCTCGCCTCGGTCGCCGGCTCCTACCGGCAGATGGAGATGCCGATTCCCCGGTACGTCGCGGTCATCGTCGTCCCGGGGATGCTCCTCTTCGTCCTCTCGCTCGTCGCCGCCCTCGTCCTGGACCTCCCCATCGCCGTCAAACTCCCGATGCCGCTGCTCGGGGTGCTCGTCCTGGGGGCGGCGTTTCTCTACCCGAAGATCCAGTTGGACCAGCGCCGAAAGCGCATGGAGGAGGTCTTCCACCTCTACGTCACCCACATGACGGTCCTCTCGACGACGAACATCGATCGCGTCGAGGTCTTCAGACGCATCGCCGCCGAGGAGGAGTACGGGCCGCTCTCCGAGGAGACTCGCCGCATCGTCCAACTGGTCGACACCTGGAATCAGAGTCTCGACGACTCCTGTCGGATGCGCGCGAAGAAAGTGCCCAGCGACCCCGTCTCCGATTTCTTCGACCGCCTCGCGTACACCATCAACGCCGGCGAGAGCCTCTCGAATTACCTCGTCAGCGAGCAGGCGGCCATCATCCAGAACTACTCGACCATCTACGAGGGCCAACTGGAGAACCTGGAGGTCATGAAGGACCTCTATCTCTCGATGGTCCTCTCGGTGACATTCGCGCTCGTGTTCGCGACGGTCCTGCCCATCCTCTCGGGGACGGACCCGAACATGACCGTCTCCGCCGTCGTCGTGATGTACACGTTCATCCAGGTGGGCTTTCTCTACGCCATCTACGTCATCGCGCCGACGGACCCCATCTGGTATTTTCCGCCAGAGCGCACCACCCACGTCGAACGGAAACTCCAGGCGGCAACCGCCGTCGGCGTCGGCCTGGCGCTGTTGCTGGTCGTCGCCACGATGGTCGTCATGCTCGGGTTCACGGGCATCGACCCAGAGTCGATTCCGCTGCCCATCTACGCCGCCGTGCCGACGACGCCGCTGCTCATTCCGGGGCTCGTCGCCCGCCAGGAGGAGGCCGACGTCAAGAAACGCGACAGCGAGTACGTGAGTTTCATCCGCGCGCTTGGCTCCAGCGAGACGGCCCAGCAGACGACCACGACGAAGGTCCTCTCGCGGTTGCGAAAGAAGGATTTCGGCCCCCTCACCGAGAACATCGACGACCTCTACAAACGGCTCAACATGCGGCTCTCCCCGGAAGACGCCTGGCGATTTTTCACCGCCGACGCCCACTCCTATCTCGTCCAGAAGTTCTCGGAGATGTACCTCATCGGTCGCGAGATGGGCGGAGACCCCAAACACTTAGGCGAGTTGATCAGCCGCAACATGAACGAGGTCCTGCAGTTGCGCGAGCGCCGTGACCAGTCGACGACGACGCTCATCGGCGTCATCTACGGCATCTCCGCGGCGGCGACCTTCGCCTTCTTCATCGGCCTCGGCATCGTCCAGGTGCTCGCGACGATGACGACGGGTATCGGCGCCGGGACGTCCTCGTTCGATTTCAGTTCGCTCATCCACACCGGCGTCTACAACGTCGGCATCATCGAGTACCTGCTGACCATCACCGTGCTTGTCAACTCCCTTTTGTCGTCGCTCATCATCCGGGTCGTCGACGGCGGCCACAAGGTCAACTCCTACATGCACTTCGTCGTGTTGACCTGGATTACCTCCATCATCGGCTCCATCACGCTCTCGTTGGTGGGTGCCCTGCTCTCGGTCTGACCCCGTGGAGCCACACTTATTGCGGCGGAGCGCACGATTCGACACCATGGACGAGGAGGACGTCGGCGTCGCCCTCGCGATAGCGTCCGGCAAGGGCGGCGTCGGGAAGACGACGACGGCGGTCAACCTGGGCGCCGCGCTGGTGGACGCCGGCCTGTCGGTCGCCATCGTCGACGTCGACCTGGGCATGGCCAACCTCGGGACGATGGTCGGTCTCACCGAGCCCGGGGCGACCATCCACGACGTGCTCTCGGGGCGCGCTGACCTCGAGGCGGCCTACCACGAGGCACGTGGGCTCACCATCGTCCCTGGGTCCACGGAACTGGACCGGTTCGCCGACGCCGACACGGCCGCTCTCGAATCGATGGTCGAGCGGATGAAGCGACGCTTCGACGTCGTGGTCCTCGACGTCGGCGCCGGTCTGAGCCACGATATCGCCGTCTCGCTCGGGACAGCCGATGGCGTTCTCCTCGTGACGACCGCCGAACTGTCCTCGCTGACCGACGCCTCGAAGACTGGCGAACTCGTCGAGCGCCTCTCGGTTCCGGTTCTCGGAGCCGTGTTCACCCGGACAGGGGACGGTGCCTTCGACGACGTGGAGGGCATCGCGACGGCGCTGGGCACGACCGACGCCATCTCCGTGAGCGTCCCCTACGATACGACGGTCCCAGAGAGCATCCGCAAGGGGGTGCCAGTGGTGTACTACGACGCCGACGCGCCAGCGGCACGCGCGTACGACCGCCTCGCGGACTCCCTGGTCGACTTGCTCGACCTGCCGGTCGACGACCCGGACGGTGGCTTCGACTGGGTGGACGCGGAGAGCGGGAAGGAAGTCGACGACGGCACGTCGGGGCCGGTCATCGAGATTCCGCTGGCGGAGCTGATGGCCGAGGCCGGACTGGACGAGAGCGACGCCGCGACGCGGGAACGGGTGCGCTTGCTGGATCGGGTTCGCTCGCGGTTCTCCTGATCAGGTCCGCGAGACGATGCTGTACATGACGAACAGATAGCCGACCGTCGTGATCACGTAGTTGACCGTGAGCAGACTGCGGGCGTGCGAAAAGTCGGTGAGGAAGGCACTGAGGGTGGTCCCGATGGCGGCGGCGACGACCAGCGCGAACCCCATCGAGAGGTGCATCATCGACGCGCGCCGGGTGTCCGCGTACGCACGCACGGCCAGCCCCACCATCGAGAGACCGGCGACGGCGAGGGTCGTGCTGAAGACGGTGTAGAGGACTTCGATGAGTCGCATTCCCGGTCGAATTGTAGTCGCCCAAGACTCTGCATAAATGTTGCCCACCGATTATACGTTCCAATAATTGGGTGCGCCGACCGTCCGACGGTCAGGACTGGCGCAGGTCCGACCAGACGTCGACGAGGTTGTTCTTCGCCTCGGTCCGCTCTTTGACGTCGAGGTCGACGGCCTCCGTTCCGAAGTCGACGGTAATCTCGTCGACGCGCCGGCGGTAGACCTTGGTGCGCCGGCCCTCCTTGGAGAGCTCTTTGCCCTCGAGTTCCAGCAGGTCGTGTTCCTGGAGTTCCTCGATGCGGCGGTAGGACGTGGCGATGGGGATGTCGAGTTCGTCGGAGAGCTCCTGGGCGGACTTCGGCGTATGGGTCGCCCGGAGTATTTCGGCGTTGTACTTGTTGCCGAGAACTCGCAACACCGCCACCGGATCCATCGAGTGAAGAATCTCCCGGCCTCCTAAAAAGAGTATTGACGTGCTGTCGGCGTTTAGGCCGACCCTAACCACAGTGCGGTCAGGGCGCCGTCGTCGGTCTCGAGGGACTCGTACTGTACCCCCCGGTCGTCGAGGCGGGGGAACAGGTGCTGGGGGACGCGGTCGTTGACCTGGACGACCATCTCGTCGTCACCGAGGTCGGTCAGCGCGTCCATCGTCTCCGTCAGCGGTTCGGGCGGGGGCAACTCGCGGACGTCGACGATGACGACCTCGCGGTCGGTCGGGACGCCGTCCACGGACTGGAGCCGTTCTACGTCCATACTCCCGGTTGCGGACCGTGGAAGGATTTGCTTTTCCCGAACATGTTCTCGTGGGCGTTCGGCCGCCCCGGGGCTAACATGTTCGGAGCTACGGGCAGGGTCGTCCGGTCCCTCGGTGTCGGTATGCAGGCCATTCCCGATTCGATAGACACCGATCGGACCCCACCGCTGACGATTCCGCTGGGCCACTTCGTCGTCGCGACGCTCATCTTGCTCGTCGGCGGCGCGATGGGCCTGGCGGCGACCCGCGGCCCCGGGAGCGTCAACACGGTCGGGATGGTCCACCTCCTCGCGGCCGGGTGGATCGCCATCACCATCATGGGCGCGATGACCCAGTTCGTCCCGGTCTGGTCCGGGCGGGCCATCTACTCACGCCGCCTCGCCGTCGCGGAACTGTGGCTCGTCGCCGTCGGCCAACTCCTCTTCACCACCGGGCTGACCGTCGCCGACGGGCGCGTCATCGTCGCCGGCACCTCGCTGATGATCGTCGGCTTCTGGGTGTTCGCCTGGAACATGGGGAACACGCTCCCGCCGTGGGGCGAACAGGACGTGACCGAGCGACACTTCGCGTACGCGCTGGCCAGCCTCCTCGTCGGCACTGTCCTCGGATTCATGGCCGCCCTCGATTTCCAGTTCACCTACCTCGCGAGCATGGGTCTCGACCGCATCCACCTCATGCTCAGCCACCTCACGCTCACCGTCTTCGGCTTCGTCACGATGACCGTGATGGGCGCACTCTACCAGCTGGGACCGATGTTCACCCAGTCCGAGGAGACGGCCACCGACCACTTCCTCGTCGAGATCGAGCGCTGGACGTTTCCCGTCGGGGTCGCTGTCCTCGCGTTCGCGCGCCTCATCGGCAACCTTCCGCTCGCCACCGGCGGCGTGGGCTGGATTCTCGTCGGGACGGGTGCGTTCTCGCTGTACTTCGTCCGTCGCCTGGTCTACACCCGGGTCGACTGGGGGCCGATGCTCACCCGGTACGCCGTCGTCGCGCTCTCGTTCGCGGCGTGGACCGTCCTCTCCGCGTGGCCGTGGCTCACGAAGCCCATCAGCCCCCTCACGAAGTTCGGCGCGCCGGCGGCCGCCCACCTGCTGTTCGTCGGCGTCTTCGGGTTCGTCATCGTCGGCACCGTCTACCACGTCGTCCCGTTCATCGTCTGGCTGGACCGGTACGCCGACCGCCTCGGCTTCGAGAAGATTCCCTCCATCGACGACCTCTACGACGACCGCCTGGCCCACCTCGAGTTCGCCACGCTGACCGGGGGGTACGTGTTGATGGTCCTGCACGCGCTGTTCTCGCTGCCGGCCTGGATGGCCGCGGTCGGCGGCACGGCGATGGCGGTCGGTCTCGTCGCCTTCGGGACGAACATGGGACTGGTCGTCTGGCGCCACCACCGCGAGGTCGTCGTCGACATGGCGCGGGCGCTCACGACCGGACCGACGACGCGATAACCGGCGTCAGCCGTTTGCACCCGGGGACCGTTTCTCACGCGGAGACCGTCAGAAGGGCGCCGAGTCTGCCGCGTCGGGGCCGCCGCCGTTGCCCTCGTCGGGGATGGACCCGGTCTCCTCGTAGGTCGCGGCCATCTCGGCGAGTTCCCGGTTGATGGCGTCCGCGGCGTGGTGCATCGGGTGGATGGCGACTTTCACGAGGTCGTAGTCGTGGTCCTCCGAGAGGCCGTTCCAGGCGCGGAAGGTCGCCTTCGTCAGTACCTCGCTCTGCGGGCAGAACTCGGTGGTCGGGGTGAACTCCGCGAGGAGGACGTCGCCGTCCTCGGCGTACCGGTAGCCGGCCCCGGGGTGGCGCCGGTCGAGGTTGAGTTTCGCGAGGTTGTAGCCGAAGGTCATGTCGTAGACGCCTCGCTCCTCGAAGAGGTCGCGGGCCAGTTCGTGCACGCGCACGTGGTCCTCGCCCGTGAGCACCTCGCCGGCAGCGAGGAACGGGCCGGGTTCGGGGACGTTCGACGCCACGAACTCCTCGTAGTCGTCGAAGCCGCCGGACTGGTCGGATGAACCGCCGAACGGACCGAAGGATGGCATACTCGATGGGACGGGGCCGAGGACCCTCGGTCTGCGGGCGAACGTGTTCGTCTGCGAGGTCTGTCGGCGCGCCGAAGGGAACCCCAAACGCTAATTCGGGGCGGCGCCCAGCGAGAGACATGTCGGGCGAGTCAACGTACGTACTCGAGTTTTCGCTGGGAGACGGTCGCTACTGCATCGACATCGGCCACGTCGACGAAATCGTTGACGCGGACGAGGACGTCACGCCGGTGCCGAACGCGGACGAACACGTCGTCGGGGTGGTGGACCTTCGCGGGGAGACCACGACCATCGTGGACCCGAAGGTCACGCTGGGCCTCGAGGGGGAACGACGGGGGCGGCGCATCGTCGTCCTCTCGGAGTTCGAGGGGACGGGCCTGCTCATCGACGACGTCCACCAGGTCGAAGAGGTCGGAGAGGACGACGTCGACGACTCGACTGCCTCCGAGAGTACGCGCGGCGTGATTCGCCGGGACGACCGGTTCGTCGTCTGGGTCGACCCGGCGGCGCTTGTCTAATCGAGCAGGACGTCGACGTCGACGTGTTCGTGGAGCAACCCGCGCATGATCTCCACGGTCGTCGCGTCGCGGACCCGACCGCCGCGGATGAGTTCTTCTGCGCGCTCGACGGTGGCGAGCGTATCTGATTGCACGACGAGCACGGGCACGTTACGCTCGGCGGCCTTCCCGAGGACCGCTCCCGGGGGCTCGAAGCCGCCGGTGAGGATGAGCGCTTTGACGCCGGGCGCTTCGAGGGCCGCGGTCTGGACGTCCGAGCGGTCGCCGCCGGTGATGACCGCCGCGTCTTTCGTGCGCCGGAAGTGACTCAGCGCGGACTCGCCCGACATCGCGCCGACGAGCATGCGTTCGACGAACACCTCGTCGTCGACGTCGGTGAGAATCTCGCCGCCGAGTTCGTCCGTGATGTCGGTGAGGGTGACGCCCGCGAGCCGTCGCTCGTGGGGGACGACGCCGTAGACGGAGACCCCCCGACCCTGGAGGAAGGGGACGATGTCGGACTCGACGTGGTCGTACATCGAGTCGGAGACGGCGTTGAAGACGACGCCTTTGAGGCGGTCGCCGAACTCGTCGGCGGCCGCGAGTAGTTCGTCGACGTCGCCGGCGGTCTCGATGCGCTCGACCAGGAGTACCTCGGCGTCGACGGCGTCGGCAATCGCGGCCTCGTCCAGGTCGACGATACCGCCGGTGGTGTAGCGGCCGCCGCCCTCGACGACCATCAGGTCGCGGTCCTCGGCAAGGGCGTCGAAGGCCTCGCCGATGCGCTCGCGGAGTTCCTCGGCGTCCTCCTGGCCGCGGATGGCGCCCTCGATGAACGTCGGCGAGTAGACGATGGGCTCCATCTCGTGCATCTCGGAGTCCAACTCGAGGAGGTCGCGGGCGAGCATCGGGTCGGCGTCGAGGGTCTTGCCGACGTTGCTCTGCAGGCGGGTGCCCTTGGGTTTCATGTAGCCGACCGACGCGCCCCGCTCCTGTGCGAGTTGCCCCAGGGCGAGACCGACGGCCGTCTTGCCGGTACTTTCTGCGGTGGATGCGACGAGTAGCGTGTTCATAGCTGGTCGGGATCGACGGTGAGTCGGATGTCAACTGCCTGTACGCCGTCCGGGGTGGCCACCAGCGGGTTGATGTCGAGTTCGAGGATGGCCGGGAAGTCGGTCACGAGCTGTGAGAGCCGCTGGACGCTCTCGACGATGGACTCCTCGGCCACCGGTTTGCGCCCGCGGGCGCCTCGCAGCAGTGGCGCCGACTGGATGTCGTCGAGCATCGCCTCGGCCTCCCGTTCGCTGACCGGGGCGACCCGGACCGTGGTGTCCTCGAGGATCTCGACGAAGATGCCGCCGAGACCGAACAACAATAGCGGCCCGAACTGCGGATCGCGGTTCATCCCGAGGATGGTCTCGGTGCCCGTATCGAGGTCGACCATCTCCTGGACCTGCACCCCGAGGATGGTCGCGTCGGGCTGGTAGTTGCGCGCCCGCGTCACGAGGTCCTCGAAGGCGTCCTCGACGTCCGCCTCGGAGACGCCGACCTTGACGCCCCCGATGTCGGATTTGTGGAGGATGTCCGGGCTGACGATCTTCATCACGACGTCGCCGTCGATGGACCCGGCGACCTCGCGGGCCGCTTCCGGGGTCTCGACGATGTCGCCGGTTGGCGTCGGGATGCCGTAGGCGTCGAGCAGTTCCATGGCCTCGACGCCGAGACGGTTGGTGTCCCGCTTCTCGACGGCGCGCAGTATCTCCGCTGCCCGTTCGCGGTCGACGTCGTAGTCCACGGGCGGTTCGTAGTCGATTTCGGTGATGTCACGGTAGGTCGCCAGCGCGTCGAGGCTGCGGACCGCCCGCGCCGGGTCGAAGTAGTTCGGGATGCCGTGTTCCCGGAGGGTGTCCTCGGGCACCTGGACGCGCTCGCCGCCCATCAGGCTCGCGACGACCGGGTAGCCGTGGTTCTCCTGGACGGCGGCGATGTCGTCCGCGAGTTCCGGGTACTCGAGGACGGCGGTCGGACACGCGATGACGACCGCACTCGAGACGTTCTCGTCCGCGAGGACGATGTCGAGCGCCTCGGCGAAGCGGGCGTTGTCGGCGTCGCCGATGACGTCGACGGGGTTGTAGATGTTCGCCTCGTCGGGCATGGCCTCGCCGAGTTTCTCGACGGTCTCCTCGCTGAACGAGGCCATCGAGAGCTCCGAGTCGCCGATGGCGTCCGTCGCCATGACCCCCGGGCCGCCGGCGTTCGTGATGACGGCGACGCTGTCACCGTTGGGGACCGGCTGGCCGTCGAGGATGCGCGCGAAGTCGAACAGTTCCTCGACGTTCTCCGCGCGCAGGACGCCGGCCTGGTCGAGGCCGGCCTCGTAGGCGCGCTCGGAGCCGGCGATGGTGCCGGTATGCGAGGACGCGGCCTGTGCGCCGGCCTCCGTGCGACCGGACTTGACGAGGACGATGGGGGTGTCCTCGGTCACGTCCCGGGCGGTGTCGATGAACTCGCGGCCGTTCTCGATTCCCTCGAGGTAGCCGAGGATGACGTCGGTGTCCTCGTCCTCGTTCCATATCTCGACGAAGTCGGTCTCGTCGAGGACGGCCTTGTTGCCGAGCGATACGATGTCTTTGAACCCGATGCCCTGGTCGTTGGCCCAGTCCAGCACGGCCGTGATGAAGGCCCCGGACTGGCTCATGAACGACATCGACCCCGGCAGGGCGTCCTCCGGGCCGAAGGTGGCGTTCATGGTCGCCGGGGTGCTCATCACGCCCAGGCTGTTCGGACCGACCAGGTTCAGGTCGTACTCCGATGCTATCTCCTGCAGTTCTCGTTCGCGGGCTGCGCCCTCTGCTCCCGTCTCGCCGAAGCCGGCGGTGATCACGACGACGTTCCGGACGCCGTTCTCTGCGACGTCGCGGACGGCGTCGACGGCGACGCTCGGCGGCACCACGACCACGGCCATCTCGACCGGGTCGGGCACGTCCCCGACCGACGTGTAGGCCGGGATGCCGAACACCTCGTCGCGTTTCGGGTTTATCGGGACGACGTCGCCGCCGAACGCCTCGAGGTTCTCCATTATCGCCCGTCCGATGGATCCCTCGCGTTCTGTCGCGCCGACGACGGCCACCCCTTCGGGGGCAAACAGCCCACGGGCTCCACGTGGCATCGTCAGTTCCGCCTTCTTCTCCGACCGGCTTAAAGATGGGTACGTCCTCGGTGACACGGGAGAGAATGCGTCACGCTGGCGAATTTTCGTAAACGTATCACGACTTTGGTGTAGGTTCTATCCGGCAACGTCGCCCGTGGCCACCACGGCTTTGCCGGTCGGCCGGGTAGCGGTCGCTATGACCGACGACCTGTTCTCCCCGCTGTCGATTCGCGAGACGACCGTGCCGAACCGGACGATGGTTTCACCGATGTGCCAGTACTCCTGCGAGGATGAGGACGGCCTGGCGACCGACTGGCACCACGTCCACCTGGGCAGTCGCGCCGTGGGCGGCGCCGGCGTCGTAATGGCCGAGGCGACCGCCGTCGAGGCCCGCGGGCGCATCTCTCCCCAGGACCTCGGCATCTGGACCGACGACCACGCCGAGGCGCTCGCCGAGACGACCGAGTTCGTCCGCGAACAGGGTTCGGTCCCGGCTATCCAGCTCGCGCACGCGGGTCGCAAGGCGTCGAACTCCCGCCCCTGGAGCGAGGACGGACCAGTCCGTCCCGAAGACGGCGGCTGGGAGGTCGTCGCCCCCACTGACGACCCCTGGCCCTACGCGGGCGGCGAGGCGCCGCCGACCCACCGCCTCACGACCGAGGAGGTCGGCGAAGTCGTCGACGCCTTCCGCGAGGCCGCCGAGCGCGCGGTGGCGGCGGGCTTCGAGATTCTCGAGATTCACGGCGCCCACGGCTACCTCGTCCACGAGTTCCTCTCGCCGGTGACCAACGACCGCGAGGACCGCTACGGCGGGAGCTTCGAGAACCGGACGCGGTTCCTCCGCGAAATCGCGACCGCGATTCGCGACGCCGTCGGCGAGGAGGTCCCTCTGTTCGTCCGCATCTCCGCGACCGACTGGCTGGACGACCGCGACTCCTGGACGCCCTCGCAGTCGGTCCGCCTCGCCGACGAGCTCGCCGACATCGGCGTCGACCTGATAGACGTCAGCACCGGCGGCATCAGCCCGCACCAGGAGATCGCCTGGACGGGGCCGAACTACCAGTTGCGCTTCGCCGAGCGCATCCGCCGGGAGACCGACTCGGAGATTCTCGTGGGTACCGTCGGCGGTATCCGCACCGCCGAACAGGCCGACGACGTCGTCCGCAACGACCGCGCCGACCTCGCCATCGTCGGCCGGGAGTTCCTGCGGGACCCGTACTTCCCGCTACACGCGGCCCAATCACTCGACGCCGCGGACCGCCTCTCCCCGCCGGTCCAGTACGAGCGCGGGTTCTGACCGGTACGACTTTTTCCCCCGGCGACGCCGTTCCTGCATGGACTACCGTCCCGTTCCCGACGAGCGCCGAGAGGACGTCTCGGCGATGCTCTCCTATGCGTTCAGCCCGGAGGACGGCCCGTTCGACCCCGAGGAGGGACTGCCGGACCCGGCGACCGTCGGCGAGAGTCGCGGCCTGTTCGTCGGCGAGGACCTGCTATCGGTCAGTCGCCACCACTGGTTCGATGCACACGTTCGCGGGAGCACGATGCTCATTGGCGGCATCTCCGGCGTCGCGACGCCCCCGGAGAACCGGCGTCGCGGTCTCATCCGCGAGATGCTCGCGAACGTCCTCGCGGAGTACCGCGAGCGCGGCCTCCCGCTCTCCACTCTGTGGCCGTTCAAGACACCCTTCTACGCACAGTTCGGCTGGGCGACCGCCTACCAGATGGCCGTCCAGTCGGCCGAACCGGCCGTCTTCCGCGTCGGCGACCCGCCGGCCGGGCGGTACTACCGCGCCGACCCGGACGACTGGCGCGCCCTCGACGCCGTCCTCGAGAACCAGTGGCGCCCCCGGAACCTTACCGTCCACCGCACCGAGGAGTGGTGGCGAAAACGCATCTTCCAGGGCTGGGGCACCGACCCCTACGTCTACGTCTGGGAGCACGATGGCGAGCCAGCGGGCTACATCGTCTTCACCGTCGAGGAGGCAGACGACGGGAAGGAACTGCGGGTCTCCGACCTCGCCGGCGTCGACGTCGAGGCTCGGGACGCGATGTTTCGCTTCGTCGCCGACCACGACTCGCAGGTCGGGAGCGCGCGTCGCCGGCCCGCCGGATACGGTGCTCCTCGACCGGGTCAAGAACCCCGCAGACCTCGAGGTTACCCTCGACACGGCGGCGATGGTCCGGATTGTCGACGTCGTCGCCGCCCTCGAGGGCGTGCGCTATCCGGCGACCGTCGAGGGCGAGACGACGATGGCCGTTTCCGACGACCTCGCGCCCTGGAACGACGATACCTACCGCCTCGCGCTGGCCGGTGGCGAGGCGACGGTCGAACCGACCGACGACGACCCGGCGGTCGAACTCGACGTGGGCGTGCTCTCGCAGTTGCTCGTCGGCTATCGGTCGTCCGCGGACCTCCTCGAGTTCGGCGACGCGCGCGTCCACGACGACGCCGGCGGCGAAGTGCTCGCTGCCGCCTTCCCGGAAGCGCGCGTGTACGTGCGCGAGTGGTTCTGAGAATCGTTCGAGTGACCGCCACCGCCGTTCAGTCGACCGGTCGGTACCGGTAGCCGTCCCACGCCTGGCTCTCCGGTTCGCGGATGCCCGCCTCGGGGTCCCGGAGTTCCGCGACGTAGACCGGTTCGACCTCGTCGCCCGTCTCGACGTCGCCGTCGGTCAGTTGGCCGACGACGCGAACCGGACTTCCATCGACGACGAACTCGACGATGGCGAGGTGGTTCGGCTGGCGGACCCCCGGCGGGGTCGCGGTGCTCGTCGTCCAGGTGACGACGGTCGCCGTCCGGTCGGTCAGATCGACCGTCTCGGTCTGTGGCTCGCCGCAGGTCGGACACCTGGCGTGCCCGGGGTAGCTGAGGTGGCCGTTCGGACAGCGGTGGGCCTCGAGACTCATTCTGCGGCCTCCAGGATGGTCGTGGTCACGCAGTTGCCGAACCCGCCCACGTTGCAGGCGAGGCCGACGTCCCCCTCGACCTGTCGGGGCCCGGCGGTCCCGGTCAACTGCCGGTAGAGTTCGTACACCTGGGCGACGCCGCTGGCGCCGAGCGGGTGGCCCTTCGATTTGAGACCGCCCGAGGTGTTGACGGGCAGGTCGCCGTCGCGGGCGGTGATGCCCTCGCTGGCGGCCCGCCACCCCTCGCCCTTCTCGAAGAAGCCGAGGTCCTCTAGCTGGAGCACCTCGAGAATGGTGAACATGTCGTGGAGTTCGGCCAGGTCGACGTCGTCGGCGTCCATCCCGGCCATCTCGTAGGCCTGGGCGCTTGACTCGACGACCCCGCCCATCGTCGTGGGGTCCGCGCGCTCGTGGACGACGTGGGTGTCGGTGGCCCCGCCGATGCCGGCGACGGTGACGTACTCGTCGGTGTACTCGGCGGCGACAGACTCGGGGACGAACGCGAGCGCCGCGCTGCCGTCGGTGATGGGACAGAAGTCGTACAGTCGGAGGGGGTCGGCGACGATGGGCGACTCGAGAACCGTCTCCCTGTCGACTTCCGTTTGGAACTGTGCGTGTGGGTTGTCGACGCCGTTTCGGTGGTTTTTCACCGCGACGTCGGCGAGGGCCTCCCGCGGCGCATCGTAGGTCTCGAGGTAGTTGCGTGTGGTCAGGCCGGCGAAACTCGGCAGTGTCAGTCCGTGTTTGTACTCGACGGGGTGGGTCAGCGAGGCGATGACGTCGGTGGCCTCCGCCGTCGAACGGTGGGTCATCTTCTCGCCGCCGACCAGCAGGGTGAACTCGCTCGCGCCGGAGGCGATGGACTGCCAGGCGGCGTAGATGCCCGCTCCGCCGCTGGCGCTCGTCTGGTCGACGCGCTGGGTGTACGCCGGCATCGCGCCCAGGTCGTGGGCGAGGGCGTTCATCACCCCGGTCTGTCCCTCGAACTCGCCGCTGGCCATGTTGGCGACGTAGAGGTGGTCGATGTCGGCCGGGGCCGCACCGGCGTCGTCGAGGGCCGCCTCCCCCGCCTCCACCAGCAGGTCCCGGATCCAGGCGTCGCGTTCCCCGAACTGGGTCATCGACGCCCCGACGATGGCTACGCGGTCCATACCGCACGATGTTCGGGGGCGCCCTTTTAGGTATTGGCCTGCCGCCGCCGCAGGCCAAAAGGGTTAAATGGTTTTAGGCAAGCCTAACACTTAGGCAAGCCTAGGATGACTCCCTCCACGCACACATTCGGCCAGCGGGTACTCGTTCTCGTCTTCGTCGCACTGCTCTCCCTCCCGGCGACCGGCGCCGTCGCGGCCACTCCCGCCCAGGATGCGGGCACCACGACCGAAGACGTCCAGTTCGCCCGGACGACCCAGGAGATGCGGGCACACCTCGCGGTCAGCCTCGAGTACAAGCGGGCCGGCGACTCGGCCCGCGCCGCCGAGCACGCCCACCACCCCGCAGAGGAGTACTGGGACGGCGTCTCCCCCGACATCCGCGCCGCGAACGCGACGTTGGCCGACCACCTCCACGAGACGCTGCTGGCGGCGCCCGATCACGCTCGCAACGACTCCGCCGAGGAGTACGCCGCCTTCCTCCACGAGGACCTCTTCCCGAAATTCGAGCGCGCGACCATGGCCGTCGTCGGTGAGACGAACGCGACGTTCTCCGCGCGCGTGACCCTGGGGCTCCTCGACCGCGCCACCGACGAGTACGGGGAGGGCGTCGCCGACAACGGGACCGTCGTGGAACGAGACGAGTACGACGACGCGAGCGCGTTCGCCACCCGCGCGCAGGTGGTCTACAACGAGTCCGTACGCGCGTCGCTGTCCGAGCACGCTCGCGAGGAGGTCGACGGCGCGTTCGACCACGTCGAGTCCGCCATCGCCGGCCCCGGTTCTCCCGAGGACGTCGACAGGACCGTGGACGTCCTCGCCGGCGAACTGAGCGGGTACGCTGGCATCGAGTCCTCGGAGGGTGACGGCGCCGCGGCCATCGACCGCATCGAGTCCGACCTCGATGAGGCCGTCGAACTGTACGCCGAGGGACACACGGATGAGGCGACGGCCACCGTGCGACAGACCTACCTCTCGAACTTCGAGGGCGTGGAGGGGACCCTCATCGAGGAGGACCCCGAACTGGTCGGGAATCTCGAGGACGCGTTCAACGAGGAGCTGCCCGGGCTGATGGAGCAGAACGCCTCGGTCGAGACGGTCCGCGAGCGCGTCGAGCAGATGGAGGGCAACCTCTCCGAGGCCGAGGACATCCTCGCGGCCGCCGGTGAGCCGACGGTCGACCTCGGGAACACGACGACCAGTACGACCACGGCCGACCCCACCGAGACCACCACGACGTCGACGCCCGGCGTCGGCGTGCTGGGAGCGCTCCTCGCGCTGGTCGGCGCCCTGCTGTTCGCTCGGCGGTGATACAGATGCGACGACGGACATTCCTCGGGACGGTCGGCGCCGGGGTCGTCGGGACGCTCGCCGGCTGTACGGGTGGCGGTGGCGCCGGCGGGTCGACCACGACGCCGAGTTTCGACCCCACCTCGAGCGCCGATCACACCGGAGGTGTCACGCTGGCTGACCTCCCGCCGCTCTCCGGGGAGTTGACCATCTACATGGGCCGGGGCGAGGGTGGCCTCTACACCGCGTTGCTCGACCACTTTCAGAACGAGCGCTACCCCGACCTGACCCTCGACGTCCGCCGGGACTCCTCGGCGGCCCTCGCCAACACCATCGTCGAGGAGTCCTCGAAGGGGTCCTCCCCGGCCGACGTCTTCTGGTCCATCGACGCCGGGGCGCTCGGGACCGTCGCCGACCGCGGCTACGCGAGGGCGCTCCCGGCCGACGTGACCGACGATGTCCCCGAGCGCTTCTCCGACCCGAAGCGCCGGTGGACCGGCATCTCCGGTCGCGCGCGGGCAATTCCTTACAACACCGACCGCTACGACGAGTCCGACATTCCGACCGACATCGGCGCGTTCCCGGACGCCGACCCGTTCCAGGACGCGATGGGCTGGGCGCCGACCTACGGCGCCTTCCAGGCGTTCGTCACGGCGATGCGCTACGTCGAGAGCGAGGAGGCGACCCGCTCGTGGCTCGAGGGCATGCTCGACGCGGGCGTGACCCGCTACTCCGGAGAGTTCCTCGTCACGAACGCCGTCGCCGAGGGCGAACTTGGGGCCGGGTTCGCGAACCACTACTACGCGCTCCGCCTCCAGAACGCGAAACCGGACGCTCCCCTCGAGCTGGCCTTCACCACCAACGACGCGGGTGCGCTCATCAATGCGAGCGGTGCGCTCGTTCTCGTCGCCACCGACCGTCCGGAGATGGCGACGAACCTGGTCCACCACCTCCTGACAATCGAGGTCCAGCAGTTTCTCGCGAACCAGGCCTACGAGTACCCGCTGGTCGAGGGCGTCTCGCCGCCCGGCGGACTGCCCCCCATCGGCGAGTTGAACCCGCCCCCGTTCGATCTGACGAATCTTGCCGACGTCCAGGCCACCCTCGATTTGCTGCGCTCGGTGGGGGTGCTCTGAGATGAACGTCCGGGACGTCGCCGTGGTCGACCGCGTCCTCGACAAGTTCCCGGGCGATACGTCGTCGACCGGCCTCGTCCTGTTGGCCGCCGCCATCGCCGTCGCCGTCCTCTCGCCAGTCGCGTGGCTGGCGCTGCGGACCACCGCCATCGGCTACGACCGGGCGATAGCGCTGTTGACGAGACCGTCGGCGGTGTCGGCGCTCGTGAACAGCGTGGCGCTCGTCACCGTCGTCACGTCGGCGTCGGTCGCTCTCGGCGTCCCGCTGGCGGTGCTCACGACGCGGACCGACCTGCCCTTCCGACGCTTCTGGACCGTGGCCGTCTCCCTGCCCCTCGTCGTCCCGAGTTACATTGGGGCGTTCGCGTTCGTCTCGGCGTTCGGCCCGCACGGACTGCTCGCCGACGCGCTCTCGGTGCGACTTCCAACCATCTACGGGTTCCCGGGGGCCGCTCTCGTGTTGACGCTGTTCATCTACCCGTACGTGTTCATCAGCACGCGGGCAGCCCTGTTGACCTTCGACGCCAGCCTCGTCGAGGCAGCGCGCACGCTGAACCACGGGCGGTGGGCGGCATTCCGACGCGTCACCCTCCCACGCATCGTCCCGGGCATCGCCGCCGGCGTGTTGCTCGTCGCCCTCTACACGCTCTCGGATTTCGGGACCCCGGCCATCATGCACTTCGATACGTTCACGCGCATGATATACGTCGAGTTCAACACGTTTGCCAGGGACATGGCGGCGTTGCTCTCCCTGCAGTTGCTCGTCGTGACCGCGGTCATCCTCGCCATCCAGTCGCGAATCGGCTCCGAGGACGCACAGGCGTACGCGAGTTCGAATCGTGGCGCCGCGGACGCCATCCAGATAACCCTCGGGCGGTGGCGGTGGCCCGCGGTAATCCTGCCGGCCGCCGTCACGCTCCTCACCATCGTCGTCCCCATCGGCGTGTTGTTGGTCTGGCTGGTTCGGGCGAACCCAGGCTACGGTGGCGGGTTCGCGTTCCACTGGTCCTACGGCGCGAACTCCCTGTTCGTCTCCGGTCTCGCCGCCGTCCTGGCGACCGCCGCGGCGGTTCCCATCGCCTACCTCTCGACGTCGCGGGAGGGACGACTCTCCTCGCTGATAGAGCGCTCGACGTTCGTCGGCTACGCGATGCCTGGCATCGTCCTCGGGTTGGCCCTCGTCTACTTCGGCGCCTCCTACGCGCCGTGGCTCTACCAGACGATTCCGCTCTTGCTGTTCGCCTACCTGGTGCGGTTCATGCCTCAGGCAGTGGGGACAGTTCGGTCCTCGCTGTTGCAAATCGACCCTCGACTCGTGGAGGCATCGCGAACGCTCGGGCGCGGGAACCTCGCCACCTTCCGGCACGTGACCCTCCCGCTCGTACTTCCGGGCATCGCTGCCGGTGGCGCGCTTGTTTTCCTCACGACGATGAAAGAGCTACCAGCGACGCTCATGCTCCACCCGACCGGATTCAAGACCATCGTGACCTACATCTGGCAGGTCCAGGGTTCGGGCAACTACGGGAGCGCCGCCGTCCCGGCGTTGTTGCTCGTGGCCATCTCCGGGCTCTCGATGTTCGTCATCCTCGCACGGGGGCGCTACGATGGCTGACGCCCAGCAGTCGGTCGCCCGGCCGACGAGCTCGGACCTCGAGGAGACGGTTCTCGAACTCGACGGCGTCACCAAGGCCTTCGGGCCGGAGGTCGCAGTGGACGACGTCTCTCTGCAGGTCCGGGACGGCGAACTCTTGACCCTCCTCGGCCCGTCTGGGTGTGGCAAGACGACGACCCTCCGTCTCCTCGCGGGCCTCGAGACACCGACCGAGGGGACCATCACCATCGACGGGTCCGTGGTCGCCACTCCAGATACCGTCGTGCCACCCGAGAAGCGCTCCATCGGGATGGTCTTCCAGGACTTCGCGCTCTTTCCTCACCTCTCGGTCGCCGAGAACGTCGCCTTCGGATTGACCGACGTCCCGGACGCTGTAGCCGAGTCTCGGGTCGACGAACTCCTCGACCTGGTGGGCCTCGACGGGATGGCCGACCGGACGCCCAACCAGTTATCCGGCGGGCAACGCCAGCGCGTGGCCCTCGCCCGGTCGCTCGCCCCCGAACCCGAGATTCTCCTGCTCGACGAACCTTTCTCCAACCTCGACGTGCGCCTGCGCGTCGAGATGCGCGAGGAGGTCAGGCGCATCATCAAGGAGGCGGGCGTCACCGCTATCTCCGTGACCCACGACCAGGAGGAGGCGCTGACCATCAGCGACCGCGTCGGCGTGATGCACGACGGCCGCCTCAGTCAGGTCGGGGACCCGGGGACCGTCTTCCAGCACCCCGAGTCCAGGTTCGTCGCGAGTTTCCTCGGCCAGGCCGGCTTCCTCTCGGCGTCGGTACTGGACGACGTCGTCGAGACGTTCGTCGGACCGGTCCCTCGCGAGTACTTCGACGGTCTGAACGATCCCTACACGGGCGCGAACGTGGACGTTCTCGTCCGGCCGGACGACCTGCGCGTCCGCGAGCCGGGTGGCGAGGGCGACGGTGAGATCGTTCGCCGCCAGTACACCGGCCCGTCGTTCATCTACCACGTCCAGTTGGACAACGGGGACGAAGTCCGGTGTCTGCACAACCACGACGACGTCTTCACAGTCGGCGAGCGGGTCCGCGTCGACATCGTGTCCGAGCACGCACTCGCCTGGTATCCATCCGAAGGACAGTTCGCCGGCGAGTGACCGCGCTCGGACAATACATAAATAGCGCCCGGTTCGACTTGCTACCTACGGAGCCGACTATGACCGACCCAGCAGACGACGCGACGACCCCGGTCGTCCTCGTCGTCGACGACGAACCGGACCTCGCCGATCTCTACGTCGCCTGGCTGTCCGACGAGTACGAGGTGCGGGCAGCCTACGACGGCGACACCGCCCTGGAGCGACTCGACGACGACGTCGACGTCGTCCTCCTCGACAGACGGATGCCCTCCCTCTCCGGCGACACGGTCCTCGAACGCATCCGCGAACGCGGCATCGACTGTCGCGTCGCCATGGTGACCGCCGTAGAACCGGACGTCGACATCGTCGACTTGGGCTTCGACGACTACCTCCAGAAGCCCGTCGACCGAGAAGCACTCGTCGACACCGTCGAGCGTCTCCTCCGGCGAACCGACTACGACGACACGGTCCTCTCCCTGTTCTCCGCCCTGAAAAAGCGCTCGCTGCTCGAAGACCGTCTCTCGCCGGCCGAACGCGAGGAGAGCGAGGAGTACCAGTCCCTGCAGTCACAGATCGACCGCTTGCAATCGGAGATGTCCTCGTTGACCGCCGATTTCGACGACGAGGACTTCACCGTCCTGTTCCAGCAACTCGACTGAGCGGCCGGCGTCCGACCGAGTATCCACGATTGCTCCCAGCGATTGCCATCTCGTAATATGGGTCCCGACTGTGTCTCTGGCGGGTCACAATGTCTGCTATCGAACGTACGCCAGAGGTTCGGCGTTTGACCGATCTACAAACGAACTCTGAAAATTTCTGAAGCCGAAGAACAGAATAAACTCCTGTTCGAATCAAACTGTATTGGGCCGAGAGAAGAGTCTCGAAATCAGGCGTAGTCAGACAACAGCTGCTGGGGCAGGAGTTCCAGCGCGTCGTAGGCGGTCTC
>JBDGTU010000038.1:0-47181 GCA_042216495.1 Haloferacaceae archaeon
TCACGCGGGAGCGGTCAATTCAATCGACCGTCGTGGCGGCAGACGACGCCCGGAGGCAGTGGCGACGACCGGACTACTCGTCGGCTTCGCCCTTCTCGACGGGCGCGCCGACGAGGTTGCCCCACTCGGTCCACGACCCGTCGTAGTTGACGGTGTCCTCGTAGCCGAGGAGTTCGTGGAGCGCGAACCAGGCGACCGAGGAGCGCTCACCGATGCGGCAGTACGCGACGGTCGTCCCCTCGCCGTCGATGCCCTCCTCGGCGTAGAGCTGTGCGATCTCCTCGCGGCTCTTGAACGTCCCGTCGTCGTCGGTGACCGCGGCCCACGAGATGTTCTTTGCACCGGGGATGTGGCCGCCGCGCTGGGCAGTCTCCTGCAGTCCCGGGGGTGCGAGAATCTCGCCACGGAACTCCTCGGGCGAGCGAACGTCCACGAGGGGCAGACCGCGGTCGATGGCGTTCTCGACGTCTTCGCGGTAGGCGCGGATGCTCTCGCGGGGGCCCGACGCCTCGTAGTCGACGACCGGGAAGTTCGGTTCGTCCTCGGAGAGCGGGTAGTCGTTGTCGAGCCAGTAGTCGCGGCCGCCGTCCATCAGGCGAACGTCGTCGTGGCCGTAGTACTTGAACTGCCAGTAGGTGTACGCCGCAAACCAGTTGGAGTTGTCGCCGTACAGGACGACGGTGGAGTCCTCGGTGATGCCGTGGCTCCCCAGGAGCGCCTCGAAGTCGTCCTTCGAGAGGATGTCGCGCGTGGTCTGGTCCTGAAGCTGCGTCTCCCAGTTGAAGCCGATGGCCCCGGGGGCGTGGCCCTCGTCGTAGGCCTCGGTGTCGACGTCGACTTCGACGAGCCGATAGTCCGGGTCGTCGCTCTGGAACGAGTCGAGGTTGTCCTCGACCCAGTCCGCCGAGACGAGAACGTCTTTCGCGTATTCTGACATTGCATTCTCCCTTCGCACTCGGGATGCATAACTCCCCCACTGACGGCATGAACGACCCATCCTCCGACGTGGAGGCAAACTTTGCCACTGCCTTCGAACCCGATAGATTGGGGACGTTCCGGAGGAGAGTGGCGGGGAGAACATCCAGAGATATCTGCCGCTACCGACGACGGGGTTCGAACGCGCCCGATGGAAGGAGATTAAACCGGACGGCGGCGTACGGCGAGGTATGAACGAACACGTAGTCGTCCCACCGGCGTGGGTCGAGGACAACCTCGACGCGGTCCGCGTCGTCGACGTCAGGGACGAGTGGGAGTACGACGGTATCGGTCACGTGCCCGGTGCCGTGAACGTCCCGTTCGACCGGTTCCGAAGCGACGTTCACGCGGCCGAACGCGACGGCAAGCGCACCGACGACGAGAGCAGTGGCGACGGCGAGCGCACCGACGACGAGAGCGCCAGTGGAGCCGGGAGCGAGGGAATGCTCCCCGACCCGGACGCGTGGAGTAGACTGCTCTCCGAGGCGGGCGTCGCCCCCGACGACGACGTCGTGGCCTACGACGACGAACACGGCGTCTTCGCCGCGCGCTTTCTCGTAACGGCGCTGTTGTACGGCCACCCCCCCGAGAGGCTCCACCTCCTCGACGGCGACTTCAGCGCCTGGAGTCGCGAACACGAGACGAGTCGCGAGACGCCGACGGTCGAGGCGACGGAGTACGAGGCGTCGCGGCTGGCGGCGTCGGCGTCGCCGCTGGTCGACTACGAGACGGTTCGCGACGCCCTCGACGGCGACGCCGTCGTCGTCGACACCCGCGAGCCGTGGGAGTACGAGGAGGGCCACCTCCCGGGCGCGGTCCAGCTCGACTGGCGCGAACTCGTCGACGAAAAGACCCGGGGGTTGAAACCCCGCGACGAACTCGAATCCGTCCTCCGCGCGCGCGGCGTCACGCCCGACCGGCGAATCGTCCTCTACTGCAACACCGCCCGGCGCATCAGCCACACGTTCGTCGTCCTCCAGCACCTCGGCTACGACGACGTCGAGTTCTACGAGGGCAGCCTCACGGAGTGGAACGAGCGGGGTGGCCCGCTAGAGCGCGAGAGCTAAGGTCGCGTTACCGCTCACGCACGGGGACGTCGTGAAGTTCGTTCGCGAGGAGGTCGGACGTCTCGGCGACGAGAGCGAGGACGAGGGGGCCGGCGACGATGCCGATGGTGCCGAAGGTGAGGAGGACGCTCGGACCGACGACGGGGAGAAACTGCGGGACTGCCGCCACCGTCGCCAGCGCGATGGGGGTGGCGTAGGTGAACCCGAACGCGTCGAAGGCGAGCGTCTCGGGGAGGCTGGTGATGAACGCGAGGAGCGCGTCGAGTCGAATCGCGAGGACGACGACCAGCGGCGCGGCGACCACGAGGACGTCGGCGAGGACCACCGCGGCAGCGACGGCCAGGAGGACGAGCACCGTCCCGAGGACGTGATGACGGCGGGCCACGGTTCTCCCACCCGGGGCAGGCCCAAAACCGTTTGCACGACTCCACTCGGGACAGGGCCAATCCCGTTTGCACGGCGGCCCCGAGAGCGGGACCCGGTCGATTGCCGTCCAACTGCGACCGGAGTCGTCGTTCTCGCCGTCCAACTGCGACCGGAACCATCGTCCGGCCAACGGCACGAACGCGGGCGAGCGCCGGGGGCGACGGGCGAATCGCCGGACTGACCCGCAGTCTTAAGTCCGTACGGCCGATGATTCGGGTATGGAATACACTCTCGCCATCGACGAGGAGTCGGAGACGATATCCGGAGGGACGGGTGTCCTCCTCTTGCATCCGAGCATCGGCGAGACCGACCGCATCGACACCGACTTCCTGAAAGTCGACACCGACCACTTCCTCGTCATCTCGACGCGGACCACGGCCCGGGAAGTCGAGCAGAAACTCGAACACTACGACGTCGACGAGTCGCAGGCCGACATTCTCGACACGCTCTCGGTCGACCGGGGCTACTCCCGGCGGCCCTCCGACCGCGTCCACTACGTCGCCGCGCCGGACGACCTGGACGGCATTCTCGCGAAGACTCGGGCGTTCCTGGAGACTCACGACGGGAAACGACGCATCAGCGTCGACTCCCTCACCGAGATGGCCTACTACGCGGACGAGGACCGGGTCTACGACGCGACGGGGGCATTGCTCGACCTCCTGGCCGAGTTCGACGCCGTGGGGCTCTTCCACCTCTCGAAGGAGGTCCACGACGCGGAGACCCTCCAGCGATTCCGGGGGCTGTTCGACGTCGTCGTCGACCTCGACGTAGACGGGAGCGTCGACGTCGAATACGCCGACCGGACGTGAGCGGCGGGCGGCGGTACCGGACGAACGGCAGCGACGTCGGGGTGGCTACCCGAGTTGCTCGAAGGTTTTCTCGGCCCACTTGATGGCGTAGGACGCCCCGTGGTCGCGATACGCCGCCGTGTCGAGCGCCGCGAACGGCGGCGGCAGGTCGAGGCCGTGTCTGATGGCCGAACAGGCGAGTTCCGTCGCGTCCGCGAACGACGTCTCGCCGCGCGCGACGGCGCGGGGGAGCCCTTCGACGCGGCCGGTCAGTCGCTCGCCGGCGTCGTCCCACGCCGCGTGGAGTCGCGGCCGGTCGCCGTCCCAGTCGGCGAAGACTGGTCGCGTCCCGAGCCCGACCCAGCCCTCGTACAGCGCGGCGGCGATCTGAAAGACGTCAGCCGGGCCGAGGGGAACGCGCTCGTCGAGGTCGGGATACCGCCCGTCGAAGAAGGAGAGAAACGACTCCGGGACGTCCTGACCGAGCTGGACGAACGCCTCGGCGAGCAGGAAATCGAGGAAGTCGTCCGGCGTCCCGCTGGCCCGGGCCTTCACGAGGACGACGGGCGGATTCGTCTGATGCGTCCACGCGACGGTGCCGTCGCCGGGGAGACCGACGGTGAAATCCGACCCGGCGTATCGGTGGAGGAGGCGCGGGGCGTCCTCGGGAATCCACTCGGCGGGGTACGTCGCCGGGTCGAGCGATTCGACGAGGAGCCCCAGGTCTTCGGCAGCTGCTGGCGGCAGCGTCTCGAAGTCCGCGTCCGCGTCGAGGACGAGACAGTCGGGAGCGTGGGCCGCCCGCACGTCCGCGACGTCGTCCGGGAGCGTCCGCCGGGAGAACATCACCCGAGGAGGAGCACTGCCATGAGGAGGATAGCGAGGACTGACGATACGCCCACCGTGCCGACGACGATCTTGGTGGCTCGACTCATGGTCCGATACTCTGTGCGACGGCGCTTAAACCCTTCAGTCTCGGTCGGAGCGTGCCGGAGGGGAGACGGGCAAAGCGATTCCCGGAGGGTGTGTTTCCGGTGGAACCCGTCCGTGGTGGACGGCCCGTCAGTGGCGTCGGAGCGAGTCGTAGAGCCGAAACGAAGGGGTTCTGCGAGAGCGGGGAAACGGGCAAGAACGGGACGGGCGAGAGGAGTTCGACGACCGGCAGTCGGCGGTGCCAGAACCGGCAGTCGGCGGTGCCACAGCCGTCAGTCGTCGCGCCACGGTTCGGAGACTTCGATGACGTAGCGGCCGTCCTCCCGGAGAGAGATGATGTACTCCTCGCGGTCGTAGAGCTCCATCAGATTCAGTTCGTACTGGCCCCGGTCGACGATGCGGATGGACTCGAACTGCTCGTTGAGTTCCGCCCGGAGTTCCGCGAGGTCGGGGGTGTCGTCCGCCGCGTCCTCCGCGGATTCGGCAGGTGGAACCGCGTCCGCCGCCTCGGCGAGTTCGTCGGGCGACACCACGTCGCGTCGCGCGTCCGCCTGAGCGGTGTCTTCGGAGTCGTCCACGTCGGAGGGAGAGTGCGAATCGGGGGGTGACGATTGACGTGAGGAGGGCGATTGACGGGCGGGAACCGACGCGTCTCGTTGCGAGTCGGCGGGCGTCTCCGGCTGTGGAGTCTCCGAGTCGTCGGTGATGCGCCCGCCGACCCAGTCGCGAACCGACGCGTTCGCCTTCGAGGCGAGGCCGTCGTCGGGGTCGGGGTCGGAGTCGGAATCGGCGGACTGAGCGGCGGAAGACGTGGAAGTGGCGTCCGCGTCCGCCGTCGGTTCGGCTTCGTTCGACGCCGACCCGGGGTGGAACTGGAACTTGTTCCCCCCGCAGTCGGGACACCCCGAGAGCATCTCCTTGGAGCCGTCAGGGAACGTCCGCCCGCAGTTCGTGCACTGGTGGGGCATCTATTTCCGGGAGACGAGCGCGCTGATGAGGTTCTCGTCCTTGTGGAGCGTCTCGATCTGGTTGGCCGGACCGATGACGGTGAGTTTCTTGGTCGATTCGCGCCCCATCAGTCGGTCGAGGAAGCTCCGGTCGGCCGTCTGCGAGCGTGGATACGTCTCGATTTCGATGCCGTTGAACTCGTCGGGGCTGATTTCGGTCATCGTCACCTCGATGAGTTTCGACTCCTCGTCGGGCGTCAGCCCCTCCTCTAGGATGACGATGTTCCCCTCGCGGACGCCGTCGAGGATGAGACGAATCTTCTCCATGCTCGCGAGGTTCTCCATGCGCTCCCCGCTGATGAGGTCGATCTGGACGCCGTCGACGTCGGATGGCGTTGCTTCGGGCATCGTCATTTCCCGAAGTACTCCGCGATCTTGTCGTACACTTCGTCCATGTTGTCGCCCTCGAGCGCCGACAGCGGCACCGTCTCGTGTTGCGGGAAGGCGTTCTCGATGCGGCCGACGTTCGACTCGTCCAGGTCCGTCTTGTTGGCGAAGATGAGCACCGGCAGGTCCTGGCTCTCGATGATGCCGATGAGCATCGTGTTCACCTGCGTGAACGGGTCCTCGGTGCTGTCGAGGACGTAGATGACGCCGTCGACGTCCTCGCGAAGCCAGTGCATCGCCTCGGCGACGCCCTCGGTGGCCTCGCGGGAGCGACGGACGGCATCCTCTTTCTCCAGGTCGTGGTCGAGGAACTCCTTGTAGTCGACTTTCGTCGTCACGCCCGGCGTGTCGACGATGTCGATGGTCACCGTCCGGCCGTTGCGCTCGATTTCGACGTTCTCCTTGCGGCGGGCGCGACGCGTCTCGTGTGGAATGTGGCTCTCCGGTCCGATGGCGTCGCCGGTCCAGTCCCGAGCGATTCGGTTCGCGAGCGTCGTCTTGCCCGCGTTCGGCGGCCCGTAGATGCCGATGCGCTTCGGGTCGCTCGCCGAGAACAACCGTTCCGTGACGCGAGTGATGCTATCTTTGAGGTTTGTGAGCAGTCCCATCCTATCCTCCCGCACCTCCCGATTTCCGCGTTCGCGGAGGGCGTATGCGCGAAGAACGTTTTTGTGGTCACTTAACTTTGCGTCAGACGACAGTCAAGAAATCGACATTATCCGGGAGACGGCGGCTGTGGTGTTCCGAGTGACGACGATGTTCCCACCCCCGACGAGCCCCCCACCCCTTCGTTTCGGGTGGAACCGGAACTCGCCCCGGTCGGGAACGGAGCGAATTCCCGTGATTGCCCTTTCTAGAAAACACGAAAGCGGTGATTAGAACAGGTATTCCTGCACTACGGTTCCAGTTTGTTCTTATATGAAATAAAGGTTGCGACCTAGAAAGGCGGGTCCCCCCTCCCCCCGTTCTCCGCGTTCCACCCGAAACGAAGGGGTGGGGGGCGGCCTGTAGAGTCCCAGACAGAACGAGTCTCGGACAGCACATCCGACGGTGGCGTTCGTCGTCGCCGGCGCACGTTTCATCGCCGACGCACGTTTCGATATCCGATCCGGTCTCCGATGAACGAACGACCGGTCTCTCTCGCCGCAATCGACCCTCCCGGGTCCCGAATCGAGCGACATCACCGACGATGCGGCCGGAGGGCAACCTTTTTCTACCAACTCCGCCTCTGTTTCGCCTGCATCATCTGGACGCGACCGGGCCCCTCGACGGAACGATATTCCGGATAACACCGGTTTCACTGGGGAAACGGGCGCGTCCTCCACCTGAAACGAGGGGGTGCTCAGATGGACGAGGACGACACACAATCGGACGACGACGCTAGTATCGGCTCGCTCGCGAGCGACGCGAGCGGCGTCGACGGGAGCGAGGGGCGCGACCGTACGAGCGACATCTCGCGAAACGTCGGTATCGACGTCCTCGACGAGGAAGACGAGAGTCGCGGACTCTTCGACGACCTGCTTTCCGGCGAGCCGATTTTCGAGAACAAGGAGGTCCTCCGTCCGTCGTACACTCCCCACGAACTCCCGCACCGCACCGAGCAGATAAACCAGATGGCTACCATCCTCGTCTCCGCGTTGCGCGGCGATACCCCCTCGAACATCCTCATCTACGGGAAGACGGGGACGGGCAAGACGGCGAGTGCGAAGTTCGTCAGTCAGGAACTCGAATCCACCTCCCAGAAGTACGACGTTCCCTGCGAAGTGGAGTACATCAACTGCGAGGTGACCGATACGCAGTATCGCGTCCTCGCCCAGCTCGCCAACAAGTTCATCGAAAAAAACGAGTCGGTCATCGACGACCGACTGGGTCAGCTCCGCGAGTTGCGCGAGTCGGCGCGTGACCACCGGGCCCGCCTCGACGACACCGAGTTCGACTCCCTCGACGACGTCGAGCGCCGGATCGAGGCGCTGGAGTCCGACCGTGAAGGGATGGAGGCCGTCCCGATGACCGGATGGCCGACCGACCGCGTCTACAACTCGTTTTTCGAGGCGGTCGACTACCACGAACGCGTCGTCGTCATCATGCTGGACGAGATAGACAAACTCGTCGAGAAATCCGGCGACGACACGCTCTACAACCTCTCGCGGATGAACTCCGAACTCTCGAACTCCCGCATCTCCATCATGGGCATCTCGAACGACCTGAAGTTCACCGACTTCCTCGACCCGCGGGTGAAGTCCTCGCTCGGCGAGGAGGAGATCGTCTTCCCGCCGTACGACGCAAATCAGTTGCGCGACATCCTCCAGCACCGCGCCGACGTCGCGTTCAAGGAGGGCGCGCTCACCGACGACGTCATTCCGCTGTGTGCGGCCTTCGCCGCCCAGGAACACGGCGACGCCCGCCGCGCGCTCGACCTCCTGCGGACGGCCGGCGAACTCGCCGAACGCGGCCAGGCCGACACCGTCGAGGAGCGCCACGTCCGCCAGGCACAGGACAAGATCGAACTCGACCGCGTGGTCGAGGTAGTACGGACGCTGCCCACGCAGTCGAAAATCGTCCTCTTCGCCATCATCCTCCTCGAGAAGAACGGCGTCCACAACATCAACACCGGCGAGGTGTTCAACATCTACAAGCGCCTCTGCGAGGAGATCGACGCCGACGTGCTCACCCAGCGCCGGGTGACCGACCTCATCTCCGAACTCGACATGCTCGGCATCGTCAACGCCGTCGTCGTCTCGAAGGGTCGCTACGGCCGTACGAAGGAGATGAGCCTCTCCGTGCCCATCGACGAGACGGAAGCGGTCCTCCTCTCGGACTCCCGCCTGGGCGACATCGAGGAGGCTCAACCGTTCGTCCAGGCCCGCTTCGACAACTGAGTTCTCACGCCGACCGACTTCTCACGCCGACCGACTTCTCACAGCGGTCACGAGGCGAACGCTCGCGTCGGCCGACACCTCACGCCGCGACGGGCCGTCGGCCGACCGACTCGTACTCGACTGCCACGCCCCCCACGTCCGTCGAGAGCGGCGCGTCCGTCGTGACGCTGGCGAACGCCAGCCGAATCCAGCCGAGATACGGAATCCTGACGCGTGCAGTGCCCGTAATCCACTGCGGTCGTATCGGGGCGGCGGCGATACCGTTGACCTGATCGTAGCTCGGGTTGTTGTCGCCTTTCGTGATGAACCCGGCGTTCGGAGCCGGACAGTTCCGCATGTCGGCACAGTTCTCGGCCCCGACGTACGACTGATTGGCTCTGTCGTACCAGTTCTCTCCCTCCTCGACCCAGAAGCGGGCGCGGTGGATAATCGGCGCACCGTTCGACCCGGGCGTGTCGTAGACGACGACGGAGCCGTAGCCGCCGAACTTGCGGTACCCGACGCGTTCGCCGTTCCGATAGGTGACGACGCCGGTGCCGTCGCGGGCCGCGTCGGGGGCGAACCGCCCCGGTTCGGTGATGAACACGAGGTCGCCGCGATGCATGTGCGGTTCCATGCTACCGCTCTCGACGGCCACCATCGGCGGCCAGACGCCGCTCAGGGAAAACAGCAGGAGGCCGACGAGGACGACGGCCGTCACGCTCACCAGCAGTTCCCGGACGACCATCAACGGGCCGCGTTCGGCCGTCCGCAGTCGGCCCAACAGGTCGTCGTTCGACTCGCCCGACGCCGACGGCTGGTCCGGCGGCCGACGACCGTCGTCGGAACTCATTGCCACTCTTTCTCCGTCACCGGAGTTGAAGCTTCTGGATTCGGGGAATCCCTGCTTTCGGCACGCTTTTTTTCCCGTCCCGCCCATCCCTCTCTGTGCCTCTCGAGACGCCGTCGCGCATCGTCCGTGAACTCGCCCGGCACGGGTACAACGCCGAACGCGAGGCGGTGACGCTCATCGCGTCGGCCGCCGACCCGGCGACGGCGCTCTCCCGAACCGTCGAGGACGCCCGCGACGACGCGCTCCGTCTCACCGCCGAGGACGTCCGGGCCGTCCTCGAGGCGGACTCGCTCGCGGCCGATTCGCCGGCGACTTCGGCTTCGACTCCGGATTCGTCGTCGGCGACGACTGCGTCTCCACCCGCCGATTCGGCGTCGGCGGCCGAATCTGTTTTGGGGGAGGACCCCACGGGAAACGGTGGGGAAGTCCACGACGAAGCCGGTGAACGGGGCGCTAACACTGAACCAACTGCGGGAACTGACCCCCTCGCTTCGACTGGAGAATCGCCCCCCACGTCACCCGATGGAGAGGGGGGAGTTCCACCTGAAACGAAGGGGTCGTGGGAACGGTCACCGAACCCCGAGCATCGGTCTGTCGAAATCGAGGGCGACGTCACCGGACGGAGCACGGGCACGGGCGAGTACGACCAGTTCGTGACGGTCTTTCGGGACCGGTACGAACGCCTCTCGAAGCGCCTCCGCGGGCGCGTCAACCACCGCCCTGCGACGGCGATTCAGGAGATGACCGGCGGTAGCGACGCCTCGATGGTCGGCCTCGTGAACGACGTCCGGTCGTCTGCCAACGGCCACTGGATCATCGAACTGGAGGACACTACCGGCGTCTTTCCCTGCCTCGTCACCAAGGACCGGGACATCGCGGACCTGGTGGACGAACTCCTGCTGGACGAGTGTATCGCCGTCGAGGGAACTCTCGCGGACGACGCGGGCATCATGTTCGTCGACTCGCTCCACTTCCCGGACGTCCCGCGGACCTACCGTCCCTCCACGGCGGACCGGCACGTCCAGGCGGCCCTCATCTCCGACGTCCACGTCGGCAGTCAGGAGTTCATGGCCGACGCCTGGCATCGATTCACCGACTGGTTACACACGCGCGAGGCCGAACACGTCGAGTACCTCCTCATCGCCGGCGACATGGTGGAGGGAGTCGGCGTCTATCCGGACCAGGACGAGGAACTCGACGTCGTCGACATCTACGAACAGTACGAGGCGTTCAACGAGTATCTCAAGGAGGTGCCCGGCGACCTGGAGATCGTGATGATTCCCGGCAACCACGACGCGGTGCGGTTGGCCGAACCGCAACCGGGCTTCGACGAGGAACTCCGGGACATCATGTCCGCCCACGACGCCCGCATCACCGGCAATCCCTCCACCGTGACCGTCGAGGGCGTCTCCGTATTGATGTACCACGGCGTCTCGCTCGACGAGGTCATCGCCGAACTCCCCGAGGAGAAAGCGAGCTACGACGAACCTCACCGGGCGATGTACCAGTTGCTGAAGAAACGCCACGTCGCCCCGCAGTACGGCGGCCACATGCGCCTCGCGCCCGAGGAGAAGGATTACCTCGTCGTCGACGACGTTCCCGACGTCTTCCACACCGGCCACGTCCACAAACTCGGCTGGGGGAAGTATCACAACGTCCTCGCGGTCAACAGCGGTTGCTGGCAGGCCCAGACCGCCTTCCAGAAGAGCGTCAACATCGACCCCGACGCCGGCTACGCCCCGATTCTCGACCTGGATACGCTGGATATGACCGTGCGGAAGTTCGTCTAGCCACCGCTCTCGCCTACGACTCCCCGCCTATCGCGGGTCGTAGCCGTACCGAACCGTCGTCTCGCCGTCGAACCGCGGCCCCGTCCCGCGCCGTTCGAAGCCGGCGGCCTCGGCGGCGTCCTTGATACGGTCGTCCGCCTCGGGAACGAGGAATTCGACGGCCATGCCTTCGCTCGCGGCGAACCGCACCGGCTCGGCCAGCAGCCGCTCGGTGGCGTCTCGCGACCCGGCGAGTTGCGTGACGTGAACCGTGGTGTCTTTCACGTCGTAACTGACGAATCCGAGGTGGTCGACCTCGGTCGATTCGGTGTCGGCGTTGGGTCCCGCGTCCGTGTCCTCACGAACGGCGACCCGGACCATCCGGTCGTGGATGAGGTTCCGGAGCACGTCCGCCGGGATGTCGGCGATGGACGCGAGGTCCTCGGCGTCGGATTCGACGGCGTCGCGTACCTCCATGCCGGTCCTTTCGTCTCGCGTGAGTTAAATATCCATCCCGGAAGGCCGGCGTTCGAGCGCAAGTGAACACAGTTATTAGCGTCCATCTCGCTATCCCTTCCCATGTTTGAGCACGGTCTGCGACAGGAGGACGAACCGGGATGCGCGTAGTCGCGAAGTTCGGCGGCACCTCGCTCGGAAGCGGTGACCGAATCGAACGGGCCGCCGACACCGTCGCGAAGGCGGTCACCGAGGGCCACGAAATCGCCGTCGTCGCCAGTGCGATGGGCAGCACGACCGACGACCTCCTCGACGAAATCACGTTCTCGGCCGAGGACTCGGACCGGGCCGAAATCGTCAGCATGGGCGAGCGCATCAGCGTTCGGATGCTGAAAGCCGCGCTCTCGGCGCGCGGAATCGACGCCAAGTTCGTCGAACCCGGCAGCGAGGACTGGCCGATCATCACCGACGAGTTCGGCGAAGTCGACGTCGAGACGACGATGGCTCGCGCCGAGCAACTCGCCGCGGAACTCGACGCCACCGTCCCCGTCGTCACGGGCTTTCTCGCCCAGACCATCGACGGCAAGGTGACGACGCTCGGTCGCGGCGGCTCCGACACGACGGCCGTGATGCTCGGCAAGTACATGGACGCCGACGAAGTCGTCATCGTCACCGACGTCGAGGGCGTCATGACCGGCGACCCGCGAGTCGTCGAGGGGGCGCGTAACGTCTCCCGCATCACCGTCGACGAACTCCGGAATCTCTCCTTCCGCGGGGCCGAAGTCGTCGCCCCGAGCGCGCTCTCCTACAAGGACGAGGACCTCACCGTCCGGGTCGTCCACTACCAGCACGGCGACCTCCTGGCCGGCGGGACGCTCATCGAAGGCGAGTTCGAGAACCTCATCGACATGCAGGAAGACCGCCTCGCCTGCCTCACCGTCGCGGGACGGGCGCTCCGCAACCGACCGGGCATCCTCGCCGAACTCACGCAGGCGCTCCGTCAGGCCGACATCAACATCGACGCCGTCGCCAGCGGCATGGACTCGGTCACCTTCTACGTCAACGAGGACGTCGCCGAGGAGGCCGAGTTCGTCCTCCACGAGAAGGTCATCGACGACGACACGCTCTCGTCGGTCACCGTCGAAGACGAGTTCGCCGTCATCCGCGTCACCGGCGGCGAACTCCCGAACCGCCCCGGCATCATCCTCGACATCGTCCAGCCGATCTCCGAGGCGGGCATCAACATTCACGACATCATCACGAGCGCGACCTCCGTCGCCATCATCGTCGCCTGGGACGACCGGGAAGAGACGCTCGAAATCGTCCAGGACCAGGAGTTCTAGTTCGGGCGCTCAGCGCCCCTCGTACAGCCGCGTTCCGATTCGCTCGGGGAGCCCCGCCGCCTCGACGGCGTCGACCACCGCGTCCACGTCGTACTCCACGCGGCGTTCCTCGACCGAGCGCGAGTCCACGTCGACCACCGCGTAGGCCGCCCGCGGGTCGCCGTCGCGCGGTTGGCCGACGCTCCCCGGATTCATCACCACTCCCTCGTCGAAGGCGCGGTGGCCCTGGACGTGGGTGTGGCCCGTCACGAGGACGTCCTCGTCGTCCAGCATCCGCGGTGAGAACTCCTCGGGGTAGGTGTATCGGTCCGGGTCTTCGGGGTGGCCGTGGACGAGTTTCACCCGGCCGTCGACGGCGGTGCGTTCGTCGGGGAGCCCCGCGAGCCACCCGAGAGCGTCGTCGTCGAGGCGTCGACGGGCGAACTCGACGCCGGCGCTCGCCATCGAGTTGAACCGGAACCCGGCGTCGCTCGCGACGGCCCGGTCGTGGTTGCCCATCACGGTCGGAATCTCGCGGTCTCGGACCGCCGCGACGCAGTCGGCCGGCCACGGGTTGTAGCCGACGACGTCGCCGGCACAGACCAGCCGATCCACGGACGGCATGTCGTCGAGAACTGCGTCGAGGGCGATTCGATTCCCGTGCACGTCCGAGATGACGCCGACCTGCATGTGTCGACGTAGGGCCTCGGGACGTTAGTCTCCGTCGCTGGTTTCCGAGGAGCGTGGCTCCTCGCTGTTGACGACGGCCGTCGTCACTCCGTCGTCGTCGATCTCGACGCCAGCGGCACAGACGGCGTGTTCGAACGCCAGGTCGTACGCCTCGCGGGCGGCCGCCGCGGCGTCGTCGGCGTCGAAGTCGAACGCGCGCGGGCGGTTCTCCTCGTAGGTGGCCACGAGGGTCGGCTCGTCGACGCGTTCGACCAGCAGTGCGTCCTCGCGGACGATGCCGACGGTTGCCCGGTCCGTCTCGATGACGCCCGCGATGCGCGGCGTGTCGTAGTCGTCTTTCTCGTAATCCAGCGACAGGAGCGTGGTGGCGAGGGCGTCACGCGGCGGATAGCCCAGGTCGAGTTTCTCCGCAATCGGGTCGACCTGCGACCCGTTGCCGACGACGGCGCGGCCGTCGCTCTCGCGGACGCAGTTGTACGAGATGTAGGGGTTGTCCGTCTCGGGGGCGTCCGCCGTCGGGGCGACGGTCAGCGTGCCGTCGCGGTCGGTGACGCGGCGGTTCGGGAACGACCGCGAGGAGACGCGGTAGGCTCCGAGGCCGGGGCCGACGACGATGAGTCGTCCGACGTACATACGAGAACGTGGATAGCTAATCGGGAAATACGTGTCGATATGTGCACGTTCGAGCTGTTCCAGTCCGTCGTCGCCGTGGAGGAGAGTGGTGTCGGTGCCGGTGACTCCGGTGGCGACGACGTCGGATGCGTTCCGCCCCGGAACGTCTTTCATCCGTCCCGGTTTACGTCCGGAGTATGCCTTCCGCACTGTTCGTCGTCAGCGAGCACGGCTACTGGGGCGAGGAGTGTATCGAACCGCTCCAAACGCTAGACGAAGCGGGCTTCGACCTCACCGTCGCGACGCCGACGGGCGGCCCGCCGGTCGTCGACGAGCGGTCCGTCGACCCGGAGAACGTCGGCGAGGAGACGGCCGAACGCGTCCGCGAGACCGACGAACGCGACGCGCGACTGAACGACCCGATTCCCCTCGCGACGGCCACGGCCGAGGGGCACGACGCCGTCGTGTTCCCCGGCGGCCACGGCACGGAGTGGGACGTCAATCAGGACAGCGACGCCCGCGAAATCCTGCGAGACGCCGTGGCGGGCGAGGACGGCAAAGCGCTCGTGGTCTGTCACGCCGTCGGTCTCCTCGCGTTCGCCCGGACCGCCGGCGGCGACTTCCTCGTCGACGGCCGGGACGTGACCGGCTTCCCCAACGAGTGGGAGACGGGCATCGTCGACGACGCCGACCTGATGCCCGACGGGCGGAAACTCCCCTACTGGGTCGAAGACGAGGTCCGCGCCGCGGGCGCGAACTGGGACGCCGAACTCGACGCCGAGACGAGCGTCACCGTCGACGGCGACCTCGTGACCGCGCGCGGCCCCGGGTCCTCCGCGGCGGCCGCCGAGACCCTCCTCGCGGAACTGGGCGTCGAGTAATCGACCTGACGTAGGACTCGCCGGGACGAAGGTCGGATGACCGACACGATTCGAATTCGACCGGCGTCGCCCGCCTGTCCGCCGATAACCGAACTCCGCAACACTCATATATTCTACTCTGCTACCGTAGATTAGCTTCCGAACGTCGCGGGAGCGAACGCCGCAGTCCCATGGGGTAGTGGCCAATCCTGTTGCCTTCTGGGGGCAACGACCCAGGTTCGAATCCTGGTGGGACTACTTCTTTCCGACCCTCGGTTCGTGAGCCGCGATTCCCATCACACCACGGACGACGCTCATCGGGTGCCCACCCGACGTGGGGTGGAATCCGGCGATACTGACGACGATGACGCCGCTGAACGCGACCCGGGGAGATGTAGCCGGGACGTCGGAGAGGAGACCCCCGAGCAACGCGGTCCCCACGGCACCGATACCGGCCCAGACGACGTACGCCGTTCCTACGAGAGCCCTTCGTCGCGAGCAGTCCGATGCTCACTGCGATGGCGACTGTGGTCTCGATTGCCCGGCAGATTTCGAACACTTCACCGCGCGCTCCGGCGGACAGTGACGGGCGCTTCGACCGCGGTCCGCGCTCTCCGGCCGACGTTCGAGCGGTGACGCTCAGGCGTCGTCGACGAGGTTGGACTGCATCTCGCTGGACAGGTTCGCCATGAACTTCGGACTCGTCGATATCTCGTCCATCACGAACCGCGAGGACGTCTCGTTGACGGCTTCGATGGCGACCATGTTCTCGATGACTTCGTTCATCTGGTCGCGGTTTTGGACCCGCGAGATGGCGACGAAGTCGACGTCGCCCATCGTGTAGTAGACCTGTTCGACGCCGTCGAGACTCGCCAGTTCGGTGCCGATGTTCTCCGAGTAGCCCTGCTCGTGTGTCACCATCACTTCCGTAATCGCGACCATCTTCAGTCCGAACGGCTCCGGGTTGAGGTCGGCAGTAACGCCCTCGATAACGCCTCGTTCTTTGAGTTTCTTCACCCGGTAGTGTACGGCGGACTTGGAGAAATCGAGTTTGTCCGCGAGCGTGTCGAGGCTCACGTCGAAGTCGTCCTCGATGTACTCCAACAGGGCGAGGTCTTTCTCGTCGAAGTCACCTTCGTCGACTCCGGTTCGGGCCATACACAATAATTAAACATTGTTCTATAAAAACCACTCCGATTGGAATATTTTCGAACGTAATCGACGGTCGCCGCTCGCGGGGTTCGGTGCGGCGGACGGTTCGGAGCGCGCGTCCGTCGACCGTCTCACATACCGTCCGGTTTCGTCACCGCCGACGTTTCCTCGATACGTCCCGAATCCGGTGCGTCGGTGCCTCGACGTCCGAACGCTTCCGCTCCTCGACCGACGCCTCGTTCCGGTCGGTGCGTGGTGGCCTTTCGGAAAGAGTGATGGCGGTCAAATGAGATGGCCCGTGCATGACTGACTCTCGTTCGGTCGAGATGGGTGAGTTGACGTGGGAGGAGTTCGACGACCACGTGGACGGAAGCGTCGTCTTCGTCCCCGTCGGGAGTACGGAACAGCATGGCCCACACCTCCCGCTCAACGTCGATACGGTCATCGCCACGGAGTTTTCGCGGAGAGTGGCTCGACGCGTCGACGGACTCGTCGCCCCTCCGCTCCCGTACGGATTCAAGTCGCAGGCAGGTAGCGGCGGCGGTGCCGACTTCACTGGCACGACGAATCTCGACGGGGAGACGCTCCGGCGATTGTTCGGGGACGTCGTCGGCGACCTCGTCGCCGACGGGGCGACGAAAATCGTCGCGTTCAACGGCCACTTCGAGAACGAGTACTTCCTCCGCGAGGCGGTCGACCTGCATCTCGAAGCGGGCGACGGCGAGTTCATCATCGCAAGCTGGTGGGACCTCCTCTCGCCCGACGTGCGAGACGACCTCTTCAGCGAGGTAGCTGGCGGGTTCCCTGGATGGGCGACCGAACACGCCGGCGTCGTGGAGACGGCGCTCATGCAGCACTTCCGTCCGGAACTCGTCCGCGACGACCGCATCGTCGACGACGGCCCGGACCACTCGCCGCCGTACGTGTTCAAGCCCGCCCGCGACGACCAGATCGCGTCGACGGGAGCGTACTACAAGGCGACGTACGCGACGCCCGAGATGGGCGAACGCGTCGTTGACGACGTCCTCGACACTCTCGTCGAGGGCATCGCACACGAATGGAGCGACGCGGTCCCGGAGTAGACCGGCCGAGCTATCCGCGGCTACGGTCGGGAATTCACCTCCCTCATTTCACAAATTTCAGCTAAATCCTCGGTTCTAAGTATAACGTTTCGCGAATCGGCTCGAAGTAACAACGAGATTTCGCAGTTTCGTCTCTCACGGAAAGGTTCATTACTACGATTCCTAAATATCGCGAGAAGCATGCCTGTATCCGACTCACACGCGCGGCCACCGTTCGACTGGGCTGACCCGCCGGCTTTCGACGGGAGGCGGAAATGATCGACCCACAGGAGGTCCCCCGGTTCGCGGGCGTCGCGTCGTTCATGCGTATGCCCCACACGACTGATTTGGGCTCTAGCGACGCCGACGCGGCGTTCCTCGGGATTCCGTTCGACGACGCCACCACCTACCGACCAGGTGCCCGGTTCGGTCCGCGCGCGATTCGCGAAGCCTCGACGCTCCTCAAGCCGTACAATCCGGTGACGGGGACGAACCTTCAGGAGTACGCGCTCGTCGACCACGACGACGTTCCAGTCGTTCCCGGCTACATCGAGGACACGTTCGACGAGATTCAGGAACGCGTCGCGTACGTCCTCGACCACGACGTACTGCCTGCGATTGCGGGCGGCGACCACTCCACCACGCTGCCGGTGTTGCGCGCTATTGCGGACGAATACGGGCCGGTGTCGCTCGTTCAGTTCGACGCTCACTCCGACCTGTGGACGGAGTATTTCGGCAAGAGTCACAACCACGGAACGACGGTCCATACGGCCATCGAAGAGGGACTAATTGAGCCGGCGACGTCGATTCGCATCGGGGACCGCGGCGGCCTGTACGGTCCACAGGACGTGGATCGCTTCGAGGCGTCGGGCATCGAGTATTACACCATCGAAGAAGCGGCCGAGGCGGGAATCGAGGGACTGGGAGAGGCCATCCACGACCGGGTCGAGGGGCCGGCGTTCGCCACCATCGACATCGACGCCGTCGACCCCGCGTACGCGCCCGGCACGGGCACGCCGATGCCCGGCGGATTCACTTCTCGTGAAATTCTGCGGCTGACGCGTGAACTCCACGGGGTCGACCTCGTCGGATTCGACCTCGTCGAGGTCGCGCCGCCGTACGACGCCCAGTCCGGGACCACCGCCATCCTCGCGGCGAACCTCATGTTCGAAGCCCTCTGTGCGGCCCTCGATGGCTGAATAATCTTCATCTCTGTAGCTAGACGCAGAATAATTTCTCTATAAAACCGACAATTTTTGCATATCAATCATAATTAGCAGCATCTTTAAGTGGAAGTGTTTGCATTGTGGCTGCATACCATGAACCGCGGTAGCAGTATTCCGAGGAGATTCGCATCGGTGTGGTCTCACGAGCACGTACAGTCCGTACACGACGTGACCCGTCCCATCGACGAGGACGCCGGGGAAGCGGGTCCCACGGGGACGCAGCGGAGGGCGTAACGATGGTACTGGACCTCAAAAGCGGGATTTATCTGGTGTACCTGCTCTTCGTTCTCGGCATCGCCGTCTACTCCTACGGCAAAATCGACGGGGCCGAGGACTTGCTGGTTGCCGGATTCGAACTCCCGCTTCCCTTCGTAACCGGGAGCCTCATCGCCAGTCTGTTGACCGCGACGTACTTCTTCACCGCCGTCGGCCTCGGTTTCAACACCGGCGGCTGGGAGGCCACGGCCGTCCTCACGGGTCTCGGCTCGACGATGATTCTGGGCGGCGTCATCTGGACGAAGCCACTTCGTCGACTTCGCGGGTGGACGATGAGCGACTATTACTACCGTCGCTTCGGTCAGAACAAGATAATTGGTGCGTACGCCGGCGTGCTGATGTGGATGGCGTTCAACGTCTTCCTCGTCGGCGCGCTGACGACCGGTGGGGCGTACATAGTTGCGGCCGTCCTGAACATCGACTTCACGACGGCCGTGTTCGTCACCGCCGCCGTCACGGCGCTGTACAGTATGCTCGGGGGGCTCTGGGCCGTCGCGTACACGGACACGCTACAGGCGTTCATCGGACTGGCTGGACTGTTCTTCGGTGCGTTCCTGCTGTTCGGCGACGTCGGCTGGGGGACGCTCGGTGGGGCGAGCCACTGGAACGTTCCGCACCTGCTCACCGCGAGTGGGACCACGTTCTGGGCCTTCTTCCTCGTGTTCGCCGTGGGGGACCTCCCCGCGGCGGACATCGGGCAGCGCGTCGCCGGCTCCGATAGCCCCGACACGGCGCGAAAGGCGATGCTCATCGCCGGCGTCATCATCGTCATCGTCGGCTTCCTCCCCGGATTCATCGGCGAAGCGCTCCAGCCACTCTACTCGAATCCCGAAAACGCCGAGCGATTGTTCATTCAGTACATCGACAGCGAGATGCACCCGGTCCTCGCGGGCATCGTCCTCTCGTCCATCGGCGCAGCGGCGATGTCCACCCTCGACTCGGCGTACGTGGCGGGTACCGCCTGTCTCCTGAAGAACGGCTACCTCGACGTCGTCAACCCGAACGCGTCGGACGACCGGATGATGCTCTACTCGCGCGTCCTCATCGCCCTCTCGGCACTCGTCGGCGCGCTCCTCGCGGCCTACTTCCAGAAGGCGTTGTTCCTGTCGGTGCTGACCTTCGACCTCATCTTCGTGACGCTCGTCCCGCCGCTCGTCTTCGGGGTGTACTGGAAGCAGACCAACGCGAAGGCGACCATGCTCTCGATTACGGTGGGGCTGGCCACGTACGTCCTCCTCTACCAGTTCGGGAACCCACTGGCGTTCACGTCCGACGCCTTCGGACTCAGCCTCGTCGCCTCGATGTGGAGTACGGTCAACTGGGTGCCGTCGGTCCTCCTTTCGACCATCGCCATCGTCGTGGGCTCGTTCCTGTGGGAGCCGACCGACGCCTCGCTGGACGCCTACGAGCGCCAGCACGACCCGAGCCACGACCACACCGACTCGCCGGAGATGTTCGATGACGCGACGAACCAGTCCGGACGGGCGTACGCCGAGGACTGACGCCGAACTGCTTTCGTTCGACCTACCCAATATATGACACACGACACCGAGAACGGAGGGGGCCGACTGGCCGGTAGGACCGCACTCGTCACCGGCGCTTCGCGCGGTATCGGGAGCTCGATTGCCGTCGCGTTCGCCCGGGAGGGGGCCGACGTGGCGATCAACTACTATTCGAACGACTCGGCCGCGGTCGCGACCGCGGACGAAGCCCGCGACGCAGCGCCTCCCGAAACGGACGTGACGACCGTGCAGGCGGACGTCTCGAACGAGGACGCGGTCGACGAACTGTTCGACGCCGTCCGGGACCGACTCGGCACCCCTGACGTCCTGGTCAACAACGCGGGCGTCCTGTCTCACGCCCGCGTGACCGACATGTCCGCCGACGAGTGGGACCGGATTCTCGACACCAACCTTCGCGGGACGTTTCTCTGCACGCGTCGTGCGCTCGACGGGATGCAGGCGTCGGACGGAGGGACGATTATCAACGTCACGTCCGACCTCGGTCGGCTCGGAGCGGAGGAACTCGCCCACTACAGCGCCTCGAAGGGCGGGATGATAGCGTTCACTCGGGCCGTCGCGCGGGAGGCCGCTCCGGACGTGCGCGTCAACGCGATCGCGCCGGGTCCCATCGAGACGGAGATGCTGACCGAAGACGTTTCGCCGGAGCGGCAGGAGGAGGAGGCCGACATCCCGATGCAGCGCGTGGGTGAGCCGGCGGAAGTCGCGCCGGCGGCGGTGTTCCTCGCCAGCGACGACGCGAGCTTCTTCACGGGACAGACGATTGACCCGAACGGCGGCTCGGCGATGTACTGACCGGCGACGTCTACAGGCGAACGGGCCGAGTGCCTCGGGGTCGTTCGGAAATCGAAGATTTCCGTGATGACGAGACGCTTCGCGTCTCGAACCACTTGACCCCGAGGCGGTTCACGCGCCCGCGGTCACCCTGCCATGTAACCGCCGTCGACGACGAGGTTGTGACCGGTGATGTAGCTCGCGTCGTCGCTGGCGAGAAACGCGGCGGCGTCGGCGACGTCTTGGGGCCGGCCGTCACGCCGGAGTGGGATGCTGTCGGTGTACTCGCCGATGACGTCTTCCTCGTCTTGTTCGGTCTGTGCCGTCTCGATGATTCCGGGATTCAGGGCGTTCACCCGAATCTGGTGCGGTCCCTGTTCGACGGCGAGTTCGCGGGTCAAGTTCGCGACGCCGCCTTTCGACGCGCAGTACGCCGACGACCGGTCGTAGCCGGCGAGCCCGGCAACCGAGGAGAGATTGATGATCGCGCCGCCCTCGCGCTGCTCCTGCATCGCTTCGATTGCTACTTTCGAGCCGAAGTAGACGCCCTTGAGGTTGACGTCCAGGACTCGCTCGTACGTCTCCTCGTCGACGTCGGTTATCTCCGTCTGTGGCGGGAAGATGCCCGCGTTGTTCACCATGACGTCGAGGCTCCCGTACGTCTCCCTCGCTTCGGTTACGGCGCGCTCGATGTCGGCAACCGAGGAGACGTCGGCCCCGACGAACGTACTCGTCCCTCCGTCCGCGGCGATACGCTCGTGTGTCGGTGTGCCGCCCTCGCGGGGAGTCTCACGCGTGTCGGCCACGACGACGGCGGCTCCTTCCTCGGCGAATCGCATTGCGATGGCCCGGCCGATTCCGGACGCTGCACCGGTCACTACTGCGGTCCGTTCCGTGAGTCGCTGTGTCATGAATTCGTTGGGTGGTTCCGAATCGGTTAGTTGCTTCGAATCGCTGTCCGACGCGAATTCGGTCGACGGTACCGTCGGTGTCGTCGGCTTCCCTGCCCGAACGACTCACGACCCCTTCCAATAACATCTCCGGAAAATATGCCTCGATACCATTTCTAGGGAGATAATGTTTCTATAAATGACGGACTATCCTAACCACGTTCGATAAAATCCGATATCGAGAAAAGATTAATCATGGACGGAACCCAGGCGATACACACGGATGTCGGAGAACGAGCCAACCGAAGCCGAGTCGAACGAGATAGAACGGATGGACAAGGAGTACGTCTTCGGGACGTGGTCGTTCCAGAACGAAGTCGACCCGACGCAGGTCGTCGACGCCGACGGTGCCCGGTTCACCACCGCCGACGGCAACGAATACGTCGATTTTTCCAGTCAGTTGATGTGTTCGAATCTCGGACATTCCGCCGATGCCGTCGCGGACGCCATCGGCGAACAGGCCCACGAGGCCGCCTACGTCGCACCGAGTTACACGACCGAGGCGCGCGCGAAACTGGGGAAGAAACTCGCCGAAGTGACTCCGGGCGACCTCTCGAAGACGTTTTTCTCCACCAGCGGGACCGAGGCCGTCGAGGCCGCCATCAAAATCGCTCGCTCCTACACGGGCAAACAGAAGATTCTCTCACGCTACCGCTCGTACCACGGCGCGACGTACGGTTCGATTAGCGTCACCGGCGACCCGCGTCGACTGATGGCCGAACCCGGCATTCCCGGGACTATCAAGGCCCCCGACCCGTACGCCTACGGCTCCACGCTCGACCCGATGGAGAGCCTCGACTACATCGACGAGATGCTCGAACTCGAAGGGGATACGGTCGCGGCCGTGCTCGTCGAACCCATCGTCGGGTCGAACGGTATCCTCGTGCCGCCGGACGAATATCTCCCCCGCCTCAAGGAGATTGCTCACAGCCACGGGGCGTTGCTCATCTGTGACGAGGTCATGGCCGGCTTCGGTCGGACCGGTGAGTGGTTCGGCTGTGACGTCTTCGACGTCGAACCGGACATCATGACCATGGCGAAGGGGCTGACCGGCGCGTACCAGCCACTCGGTGCGACTATCGTCAACTCCGAGATTGCGGCCCACTTCGAGGAGAACATGCTCTGTCACGGCCACACCTACGCCGGTCACCCCGTCGCGGTCGCCGCCGGTCTCGCGACGGTCGAGACCTATCAGGAGGAGAACCTCATCGACCGAGCCAGCGAGGTCGGTGCGTATCTCGGGGAGCGGCTCGACGAACTCGCGGCGGCCCACCCGAGCGTCGGCGACACCCGTGGAGTCGGTCTGTTCCACGGCATCGAACTCACCAGCCACCCCGAGAAACGCGTCCCGTTCGGCGACCGCGAGGACAAGATTAGCCCGGGGTCAACCGTCGTCGACGAGGTTTCCGCCACTGCGAGCGAACACGGCGCGTACGTCGCGAACATGATTAACACGCTCATCATCGCGCCGCCGCTCACCATCACCGAGGACGAAATCGACGACGCGATTGCGGCGATAGACGCGGGTCTCGACGTGTCCGACGACGCGATGGAGGACTGACCGTCACTCGTGGACGAGCGGCGAGTCTGAATTCGCACACCCTACCCGGCCATAGACGCCGGCGTCGTCGCCGGCGCGTTCGACGCCGGTCGCGAGCGCGCCGAGTTCCCACGTCGCGTCGTGGCCCGTCTCGGTGCGGTGAGTTTCGAGTGCGGTCCGGGCCGCGCCGAGGGAGTAGGGTAGTTTACTCAGGCGTCGCGTTCGCGGATGTATTCGAGCGTCTCGCAGACGAGGACCGTTCGACCGTCCGTAGTCGTCACTTCGTCGCGGAACGTGACGATTCCGCCCGGCTGTTTCTTCCGCTTGTCGACTACTTCCCGGTGGACGCTGATGGTGTCGCCGATGTAGGTCGGCGTGGGAATCCGCATCGAGTCGAGGCCGTAGTAGCAGACGTTCGACGCCTCGTTGCGGAAGTCGCTCGTGATGAGTCCCTCCATCACCGAGTAGACCAGCGGTGCGTGGACGACACGCTGGCCGAAGTCGGTATCCGCGGCGAATTCGGCGTTCATCTGCAGTTCATTCATGTCGCCCGTATTTCCCGCGTGGGTAACCACGTGGCTCTCCGTGATCGTTCGCCCCCGGGTCTCGAACGTGTCGCCGACGCCGAGGTCGCCGTAATACTGGGCCGGACCGGACATAGCCCCCCGTTTCCCGCCCGGACATATAACTCTCGCCCCCGCCCGCTCGTAGTTTCTCGACGTCAGTTGATTTCGCGGTCCGATTCCTCCCAGTACGGTTCCCGGAGCGCTTTCTTGTCCACCTTGCCGTACGGGGTGGTCGGAATCTCCTCGACGAACTCGACGCTTTTGGGTTTCTTGTAGTCGGCGAGCCTGTCCCCCGCGAATTCACGGATCGCCTCGGCGGTGGGATCGGCGTCCGCTTCGGGGACGACGACGGCGTGGACCGATTCGCCCCATTCCTCGTGCGGCGTGCCGATGACGGCCACCTGTGCGACCCCGGGATGTCTGTCGATGGCGTCCTCAACTTCGGTGGTGTAGACGTTCATCCCGCCGGTGATGATCATGTCGGTGGCCCGGTCCAGCAGGTAGACGTATCCATCTTCGTCCTGTCGGGCGATGTCGCCCGTACGAAGCCAGCCGTCGACCAGCGTCTCCTCGGTCGACGCCGGCCGTTCGTGGTACTCCTCCATCGCGTACGGTGAGCGCATCAGGAGTTCACCCTCCTCGCCGGGGGGAATCGGAGCGGTGTCCTCGTGGTCGTCGGGATTCGCGATGCGAACGTCGACCATCGCCGCTGGCTTTCCACACGACTCCACCCGCTGCTCGCCGACGACGTGGTCGTCTTTCGGGAGGATGGTGCCGATGTCGGGCATCTCGGTCTGTCCGTATAACTGGATGAATATCGGACCGAACGCCGACATCCCATCCTCGAGCCGTTCCGGCGTGATCGGTGCGGCGCCGTAGACGATGGTGTTCAGCCCCGAAACGTCCGTCGTTTCGAGTGCGTCGTGGTCGAGCAGGCGATAGAGTTGCGTGGGAACGAGGAACGTCCACGAAATCCGTCCGCCGTCGACCAACGCGAGGAACTGGCCCGGGTCGAACCCCGTGGTGAGGGTGAAGTGTGCTCCCTGAACCAGTCCGCCGAGAGCGATGTAGCCCGCCGCGTGGGGGAGCGGTGTCGTCATCAGCATCTCCTCGCCGTCCCGGATCTCGAGCTCAGTCACGTGCGCGAGCATGTCCATTCCGAGGCTCGCGTGCGTGTGTTTCACGCCCTTCGGTTTCCCGGTCGTCCCACCCGTGTACGGGAGCATGAGTCTGTCGTCGCCTGCGACCGGCACGTCTCGTGTCCCCTCCGTCGCGGTCAGCACCTCGTCCAGGTGCTCCTGCCCCTCGACCGGATCGTCGACCGCTATTCGGACGTCCAGGGTGGAGAGTGCCGGCTCGATCGACGCGAGCGTCTCGGTAAACTCGCTTCCGACGAGAATTCCCCGCGCCCCGGAATCTTCGAGCATGTATTGGAACTCGTCGGCCCTCAGCATGTCGTTCATCGGGACGAGAACGTATCCCCCCCGGATGCAGGCGAAGGCCCCGGTGAAGTAGTCCAGTTGGTTACCCATCATCAGGCCGACATGGTCACCAGGGTCGAGACCACGTGTCGAAAGTGCTGCCGCCAGTCGCCCGCCGCGTTCCCACGCTTCGCGGTACGTTACTGTCTCGTCTCCGTGAGTCGCCAGCAATCGGTCGGCGTGGGTCTCACACGCCCGGCGGACCAGTTTCCCGGCGACGACGCCGCGGTCCCGTGCCATGGCACGGGCAAACGTGGCAAACTACTAGTCGCTTTCGTTGGCATCCCGGGGTCGCTGGAACCAGAAGGCGTCGTCGCGACGACCGAGATACTCGACTGGGGTCTCCGGTGGGAGGCCGCCGTCGCCTTCGACGCGGGCGGTGACGCGAACGGCGGGTCCGTCGCCCACGTCGACGACGGCGACGGTGAACGGTTCCTGCCCTTGATGCCCCGCTCCCGGAACGCGGACGACGGTACTCGCGTAGACGGTCCCCGCTCCCGAGAGTTCGCGGTCCTCGAACGTCTCGCACCCGCACTCCCGACAGACCGTCGGCGGATGACCGTACACCGCGCCGCAGTCGACACAGAGACGGGCCGTGAACGCGGTGCGATCGTCCGAGAAATCAGGCATCGGCGACCCCTCTCTCCCCGAGGAGCGTCACGGAACAGACGACGCCGCTTCCCCCCAGATTGTGGGTCATGCCGACGCTCGCGCCGTCGACCTGGTTCTCGTGGTTGCCGCGGAGTTGCCGACACACCTCGTCTATCTGCCCAATGCCCGTTGCACCGACCGGGTGGCCCTTCGCGAGGAGGCCGCCGCTCGGATTGACCGGGAGCTCTCCATCGACTCGCGTCCGCCCCTCTGCGGCGGCCCTCGCTCCCTCGCCTTTCTCGAAGAAGCCGAGATCCTCGGCGTCGCAGATCTCGGCCGGGGTAAAGCAGTCGTGCAGTTCCACGAGGTCGACCTCGTCCGGTCCCACCCCGGCCATCTCGTACGCCTCGGCGGCGGCGGTACTCGTCGCCTCCATTGTCAGCAGGTCGTCGTACCGGTAGGCGGCGTTCCGCCCCGTCGTGTGTCCGACCCCGAGGACGTCGACCGGCCGGTCAGTGTACTCGGGGGCGATGTCGCGAGCGGTGAGGACCACTGCGGTCGCCCCGTCGGCGGCGGGACAGCAGTCATAGAGTCGGACCGGATCCGCGATGGGGCGCGACTCCACGACTTCCTCGACGGTGATCGGCTCGCGAAAGCGAGCTCGTGGATTCGACGCGCCGTTCGCCCGGTTTTTGACCGCCACCTGTGCGACCTGTTCGCGGGTCGCGCCGAACTCGTGCATGTAGCGGTCGAGATAGAGGCCGTAGAAACCAGGGAACGTGAGGCCGGTCCTCCCTTCGGTTCGGGCGTTCATCGCACTGCCGAGTGCTCGAGTGAACTCGCTCGTCTCGGCATCCGTCATGCGCTCGACGCCGGCGGCGACGACGACGTCGTGGGTGCCGGTGGCGACCGCTCGGTAGGCCTGCTGGAACGCGATACCCGAACTCGCACACGCACCCTCCGTCGTCATCGCAGGGACGCCCGTCACGCCGACCGAATCCGCGACCAGGGGGGCAATCGCGCCCTGGCCGTCCAGAATCCCGCCGACGAAGTTACCGACGTACAATGCATCCACGTCGGCGCGTTGGATGTCACTGGCGTCGATGGCGCGCGAGACGGCTTTCGTTCCCAGTTCTATCACGCCGTCCCCGAGGACGCCGAACGGCGTCGTCCCGGTCCCGACGATGCTAACGTCTCTCATGCCCGTCAGGTTACGACGCACGTGACTAATAGCTGTCTGCGAGGGATCTATCGTAGCCTTTGACGGTCCAATCGCAAGCCCGCGTGCAATCGACCAGACGACGAGTTTCAACCCCCGCTCTATTCGCGGCGGACGAGCGGCGAGTCTGAATTCGCACACTCCGTCCGGCCGCAGACGCCGGCGTCCTCGCCGGCACGTTCGACGCCGGCCGCGAGCCGGTCGAGTTCCCACGTCGCGTCGTGGCCCGTCTCGGTGCGGTGGGTTTCGAGTGCGGTCCGGGCCGCGCCGAGCGTTGCGAACGTCTCCTCGAGGTCACACTCCGGACAGACGACCGTCGCACGCGATTCCGCCATCGTCGGGCGTAGTCGCGGCGGCGACATAACTCCCTCGGCCGGTCACCCGAACCGACGCACGACGCTCCCACCGAGGACGACGAGTGCGCCCACACCGAGGACGCCGACGCCGGGGACGTCGACGCTGATTCCCGTCATGGGGATGCCGACGGAGAATCCGAGCGCGCCCGGTCCGGGAATCGTCACGCCGACGCCGACGAACGGAACTTCCAGTCGAATCCCGCCGTCTTTCGCGTCGCTCGGCGCGGCGGACGACGCTCCTTCGCCGGACTGGGCGTCGGCGACAGGCGTCGCCGTGGCGTCAGCGTCGGCGGGCCGAGTCGTCCCCGTCAGTTCCGCGTTCGCGGCCGTCGCCGTCGCTGTCGACTCGGGGACGACCGTCCGCTTGATGACGTGTTCGGTCCCCGTCGCGTCGAGGACGCGGACGCGGACCATCGTCGGGCCGTCGGCGGCTTCGAGGCGCGTCTCGAACGGGATTCGCGTGCCCGTCGGGAGGTCGTGATACGGGATGGCGATGTCGACGATTCGGCCGGTCTCCTTCGAGACCGTCTCGACGGTCACGTCGCTGACCGCTCCCCGCAGGACGACGCCACCGACGTACACGCTGCCGCCGCTGCGCCTGGTCGCCGACTCGTTCAGGTGTACCTCGGGGACGGCGAACTGCGAGAGGCGGACGCCTCGGGTCGTGGTCTTCCCCGAGTGGTCCGCCGCGGTAATCACCAGCGTCTCCCGCGGTGCCGTCACGATACCGGTGAACTCGGCGCGCCTGCCCGACCGGTCCGGGCGTCGGTCCTCGGTCGCCATGAGGACCCGGCGGTCCGTGACGCTCGTCTTGCCGACGGTGACGGACTTCAACTGGAGGTCGTCCTCGGCGTAGCCGGTGACGCGCACTTTCGATTTCGAGAGCCACTCCACGTCGGTCACGGTGACGTTGGGGGCCCTGTCGTCGCGCGCGACGAGTTCGAGCTGGTACTTCACGACGTTGCCGAGTTCGTCGCGGGTCGTCACGGTGACGTGGTTCGTCCCGTAGCCGAGGAAAATCGACTGCTCGAACGATTCCCCCGGTTTGAGTTCCCACACGTCGCGGACGGAGATGGCGTCGAAGCTGTATCTCCGCTCGATGCGAACCCTCGTGACGTTCGACTGGTCGAAGACGCGCCCGGCGAGCGTGACGCTCGCGTTCGAGAGGACGATGCGGTCGGGTTTCGCGGCGTCTCGCGACCGGAGGAACGGCGACGTGAACTTCACCTCGGGACCGACCGCGTCCTTGGTGATGGTGGCCTGTTTCGTGCTGGTCGTCTCCGCGTGTGCGACGACGGTCAGGGTGTGCTCTCCGCTCGACAACTGCGGCCTGACGGTGTACCTGGCCTGCCGCGCGTTCGGCTCGAACGTCTCTATCGTCCGCCCGTCGACTCTGACCGAGATGACGCCGATGTCGGTTTCGGCCGTCGCCGAGACCTCGACCTCGGGGTTCGACGCCACGCGGATCGAGTCGCCGTCGGCGAGCGTGGTCCCTGCTGCCCGGAGCGTGATGGTCGGCTCACTCGCGTCCGCGACGGCGACGCCCGCCCCGGCGAGGGGCATCGCGACCGCCGCGACCACGAGCACCATCACTGCGATGGTGTTCCCGTGAGACACGTACACGGAGGACATTCAGCCGACTACTTAAACATGCTCCGGGCTAATTATCGATACTGATTCGCGCCCCCGAACGCCCACGTTGAAATGGCTCAGCCCACAACTGGGCCCGTGTCCGAACACAACGACTCCTCGCCGGACGGCGTCGACGACACACCGACCGTCTCCTGTCGTCGCTGCGGCCGCGAGTGGTCGCTCGACTACGAACTCGACGAGTTACTGGCCGGCAACCGGGCGGTGACGCAGTTCGCGCTCGACCACGAACGCCACACGGGACACTTCCCCGACGACGTCGAGACGTGGCGCGCCACCTGTGAGCACTGCCCGGACGGCGTCGAGCGCCTGTCCGAGGACGCGGTCCACCGCTGGGCCGAGACGCACGCCCGGCACACGCGACACGCCGTCACCGTTCACCACGCCACGACGGACGAGACGACGCTCGTCGACGCCGAGTGAGCGGCCACTGCGCCCCCGCACCGGCCGGTCCCAGAAGATATATTCACGGCCTGCGCCGTACCCACCGTGTTCGACCCGAGGTCGGCCGCTGTGGCGGCGAGCGAGCACCGCTCCGACAGTGTGGCTCTACGCGTGGGCGCTCGGCTACGCCGCCATCGGTGCCGCGTCGCTTCTCGTCCCGCTCTATGCCATCGAACTCGGTGCCGACCCGCTGGTCGCGGGCGCGCTCGAAGCGACCGCGGGACTCGCGGGCGTTCCCGGGGCGCTCATCTGGGGACGGCTCGCCGACCGGACCGGCCAGCGCCGGACGTTCGTCCTGATAACGCTCGTCGGTGCGGGATTCGTCCTCGCCGCGTTCCCGCTTCTCTCGGCGCTCCCACTGGTGTTGCTGGCCAACGGCGTGCTCTGGTTCGTCGTCGCCGCTGCGACGCCCGTCGTCACGCTGTTCATGATCGAACGCGTTCCCGAGCGCGAGTGGGAGACCCGCATCGGCCTCCTGAACGCCTACCAGCGCTACGGATGGGTCGGCGGCCTGGTCGCGGGAACGGTCTGGCTCGGGGCCGTCTCGCTCCGGTACGGCGCGCTGTTCGCACAGCGCACCTTCTTTCTCCTGTGTGCCGCCGTCTCCCTCGCGGCGGTGCCGCTGGCGTTCTACTGGCTCCCGCCCGCAGCGACGACGTCCCCGTCCCGCGTCGCCCGGTCGACGCGCGTCCTCACCCGCACGCTCCTCGGCAGCGGCCGGTACGTGAAACTCGTGCCGTACGCCCCGTCTCGGGCCGTCCTCTCCCTGCGGAGCCTCGGTTCGCGCCGATTTCTCTCCCGCTACCCGTCCGCGCTCCGTCGCTATCTGCTCACCGCGTTCGTCTTCAGCGTCGCCTTCTCGGTCTTCTTCGGCCCGGCACCGGCGTTTCTCACGTCGCTCGCGTACCCCTCCGCGACCGTCTTCGCCTTCTTCATCGTCTCCAGCCTCGCGAGCGCCGTCGTCTTCGTCCCCGTCGGCCGGCTCACCGCCCGCGTCAGCCCGACGCGCCTGCAAGTCGGCGCGCTGAGCGTCCGGGTCGTCCTGTTCCCGGTCGTCGGTCTGCTCGGTCTCCTCGCGTCGCCAGCGCTCCGTGCCGTCGGCATCGGCGTCGGGTTCGCCCTCGTCGGGCTGACGTGGGCCGTCGTCGCCGTCACCGCGGCCGGCCTCGTCTCGCGGGTCGCTCCGGCCGACGTCCGCGGGGAAGCGCTCGGCCTCTACGCCGCGCTCTCGGGACTCGGCGGCGGCGTCGGCGGCGTCGCCGGCGGCCTGCTCGCCAGTACCCTCGGCTACCAGTGGGCGTTCGTCGCCGCCGGCCTCCTCGTCCTCGTGAGCGTCCTCGTCCTCCTGTCTGCGGGCATCTCCGTCCCGCCGTCGGGCACGGCGACGGACCTCACCGCGACCCTCCGACCGACGACCGACGCGGCGCGCGACGAGTAATCGGGGACCAGAGTTATGCGCGACACCGCGAAACGTCCGCTATGGTCGTCCGGACCCATCCCTGCGTTCGGTGCGGCGGCGACATCGACCCGGGACACGTCTACTCCGCCGTCGACGTCCTCGACGCGGAGGGCGAACTCCACGTCATCCTCTGTCGGGAGTGTGGGTCGGAACTCCGGGCGTTCCTCGCCGGCGAGGAGTGATAGTGATTACTGTAAGTCATTACCGGTGGTTCGCCGAGACGGTTCAGCGAACCACCGGTAAACAGTTACAGTAATCACTATGAGGCGTCCCGCGATTGCCGCGCGTCACTTCTCGACGTCGAGCAGCGCGACGCGTTCGAGGACGACGTCCGGCAGGCCGCCGTCCGCCGCCGCCAGTTCGACGTCGCCGACGTCGAAGAACTCCCGGACGCGGGCGGGGTCGTACTCGCCGAGCGTCGACGCCGACTCCAGGGCGTCGGCGACGGCGTCAGCGGCGTCGGCCTCGCGGTCGTCGACGGCAGTTCCCTCGTCCCCGTCGACGAGAATCACCGTCGGCACGCGTCCTTCGCTGACGCCGAGTTCCAGGGCGTCCGCTATCTGCCGGCGACCGGCGGCGTAGCAGAGAATCTCTACCCCCCGGTCACGGGCGACGTTCTCGCCGCGAGCGAGGGCGCGGTCCGCGAGTTCGACCGCGCGTTCGAGGTGCTCGCGGCCGACCAGGTAGCGGGCGTCGAACGCCTGGACCGTGACGTCGAACGTCTCGGCTACCGCGTCGAGACGCGCGAGGAACGCGTCCAGGTCGTCGATGTCGGCGACGCCTTCGGCCAGTCTCACTCGAAATCACCCAGGCTGGCCTGGTCGCTCGCTCCCTCGCTCGCGGGCGCGAACGCCGGGTCGGGCGTCGCGTCGGGGTCCGCTTCGACGTCCTCCATCGAGGGGTCCCGTCGACCGGCGTTTTCGAGGACGTTCTCGGCCGTCTTGCGCCGTCCGCGGAGGGCCGCGAGCACGGTCGACTTGTCCGCCTCCCGGAGGGCCGCCCGCGTCTCGATGCCGGCCTCGAAGAGGCGGCGCGCGCGTTTCCGGCCGACGCCGCGGACGCCCGCGAGGTCGACGAGTTCCTCGCGGACGCCGTACTCGACGCGTTTTTTCGCCTCCCTGACGCTCACGACCGACCCGAGGTCGAGGTCGCTCGCGAGGCGTTCGGCCGCCGACAGCAGCCACTCCGCGGTGTCGACTTTCCCGCGCACGTCGCCCGGGCCGACGCCGTAGCGTTCGGTGATGCGTTCCTCGTCGACCTCCTGTGTCCAGTCTTCGAGCAGTTTGGCCGTCTTCAGCGACGCCAGCCAGTCCTCGAAGCGGACGTCCTCGAACTCCGAGGGGGTCGAGCCGAGGAGTTCGCCCTCGCGTTCGTAACAGAGTTCCGTGTACGTCTCCCGGTCGCCCGATTTGAGGTAGAGTTCGTACATGTCGGGCGTCCGGGCGACCAGGTGATAGAGGCCGAGTGGCGAGGGTTCGTCGGCGTCGCGGAGGCCGTCGACGATTTCGGCGGCGCTCATCGGGTCGAGGTAGAGGCGGGAGACGGTGTGACCCAGGCTCGTCGCCCGGACTTCGCCGCCGTCGCGCTCCACGAAGTCGTTGGCTTCGAGGTAGTCCAGCACGGTGTCGGTGACCGATTCGAGGCGACCGCCGTCGTCGGTCTGGGTGGCGTAGAGCGTCCGGTCGAGGAAGTCGAGGAGGCCCTCGCGCGACCGGGCGAACCCGGAGGCGACGGTGGCGAGCAGGTGCGTCCGCAGGGCGGGTTCAGCCGCCAGTTTCGACTGGACCGGCTCGGGGTCCGCCCAGACGTAGCGGTCGAACAGTTCCTCGCGCGTCTCGTGGTCGCTGGCCAACAGGACCGCCTCGCCGTACGGGTCGAGGCCGGGCCGGCCCGCGCGGCCACACATCTGGTGGACTTCGAGGGCGTCCAGCGGCTTCATCCCGCCGAACTCGCCGTCGTAGCGCCGCCAGTCGCGGACGATAACCCGCCGACTCGGCGTGTTGACGCCGGCCGCGAGCGTCGGCGTCGCACAGATGACCTTCAGGAGTCTGTCGCGGAAGGCGTCCTCGACCAGCGAGCGGTGTTTCGCGGCGAGGCCGGCGTGGTGGAACGCCGCGCCCTTCGCCACCGCGGCCGCGAGGTCGTCGCTCGTCTCCGTGTCGGAGACGTCGCGTATCTCCTCGGCGAGGTCGGCGAGTCGGGAGCGCTCCTCGGGCGTGAGATAGTCGGCCGTCACGTCGCCGAGGCGAGCGGCCGCGGCCTCGGCGTTGCGCCGGGAGTTGACGAAGACCAGCGACGACCCGCCTTCATCCAGCGTGTCGGCGACGAGCGCCGGCGTCTGTCGGCCGTCGCGGCCCACCGGAACTTCGCGCTGGCTCCCGTCGTCGAAGGCGATGGCGTCGCCGTAGTGGACGCCCATCCGGAGGTCGATGGGCCGCCAGTCCGAGTCGACGAGAGCGGCGTCGAGCCAGTCGGCGATTTCGCCGGCGTTGCCCACCGTCGCCGACAGCGCCACCACCTGGAGGCCGGGGTTGATGCGCCGGAGTTTCGCCAGCGTCACTTCCAGGGTCGGCCCGCGGTGGCTGTCGTCGACGAGGTGGACCTCGTCCGCGACGACGCAGGTCAGGTCGTCCACCCACGGGGCGTCGTTTCGCACCAGCGAGTCGACTTTCTCGCTCGTCGCGACGATGACGTCCTGCGAGGCCAGCCACTCGCCGTCGGAGTCGTAGTTGCCGGTGGAGATGCCGACGTCGACGCCGAACTCCTCCCAGCGCTCGAACTCGGCTTTCTTCTCGCTGGCGAGGGCGCGCAGGGGGACGATGTAGAGGGCCTTGCCGCCGCGCTGGACGCTCGACAGCATCGCGAGTTCCGCGACGAGGGTCTTGCCGCTGGCGGTGGGGACGCTGGCGACGACGCTCTCGCCGTCCGTGACGCCGCGCTCGACCGCGTCGGCCTGTGGCGGATAGAGTTCCTCGACGCCTTCGTCGCGGAGGAACTCGGGGACGCCGGGGGGCAACCCCGGAATGTCCGCGGGATTCATTGGTGACCCTTGGCGCGTGCCGGCGTTTAAACTGTCGGGTCGGCGTCGGTCGCCCACAGGGATATGTATCGCACGCGCCAAGCACGACCATGCGAGTCGAGTTCGACCGCGACACCTGCATCGGGATGTTCCAGTGCGTCGAGGAGTGGGCGAAGTTCGAGAAGGACCTGGACGCGGGGAAGGCCGACCTCGTCGGAGCCGAGGAATCGGGGGAGGACCTGTTCGTCCTCGACGTCCCCGACGGCGAGGAGCTGGACGCCGAGTTCGCGGCGCGGTCCTGTCCCGTCGACGCCATTCGCGTCTACGACGACGACGGCGAACGGGTCGTCTGACCGGTCGCCGCTCGCCGACCGGGAGTACGCCGATTGTCGTACTACTACTCGTTAGATGACGGTACTATTATGTCGCTCACGGGAGCGCGCTCGCCCATGCAGACGCTCACGACGCTCCGGAGCGACACGTCGAAACTCGTGGTCCTGTATCTCCGGCAGGTGGGGACGGCGACGCCGGACGAACTCGCGGCCCGCCTCGACCTCCGAATGCTGACCGTGCTCGCGACGCTCCGGCACCTCGTCGACGCCGACGTCGTCGAACGGCTCTCGGGCTCCGAACGGGTCCGCCTCGCCGACGGAACTCGGCGTGCCGGTGACGGCTTCGCACTCGACGGGTTCGACGGTCACGCCGACGCGGACGGCCGCTTCACCGCCTGACGACCGCCGGTTCACTTTCGCCTCGCTTCGCCAAGCCTTAACCGCGATGGCGACCAACTCCGCGTAATGGCGGCCGGAACCGACGTCGCGTACGTCGAACACCCGTTGCTGACCGCGGAGTTCATCGAGCGCCGACTCTACCAGATTCGCCTCGCGGGCACGGCGCGCGAGGCGCACACCCTGGTCTGTCTCCCGACGGGACTCGGCAAGACGACGGTGAGTCTGCTGGTCACCGCCGAACGCCTCCACGACGTCGGCGGGAGGGCGCTCTTTCTCGCGCCGACGAAGCCGCTGGTCCAGCAACACGCCGACTTCTACCGCGACGCCCTCACGATTCCCGACGACGACGTCGTCGTCTTCACGGGCGACGTCCGTCCCGACGACCGGGCCGACCTCTGGGACGACGCCCGCGTCGTCATCGCGACGCCGCAGGTGGTCGAGAACGACCTCATCGGCAACCGCATCTCCCTGCGCGACGTGACCCATCTCACCTTCGACGAGTGTCACCGCGCCACCGGCGACTACGCCTACGTCTACATCGCCGAGCGCTACCACGCCGACGCCGCCGACCCCCTCGTGACGGGGATGAGCGCCTCGCCCGGCGGCGACGAGGAGGCCATTCTGAACGTCTGTGAGAACCTCGGCATCGAGGACGTCGAGGTGATGACCGAGGAGGACGCCGACGTGGGCGACTACACCCACGACACCGACGTCGAGTGGGAGGAGATTCAGCTTCCCGACGAGATTCTGGACATCCGTGACGCCCTGAACGACGTCATCTCGGACCGCTTAGAGAACCTGAAGGACATCGGCGTCACCTCGAAGACGTCGCCCGACCTCTCCGAGAAGGAGATCAACCGGATGCAGGGGAAGATTCGGGACCTGATGGACAACGACCAGTCGGAGGGCTACACCGCGATGTCGATGCTCGCGGAGGTGCGCAAACTCCGGACGGCCGTCACCTACGCCGAGACGCAGAGCGTCGAGTCGCTCCGGCGCTACTTCGAGCGCCAGCGCAACGCCGCCCGGTCCTCGGGGGCGTCGAAGGCCAGCCAGCGCCTCGTCTCCGAGCCCAAGGTCCGGCAGGCGATGCGCGAGGCCGAGCGCTTCGACGCCCTGCACCCGAAGTTCTCGCGGACGCGAATCCTCCTCGCACGGACCCTCGGCATCGAGGGGGGGAGTCGGGTCATCGTCTTCACCGAGTCGCGCGACACCGCCGAGGCGCTGACGGAGTTCCTCGCCGAGAGCTTCGACGTCCGGCGGTTCGTCGGCCAGGGCGACAGGGAGGGGTCGGACGGCATGACCCAGAACCAACAACAGGAGGTCTTGGACGACTTCCGCGCGGGTGAGTTCGAGGTCCTCGTCTCCACCTCCGTCGCCGAAGAGGGGCTGGACGTCCCCGAAGTCGACCTGGTCCTCTTCTACGAACCCGTGCCGACGGCCATCCGCTCCATCCAGCGCAAGGGGCGGACCGGACGACAGGACGAGGGCCGCGTCGTCGTCCTGATGGCCGAGGACACCCGCGACGAGGCCTACTTCTGGATTTCGCGCCGCCGCGAACAGGAGATGGAAGAGGAACTCCGGGCGCTGAAAGGCGTCGCCGACGAGATGGCGGCCGAACTCGACGACGACCAGCAGCGACTCGGTGCGTACGACGGAGCGAGCGACGGTGGCGACGCCGACGGGGCCGGAACTGCCGCCGCCCCGGACGCCGACGGGACGCCCTGTGCCGCCTCCGACGGTGCCGGGACAGCCCAGCCGGGGCTGACCGACTTCGGGACGGCCGGCGACGACGCTGCCGACGATGTGGACGAGGACGCTACCGACGACGCGACCGACGTCACACACGACGGCACGGCGGCCGATACCGCCGAGGACGACGCGGCGGGAGAGGCGGCGTCGGGCGTCGTCGCCACCGCCGAGGGCAACGAGGAGCGCGTCGAAGTCGTCGTCGACCAGCGCGAACTCGACTCGACCATCGCCCGGGACCTCTCGAAGCGCGACGGCGTCGAGACGCGACTGGAGACGCTGGCGGTGGGCGACTACGTCCTCTCTGACCGCGTCGCCGTCGAGCGAAAGACCGTCTCGGACTTTCTGGACACGCTCACCGGCGGCGACCGCTCGCTGTTCGACCAGGTGGGCGACCTCTCCAGACACTACGCCCGCCCGGTGGTGATTCTCGAGGGCGCGGACCTCTACGGCGAACGCAACGTCCACCCGGACGCGATTCGGGGCGCGCTGGCGTCGCTCACCGTCGACTTCGGCGTGAGCGTCCTCCGGACGGAAGACGCGGGCGACACCACCGACCTGCTGGCCGTCGTCGCCGAACGCGAACAGACGACCCGCGACCGGTCGGTGAGCGTCCACGGCGAGAAGAGCGCCAAGACGCTGGCCGAACAGCAGGAGTACGTCGTCGCCGCCATCGCTGACATCGGCCCGGTGACCGCCCGCGCGTTGCTCGAACAGTTCGGGAGCGTCGAGGCGGTGATGACGGCCGCCGAGGAGGACCTGATGGCCGTCTCCGGCGTCGGCGAGGTGACGGCCGAGCGCATCCGCGACGTCGTCGGCAGCGACTACTAGGGGACGACGGTCACCGGGACGGACTCGCTCCGCACCACCGTCTCGGCCGCGCTGCCGAGGATGGCGCGCTTGACGTCGCTCGACCCGTGGTGGCCCATGACGACGTGGTCGTAGCCGCGCTCCTCGACGAGTTCGACGATTCGCTCGCCGGCGCGGGCGTCGGTCCGCACGCTGACCCGTTCGTCGAGAACCAGTTCCGGCGGCGCGTCGACGCCCGCCTCGGCGAGGTGCTCGCGGGCCGTCGCGAGTATCTGGTCCGTCGCATCCGTCTCGGCGTCGCTGACGTGGACGACGTGGGGCGACGCGTCGAACCGGTCGGCGAAGTCGATGGCGAACTCCAGTGCTCGCAGACTCGATTCGGAGCCGTCGATGGGAACGAGAACGTCCATGTGGTTCGTGTGTGGGCGAGCCTCTTCGCTCTTATCGCTCCAGCGCGTCGAGCGTCGCCGCCGCCTCGCGGGCGGCCCCGAGCAGTTCCTTCGCCCGGCGGGGGTCGTCGGCCGTCTCGGCCGCCTCCGCGAAGCGCGTCAGCGTCCGCACGAGCGACCCCCGAGCGCGTTCCAGCGACGCCTCGCCCTCGCGAGACGGCCGCTGTGGCGTCGGTGGCTGGGTCGGTTCGGGCGCTGATTCGGCCGTTCGACCGCGTTCGGGTTCGGAAGTGACCGCGGATTCACCGCCGGACTGCGACGGCTCCGTCGCCATCGATTCGGCGCCCGCCGCCGAATCGCCGGGCCGTCCGTTCGCTCGCGTCTCGGAGGCTCGTTCCGCCTGCCGGGGCGTCTCCGGTTGCTGTGCCGTCTCTGCCTGCTGAGACGTCTCCGCGGCGGCGTCCTCGCCGTCGCCGCCTTTCGTCGTCTGACAGGTCGGACAGAACTCCTGGCCCTCGTAGCGGAAGATGGGGTCGCCACACTGGTCGCAGTGACGGTTCGTCATCGTCGCGCCCTGCAACAGGAGTTCGCTCATCCGTTCGGTGGCTTCGCGCTTCTCCTGGTCTTTCTCGTATTTCTCTCGGAGTCGCTCGCGCTCGGCCTCCTTGTCGAAGCCGCTCATACTCACACGAACGCCGTTCGGGGCGAAAAACCCCACGGGACGGAGTTCGTCGTCCCGAATTCGACGGCCGTCGAACGGGTCTTTCGTCTCAATCGGCCGATTCGGGCGCGTTCCGAAGCGTTTAATCGGAATCCTCCGACTTGTTTACGTGATATGACGAAAGTCAGTGTCATCGGTGCCGCCGGGACGGTCGGCGCTGCGGCAGGGTATAACATAGCACTCCGCGACGTCGCGGACGAACTCGTCTTCGTCGACATCCCCGACATGGAAGACGAGACGGTCGGACAGGCCGCGGACGTGAACCACGGCGTCGCCTACGACTCCAACACGGTCGTCCGCCAGGGCGGCTACGAGGCGACCGAAGGGTCTGACGTCGTCGTCATCACGGCCGGCATCCCCCGAAAGCCCGGCCAGACGCGCATCGACCTCGCGGGCGACAACGCGCCCATCATGGAGGACATCGGCTCCTCGCTGGCCGAGTACAACGACGACTTCGTCTCCATCACCACCTCCAACCCGGTGGACCTGTTGAACCGCCACCTCTACGAGGCGGGCGACCGCGACCGACACGAGGTCATCGGCTTCGGCGGCCGCCTCGACTCCGCGCGCTTCCGGTACGTCCTCTCGGAACGCTTCGACGTGCCCGTGAGGAACGTGGAGGCGACCATCCTCGGCGAACACGGCGACGCGCAGGTGCCGGTCTTCTCGAAGGTCCGCGTCGACGGCGCGGACCCCGAGTTCACCGACGACGAGAAAGAGGAAATCCTCGGCAACCTCCAGGAGAGCGCCATGGACGTCATCGAGCGCAAGGGCGCGACCGAGTGGGGCCCGGCGACGGGCGTCGCCCACATGGTCGAGGCCGTCCTCCGCGACACCGGCGAGGTCCTTCCCGGCAGCCTCGTCCTCGACGGCGAGTTCGGCTACGAGGACACCGCCTTCGGCGTCCCCGTCAAACTCGGCTCGAACGGCATCGAGGAAGTCGTCGAGTGGGACCTCACCGACTACGAGGCCGACCTGATGGACGAGGCGGCGACGAAGCTCTCCGAGCAGTACGACGAAATCGCCTAGAGCCGCCGCTTCAGCGTCTCGGCCGTCTTCTCGCCGACGCCGGGCACGTCGCGCAAGTCGTCGACCGAGGCGGCCCGGACGTTCTCGACGCTCCCGAACCGCCGGAGGAGGCGCTTTCGCGTCTCCGGCCCGACGCCCGCGACCTCGTCTAACGCCGTCGACACCTCGTCGCGGAGCGTCTGGTGGTACTGCACGGCGAAGCGGTGGGCCTCGTCGCGCACCCGCTGGAGGACGTGCAACTGCGGCGCGTCGGTCGGCCAGTCGTACGTTCGCTCGCCCGTCAGGACGAGTTCCCGTTCTTTCGCCAGGGCGACGGCGGGGACGTCCCACCCCGCCTCGTCGAGGGCGTCACGTGCCGCTCCCAGTTGCCCCTCGCCCCCGTCGATTAGCAACAGGTCGGGGTCCGGCCTGTCGTCGCGTCCCTCGACGGCCCGTTCCGCCCGCCACGCCACGAGCGCGTTCATGTTCGCGTAGTCGTCGTTGCGGTCGGGGAGTTTCTTGCGCCGGTAGGCCGACTTGTCCGCGCTCCCGTCGACGAAGCAGACGTCGCTGCCGACGACGGCCGTCCCCTGGGCGTGGCTCACGTCGAACCCCTCGATGCGTTCGACGCCGTCGAGGCCCAGCGCGTCCGCCAGCGCGCCGAGTTCGTCGTCACGGCCGGTCCCGCGCCGGGCGTTTTTCAGCGCGAGTTCGACCAGTTTCGCCTCCCGGCCCGCGCCGGGGACGCGGACGGCGACGCCCTCGGCGTCGAGCCACGCCCGCACCTCCCGGTCGTCCGGACGTTCCGAGAGGAGGAGCGCGTCGGGCAACTCGCGTTCGGCGTAGTACTGCGGGACGAACGCCGAGACCAGGGCCGACACCCGGTCCTCGCCCTCGGGCGCGTCGAGGCGGTGGCGCGACCGGTCGACGAGCTGGCCCCGCTCGCTGTGGAGGCGCGCCACCGTCGCGTCGTCGCCCTCGACGGCCGCTCCGAGGACGTCCACCGTCCGCTCGTCGGCCCGGGCGGCGACGGCTTCGCCCCCCTCCCCGTGGAACGACTGCACGACGTCGAGTCGGTCCCGGAGGTTCGCGGCGCGCTCGAACGACTGGGACTCGGCGGCCGCCTCCATCTCGCGGCGGAGCGGGTCCGCGAGTACCCCCGTCTCCCCCTCGAAGAAGCGTACCGCGGCGTCGACGTCCTCCCGGTAGGCACCGGCGTCGATTTCGCCCGTACAGGGCGCGCTACAGAGCCCCATCTCGTAGTCGAGACAGGGGCGCTCCCGACTCTCGTACTTGTGGTCCGAACAGCCGCGCAGGCCGTACGTCTCGCGGAGGGCCTTCACCACCGTGTCGACGCGGCCCTTGTCGGTGAACGGGCCGAAGACGGTGGCTCCCTCCGCCGGGTCGCGCGTCACTTCGATGCGGGGCGCGGCGTGGTCGGTCAACTGCACGAGCGGATAGGACTTGTCGTCTTTCAGCCGGACGTTGTACCGGGGCTGGTGGCGCTTGATGAGGTTCGCCTCCAGCAACAGCGCCTGCGTCTCCGTGTCCGTGACGGCGAACTCGACGCGTTCGGCCCGGTCGACCATCCGCCGGATGCGGTCGCTCCGCGGGTCGGCGTACGACCGAACCCGGCTCCGGAGGTCGACGGCTTTCCCGACGTAGAGGACGGCGTCGCCTCCGTGGAACTGGTAGACGCCGGGCTCTCGCGGCAGGTCGGCGGCGTGGTCGCGCACCTCGTTCGCGTCCATCGCCCCCGCCTAGCCACCCGGCGGGCTTGAGGTTGACGCGTTCGGCCGCGCGGTCGACGCGGGCGAGCCTATAAGCCACGCGCGGCCGACGTCGCCGACATGGCTGCCGGGAGCGGACTCGAAGCCGAGTTGATCGACGTCCTCGCGGTGTTCATCATCGCGGGCGCGGTGGGCGTCTTCGTCGCCAAGTACGCGGAGGTGCCCTACACCATCGCGTTGCTGGTCGCCGGCTTCGCCGCCTCCGTGGCCGGTGTCGAGGTCGGCATCCGACTGACCCACGACATCATCCTCCTCGTCCTGTTGCCGCCGCTCCTCTTCGAGGGCGCGGCGACGACCGACCTCGACGCGTTCCGGCGTGACCTCCCCGTCATCGCGACGCTCGCCATCGTCGGCCTCCTCCTCTCGATTGCGCTGGTCGGCGTCGCGGCCCGGTACGTCCTCGGCCTGCCGATGCTCGTGGCCGTCCTCTTCGCGACGATGATACTGCCGACCGACCCCGTGTCCGTGCTGGCCCTGTTCGAGGACATCGGCGCGCCCGACCGCCTCGCCGTCCTCGTCGAGGGCGAGAGCCTCCTCAACGATGGCGTCGCCGTCGTCGTCTTCACGGCGCTTCTGGCGCTCGTCGAGTCCGGTGCGGACCCGTCGGTGTTGACGACGCCCGCCCGCCTCGCCGACCTCGCCGTCGGCATCGGCTTCTCCAGCGTCGGCGGGGCCGTCGTCGGCTTCCTCGCCGGCTACCTCGTCTACCGCGTGATGGTGAACCTCGACGAACACATGACCGAGATCGTCCTCACTGTCATCCTCGCGTACGGGAGCTTTCTCGTCGCCGAACATTACCTCCACGTCAGCGGCGTCATCGCCACCGTCGCCGCCGGCCTGTTCATGGGCAATCGCGGCCGCGAGTACGCGATGAGCGCCCGGACCAAAATCTCCGTGTTCAACGCCTGGGCGACCGCCGCGTTCATCGTCAACACGTTCATCTTCCTCGTCATCGGCGCACAGACGCCGCTCGGGCGGATTCTGGCGTACGGCCACCTGCTGGTGCCCGCCATCGCCCTCGTCGTCCTCGGCCGCGCGGCCGTCGTCTACCCGCTCACCGCCCTCGCGAATCGCCTGTTCGTGACCGACCGCGACCCCGTCTCCCGCGACTATCAGCACGTCCTCGTCTGGGGCGGCCTCCACGCCTCGATTCCCATCGCCCTCGCCCTCGGCCTGCCGCCGGGCGTCCCCTTCCGCGAGGAGATGCGCGTGATGACCTTCGGCGTCGCCGCGTTCAGCCTCGTCGTCCAGGGCCTCACCGTCGGTCGCCTCGTCGACGCCCTCGGCATCGTCACGACCACCGAGGCCGAACGCCTCTACCAGTTGCTCGTCGGGCGCGCGCGAGCGGTGGACGAGGTGCTCGACGCCGCCGACCGCCTCCGAGACCGGAATCGAATTTCTCAGGGACTCTACGACCGATTCACCGGCGAGTACGAGGCCGAGAAAGCCGACCTTCGGACGGCCATCGCGACGCTCCTCGACGGGCATCCGGAGCTCCGAACCCGGGAACGCCTCGTCGGCGAGCGCCAACTCCTCTTGCGCGAACGCGCGGCCATCCACGACGCGGAACACGACGGCCTCGTCGCCGCCGACGTCGCCGACGAACTGCTCGAAGAGGTGAACGTCAAACTCGACCGGGTCGACCGCGGCGAGACGACGGTGCTCGAACCCGCCGACGAGGAGGGCTACGAGGAGTACTGGCGGCGACGCGCCCGCGAGTTCGGCGTCCTGGACGGCTCGACGCCCCCGGACGAGTAGATTCAAACCCCTCGCGCGCCCGCATACGCCCATGACCGAGCGACTGTGGCTGGTCGAACGCGACTACAACGACAAGGGGCTCATCGAACTCGTCTACGCCACCACCGACGGCGACCGCGTCCGCCGTCGCGCCCGCGCCCCGGCCGCCCTCCAGCGACGCGGCGCGGCCGTGACCGCCGCCATCGACGTCGACGCCGACACGCTGGAACCGGTCGACGACCCCGACCTGCGGGACCGCTACGCGTCGGAGGCGACGCGGATGGCCGAGGGACACGACCCCGACGACGCGGTGTGACGCCGTCCGCCGACGACGCCGACGGAGACGACGCAGCCCAGCGACGACGCCGTTCGGACGCCGAGCGGACGCCTACCCGTCCTCCAGATTCCAGCACGTTCGCGAGCGGAGGCTGTCGTCGATGTGGCTGCGCAACTCGCGGAGCATCCGCTCTTCGGTCAGTCGATACACCGCCCGGTGCGTGTACGCATCGGGGGGCAACGGCGTCGGCGTCGCCCCGTCCGCGTCGGGGGTCGCCGTCGCCGGGACCGCGTCGAACGTGAGACGGACGACGTATCGCTCGCCCACCGTCTCGACGGAGTGAACCCGGAGCGACTCGACGCCCCCGTACTCGTCGTTGGTCGCGACGGCGTACGCGCGCTCGAACTCCCGCACGAACGACTCGGCGGAGCCCCCCGTCAGCTTCGACGGCGGCGCGAGCAACCCATCGACGTCGGGCAGTGGCTCGCACGTCTCGGGGAACGGCACCGGCGTTTCGGTCGGCGTCGCCGTCGTCGCTACGGTCGTGGTCGCCGACGTCGTCGTCTCGGTCGGCGTCGACCGGGCCTCGGTCCCGTCCGACCCCGACGATTGGCCGTCCGTGCACCCGCTCAGCCCGCCGAGGACGAGCACGCCCGCGCCGGCTTCGAGGACGTCGCGTCGATACATGTCCGGGGATAGCGCGTCGTCGTGAAAGGGTGTGACGGTCCGTCGAGAGAGCATTTTGCACGCGACCGACGGCTCGACACCTAAACGCTTTAACGGGGACTGGTACAACGAACCCCTATGGCCGCAATCGACCTCGACGGGGTGACGAAACGGTTCGGCGACGTGACCGCCGTTCGGAACCTCGACCTCACGGTCCCCGAGGGCGCGGTGTTCGGCTTCCTCGGCCCGAACGGTGCGGGTAAATCCACGACGATCAACATACTCCTCGACTTCGTCCGCCCGACCGACGGGTCGGCTCGCGTCCTCGGCATGGACGCCCAGGCGGAGAGCGTCGCCGTCCGCGGGCGGACGGGCGTGCTCCCGGAGGGCTACGACGTTTACCACCGCCTCTCCGGGCGGAAACACGTCGAGTTCGCCATGCGGTCGAAGGGCGTCTACGAGGAGACTGACCCCGACGACGTCCTCGACCGGGTCGGCCTCGCGGACGCCGCCGACCGGCGCGCCGGCGGCTACTCCAAGGGGATGCGCCAGCGCCTCGCCCTCGGGATGGCGCTCGTCGGCGACCCCGACCTGCTCGTCCTCGACGAACCGTCCTCGGGGCTCGACCCCGGCGGGGCGAAGGAGATGCGCGACATCGTCCGCACGGAGGCCGACCGCGGGGCGACCGTCTTCTTCTCCAGCCACGTTCTCGGGCAGGTGGAAGCCGTCTGTGACCGCGTCGGCATCATGCGCGACGGCGAACTCGTCGCCGAGGACAGCATCGAGGGCCTGCGCGACGCCGTCGGCAGCGAGGAGACGCTCGTCGTCACTGTCGACGGGGGCGTCGACGACGACGCTCTCGACGCCGTCCGGTCGCTCTCGGGCGTCTCCGCCGCGACGGTCGACGGCGACGCCGTCACCGTCTCCTGTGACGCCGACGCCAAGACGTCGGTCATCGGCGCGCTCGAAGACGCCGGCGTCACCGTCAGCGACTTCCAGACCGAGGAGACGTCCCTGGAGGACCTCTTTCTCTCCTACACCGAGGAGGTGTCGGCATGAGCTGGGACGCCGTTGCCCGCAAGGACTTCGAGGACGCCATCCGCTCGCGGTGGCTGCTGGCGCTCTCGGGGCTGTTCGTGTTGCTCGTCGCCGCCGCGGCCTACCTCGTGCGCCCCGCGCCGGGAGAGACCATCTCCTCGAACGCCGTGCTCAACTCCCTGCTCATCCGCGACGCCCTCGTGACGACGCTGGTGCCGCTCATCGCCCTCGTCGTCGCCTACAACGCCGTCGTCGGCGAGCGCGAGTCCGGGTCGCTGAAGCTCCTGCTGTCGCTGCCCCACTCCCGGGCCGACGTGGTGTTCGGGAAAGTCGTCGGCCGCGCCGGGGCCATCTCCGTCCCCATCTTCGTCGGGTTCCTCCTGCCGGCGCTCGTCTTCGCCGCCGTCCCGGCCGTCACGTTCGACGCGCCCGCGTATCTCGGCTACACCGTCCTGACGGCCGTCCTCGCCGTCGCGTTCGTCAGCATCGCCGTCGGCTTCTCGGCGGCCGCGTCGTCCCAGCGACTCGCCATCGCCGGGGCCATCGCCATCTACTTCCTGTTCGTCCCGCTCTGGGGCGCGGTGCAGTTCCCCCTCCGGTTCTACCTCGGCATGGGCGGAGCGCCCGGGTGGCTCCCACTCACCGGGACCGAGCTGTTGCGGATGCTCCGCCTCGTCAACCCCTCGGGCTCGTTCAAAATCGTCACCAGCGGGCTGATGCAGGGGTCGCTGTTCACGGGACGGAGTGCGAACCTCCAGATTTCGGCGGCGCTGATGCTCGTCGTCTGGATTCTCTCGCCGCCGCTGCTCGGCCTCCTGCGGTTCCGAACCCGGGACCTGTAGGCCCTTCGAGACGGGGCCGGGACGTCGGCCGCGGCGAACGCGCCGCTCGGCCTACAGGCCGGCGACGTCCTCGATGGCGTCGGTGAGCGCCCGGATGCTCTCGACGTCGTGTTCGCCCATGTGACCGATGCGGAACGTCTTCTCGCCCAGCGCCGACCCGTAGCCGTTCGAGAACACCATGTCGTACTGCTCGGACACCCGGTCGATGGTCTCGGCGACGTCGATGCCCCGGGTGTTCTCGATACAGCTCACCGTTTGGGACTCGTAGCCGTCCTCGGGGAACATGTCGAAGTGGTCGCGAGCCCACTCGCGGGTGTACTCGGCCATCTCGCGGTGTCGCCGGTCGCGTGCCTCGTGACCTTCCTCCAGCATGTGTTTCATCTGCGTGCGGTAGGCCAGCATGACCGGAATCGCCGGCGTGGAGTGGGTCTGGCCCTTCCGGTCGTAGTAGTCGAGACAGCGCTGGAAGCCACCGTACCACGACGCGGAGTCCTTCTCCAGTTCGCGTTCGTAGGCGTCTTCGCTGACGACGCAAATCGCCAGTCCCGGGGGCATCGCGAAGGCTTTCTGCGAGGACGCGAAGATGACGTCGATTCCGTGTTCGTCGATGTCGACGTAGTCGCCACCCAGCGAGGAGACTGCGTCGACGACGAAGTAGGTGTCCGGATAGTCGGCGACCACGTCGCCGATCTCCTCGATGGGGTTGCGGACGCCGGTCGAACTCTCGTTCATGACGCAGGTCACGACGTCGTAGTCCGTCTCGCGCTCTTCGAGGGCCCGACGGACGTCCTCGGGCTTGACGGCGTTCCCCCACTCGTATTCGAGTCTGTCGACGTCTTTGCCCAACCGCTCGGCGACGTTGGCGTGCCGTTCGCTGAAACTCCCGCAGGTCGGGACGAGGATGTTCTCGTCGACGAGGTTGAGCGTCGACGCCTCCCAGAACTCGGTCCCCGACCCGGTGAGGACGATGACGTCGTTGTCGGTGCCGAGGAACTCCCTCGTGTCCTCGACGATGGTCGTGTAGAGGTCGGTCATCCGGTCCATGCGGTGGCCGAACATCGGTTCGCACATCGACTCGATGACGTCCTCGCGCACCTCGGTCGGCCCCGGGATGTACAGCGTCTTGTCGGGATAGT
>JBDGTU010000019.1:0-40915 GCA_042216495.1 Haloferacaceae archaeon
CCTAAGACCGACGGTGGTTCGTGTAGGAGTTGTCGGCTTCACGCCCGCCGTAAACGGCGGGATTCTCGCCTTGAAAATAGATACGGACTCCGAGTCCGACGGTTCCCGTATTCGATGCTCCGAAATAACCCCTCGCTGCGGCCAAATTCTGCCGTTTTGGTACTGCCACGGGCACGATGGGATTCGAACCACGGTCGCTTCCGTTCGCTCGCGTTGCTCGCTCACCTCCCGCTCCCTGATTCGAATCCATCGCGGGCGTTCGACACGCCTCGCTCCGCTCGGCGGCCTCACGGGCACGATGGGATTCGAACCCACGACCGTCGGATTAGAAGTCCGACGCTCTATCCGGACTGAGCTACGTGCCCCGACGAAACCCACGCTGGCGGGATTCAAAAACCGTGTGACTTTCCCCTACCCGTGGAACCGGTAGAGCGAAGTGACGTACGGCAGACGATTGAACATCCAGAACGCCACCGGGAGGCCGACGACGGTCGTCGCGAAGAAGGTGGCGACGGCGGCCCAGAGCCACCCCAGCCACCAGCCGACGAGGACGACGTAGACGGTCCGGACGGGGAGCGAGTACTGCCCCCGGGCCGTCTCGGGGGCGGTCAGCGACCGCGGTTCGTTCAGCGTGAGGACCGTCGGGACGAGGTTGACGAGTTTGACGCCGAACGGGAGGCCGACGACGGTCGCCATCAACAGCCACGCGACGTGGACGACCAGCGGCGTCGCCCACCAGCCGACGACGACGAACCAGAGCGCGCGGGTGAGCAGCGAGCGGGACATACCGAAGCGACGAGCGGTGCGGTCAAAAGGATGACGCGAACGGCAAGCCTAAGGCCGCTTCGCCGATAAGAGTGGATGATGAACGTAATCGGGACCGTCGGCCTGCCCGGGAGCGGAAAGGGAGAGGCCGCGACCGTCGCACGGGAGGAGGGCGTCCCCGTCGTGACGATGGGCGACGTCATCCGCGAGGCGTGCCGGGAGCGAGGACTCGACCCGTCGGAACACCACGGCGAGGTGGCTCGGACGCTCCGCGAGGAGGGCGGCCCCGCCGCCGTGGCCGAGCAGTCTCTCCCGCACGTCGAGGCGGCGCTCGCGGACCACGACTCCGTCCTCGTCGACGGTCTGCGCTCGCCCGCCGAGGTCGACCGCTTCGAGGCGGCCTTCGGCGACGACTTCGTTCTCGTGAGCGTCGACGCGCCGTTCGAGGTGCGGGCCGACCGCCTCGCCGAACGCGGGCGCGACGCCACCGACGCCGACGTGGCCGCCCTGAAGGAGCGCGAGGAGCGCGAACGCGAGTTCGGCATGGACGAGGTCATCGACCGCGCGGACGTCCACGTCGAGAACGCCGGGTCGCTGGCGGCGTTCCACGAGCGCATCCGGTCGCTCCTCCGCGACGACCTCACCGCGACGGAGGGCGAACGGTGATATACAGCGTCGACGTGCGCGTGGTCGCGCCCGTCCGGGACACGGAGGTAACGGCCCGCGTCGCGGACGCCGTCTGCAACCTCTTCCCCGCCGCCGACGTCTCCGAGGAACCCGGCCGCATCGTCGCGGAGACCCACTCGCTCGACGGCTTCTCCGAACGGCTCCACGAACAGGAGATACTCGACACCGCCCGGAAGGAGTTCCTCCGCCGCGCCGACGACGAGGGGTTCTCGTTCTCGCTGAAAAAACAGGCCGCCTTCGAGTGCGTCGTCAACTTCTCGGTCGGCAACCCGGACGAACTCGGCGACGTCGAGGTCCACGTCACCGTCCGCGACCCGGACGTGGAGACGCTCATCGACTACGTCGCGCCGCCGACCGAGGAGGGACGCCCCGTCGACCCGGACGAGCGATAGACGCCAGCGAGCAGTAGCCACACCGGCGAGCAGCGACGAGACTCGACGGCCGTCACTCGAACAGGTCGCTGTGCCGGGCGGCGAGGTCGGTGTAGCCGCCCGAGTGATACGCTTCGAAGATCTCGTCGGGGTCTATCGTCGTCTCCGAGAGCGGCGTGACCCGCGCGGGGACGCCCCTGACGAACGACTCGTCGGGGATGTCGTACTCGCCGGGGACGACGGTCCCCGAGGCGACGATGGACCGGGTCCCGACGGTCACGTCCGCGTTCAGCGTCGCGTTGAATCCGACGAGCGCCCCGTCCTCGACCCGCGCCTCGTTCAGGACGGCCCCGTGGCCGAGCATCACCCGGTCGCCGACGGACGACGCGTGCAGGACCGCGTTGTCGCCGACGTGCGATTCCGTGCCGATTCTGACGGGCGCGACGTCTCCCCGAAGGACGACACCCGGCCACACGCTCGCGTCCGGGCCGACCGTCACGTTCCCGACGAGCGTCGCGTCACGGCTGACTCGCGCCGTCTCGTGGACGTTCGGCGTCCGACCCTCGAACTCGTACTCGCGGCTGTCGACCATAGGCCCCCTTCGGTGCGCGGCACCGAATAGTTTGCTCCAGTGACACGACGCCCCGGAACCTCGCCCGCCGCCCACGTCCGTAGGTCGCACTGATTTGTCGCCCGCTCCCGACGGTCGGGGCGTGTTCGACACCGTCCTCTTTCCCACTGACGGGAGCCCCGGGGCCGAGGCGGCCCGCGACCGCGGCGTCGACCTCGTCGTCCTGCCGACGCGCGGGCGGCGGAGACTCCCGGAGCGCGTCCTCGGGGGCGTCACCGAACGCGTCGTGCGAATCTCGGACGTTCCGGTGTTGACGGCCCGCGTCGACGCCGACGAGTCGCCCGGTCCCTCAGACGCAGGAGACTGAGCGAGGACGGACGGGACCGTCGAGCGGAGCGTGTACGCCGACGTCGTCCCGACGGCGGGGCTCCCGCCGATGACGACGCCCGGGCGGGTCAGCGGGGACCTGGCCGACGTGGGCGAAGCCGTCGTCGAGGAGTCGGCGTCGCGAGCGCGCACGGCCGGCCTCGACGACGCGACCACGGCCGTCGTGGAGGGACGCATCCACGAGTGCATCACCGACTACGCCGACGACCACGACGCGGACCTCGTCGTGGCGGGGACCCACGGCCGGGAGGACGCCGAGCGCTACCTCCTCGGGAGCGTCGCCGAACGCCTCCTCCGCACGAGCGACGTGCCCGTGATGGTCGTCTCGGCGGACGACTGATCCCGATTGGACCAACGACTAAGCGTGTGGCGCGCTGACACCTAGCAGTGACCGACCTCGACGAAGTCGCCCGGACGATTCTGGAACGGCGCTACCTCCGGCAGGACGAGACGGGGGCCGTCGTCGAGACGCCGGACGAACTGTTCCACCGCGTCGCGTCGAACCTCGCGCGGGCGGAGGTGGCCTTCGGCGGCGACCCCGAGGCGGTGGCAGCCGAGTTCTACGACGCCATGTCGACCCGCCGGTTCCTGCCGAACTCGCCGACGCTGATGAACGCGGGCACCGACCTCCAGCAGCTGGCAGCGTGTTTCGTCCTCCCGGTCGAGGACTCGCTCGAATCCATCTTCGGGACGCTGAAGACGACGGCGCTGGTCCACCAGAGCGGCGGCGGCACCGGCTTCTCCTTCTCCGCGCTCCGTCCCCGGGGCGACGTGGTGAAGAAGACGGGTGGCGTCGCCTCGGGCCCCGTCAGCTTCATGAAAGTGTTCGACGCCGCGACCGAACAGATCAAACAGGGCGGGCGCCGCCGCGGCGCGAACATGGCCGTCCTCGACGTCGACCACCCCGACGTACTGGAGTTCGTCACCGCGAAGCGCGAGGAGGGCGTCCTGCGGAACTTCAACCTCTCGGTGGCGACGACCGAGGCGTTCTGGGACGCCCACGAGGCCGGCGAGGCGTACGACCTCGTGAATCCACGGACCGGGAACGTCGTCGACACGATGGACCCCGACCGCGTCCTCGATCTCGTCGCGGAGATGGCGTGGGGGACGGGCGACCCGGGCGTCCTCTTTCTCGACGCCATCCAGGCGGCGAACCCGACGCCCGGCGTCGGCGAGATACGCGCGACCAACCCCTGTGGCGAGACGCCCCTGCTCCCCTACGAGGCCTGCGTCCTCGGCTCCGTGAACCTCGCCGAGATGACCGACGGCGACGAGGTGGACTGGGAGCGTCTCGGCGAGACGGTCCGGTTGGGCGTCCGACTGCTCGACGACGCCATCGAGATGTCGGAGTTCCCGGACGAGCGTATCGCGTCCCGGATGGCGGACAATCGGAAGGTCGGTCTCGGGGTAATGGGCTTTCACGACATGCTGGTCGATCTCGAAATCGCCTACGACTCGGACGAGGCCGTCGCGTTCGCCGACGACCTGTTCGAGTACATTGCGTGTGAGGCGGACGCGGCGTCCCGCGCCCTCGCGGCCGAACGGGGGGCGTTCCCCAACCTCGACGAGTCGGTGTACGACGACCCGATACGGAACGCGACGCGGACGGCCGTCGCCCCCACGGGGACCATCTCGATGATCGCCGGCTGTTCGGCCAGCGTCGAGCCCATCTACAGCGTCGCCTACGAGAAACACGTCATGGGCGGCCTCGAAATCGTCAACGACCGCTTCGTCGACCTGGCGCGCGAGCGGGGCTTCTACTCCGAGGAGCTGATGGACGAGGTGCGAGAGCGCACCTCGATACAGGACGTCGACGCCGTTCCGGACGACGTCGAGCGCCTGTTCCAGACGGCCCACGACGTCCCGCCGGACCGACAGCTCGAACTGCAGGCGGCCGTCCAGACCCACGTCGACAACGCCGTCAGCAAGACCATCAACCTCCCCGAGGACGCCGACGTCGACGACGTCCGCGACGTCCTCGTCAGAGCCCGGGACCTGGGCGTGAAAGGCGTCACCGTCTTCCGGAGCGGGTCGAAGCCGGAGCAGGTCCTCGGCGGCGACCCGCTGAAAGAGGAGTGCGCGAGCGAGTGCGACTACGTCAGGCCCGGAACCGAGTGAGTGTGGGACCTCTCGCCGTCACAGCCGCGACCCCATCGCCTCCAGGAACGCGCCGGGGTCGGGCGACGCGACGAGACACTCCACCGCGTCGAAACCTGCTCTCTCGTGCCGGTCGACGAGGCCCCACGCCGCGGCGGCGTCCGTGGCGACGAGTCCCCAGTCGTCCCACTCGGATTCGGGGATGCCCCGGCCGCGGGCTTCGACGCCCGCGCGGTCCGCGACGCGCTCGACGAACCCCTGATAGGAGAACCGCTGTCCCGACTCCGCCTCCCGCAGGAAGCGACCGATTTCCCGCGGCAACGGCGACGCGAGGTCGTCGGCTTCCCCTTCACCGAGCCGTTCGCCGAGCGTCGTCAGGACGGCGCGCGTCGCGCGGACGGCCGCTCCCTGCGAGTCCAGTTCGAGTCGATGCTGCACCTCGCCGATGAAGTCACTGTATTTCATTGGTCTCGGTCGACGCCGGCGTCGGCCGACTGCTCGTCGTCGACGACGGGGGCGAACTGGCCGGATTGCTCTCGCTCCGACCTCTCGCGCGCGTTCGAAATCTCGCAGTCGTCGCCGCGGAGGCTGCCGGGCGGCGCGGCGGCGGGACGACGCCCTCGATTTCGCGCCGGTCCGCTGCGACCCCGATTTCTCGCCGGTCCCGCCGCGAGTCACACGAACAGCCGAACTGACAGGTACAACACCACGACGCCGAGGACGTCGCAGGTGTTGGTCACCACGGGAATGACCACGTCGTCGGGGTCGAGTTCGAGGCGGTAGGCGGCGTAGGTGGCGACGACGGTGACGAGGACGGCGAGGACGGCGAGTTCGAGGCCGCTGGTCACGGCCACCAGAAGCACCGTCGCGAGTTCGAGGCGGGTGGTGCCGGTGAGCGCGGTCAGCCCCCACGCACCCGCGCCGATGACCGGGAACACCGTCGTGGCGAGGAGGACGGTGGCGACGGCGTTGCCGGCGAGGCGGGCGTCGTCCGGGGCGAACGAGAGCGTCCCGAGGTGGAAGGCAGTCGAGAGGCGCGCCGCGAGGATGCTGCCCAGGTTCCCCGCGGTGCCGATGGTGACGGGCACCAACACCAGCAGCGACGGGTAGTACAGCAGGTCGTCCTCGAAGCTCCCGAGGACGAGGCCGCTGCCGACTTCGACGAGCGTCAACAGGAGGAGGACGGGAAGCATCGCCCGCGTGATGTCGCGGACGGTCCAGGCGGTGGGCACGTCAGCCACCCCCCAGGGCGACGACGATTCTGACGGCGATTAGCAGAAAGAGGACGCCGAAGACGTCGCCGGTGGTCGTCACCAGCGGGCCGACCAGCGTGTCGGGGTCGTACCCCCGGCGATAGCCCGCGAAGACGACGGTGATGACGACGACGGTGAGGGCGACGCCGGAGAGCAGGCCGGCGACGAAGGCGATGCCGAGCAGCGAGGCGAGCGACGGGGACCCGCCGAGTACGGTGAGCACGGCGAAGACGGCAGTCGCGGCGAAGAGGCTGGCGAGGAGACCGTTGGCCAGCGACGCGGCGACGGCCGCCCGGAGGCGCTCGTCGGCGAGGCCGACGCTCGGTTCGACGAACCCCTGGTGGAGCGCCGTCGCCACGCGCGCGCCGAGCGACCCGTAGACGTTGCCACGAGTGGCCAGTAGCGCGGGGACGAGGACGAGCAACCCTTCGACGTCGCCGAGTTCCGCGCGCATTCCGCCGAGGACGACGCCCGCGAGCAGGCCGCCGACGAGGCTGGCCGAGAGTGCGGGCAACGCTTCCCGGTAGGCCTCGACGGTAGCCTCACGGACCCCCATGTGTCCTACACCGCGTACGCAGGGCTTAAAAACGCCGTGCCACGGCCGACTACTCGACGAGCAGGAGCGCACCCACGATGGCGACCGCGACGACGATGCCCGCCGCGAGCGACCCGAAGGCGACGTCGAAGCCGGCGGTGTCGGAGAGGTAGCCGACGAGGGCGGGGGCCGCCCCGCCCGCGACCATCATCGCGGTGCGGACGATGCCGAGCGTGCCGCCGGCGACGTCGTCGGGGATGCTGGCGACGAGGTGGGCGTCGCGCCCGGGCCGGGTCCCGTGCAGGCCGACGCCCAGCAGTCCGACGAGGGCGGCGAGCGCCACCGCTCCGGAGGCGACGAGCAGGCCGCCGAGACTCGCCGCCGCCAGCGCCAGCGTCAGCGCGACGACGCGGAGGCGGCCGAAGCGGTCGGCCAGTTCCCCCGTCGCCGGTTGGACGACGCCGGCGACGAAGAAGGCGCTGTAGAGGCCCCCCGCGAGCGGCGTCGAGAGCCCGGCATGACTCGTCAGATAGAGCGGGAGGAACGCGGCGACGCCGTTCTGCGTGAACGAGAAGAGGACGGCGACGGCGACGAACGCGACGAATTTCGGGTCGGCGAACGCGGCGACGTAGGCCCGCGACTCCGGGCGGTCGCGCCCGTCCGTCTCGGCGTCCGTCCCCGCAATCGTCGACGCGACGCGGACGCGAAACGCCACCGCCGTCGCGAGCGCGACCACGGCGGCCCCGAGGAAGACGAACTCCCAGTCGATGGCCGCCGCGAGGACGGCGACGACGACGGCCGGTGCGACGACGCCTCCGAGTTCGCCGACGGTGTCCATCGTCCCGAGCGCGCGCCCGGGATGCTCGGTGTACACCGACGTGAGAAGCGTGATGGCGACGGTCTTGTGTGCGCCCGTCCCGACGCCGACGAGGACGACGGCCGCCACGAGGACGGGGAAGCTACCGGAGACGAACAACAGGAGGGCGGCGAGCGCAGCGACGACGGCACCGCCGGTGATGACGCGCACGGTTCCGAAGCGGTCGGCCAGCGCGCCCGAGGGGAACTGCATCAGGCCGTATCCGAGCATCAACGCGGTGTAGAGAAAGCCCAGTTGCGTGTTCGAGACGCCGTAGTCGACGCGGAACGTCTCGAACAGTGGCGGCAGGGCGTACCGGAGGAACTTCGCCAGGAGCCACAACAGCGCCGTGAGCGCGAGAACGTCTACCGTCCGGGCGTACGACCGAACGTCGGCGAGGCGGAACGACACCACGTCGACCTCAGAACGGTCCCATGCCGCCGCCCCCGCCACCGCCCTGCTGCTGGAGTTTCTTCATCATCCGCTGCATGTCGCCGTCGCCCATCCCCTGGAACTGCTTGATGGTGCGCTCCATCATCTTGTGCTGTTCGAGCAGTTCGCGCACCGTCTCCTCGTCGGTGCCGCTGCCGCGGGCGATGCGCTCGACGCGGCTCTGGCCGACGACGCGCGGGTTCTCCAGTTCCTCTTCGGTCATCGAGTCCATGATGACGTCGAAGTGACGCATCCGGTCTTGCGTGACGTCCATCGCGTCGTCGGGCAACTGGTCCATGAGGCCGCCGCCCATCCCCGGAATCATGTCCATCACCTGGTCGAGCGGTCCCATCCTGTCCATCGCCTGCATCTGCTTTTGCATGTCCTTGAGGGTGAACGACCCCTTCATGATGTCCTCGGGGTCCCAGTCGTCGTCTTCCTCCTGGGTCTCGGCCATCGCGCGCTCGACGCGCTCGGAGAGCTGCTTGAGGTCGCCCATCCCGAGCAGTCGGGAGATGAAGCCGTTGGGCTCGAACCGCTCGACGTCCTGGACCGTCTCGCCCGTCCCGAGGAAGGCAATCGAGGAGTCCGTCTCGTTGACGGCGGTCAGCGCGCCCCCGCCCTTGGCCGTCCCGTCGAGTTTGGTGATGACGACGCCGCCGATACCGATTGCGTCGTCGAACTCGCGGGCCTGGTCTTTCGCTTCCTGGCCGATGGCGGCGTCCAGAACCAGCAGCGAGCGGTCCGGGTCGACGGTCGACTCGATGTCCTCGATCTCGTCGATGAGGTCGTCCTCCAGGGCGTGTCGCCCCGCCGTGTCGACGATGTGTACCTCCGCGTCGGAGGTCGCTTCGAGGCCGTCGCGGGCGATTTTCACCGGGTCCTCCTCGTCCGGGTCGCCGTAGAACGCCACCTCGGCGCGCTCGCACATCTGCTTTGCCTGCTCGTACGCCCCGGGACGGAAGGTGTCGGTCTGGATGACCGCCGGGCGGAGCCCCTTCTTCGAGAACCACCACGCCATCTTCGCGGCGGTGGTGGTCTTCCCCGACCCCTGCAGGCCGGCGAGCATGATGGTCTGCGGTTCGAGCGGAATCTCCGTGGAATCGCCGACGAGGTCGACCAGTTCCTCGTAGACGATTTTGAGGACGTGGTCCCGGGCGTTCGTCCCGCCGGGCGGTTCCTCCTCCAGGGCTCGCGTCTCGATGGCGTCCGAGAGGTCCATCACGAGGCTGACGTCCACGTCGGCCTGCAACAGGGAGCGCTGAATCTCCTTGACGACCTCCTCGACGTCTTCCTCGTCGATGCGGGACTTCCCCTGCAGTTTCGAGAGGGTGCCGCGCAGGGAACTCCCGAGGTTGTCCAGTACCATTACCCTCCCTACGCCGTCGAACCGGTAAAGGCTTTTTTCACTGTCCGTTTCGTCCGTCCGGTCGGGCCGTCACTCGACCCGCAACGCGTCGACGTCGCTTCCGGTCCCCGCGTCGCGTTCGGCGGCGGCCGCGAACGCCTCGCGGACGCGCGTCTCGGTCGCATCGAGGTCGGCCGTCGACGCCCGTTCGAGCGACCCGAGCACGAACTGCGCCCCGCTTCCGAACGCGACGAGCGGGTCGTCGAACGTCGCCCCCGTCCGGTCGACGCCGCGGACGCGCGCCGCACCGTCGTCGCGGGCGGCCACGACGGCGTCGACGTCGACGTCCGCGGCGACGGGACTCGCCAGGCGGGCCAGCGTCTCGACGTCCACCTCGCCGCGGTCCGTCCGATACTCCCGGAGGGCGGCGTCGAGGCGCCGCTCGAACGCGTCGACGCCGTCGCCGACGGCCGCCGCGCCCACGCCGTCGAACGAGAAGACGTGACGCTTCGCCCGACTGCGGACGCGGCCCGCGTCGACGAGCAGGCGGTCACCCGCAAGGAGCGCCCCGTCCGTACACTCGACGCCGACGACAGTGCTCATGGCTAGCCGTACGCGGCCCCGGGGGAAAACCGTTGGCGGCGACGGTGCTGGCGACTACTGCCCGCGACGACCGTCGGCGACGACGTCCGCCATCGGCGACTGCCGGCGACGACCGCGATTACTCGCCGACGAGGTCGTCGACGAGGGCCTCGGGGTCGAAGCGCTCGACGTCGTCGTAGCCCTGTCCGGTCCCGAGAAAGAGGATGGGCTTGCCGGTGACGTAGGCGATGGAGATGGCCGCCCCGCCTTTCGGGTCCGCGTCGGCCTTCGTGAGGATAGCGCCGTCGATTTCGGCGGCCTCGTCGAACTTCTTCGCGCGCTCGACGGCGTCCTGGCCGGCGACGGCCTCGTCGACGAAGATGGTCATGTCGGGGTCGACCACGCGGTCGATTTTCTCCAGTTGGGCCATCAGGTCGTTCGAGGTGTGGAGCCGACCGGCGGTGTCGCCGAGGACGACGTCGACGTCGTGGGCCTCGGCGTACTCGACGGCGTCGTAGATGACCGCCGCCGGGTCGCCGCCCTGCTCGTGGGCGATGAGCTTCCGGTCCAGGTTCTCGGCGTGTTCGCGAATCTGCTCGTTCGCGCCCGCGCGGTAGGTGTCGCCGTTGGCCAACACGGAGGAGTAGCCCCGCTGGTCGAGGTACTCCGAAAGCTTGGCGATGGTGGTCGTCTTGCCGACGCCGTTGACGCCGGTGAAGATGAGCGTGACCGGCTTCTCCGCCGCGGCGATGCGCTCCTCGAAGTCGAACTGGCCGACGCTGATGACCTCCAGCAGCGCGTCGTGGAGGGCGTCCTCGACGAGGTCGCCGGTGCTGGCTATCTGGGAGCGCGTCTCGCCGACCAGTTTGGCACGGACCGTATCGAGAATCTCCTCGGCGACGCCCATCTCGACGTCGCTCTCCAGGAGCGCCATCTCCAGCTCCCAGAGCGGGTCTTCGAGGTCCTCCTCCTCGATGATGACCTTCCCGGTGGCGAACGCTTTCGCGCGGTCGAACGTACTCGGACGCTCGTCGGCGTTCTCGGCTTCCGGTTCCGTCTCTGTCTCCGCGTCGGGCGTCGCGTCCGCTTCGCGCTCCACCTCGGCGGCTTTCTCCTCGGCGGTGTCCTCGACGTCCTCGCGGAACTCCCCGAGTTTCTCCTTCAGTCCGTCGAACATCTACTCTCTACTCGTCTTCGGATTCCTGCTGCTGGAGCTGCTGCATCTGCTGTTGTTGCATCTGCTGTTGCATCTGCTGGGCCTGCTGTTCGAGTTGCTCGCTCTCCGATTCGAGTTCGGCGATTTCCTCCTGCAGGTCGTCGATGCGGTCGTCGACGGCGTCCTGCTTTCGTTCGAGGGCGTCGATGGCGTCGCCCTGTTCCTGTTCGGCGGCGTAGTCGCCGCCGAGGCCGACGATGATCTCGTCGATGTCCTGAATCTCGGCGCGGACGTACGCGCCGCCGCCGAGGGGGACCTGCACCGTCGACCCCGTCTCGAGCGTCTCGATGGCCTCGATGGCCTCGTCGATCTCCGCCTTCTCGACCTGGAGCCCCTCGATTTCGGCCTCGACTTCCTCGATTTCCTCTTCGATTGCCTGCAGTTCCTGGGAGAGCTGCTGGAGTTGCTGCTGACCGCCACCACCGCCCATCATGCGGCCGTCACCTCGGTGACCTCGACGCTCGTGCGCTTCAGGCCGTGTTCGCTCCCGATTTTCGCGAGCGTGTGCTCGCGGGCGACGTTCTCGTTGGGGGCGTCGATCTCTTTGGTGAACTCGCGTGTTCCGGTCCGGCTCCGAAAGCGACCGCTGACGATGAACTGACTCATACCAGAGGATACGGAGGGAACGGGAAGTATCTTCCTACTCGGGCGTCCGCTACGCCTCGATGTAGCCGAGTGCGTCCTCGATGCGCCCGAGTTCTGGCCCGGTCGTGTCCTGACCGACGACGTAGCCAGCGTCGTTGGCGACGAGGCCGGACCCGACGAGCGGCGCGCCGTAGTTGACGGTGCCGATGTCGGCGCGCACGTCGAGGTGGTCTTCGAGCGCTTCGAGTTCCGGTTCCCTGGACTTCGGGTGACAGAGCACTCCGTCGTTCGTAGCGACGGCGGCGGTGCCGACGGTCCGCACGTCGGCGAGGTCGCCGCGTTCGACCGGCACGTCGAGTGCTTCCTTCACCGCCCGGACGGCCTCGCGCGAGAGGTCCGGGTGAACGTACGCGCCGTAGTCGTTCGCGAGGACGACGTTACCGGCGGCGTTGATTCGGCCGGGCAGTTCGACGACCGGGCGGTCGACGGCCTCCTCGATGGCCGTCTTCTCGCGGTCGGTCGTCCGGGCGGAGACGAGGATGCCGCTCTCGTTCCCGGTCGCGAGCGCGCCGACGGTCCCCGAGCCACCGACCGTCGTCTCGACGGCAGTCGCGTCGAGTTCGGCCGACATCTCGGCGACGAGTTCGTCGTCGGCGTCCGGTCGGACGAGCAGGCAGTCGTCGGCCACTCGTGCGAACACGCCGACGTACGACGACCCGGCGAAGGAAGCGCGAAGCACCGTCAGTCGGCGGTTTCCGCCTCGACGACGGGCGCTCCGTCCTCGACGAAGCGGGCGGCCCGAACGCGGAGTTTCCGCGGAGGCTTGCTGCCGCTCCGTGACCAGACGGCCTCGTTGATGCTCGGGTCGAGACGGATGGCGTCGCCGTCGACCTTGAAATGCTTGGCGAGATGCTCGCGGACCAGTTGCATCGCTCGGCCCGCGCGCTCGTTCGACGGAACGGCTTTCACGTCGCGCAGGGGCACGGTGACGACGCGCTCCTCGAATTCGTTGGCGCTCATTATTCGTCCGTGTCGCTTCGACGCCAGCTACGGCGCTTGGGGTTCTGCGTCACCTGCATGTCGGTCTTGAGCATGACCCACGCCGGGATGCGGCTGTTCTGGCGCTCCAGCTTGGCCAGCCGTTTCTTCTTGGACTTCGTCTTCTTGCTCATAGTGCACGTCTCTTCCCCTGCGCGGCATAAAATCTTGTTCTTTCGCTCCCGCCAGTGATACCGGCTCTCTCCCCGCCTCCGCTACCGCCTGCTCGGCCGCCACCGCCCTGGCCACCACTGTTTGTTATCGCGGTATGCGATTTATTTCGAGTTTCGAAGTCGAGGCCCAGACGGATTGCTCTCACTGTTTCCCACGGCAGTCCGACCGTGGGCGGCCGACGTGGGGTGACGGAGAGCGAGCCGTATGAGGCCCGATAACAGGCAATTTGCAGGGAACGGAGAGATATTCAGAACACGCCGACGATGAATCCAAGCCCCATGACGATGAGAACGGCAGCGGAGAAGGCCGGCAAATAGGGCGTGTACCGTTCGACCGTCTCCTCGTAGCGCTGATATCCCGCAATCAGCAACATCGTCAGGCCGACGATACCAAGGATGACGGTGACCGCGTACGCACTCATCAGTTCGAGACAGTAGTTCGACCCGGCACAGAGGACGATGATCTCGAACTCCTCCTCGTGAGCGAATCCGAGCAGGAAGGCGAACCAGGCGATGCCGAACAATCCCCTCTCGGCAACGGCATCAGAACTCTGGGTATGTGCGTGTCCGTCGAAGAACGCGCGCTTCAGGCGAGAGACGAGTCCCTCGTCGTCCGGTGACCGTGGATGGGCGTGTGTATCCCCGTGGCTGTGGCCGTGTGCGGAGTGGTTCGCCGACTCGTGACCGGAACTCTCGTGTGAGTGCTCGCTCTCGGGACTGCGATGCGAGTGGTCGTGGCGGTATTCTCGAATCCCGAGGGCGACGAGCAGGACGCCCGCAACCAGACTGACCGGACCGCCGACTCGGACACCACCCAGAACGGTAAGTGGTTCGTTGATTTGAGTGAGACTGAAGTAGGATTTCGCGTAGAAGAACACGCCGACCATCGCGATACTGCTGGTAAGGTGCCCGACGCCGAGGATGAAACTCGCCGCAAAGCCGTAGAGCCACTTGTTCGTCTGGTCCAACGCATACGAGGCGGCGACGGGCCACCCGTGACCCGGTTCGACTCCGTGGACGGCCCCGAGTACGACCGCACCGAGCAGTAAGCCGAACGCGTCTCCTGGTACCATCGTCACATCCCAAACTCGGCAAGAGCGCCGAATAACGGTTGTTAATACCTAATCGGGGGAACCGTCATACTCGGGACTCTTGTGTCCGGGCACCGGATACGACCGTATGCGAACGAGTTTCAACATCCCGGACGCGGTCGTCGAGGAGTTCGATCAGGTCTGGCAAGACGAGGGACTGGACAATCGGTCGCGAGCAGTCCGTGAGGCGATGCAGGAGTACATCGAGTCTCATTCGCGACTCGAAGACCTCGGTGAGGACGTTATCGCGCTCGTGGCCTTCGACTACCGCCATCACGAGGTAATCGAGGAACTCCACGGCGTCCAACACGACTATCAGGACGTGATCCTCAACACGAGCCACACGCACCAGGGAGAGTGGTGTCTCGAATCCTTATTCTGCCAGGGGACCGGCGAACGCGTTCGGGAATTGACTTACCGACTTCGTGACTTCGACGGTGTAAATCGAGTGAAAATCATGGTGATTCGCGACAACTGAAGGGAGGTAATAAACTCGATAGTGCGATACGAAATGGAGGATGCCCCGTCTTAGCCCAGCGGGAACGTCGCCACCGTGTCGTATTCGGGGCCTTCGTCGGTGAGCGTGCTCTCCTTGAGGCGGACTTCGTCGACTGTGAACGTTCCGAGGTCGGGGTCGGCGTCGCGGACGAGTCGCTGGACGAGGTCCTTGCCGCGCGCGTCGTTCATCCGCGCGAGGGTGACGTGGGGCGTGAACTCGTGGGATTCCTCCTCGAAGCCGACGTCGGTCGTCGCGCGTTCGACGCCCTCGTGGAGGGCCGTCAGTTCAGCGCCGCCAGTGCGGAACCCCGTCCAGACGACGCTGATGTATTCGAGCGACGGGAAGACGCCGAATCCCCCCACCGACGCCTCGAACGGGGAGACGTCGGCGTCGGCGACCCCCGCCGCGACGGCGTCGCGGACCTCGGCGAGGCGTTCGTGGTCGGCGTCGCCGAGAAACTTCACCGTCACGTGCGCCTGCGTGGGGTCGGTAAAGGAGAGCCCAGCGGCGTCGCGAAAGCGGTCCTGTGCAGTCTCGACGGCCGCGGTCATCGACTCGGGGAGGTCGACGCTGACGAACAGTCGCATGGGCTACGTTGGCCTGCGGGCGGATTAAGTCCCTGGGCGAACCGACCCCGGACCCTTTTAGGCTTCCACCGCCCGATACGGGATATGGACGCGGTAACGGGACCGCCGGACGGGATGGTCGACGTCCGGGGCGACCTGACGCCGATGCTGAGCCAGTACTTCGACCTCTGTCGCGACTACGAGGACTCGCTGGTCCTCTTTCAGAACGGTGACTTCTACCAGACCTACTGCGAGGCGGCCGAGGAGACGTCGCGGGTGTGCGAGGTGACCCTGACCCAGCGGGAGGACAGCACCGGCACCTACCCGATGGCGGGCATCCCCATCGACAACGCCGCCACCTACCTCGAACGCCTGCTCGACGCCGGCTATCGCGTCGCCCTCGCCGAACAGGTGGAGGACCCCGACGCCACTTCGGGGCTCGTCGACCGGGCCGTCACGCAGGTCATCACGCCCGGGACGGTGGTCGAAGACGAACTGCTGGAGGCCGGCACCACGAACTACGTCGCCGCCGTCGCGAGCGGTACCGCCGGCGACACCGGTGACACCCACGCCGTCGCCGTCGTGGACGTCTCCACCGGCGACTGCCGCGTGACCAGTACCGACGACGACGCTCGCCTCCGACAGGAACTCGACCGACTCGCGCCGTCGGAGGTGTTGCTCGGTCCGGACGCGGCCCTCGACGCCGGCGCGACGGACGCCGACGCGACGGGGGATACGACCGCGGACGCCGCCGACGCGGCGACCGACCTCGGCCTATCGTCGGAGCCGATGGTAACCGAGGTAGACCCCGAGACGTTCGCTCGCGAGGCGGCCACGGAGACGCTGTCGGCGTACGTCCCGCGCGCGGCGGCCGTCGTCGCCAACGACGCCGAACTCCGGGCGTGCGGTGCCGTCCTCGCGTACGCCGAGTACACGCAGGGCGACGACGGTCCCCTCGACTACGTCTCCCGGGTGACGCGCTACGACCCGCGGGAGTTTCTCACGCTCGACGCGACGGCGCTCCGGAGCCTCGAACTGTTCGAGAATCGGGGTGCCGGCGGAGGGCGAACGCTGTTCGACGTCCTCGACGACTCCGCCTGTGCGCTGGGTCGGCGGCGACTGGAGTCGTGGCTGCGCCGGCCGCTGCTCGACCGCGAGGATATCGAGGCGCGCCACGACGCCGTCGCGGAGTTCGTCGACCGCTCGCTGGTCCGCGAGCAGGTTCGTGAGCGCCTGTACGAGGCCTACGACGTCGAACGACTCGTCGGACGCGTCTCCCGCGGGCGGGCCGACGCCCGCGACCTCCGGTCGCTGAAGACGACGCTCGACGTCGTCCCCGAGATTCGGGACGCCCTCGCGGACGTCGAGTCGGCGGCGCTGACGGACCTCCGGGAGTCGCTCCCGGACCTCGCTTCCGTGCGCGACCTGGTCGACCGGGCCATCAAGCCCGACCCGCCCGTCGAGGTGACGGAGGGCGGCGTCGTCAGGGAGGGGTTCGACGACGAACTCGACGACCTGCGCGAGACGGAACGCGAGGGCCGCGAGTGGGTGGCGAACCTGGAGGCGAGCGAACGCGAGCGCACGGGCATCGACTCGCTGGAGGTCGGATACAACCAGGTCCACGGCTACTACATCGAGGTGACGAACCCGAACCTCGACCGGGTGCCCGACGACTACACGCGCCGGCAGACGCTCAAGAACGCCGAGCGGTTCTACACGCCCGAACTCAAGCGCCGCGAGGACGAGATTCTCGGCGCGGCCGAACGCGCGGACGCGCTCGAATACGACATCTTCCGCGACGTCCGCTCGCGGGTCGCGAGCGAGGCCGACCGGATCCAGGCGGTGGCGGACGCGCTGGCGACCCTCGACGCGCTCGCGACGCTCGCCGCCGTCGCCGTCGAAAACGACTACGTGCGCCCCGACTTCGGGGCCGATGACATCGACGTCGAGGCCGGCCGTCACCCCGTCGTCGAGCGCACGCAGAGGGAGTTCGTCCCGAACGACGCCGCCCTGCCGCGTGGCGCGGTGGCTATCGTCACCGGTCCCAACATGTCGGGGAAGTCGACGTACATGCGACAGGTCGCCCTCGTCGTCGTCCTCGCACAGATGGGGAGTTTCGTCCCCGCCGACGGGGCGCGACTGCCGGTCGTCGACCGGGTGTTCACCCGCGTCGGCGCGAGCGACGACATCGCGGGCGGGCAGTCGACGTTCATGCGCGAGATGGCCGAACTGACCGACATCCTCCACGGCGCGACCGAGCGCTCGCTCGTCCTCCTGGACGAAGTCGGCCGGGGGACCAGCACCGCCGACGGCCTCGCCATCGCCCGCGCCACCGCCGAGTTCGTCCACGACGAAATCGGGGCGACGACGCTGTTCGCCACTCACTACCACGAACTGACCGAACTCGCGGCCGAGCGGGAACGCGTCGTCAACCTTCATTTCACCGCCGACAGGGAGGACGACGACGTGACGTTCCTCCACCGGGTGCGCGAGGGGGCCGCCTCCTCCTCGTACGGCATCGAGGTGGCGCGGCTGGCGGGCGTTCCCGACGCCGTCGTCGACAGGGCCTCCGACCTCGTCGACGAACCGGGAGACGAGGCCGTCCAGGCGACGCTCGACGAGGCGGCCCGGCGAACCAACGGCCACGCCGACGACGGACGCGTCGAAAACGGGCCCGCGGAGAACGGCCGAACCGAGACGGAATCGACGGCCGTCGACGACGAGGGCGGGAACGCGGCCGACGCCGCCCCCGACGACGCGGACGTGCCCGCGGACGTCGCCGCCGACCTCCGGTCGCTCGACGTGGCGACGACGACGCCCCTCGAAGCGCTGAACGCCCTCGCCGACGTCAAACGCCGACTCGACGATGACGATTAGGCGACTCGACCCCGAGACGGTCGACCGCATCGCGGCCGGCGAGGTGGTGACGCGCCCGGCGCGCGTCGTCGCCGAACTGGTCGAGAACGCCCTCGACGCCGGCGCGGGCACGGTCGAAATCGAGGTGGCCGGCGACGGAACCGAGCGAATCCGCGTCGCCGACGACGGCCGCGGAATGGACGCCGAGACGGTCGAGCTCGCCGTCGAGCGCCACACGACGAGCAAACTCCCCGACGGCGACCCGACGGGCGTCGAGACGCTCGGCTTCCGCGGCGAGGCCCTCGCCAGCATCGCCGAGGTGGCGACGCTCGCCGTGACGACCAACGACGGCGGCCCCCGCGGGACCCGCGTCGTCGTCGCGGACGGCGAGACGGACGTCGGCCCGGCCGGGCGCGCCGAGGGGACGACCGTCGAGGTTCGCGACCTGTTTCACAACCGCCCGGCGCGCCGGGAGTCGCTGGCGTCCGCGAACGCCGAGTTCGCCCGCATCAGCGACCTGGCGTCGCGGTACGCGCTGGTCCGTCCGGACGTGCGATTTCGCCTGTCCCACGACGGCCGGGAGGTGTTCGCCACGTCGGGGTCCGGCGACTACGCCGACGCCCTGCTCGGCGTCTACGACCGGCAGGTGGCCGCCCGGAGCACCGAACTCGACGCCGAGACGGACGTCGACGACCGGTCGGTGTCGATGCGGGGCGTCCTGGGCTACCCCTCGGTTACTCGCTCGACCCGCGACCACGTCTACGTCGCCGTCGACGGCCGCCCCCTGACCGACGAACGCCTCCGGCGCGCCGTCGTCGCCGGCTACGGGTCCCTGCTCCCGTCGGGACGTGCACCCGTCGCCGTCGTCGACGTGTCGCTCCCGGCGGACGCGGTGGACCCGAACGTCCACCCCGCGAAGGAGCGCGTCGCGTTCCGCGACGCCGACGCCGTCGAGTCGGCAGTGGAAGCCGCCGTCTCGGACGCCCTCTCGACGGCCGACCTGCGCCGCGCCGCGGAGGTGTCGATGGACCTCGACGCGACGCTCTCACCGCTGGAGACCGATTCGGCGTTCGACGACGCGACCGTCGTCGGCCAGTTCCGCGGCCTCTATCTCCTCTGTGCGGCCGACGACGGCCTCCTCGTCGTCGACCAGCACGCCGCCCACGAGCGCGTCAACTACGAGCGCCTGCGAGCGGCCGTCGACGAAGCGGGCGTCCCGTCGGCGTCGCTCGACCCGCCCGAGACGGTGTCGCTGTCGCCGACGGAGGCGGCGACGGCCGAAGCGCACCGCGAGACGCTCCGGGAGCTCGGCTTCGACGTCGCGGCGTTCGGCGGCGACACCTACCGCCTGCGGTCGGTCCCGGCCCCGCTCGGCCGCGTCGCCGACGCGGACGCCCTCCGCGAGACGCTCGCCTCGCTCCGGTCGGGGGCGAATCCGGCGGACCGCCGCGACGAACTGCTGGCGGACCTGGCCTGCCACCCGTCGCTGAAGGCCGGCGACGACCTGACGGCCGATGAGGCGTCGGCGCTCCTCGACCGCCTCGGCCAGTGCGACCAGCCCTTCGCCTGCCCGCACGGTCGGCCGACCGTCCTCGAAATCGAGGAGGCGGCCCTCGCCCGTGGCTTCGAGCGCGAAGCGACGCGGTTCGGCTAGGCGTCGCTAGAACTCCTTGCAGTCGGCGCAGACGAATCGGTCGCCGTCGTTCCACAGGCGCGGCGACGACGCGCCACAGGCGGGACAGACGCCGTCGTGGGTGAAGCGCATCGTCGGCGTGGCGGGACTGGCGAGGCCGTCCGTGCTGGCGGCGTCGGTGCTGGCGAGGTCATCGGTGCCGGTGGCGACGCCGTCAGTGTTCTGCTCGCCTCCGGCGTCGCTCGCGGCGTCGTTCGTCGCGTCGACGTCGGCGTCGGCGTCCGTCGCGCCGTCCGCGTCGCCGTCGCTCGCTGCCGTCGACAGGAACTCGTCGAGCGAGCGGTCTCTCATCGCCGGAGCGACGGCCGCCGAGGGTTTAGCCCTGACGCCACGGAAAAATCAACATCCAAGTATCCCCTCGCCCAACGGTCGCTATGGCAACGCTCCTCGCGGTCATCAGCAGACTCCTGTCGAGCATCGTGGACCTCGTGGTCATCTTCCTGACCGACGTGGCCCTGAACGACCCCATCAGCTTCGTCATCTGGGCGGTCGGCGCTGGACTGACGACGCTCGCAGTCGTCTACTTCTCGGTGCTCGCCCTCGGCGGCCTCGCCGCGGCGGCGAGCGACGCTATCTAGCCCGGTCGTACGCTTCGACCGCCAGCGACACGGCCGAATCGAGGTCGGGACCGAGCGGCGACCCGACGACGACGCCGTCCGCGTAGTCGAGCACCGCGGCCATCCGGTCGGCCACCGCCTCGACGGTGCCGGCCATGCAGAAGGCGTCGACCATCCTCGGCGTCACCAGTCCGAACGCCTCCGAGAAGTCGCCCGCGCTGATTCGCTCGCCGATTTCGTCCGCCCGGTCGGCGTCGACGCCGTGCCGGTCGAGGACGGGCGGGGCCGCCGCACCGGCGATGAACGCCACCGGCGGCCGGGCGGCCTCTCGCGCCGCCGCCTCGCTCTCGGCGACGCTGACGCTGGCGTAGGCCGCGAGGTCGAACTCGCCGAGGCCGGACAGTCGGTCGTCGAGTCCCGCCTCGACCTGGTCGCGGGCCCAGGCGAGGTCGGCAGGGTGAGAGCCGTTGAACAGCAGGCCGTCGGCGTGTTTGGCGGCCATCCGGCACATGTGTGGCCCCTCGCCGCCGACGTAGACCGGGATGTCGCCCGGCACCGCGTAGTTCAGGCCGGCGTCGTCGGCCTCGAAGGTGCCGTCGTGGGTGACTCGCTCGCCCGCCCAGAGGCGCTGTGCCACCTTGAACGCCTCCAGCACCGACCGCAGGCCGCGGTCCTCTGCGAGGCCGAGGTTGCGGAGCGTCGACCGGTCGCCCGGGCCGATTCCGAAGACTGCGCGGCCGTCGCTCATTTCCGCTACCGTCGCAGTCTCGGAGGCCAGCGTCACCGGGTGGCGTTCGTGGGGGTTGACCACGCCCGGACCGAGGCGGACGTCGGTCGTCTCGGCGGCCAGTCGCGCGAGGACGGCGAACGGGTCGCGGTTGTTGTAGTGCGAGGCGACGAAGACGGCGTCGTACCCCGCCCGCTCGGCGTCGACGCCGAGGGAGACGACGCGCTCGACGGGGTGTTCGGGCGTGAGTTCAATCCCGAGCATACGACCACCCCCGGAGCGCCTGCCGGACGAAGTCGGTCTCGACGTCGCGGAACTGCTCGTCGCTCCCCTCGTGGTCGCCGAACTCGAACCCGCGGACGACGACGACGGGCGTCCCGCCCGCGCCCTCGCCGGCGACGAGGTTCGCCGCCGCAGCGAGTTCGTCGACGACGCTCTCGACGGTGACCGAGAGTTCGCGGCCGTCCCGGTCGGTCTCCCCGCGCCAGTCCCGACTCGCGGGCATGCCCGCCCACCCGACGGCGACGCCGCGCTGTCCGTGGCGGAACGGCCGCCCGCAGGTGTCCGTGACGACGACCCGGTCGACGTCGAGGCCCGCCCGGACGCGCTCGGCGCTCTCCCCCGGTCGCTTCGGCAGCAGGAGGAGGTCGGCGTCGGGGACGTTCGAGCGGTCGATGCCGGCGTTGACCGTCACGTGGCCGAAGCGCGTCTCGGTCAGGAGGAACGGCGACTCGACGAGGACGTCCGTGCTCTCTTCGAGGACGGCCTGGGCGAAGCGCGGGTCCTTCGCCTCGCCGGTGTCGGCTTCCAGTTTCGCGGCGAGTTCGCGGGCGCGCGGCCCCGCCGGGAAGTCGGCCAGGTCTGCGTGCCGCCCCTCGGCCTTCGAGACGACGGTGCTGGCCACGCAGACCACGTCGTCCGGCCGCAGGTCGACCCGCTCGCCGACGAGGGCGGCGAGCGAGTCCCCGGGCCGTATCTCGGGCAGGTCGGGGACGGCGAGAAGTTCGAGGTCCATACTCGCCATCGGGGTGGCCGCGGTAAAAACGCCGCGTCAGTGGTGAATCGGGCCGCTACCCTACGGGCCCGGGTTTCACTCCCGGTGCAGGGTCACTTCGACGTCGCCGTCGTCGACGGTGACGGTCATCATCGTCGTCTCGGTGGCGGGGTCCGCTCCCGTCGCGCTCCCGGGGTTGAGGACGCGCGTGCCGTCCTCGATTTCGTCCGTGTACTCGTGGGTGTGGCCGGCGACGCCGACGGCGTCTCCCTGGCCGTGTTCCTCGACGGCCGCGACGACGCGCGCCTCGTACCCGACCCGGTCGCCCGTCCCGTGGGTGACGACGAACTGGACGCCCTCCGTCTCGTGGGTGGCCACGTTCGGCAGGTCCACGCCCGCGCGGTCGGCGTTGCCCCGCACCGCCGTCAGGTCGCCGTCGCTCACCTCCTCGACCCGTTCGAGCATCTCGGCCGTCTCGAAGTCGCCGGTGTGGATGGTGTGGTCCGCCGTCTCGATTCGCTCCCGGACCCACGCGGGCAGGCCGTCCGCCCGCGACGGGACGTGCGTGTCGCCGATTATCGCGAGTTCAGTCGCCATGGGGGACGTAGAACGACCACCGCAAAAGCCGTTATCCCGGCGACGAATCCTCGGCCATGGCACACGTCGTCACCTGCTTCCTCCGCCACCGGGGCGCGGTGTTGCTCGTCCGCCGGAGCGACGAGGTCGGCACCTACCCGGGCCGGTGGGGCGGCGTCTCGGGCTACGTCGAGGGCGACCCGGCCGACGCCGACGTCGACGCCCGGCGCGAACTCCGCGAGGAGACGGGCGTGACCGACGCGACGCTCGTTCGCGCGGGCGACCCGCTCGAACTCGTCGACGGCGACAGGGAGTGGACGGTCCATCCGTTCCTCTTCGAGTCGTCGGCACGCGACCGGCCCGCGGTGACGCCGAACGCCGAACTCGCGGCCGTCGAGTGGGTGTCGCCGCCGGCAATCCGGGAGCGAGCGACGGTCCCGGGGCTCTGGGAGGCGTATCGGCGGGTCGCGCCCACCGTCGAGACGGTGCGCGACGACGAGACGCACGGGTCGGCGTGGATTTCGCGCCGCGCGCTCGACGTCCTGCGCGACGAGGCGGCCGTCGCGGACGACTGGGCGGCCGTCGCGGCCGTCGCCCGCGACCTGCGCACGGCGCGCCCGAGCATGGCCGCCGTCGAGAACCGGGTGAACCGCGTCCTCTCGACGGCCGACCGGACGCCCGATGCGGTAGGGCGAGCGGCGGAGACGGCCATCGAAGCGGCCGGCGACGCCGGCGACGAGGCGGCCGCGACCGCGGCAGCGTGCCTCTCGGGGACCGTCGCGACGCTCTCGCGGTCCGGGACGGCGCTATCGGCGCTCCTCGCCGCCCGTCCGGCCGTCGTCGTCGGCGAGTCGCGCCCCGCCCGCGAGGGCGTCGGCGTCGCGGAGCGACTCGCCGCGGCGGGTCTGGACGTGACGCTCACCACCGACGCGGGACTCTGCGCCGCGGTCGGCGGGAACGACGCCCTCGGGGGAAGCGACGCCGCCGGGAGCGATGCTGTCGACGAGGGCGTCGACGCCGTCCTGGTCGGGGCCGACGCCGTGCTCGCCGACGGGAGCGTCGTCAACAAGGTCGGGACGCGGGCGCTCTCGCTCGCGGCCGCCCGTGCCGACGTGCCGGTGTACGCCGTCGCCGCCGCGGCCAAGATTCGCCCGGACGAGCGGATGCACGGCGAGTCTGGTGACCCGGCGGCCGTCTACGGAGGCGACGCCGACGTGTCGGTGTCGAACCCCGTCTTCGACCGGACGCCGGCGGACCTGGTGACGGGCGTCGTCACGGAACGCGGCGTCCTCGACGCCGAGGACGTCGCCGCCGTCGCCGCCGAACACCGCCGCCACGCCGCGTGGGACGACGTCTGACGACGCGACGAACCCTTATACCCTTAGTATTCGAGGAATGTCGGAATATACTGTAAGCACGTTCGAAGAAATGCCTATAAGAGTGGATTCGTTACGGACATTCGCGCGGAGGTGGTAGATTCACAATCACAGACTCGCCGCGAGACACACGACGTCGTGACTCCGGTACGACGCCGACCGCGTCGCCGTCGCGTCGGTCCGTCGGCCCGTCCGGCCGTCCGCCACCAGGCGGTCGGGCGGCCGACGTCGAGACGCGACAGTACACCCATGCTTCGCCGCTTCGATGGCCGTCCGTAACGGCGACCGCCGTGGTCGGAGCGGAGCGACCGATGTACCGCCGCTTCTGGACCGGGCCGGGTTCCGGTGCGTTTCCCGCCCGCGGTGGTTTGCTCCGCCCGGGAGTGTGACTCCTCTCCCTGCAGTTTCGGTGCATCGCTCGCCGTCGCGAGTGCGTGACTTTTTGGACGCGAACTCCCTACGGGTCCTGTGGTGGTGATGACGAGACGTTACCCCCGCCGAGCCCCGTGTGACGAAGCGGTTGCCCCGAACCACCACACATCTCGTCCTCGGTAGCGACGCAGACGAGACGATTCGAGATGCTTACGAGGCGATTCGAGACGCCTACGAGACGAACTTCAACAGGTCGTCGCGCTTCTGGTCGTGGAACTGCGTCCGGAGGGCGTCGGTCAACGCGTCGACGTTGCCGCGCTTGGCGCTGATGGGTGCGATGACGTCGCTCCATTGTTGCCACGGCGGATACATCCCGAGTCTGTCGGCGACGTCGTCGAGGCGTTCGTCCCGGTCGTCGACCTTGTCCATCTTGTTCACCGCGACGACGGTCGGAATTTCGAGTTCCTGCAGGAACGAGAACATCTCGACGACGTGGGGTATCTCGTCGCCGCCGCTGTGCCGGTCGATGATGTCGACGGCGCTCTTTCCGTCGAGGACTATCACGCCCACGAGGATGTCCTCGGCGTTCGCTTCGAGATAGCGGACGACGTCGGTCTTTATCTGCTCGCGTTGCTCCTCGGAGACGCCCTCCATGAACCCGAACCCGGGGAGGTCGGTGAACATGAACCCCTCGGAGTCCCAGTCGAAATGGTTCGGCGACCGGGTGACGCCCGGTTTCCGGCCCGCCGTGACGTCGTGGCCGGTCAACTCCCGCATCACCGTCGACTTGCCGACGTTCGACCGGCCGACGAGGACGACTTCGTCGCGGTCCGGACGGTTCTCGAACATGGACGCGGTAGGCGACAGGCGCGTTTAAGGCCGGCGTCTCGGTGGTGTGCGTGGGACGTGGTTCCCCCGTAGAGTTACGTAAGTCCGGCCGCTAGGGAACGGTGAGACCTCGCGAAGTGGTCGGGTGCCCCGGGCCGTCACCGACCCCGTCGCAACACCGTACCATGACAGACGCAGGCACACCGGATTCGAACGCACCGAACCCCGCGTTGCGGGTCGACGACGCGGCGGACCTCACGGACCGCATCACCGAGAACGTCGAGCGGGTCATCGTCGGCCACCACGACGCCGTCGAACACATCCTGGTCACGCTCCTCGCGCGCGGCCACCTCCTCCTCGAGGACGTCCCGGGCGTCGGGAAGACGATGCTCGCACGCGCCGTGGCGACGTCCATCGACTGCTCGTTCAAGCGCGTCCAGTTCACGCCGGACCTCCTGCCCTCGGACGTCACCGGCGTCAGCGTGTTCAACCAGAAGACGCGCGACTTCGAGTTCCGCGAGGGCCCGGTGTTCGCCAACGTCGTCCTCGGCGACGAGATAAACCGCGCCCCGCCGAAGACCCAGGCCGCGCTGCTGGAGGCGATGGAGGAGCGACAGGTCACCGTCGACGGCGAGACGCGGACGCTGCCCGACCCGTTTTTCGTCATCGCCACGCAGAACGACGTCGAGGCCGGCCGGACCTACGACCTGCCGATGGCCGAAATCGACCGCTTCACGAAGAAACTCCGCCTCGGCTACCCCGACGAGAGCGAGGAGACGGAACTGCTCGGCCGCGTCGCCGGTCGCCACCCCATCGAGGACCTCGACCCGGTGGCGAGCGTCGAAGACGTCCGCGACGCCCGCGAAACCGTCGCCGGGGTCGAGGTGAGCGAGCCGGTCCGGGCGTACGTCTCGCGACTGGCCACGTTCACTCGCGAGCGAGCGGACCTCGGCGTCAGTCCGCGCGGCGGCATCGCTCTCGTCCAGACGGCACAGGCGCGGGCGGTCCTCGACGGCCGCGACTACGTCCTCCCGGACGACGTCCGAACCGAGGCACGAACCGTCTGGAGCCACCGCATCCAGGCCGGCACCGACGACACCGGCGAGTCGGTGGTCACGGCCGCACTCGACAGCGTTCCCGTGGAGTAGGATGCACCCGCGTACACTCCTGGCCCTTCGGCCGACGCTCCGAGGCGTCGTCGTCGCCGCCGTCGCCGCCGCCAGTCTGTGGATGGCGGCGTCGTTCGGCGCGCGAGCGCTGAACGCCGTCGTCGTCCCCGCCGTCGTCGTCCTCCTCGGTGCGGCCCTCTCGCTGCTGGCGCTCGACCGGCCGACGCTGACCCGGTCGTCCCCGAAGAGCGGCTTCCCCGGCGACGAGCGAACGGTCACGCTGACGTTCGACACCGAGGACCCCTTCGTCGGCGTCGTCGACGACGACCTGCCCGACGGGGTCGACGGCGACGCCACCGTCGAGACGCTCGTCGGCGAGGAGCCCGTCAGCTACGACGTCACCTACCGGGCGCGCGGCGTCCACGAGGTCGGCCCGGTCCGGGTCCGCGCGCGCGACGTCCTCGGCCTCGCCGAACGGGCGTTCGCGTGGGACGACCGCTCGGTCGCGCTGGTCTACCCGCGCGTCCACCCGCTCTCGGGAGCCGTCGTCTCGCGCCTGGAGGCGGGCCTCGACGAGCGACCCGACGCCGACCGCGACGAATTCGACCACCTCCGCGAGTACGTCCACGGCGACTCGCTACGCGACATCCACTGGAAGACGAGCGCCCGCCGCGACGACCTGGTCGTCCAGTCGTTTCGCGCGGACCGCGAGACGCCGACGGTCAGCATCGCCGCGAGCGCCGACCCCGGGCGGGCCGACGCCATGGCCGAGGCGACGGCGAGCGTCGGGGCCGCGTTCCTGGCCGACGGCATCTCGGTCGTCGTCTCGACGCCCGGCGGCCGCGTCGAGGCGTCGCCGGGTGACCGCGCCCGCCTCCTCGAACATCTCGCGAGCGTCGAGAGCGGCCCCGCCGCGACGGACGGCGCTGACGTGACCATCCACGCCGGCGACGACACCGAGGTCGCCGTCGGCGGCGAGCGCCTCAGCTTCGACCGCCTCCGCGACGGCCTCGTCGCTCCGCAGGAGGTGGTGGCCGCGTGATCCGGTCCGCCCGCGTCCGCGAGGCGACCGCCTTCCGGCCGGCGGCGCTGCTCTCCGTCGCCCTCCTGACGTTCTCGTATACGAGCGTCCTCTATCACGTCACGGACGTCGTCGGCGGGCGGTCGCTGATGGTCGGCCTCGTCGTCGGGTCGCTCGCCGTCGCCGTCGTCGTCGGGCGCGTCCTGCGAGTCCGGACCGCCGTCTTCCTCACCGCCCTCCTGCTCGGAGGGGGCCTGGTCGTCTACTTCCTCTCGGTGCCCCAGAGCCAGCGCGCGCTCATCTCTCCCGGCCGCGTCGTCGCGGACACGCTGGCGTTGCTGACAGGGCTCTCGATTCTGCGCCTGACACAGGCCAACGTCTGGGCGCTCGCCGTGACGCCCGGTCCCGTCTTTCTGTCGTGGTACTTCGCCGTTCGCGACCGGTACGGCTGGAGCGTCGCCGTCGGCGGCGTCGCCCTCGGCCTGGTGGTCCTGACGGGCGACGCCGGCGCGGTGACGACGCTCGCCGGCGTCGTCGGTGCCGTCGGCGCGGTGGGCTTCGGGACGGTCGACCGCTACGGCGGGAGTGCCGTCCAGTTCGACACGCTGGTCGTCCTGTTGGCCGCGATGGTCGTCGTCACGGCGTCGCTGTCGCTGGTCCCGGGCGGAGCCGCCGAACCCGTGTTGCCGTCGCGAAGCGCCACGACGGTAGAGGCGAACCTCGTCGAGGCAGACGACAGCATCGACGTCCTCGGGAGCATCCGCCTCTCGCCGGAGGTCCGCTTCACCGTCGAGAGTCCGGAGGGCGAGTACTGGCAGACGGCGACGTTCAACCGCTACACCGGGTCCGGGTGGGTGCGCGCCGGCGAGACGACGCCCTACGAGGACGACCTGCGCTATCCGCCCGGGCCGTCGCGCCCCCTCGAACAGACCGTCACCGCGAAGACGACCCTCGGCGCGATGCCCGCGGCGTGGCGGCCGACCGACGTCGACGGCCCCGCCGCCGACGAGACGCTGGTCACGCCACAGGGTGGCCTCCGCCCCGAGACGGCCATCGAGACGAACGCCTCCTACACGGTGACGAGTCAGCTCCCCGAGTACACCACTGCACAGCTCCGGCGGGCGGGGACCGACTACCCCGACCACGTCGAGGCCCAGTATCTCCAGTTGCCCGAGAGCACGTCCGACCGCGTGCGACGGCTGTCGAGCGAGGTGACGGCGAACGAGAGCACGCCCTACGGGAAGGCGACGGCCGTCGAGGCGTATCTCGAAGCGAACAAGGAGTACTCGCTGACGGTCGAACGACCCCGCGGTGACGTCGCCGACTCGTTCCTCTTCGAGATGGACGCCGGCTACTGCACCTACTACGCGACGACGATGGTGGTGATGCTCCGCGCCGAGGGCGTCCCGGCGCGGTTCGTCACGGGCTACACGGCCGGCGAACGCGCCGGCGGGGAGTGGGTCGTGCGCGGCCTCGACTCCCACGCGTGGGTCCAGGTCTACTTCCCCGACGTGGGGTGGGTTCGCTTCGACCCGACGCCCGCCGGGCCCCGGGAGACGGCCGAGCGGACGCGCCTGGCCGAAGCGCGACAGAACGCCGACCCCGGCGTCGACACGACCGCGACGGACCCGAGCGCGGGAGCGTCGACGCCGACGCCGATGCCGACGCCCTCGGACTCGGAGACGCGGAACGTCACGCCCGCGCAGTCGAACGTCGACGCCGCCGAAGGGGGCGTCGAGGTCAGCACGACGCCCGCCGCGCCGCTCGACGCCGGCGACGGCGGCGGTGGCCTCCCCGACCTGCCGTCGCAGCGCGTTCTCGCGCTCTGGGGCGTCGCCCTCGTCGGCATCAGCGCCGGAGCGCGGCGGACGGGACTGAATCGCCGGCTCCACCGCGCCGTCTGGCTCCGCTACCAGCGCCGCGGCGACGACCCGAACGCCGACGCCGTCCGGGCGTTCCGACGCCTCGAATCCCTCCTCGAACGGCGGTACCGGCCGCGTGAGGCGTCGGAGACGCCCCGGGCGTACGTCCGGTCGGTGGCCCGAACGGACGACTCGGAGCGGATGCGGGACGTCCTCCGGGCGTACGAACGCGCCCGCTACGGGCGCGGACTCACCCGCGACGAGGCAGACGCGGCGGTGCGGACGGTGAACGAACTCGTGCGCGAGTCGACGTATCCGGGACGTCTGCGCGGCTCGTGAGCGGCGCCCCGCCGGGTGGGAGTTACACTTATGCCGCTACGACTGCCTAACCACTGACACTACCGGATTCGAGACTCCGAATCGCGGTGGATAGCAATAGATGTTCGAAGGACAGTCGGAGGCCGATACGGCGTTTCTCTACGAACTCGCCCGCAACTCGAAGACATCGGAACTCGTCGCATATCTGAGACGCGGGTCGAGTCCCGCCGTCAGGCGACGGGCCGCGGAGGCTCTTGGCGACCTCTCCGATGATCCGAACCAGGACACCACCGAAGAACTCGTTCGAGCGCTCGTGGAGACGGCCTGCGAGGACGACGACGACGGCGTCCGGGCTCGAGCCATCGACGCTCTCTACCGGCACGGGGAGGAGGCGCTCGAACGTCTCGTCCGCGAGATGAGTGCCTCCGACGCCGAGGAGAGACCGGACCGCGCGACGTCCAAGCTGCTCAGAGAGTGGATCGAAGCCGACCACCCGGAGTTTCGGATGGTCGCTGCGACTGCACTCGGGCAGCACCGTGACAAACAGTCCCTGTCTGCGCTCGTACGGGCGACGACCGACCCGGACCCCCGCGTTCGGATGCGGGCCGTGCAGTCCTGTGGGCTGCTCGGCCACGAGCGGTGTGTGAAGCCGCTCCGCGACCGCCTCGACGACCCCAGACATATCGTCCGTGAGGAGGCGGTCAGAGCGCTGGGAGCGATCGGTAGCGAGGCAGCGCTCGAGGCGCTCATTCCGGTCGCCCGGGACGACGAGGAGTCGATTCGGCGCGCTGCCGTCGAGGAACTCGGCCAGTTCGGAAGTATCGACCCCGTATTAGTCTTGGTACGGGCGCTAGCGGACGACACTGACTCGGTCCAGCGTGCCGCACTGCTGTCGCTCGTCCAGTTGTTCGTCGACGCACCGGAAGCGCGGAGCCAGTACGTCCGTGATACCGTCGCCGAACAGCTTTCGAGCGCCGACACGCGGGCCGTCGTTCCACACGCCATCGACATGCTGACCGAGAGCCAGCGAGCGGTGGTGCGACACAACGCGGCGTGGTTACTCGGCTACGTCGCCGACCCCGAAGCAGACGACGACCAGCGCGAGGCGGTCTACGACTGCCTAATCGACGCACTCGGCGCTACCGACGACAGAACCGCGAAGATTGCGGCGGCCAGTCTCGCCCAACTCGGCAGCGACGAACTCGAACGGCGGCTCCAGATACTCGTCAAAGACGAGGACGTCCCGACGGACGTGACGGAGCGCGCGGAGACGGTGCTCGAAGAGATCGGCGGAACTCTCGCCGGCGAGGTCGTGACCAACGCCGTCGATTACACCTACGTCGTCGACCCGGCTGACTATACGAGACAACACCAGGCCTCGGACCAGACTGTCGATAGCGACGACGCCGGTTCGGAGTCCTGATAGTGATTACTGTAAGTCATTACCGGTGGTTCACCGAGACGGTTCAGCGAACCACCGGTAAACAGTTACAGTAATCACTACGAGCGCCGCTCCCGAACTCGGTGCGCCGGACGAACTGTCGGCGGTTATCGCCGGCCGTCGCCGCTCCCGGAGTCAGCGACAGTCGGGACACGGTCGCGCTGGTCGGCGGAGCAGTTGATGGCATTCGTCTTCGCCACGTCTCGGCGCTCCATCGGAGTCTCCGTCGACCAGTATCGAACAGGCCGTATCAGATGGCACCGGAACGCGACCCGGTCACGAACCGGTGGTCGCGAGCCGTTATCGACATATCGAACGCCTGGTCGAGGACGTTGATAGCCGCCTCCGACTGCGCCCGTGGGTCGATGTGATAGTACGCCAATGCGTCGGCCCGCTCGAAGCGCTTCCCCAGGATGTGGAGGAACTTGAAGAGGGTCTGCAGGTCGGATTTGCCGATGAGTTCCGAGAGAATGTCGAACCCGACGGCGAGCTTGCCGGGCGTGGTTTCGTACTCGTCGATGACTCGTGAGATCGTCTCACCCAGCTCCGAGAGGCCAAGTTGGGGATCGAGCCGGACGATCTCCAGCGATACCTCGGAGAAGTCGATTCCGGAGACTCCCTCGAGCACGTCGGACTTCGTGGTGAGAACGACCGCCTGTGCCGGCCACTCGCGCAGCGTTTCGTGTAGCAGTCGGAGCCGTTCGGCCGGAACCGTCGTGACGAGTAGCACGACGTCGGCCGGCGAAAGAAAGTGGACTTGGGCGTTTTCCAGGCCGGTGCTACCGCGTGCGGTCCGTACGAGGATGCTGCCGGTCCCCTCGATGTCGTCCGCGACGTGGACACCCGACTCGACGAGCGATTCGACGTGTCCGAAGAGGTGTCCCTCGAACCGTTCGATACCCGCCGCTTTGTCGTGATGTTGCCCCTCCTCCTCACAGTATGGACAGTCCCAGTACATCTGGAAGTCCTGACTGGTGAGTCGCTGTCGGTGGTGCTCGACCACGTGGGACTCGACCGCATCGACGGTCGCGTCCCTGCTCGCAGACCAGACCGTGAACGAACAGTGCCGACACCGAAATCGGTAGACCATCCGAATGTATCAGACTGAGGGAACTCACTTCGTCGTTCCGGTCTCACCGGTCCGTTCGGGCGTCTTGGCCCGGCGAACCCCCGAGCAAGCGCGACGCCGTCGTACGGCCGTCGCGGGGCGCTGGAGCGACACGACGCCCCCGAGACGGTGGCGTGGTGGTGGGGCGTCCCGACACTGTTTAATAGCATCGTCCTGTAGGTTTACCCTGTAATGTCGGAAGTCTGCTCGACGTGCGGGCTCCCTGAGGAACTCTGCGTCTGCGAGGACGTGGCCAAGGAGTCTCAGGAGATCAACATCCGCATCGACGAGCGCCGCTACGGAAAGGAGGTAACGATCATCGAGGGGTTCGATCCGAAGGACGTCGACATGGACAGTCTGTCGTCGGACCTGAAGTCGAAATTCGCCTGCGGTGGTACGGTCGAAGACGGCGCAATCGAACTCCAGGGGAATCACACCGGCCGCGTGGAGGACTTCCTCCGCGAGAAGGGATTCAACGTCGCGTGACCGTTACCTGACTTTCGCCCGCCCGTCGAGTTTTCGTCCCGTCGGTTTCGAGTTTTCCGGGCCGCTAGAACGGCGACTCCGCGGTCTCTTCGGACGATTCGAGGTCACCCTTCCACTCCGTGAGGCCCCCCTTCATGCTCTCGACGCGTGCGTCCGCAGTCCCCTCGTAGGATTTGATGAGTCGGGCGGCCTGCTGGCTCGCCTGTCCGTGGGGACAGACGGTGACGATGCGCTCTGCACCCTCCAGCGACTCGACCCGATTCGGCAGTTCGCCGAACGGAACGTTCTCGCTCCCGGGGATGTGTCCCCGGTCGAACGCGCCCGGCGACCGGATGTCGACGACCCGCGGCGGGTCGTCGCTGTCGAGCAGTTCCGCGACTTCCTCGGGGGTGACTTCGGCGTCCATATCCACGGTAAGGTCCCTCCAGTGGATAAGCGTCCGGGTCCTACAGAAGCCCCTCGTCCGCCGCCAGCAACACGCCTTCGAGGGTCGCGTCGTTCGTCGGTTGCGTCCGGGCGACGTCGATGGCGTCCTCGACGGGGACGGCCCGCGGCGTGAGGAACTCGTTCGAGTCGAGTTCTCGCTCGACGGGCGTGAGGCCCTCGGCGAAGACCACGGCCCGCCGGTGGCGGAGGACGCCGGTAGCGGCCCAGAAGTCGGCGAGCAGGGAGACGCCGTCCGGGTCGAACCCCGTCTCCTCGCGGAGTTCGCGGGCCCCGGCCGTCGTGAACGACTCGCCGGACTCGACGATGCCGGCCGGCAGTTCGAGTTGCGTCTCGCGGACGGTCGGGCGATACTGCTCGACGAACAGCACCGTGCCGTCCGTCACGGCGACGACGACGGCCGCCGGCGGCAACTCCGCCCAGTAGTACTTCTTCGTTCGCCCGTCGGGGAGTTCGACCAGGTCGTAGCCGCCGGCGTACCACCCCGTCTCGTACTCCGTCACCGACTCCCGGACGGGCCACTCGGGAGTCCCCGCCCCCTCCTCGCGCGGGTCGCCGTCGCTGACGCGGGGTTCGTCGTCGCTCACGCCCGGGTCACCCGGATTCGGTATCGCCGGTCGCCGTCCTCGACCAGGACGCCCCCGCTCGACCGACCGTCGGCGATCGCCGCCGTCAGATACGGAAAGCGTCGCTCGGGGAGGTCGCTCACGTTCACCGCCGCCCCGGCGTCGTCGGTCGGCGTCGCGACGACGTAGTACGGGTCGCCCGACCCGAGGAGACTCGGCACCGCGCCGAGCGCGAGGAGCGCGACGCCGACGGCGGCCATCCCGAGGAGGACACGGCGCAAAATCGGTCGCATGGGCGGGCTACGGCCGGCCGCTGTAAACCCGTTTCGTCACGGGCCGATTCGTCAGAGGCGGTCGCGGTAGAGGCGGCCGAACGCCTGTCGACGGAGGGTGTCGACGGCCGCCTCGCGTTCGTTCTGGAACGTCGCGGCCGCCGCCTCCCCGGCGAACGGGGCGGCGTGCCAGACGACGTGGTCGACCTCGTCGCTGCCGGCGACGACTACCTCGTAGTCGTGTCGCTCGCGCCACGCCTCGAACTCGTCGTCGGTGCCGATGGACACCTCCAGCAACGAGGCGAACAGGGCGTCCCGTGCCGTCTCGACGACGTCGCCCGTCACGCGGGATTCGTACTCCTCGCGGTCGAACTCCATCGCCTTCGCCGTCTCGCGGACGACCGTCTGTGCCGCCGGGCCCATCCGCTCGTAGGCCGCGCGGGCTTCCTCGACGGTGTCGAAGGCGAACACGCCCTCCGTCTCCACGTCTCGACGTTCCGCCGTCACGGCTTACGCGTCCCCGTCGTCGTCGAGCATTCGCTGCGTCAGTTCGCGGGCCTCCTCCAGTACCTGCTCGGTCTCCGGGTCCGAGGCGTCGCCGTCGAAGCCGGGGTCCGACGTCGGCGGGTCGGGAGCGTGTCCGTGGGTCCGGTCGTCGTCGAACAGCGACCCGGTGCCGTGGTCGTGCCGGTCGACGGTGTCCTCGAACACCTCGTCGTACTCCGCCTCGTCGGCGAACTCGACGACCGCCGGCGCGAGTTCGGCCGCGCCGCGCGCGTCCCACTCCGGAACGCGGTCGTCCAGCCACGCCTCGTGGTCGCCGCCGTGGAGCATGGCCGTGAACGCGAGGTGGTTGGCGAGGTGCTCGCCGTCCCGCTGGGGCACGTCACACACCGGACAGCTGTATCCCATGGCCGGGCGTTCGGCGTCGGCGGACAAAAGCCTCACGTCAGTCGTCGCGGTCCGTCGCTCGGCCCTCGCGGCCGGCCTGCCACTCCGCGAGGTCGAGGACCAACACGAGGGCGTCCTCGCCGTCGCCGTAGTACTGGGGGACGCGGCGGGCCGGCCGGAAGCCGACGTCGCGATAGAGGCTCCGGGCGACGTCGTTTCCCTCCCGGACTTCGAGTTTCACGACGCGTGCGCCGCCGACGGCGAGCGACGTGAGCGCCCGGCCGAGGAGGCGGCGGCCGAGGCCGTGACCGCGCTCGTCGGGCCGAACGGCGAGGTCCTTGACGTGGCCGATGTCGCGCCCGTGGTTCGGCGTGACGTCGCTGACGGCGTAGCCGACTACGTCGCCGCCGTCGTCGGTCGCCACCAGAAAGCCCGCCTCGCCGAGGAAGCGCTCGAACGCCGTGTACGACCACGGCTCGTCGAAGGTCTCGCGCTCGATGTGGACCACCGAGTGGAGGTCCCCGCGTTCGACCCGGCGGATGGTCACGTCGGCGGCTGTGGTCACGCCCGGTACTAGGGTCGAGTCGAACAAAAGAGCCACGCTCGGGCCGGCTGTCGGCGGATTCCTGCCGTCGCCCCACCGACCCGGCGTCGCCGCGTCGCGGCCCTGCGTCGTGTCCCCGTGGCACAACCGTTAAGAACGTCTTGGTCGACCGGGGGCGTATGCAACTCTGTGTACTCGGCGCGGGGACCATGGGCAACGGCATCGCACAGGTGTCCGCGATGGCCGGCCACGACGTCGTCTTGCGGGACGTCGAGGCGGCGGTCGTCGAGGACGGCCTCGCGTCGATTCGCGAGACGCTCCGGGAGGGCGTCGACGTCGGGAAGGTGACCGAGGCGGAGCGGGCGGCGACGCTCGACCGCATCGAGGGCGAAACGGCGCTCGAACCCGCCGTCTCGGACGCTGACCTCGTCGTCGAGGCCGTCCCCGAGGACCTCGACCTGAAACGCGACGTCTTCGAGACGGTCGAAGCCCACGTCTCCGGCGACGCGGTGCTGGCGACCAACACGTCGTCGCTCTCGGTGACGGCCATCGCCGCCGCCGTCGACGGCCCGGGCCGGGTGCTGGGGCTCCACTTCTTCAATCCGCCCCACATCATGGAACTCGTCGAGGTGGTCGTCGCCGAACGGACGACCGACGAGACCCGCGCGTTCGGCGAGGAGTTCGTCGAGAGCATCGACCGGACGGCGGTGACGGTGACGGACTCGCCCGGGTTCGCGTCCTCTCGGCTGGGCGTCACCCTCGGCGTCGAGGCCATCCGGATGGTCCAGGAGGGCGTCGCGGGCGTCGAGGACGTCGACGCCGCGATGGAACTCGGCTACAACCACCCGATGGGGCCGCTCGAACTGACCGACCACGTCGGCCTCGACGTGCGACTCGACGTCCTCGAGTACCTGCGCGAGGAACTCGGCGAGCGGTTCCGCCCGCCGCAACTGCTCAAGCGGAAGGTGCGCGCCGGGAACCTCGGCCGCAAGACGGGAGAGGGCTTCTACGTCTGGCAGGACGGCGACCCCGTCGGCGTCAGCGGGGGCGACAGATGACGCCCGTCGACGCCGCGCCCGCGGAGGGCGACCGATGAGCGACGACGTCTACCTCGTCGGCGCGTTCGAACATCCGACCCGGGAGGCCCCCGAGAAGTCGACGATGCAGTTACACGCCGAGGTGGCCCGCGGCGCGCTCGACGACGCCGGCCTCTCGAAGGCCGACGTCGACGGCTACCTCACCGCCGGCGTCCCCGAGTACGACCACGGCTTCGCCCCGCAGGTGATGGCCGACTACCTGGGTCTCGGCCTCTCCTACGCGGACTCGACGGACTACGGCGGGTCGTCGTACGTGAGCCACGTCGGGCACGCGACGAGCGCCGTCCGTGACGGCAAATGCGACGTCGCCCTGGTGACGCTGGCGGGGCGGCCACGCTCCCGGAGTCAGGCGACGGGGACCGGCGTGCGCGAACTCCGCACCTACCAGGACAGCTTCGAGCGCATCTACGGCGCGACGAACGTCCCCACCTACGCGATGGCCGCCCGTCGCCACATGCACGAGTTCGGGACGACGAGCGAGCAACTCGCGGCGATTCGCGTCGCCGCCTCCCACCACGCCCAGTACAACGACGACGCGCTCTACCCCGACCCCGTCGCCGTCGATGACGTCCTCGCGTCGCGGACCATCGCGGACCCGCTCCACCTGCTCGACTGCTGTGTCATCACCGACGGCGGCGGCGCGTTCGTCGCCGTCTCCGCGGACGCGTACGACGAACTGGACCGCGAGGGCGTGCGCGTCCTGGGTCACGGCGAGGCCCCGTCCGGTCACGACGCGGGGCGCATCGACCTGACGCGGACGGGAGCCGCGCAGTCGGGCGAGCGCGCCTTCGCCGAGGCGGGGCTCGCCCCCGCGGACGTCGACTACGCCTCCATCTACGACTCCTTCACCATCACCGTCCTCGAAGCCATCGAGGACCTGGGCTTCTGTGCGAAGGGTGCCGGCGGCGAGTTCGTCGAGGGCGGGACGCTCCAGGCCCCCGACGGCGACCTGCCGTTCAACACGGACGGCGGCGGCCTCTGCTCGAACCATCCGGCGAACCGCGGCGGCATGACGAAAGTCGTCGAGGCGGTGCGCCAGCTCCGCGGCGAGGCCAACCCCGAAGTGCAGGTCGACGCCGACGTCGCACTCGTCCACGGCACGGGCGGCGACATCGGGACGCGCCACGGCGCGGCGACGACGCTCCTCGGGAGGGCCGACCGATGAACGAGACGTGGGAACCCCGACCGGTCCCCGAGGTGAATCCCGAAACGGAGGCGTTCTGGCGCGCCGCCGACGAGGGACAGTTCCTCCTCTCCGCGTGTCCCGACTGCGGCCTCGTCTACCACTACCCCCGGTCGCTCTGTCCGGACTGCTTCGGCGACGACGTGGACTGGGTCGAGGCCGACGGCACCGGCACCGTCTACGCCTACTCCGTCTCCGAACGCGTCGACGGGTGGCCCGAGGACGCCCTCCCGCTCGTCCTCGCGTACGTCGAACTCGCCGAGGGGCCGCGGGTGATGACCAACCTCGTGGACGTCGCCCCCGCGGACGTGGCCATCGGGATGGCCGTCGAGGTTCAGTTCGTCCCCACCGAGGCGGACGACGTCGCCGTGCCGGTGTTCGCCCCGGCCGAGTGAGGGGTGGCTCCCGCTCGCTGCGTGTCACTTCTCGGCCCCAGTCGACCGTCGACACCGGTCGCTCCCGACGCGTCGTCGAAGAAAAAGCGGAGCCGTGGCCGCTCGGACGGGTCGCGCTCGGCCAGTCCCACACCGCCCGCGAGGGCGGTCGCCGTGGGGCGGAGTGAGCGTCCGCCTCAGTCGTCCGCGGGTGCCGCGCCGCCGTCGGACCCGTGGCGCTGTTTCGTGAGCGTCAGCTTGCCGCCGGCGGCGAGGATCTCGCGTTCGCGCTCGGAGGCTTCGAGCCGTGCGGTCGCCTCCCAGTCGTCGTTGATGCGGACGGTGAACTCCTCCTGTCCGCTCTCGACGGCCTCGGCGATGTCGTCGACGATTTCGACGTCGTCGCCCTGCTCGATTTTCTCGTAGGTGTCCTCGTCGATGGCGAGGGGCAGGATGCCGAAGTTGAACAGGTTCGCCTTGTGGATGCGGGCGAAGCTCTGGGCGAGGACGGCCTCGATGCCGAGGTACATCGGACACATCGCGGCGTGTTCGCGCGAGGAGCCCTGGCCGTAGTTCTCGCCGGCGACGAGGAGGCCGCCGTCGGCCTCGCGGGCGCGGTCGGCGAACGTCTCGTCGACCCGGGAGAGGGTGAAGTCGGAGAGGCGCTCGATGTTCGAGCGGAACTTGAGGATGTCCGACGTGGCCGGAATGATGTGGTCCGTCGTGATGTTGTCCTCCATCTTGAGGAGCGCCTCGCCCTCGATGTCGGCTCCGAGCGGGTCCTTCAGCGGCACGTCGCCGATGTTCGGGCCCTTGATGAGGTCGTCGTCGATGGCCTCCTCGGGTTCGATGATGTCGGCTTTGCCGGCGTCGTACTTGTCGGGGAGTTCAACGCCGGGGGCTTCGAGGTCGCCGAGTTCGTCGGCGAGGTCGCGCGGGTCGACGATTTCGCCGGCGAGCGCGGCTGCCGCGGCGACTTCCGGCGAGCAGAGGTAGACGTTGTCGTCCTCGATGCCGGAGCGACCCTCGAAGTTGCGGTTGAACGTCCGGAGGCTCACCGAGTCCGAAGCGGGGACGTGGCCGATGCCGATACACGGGCCACAGGTCGCCTCGCTCACGTTGACGCCGGCGGCCATCATTTCGGCCGTCCAGCCCTCGCGAGCGAGGAGTTCGCTGGCCTGCTTGGACCCGGGCGCGACTATCAGGTCGGTCTCCTTGGCCACTTCGCGGCCCTCGACCATCTTCGCCGCCGGGAGGATGTCCTCGTAGCCGCCGTTGGTACAGGAGCCGACGATGACCTGTTCGACGTCGGTGCCGGCAACTTCGCGGACCGGCACGACGTTGTCGGGCATGGACGGCTGGGCGATGAGCGGTTCGAGGTCCGAGAGGTCGACGACTATCTCGTCGGCGTACTCGGCGTCCTCGTCGGGGCCGATTTCGACGTACTGGTCGCCGCGGCCCTGCCGTTCGAGGTAATCTTTGGTCTGCTCGTCCGTCGGGAAGATGGAGGACGTCGCGCCGAGTTCGGTCCCCATGTTGGTGATGGTCGTCCGCTCGGGGACGGTGAGCGACTCGACGCCGGGGCCGGTGTACTCGAACACCTTGCCGACGCCGCCCTTGACCGAGAGGCGTCGCAGCAGCTCGAGGATGACGTCCTTCGCGGAGGCCCACTCGGGGAGTTCGCCTTCGAGTCGGACGTTGACGACTTCCGGCATCTCGACGAAGTACGCCCCGCCGCCCATGGCGACGGCGACGTCGAGACCGCCCGCACCGATGGCGAGTTCGCCGAGGCCGCCGGGCGTCGGCGTGTGCGAGTCCGACCCGAGCATCGTCTTGCCGGGTGCCGCGAAGTTCTCCTTGTGGACGTTGTGACAGATACCGTTGCCGGGGCGAGAGAAGTACGCGCCGTAGGTACCGGCCGCAGAGCGGAGGAAGCGGTGGTCGTCGGTGTTCTTGAAGTCGAACTGGTAGGTCTGGTGGTCGCAGTACTGCGCGGCGAGTTCGGTCTGGACCTCGTCCATCTCCAGCGCTTCGAACTGGAGCCAGACCATCGTCCCCGTCGTGTCCTGTGTCAGCACCTGGTCGATCTCGATGCCGATTTCCTCTCCGGGTTCGAGTTCGCCCTCGACGAGATGGTCGTCGAGAATCTTTTCGGTGAGCGTCTGTCCCATAACGTCCGTCCGTCGGGCTTGCTCGGATATAAATCCCGTGTGTTTCCCTTCGATAAACCATGATAAACGGGCGCTATCCTGCAATTCTTGCGCGTTCGTGGGGTAGCGCGTCGAAGTCGGACGGCCGTCTCCGTGGCTCGGATGAGCCGCCCCTGTCGGCAGCGTTTTGTCGCCGCGTTCGGCACGTCGAGTATGTTCCGCGCCGGCACGTTCGTCGCCGACCACGTCCGCCCGCTGACCGCCGCCCAGGTCCAGCCCAACGGCGTCGACTTGCGACTCGACGCCGTCTTCGAACAGGTCGAACCGGGGCGCATCGGGACCGACGGCAAGACCGTCGGCGACCGCCGCGAGGTCGACGCCGCCGCCGGCACGTACCGTCTCGACCCCGGCGGCTACGTCGCCCGCTACGCCGAGACGGTCCACATCCCCGAGGGCCACGTCGGCTTCATCTACCCGCGGTCGTCGCTCATGCGCAACTCCTGCATGCTCAACACCGCCGTCTGGGACGCCGGCTACGAGGGTCGTGGCGAGGGACTGGTGCAGGTCCACCACCCGGTCGAACTGGAGGCGGGCGCACGCGTCGCGCAACTGGTCCTCGCGACGGCCGACCACGACGACACCTACGACGGGAGTTACCAGGGCGAGAACGTCTAGTCGCGTCGTTCTTGCTCCTCTTCCCGGAGTTCGACGCGCCGAATCTTGCCGCTGGAGGTCTTGGGCAACTCGTCGACGAACTCGATGCGGCGGGGGTACTTGTAGGGAGCCGTCTCGGATTTCATGTACTCCTGGAGTTCCGTCGCGAGGTCGTCGCTCCCCTCGTAGCCGTCGGCGAGGACGACGTACGCCTTGACGACGTTCCCCCGCTCCTCGTGAGGGCTCGCGACGGCGGCCGCCTCGGCGACGGCGGCGTGGCCCACGAGGGCGTCCTCCACCTCGAAGGGGCCGATGCGGTAGCCCGCCGAGATGATGATGTCGTCGGCGCGGCCCTCGAAGAAGA
>JBDGTU010000047.1:0-37159 GCA_042216495.1 Haloferacaceae archaeon
TTGGTAGATGGCCGCGACCGCGACGACGGCCAGCGCACAGCCACCGACGACGGCCAGCGCACAGCCACCGACGACGGCCGCCCGGCCGTCGAGCAGGGGAACGCCCGCGGCGGCGAGGGCGACGCCCACCAGGCCGAGGAGGCTGACGCCCGCGAAGAACTCGGTCCACGACGCCTGCGCGTTCGTCGACCCGTCCATGTAGGGGGCGACGCGTTCGGCACCGGCGGCCAGCGACACCGTCTTCTCGTTCGGGTCGTAGGTGACGATGCCGAGTTCGTCGAGTTTCGGGAGGTGCGTCTGGTGGAGCGAGACGTAGACGCTCTGGCGGACGTTCCGGGGCGGCGGCGACGTCCCCGCCTCGACTGCGGCGATGAATTCGGCGAGTTCGGCGACGGTTTCGGACCCACCGTGGTCGCGGAGCCGTTCGAGCACCAGCCGACGTCGGTCGTTCCGGAGGACGTCGTGAATCTCGCCCTCCGTGAGCGTGGCGTCGGACCCCGTCGTCGGCCGTTCCTGGCTCCCGGTGGCGCTCATGTACACCGACCTCCACGCTCCAAAACAATCAAGTTATGGAACGTCCGTCGCTCCCGTCGGAGACGGGTCAGCTCAGCCACTCTTCGGGCTTGGTGTCGTAGTCGACGTCGTCGGCGGTGATTCGCTCCCGCAGGTCGTCGTCGAGGTCGTGGGTCTCGAAGCGGTCGCCGTCGTAGCGAATCCGTATCCCGACCTCTATCGGCTCGGGCTCCCGGTTGCGCCGCTGTGCGATTTCGACGTCGTGGTCGTCGTACTCCTTGGTAATCGTCATGAGGTTCACCGGCCGGCCCCAGAGCTGATAGGTGCGTTCGAGGACGGCTTTCGCCTGCGCGAGGTCCAGGACGACGCCGTTGTACTGGTGGCCCAACAGCAGTTCGTTCCGGTTCCCGAAGTTGCCGTCGTAGACGGCGATGGTCGGTTTCCCGAAGTTGGTGAACTGCAGGAGGAGCTTCTTTTTGACGTCTCGGTAGTCGTCGGAGGCGGCCCGGAAGTCGCCGGTCGCCCGCGAGAATTCGTAGGTGAAGTAGTCGTTCTCGGCGACGAACTCCTCGGAGAGGAACGCGTCGACGAACGTCACGTCGTTGTGGCTCTCGCGCACCTCGAACATCCGGTCCCAGCCGACCGTGTAGTCGACGTCTTCGAGGGCAGCCTCGACGGTGTCGTACTTCTCGTCGTCGAACATGTACCGGGCGATGCGTTCGAGGTCCGACCGCCGGATGCGTTCGAGGACGCCGCGGTTCTGCCGTCTGATCAGCGAGAAGTGGCGTTCGGCCAACCCCTCGTAGGTCAGCACCTTCCACGGATAGCGTTCGACGTCGATTTCGCCCGCCCGTGCGCGTTCCAGGGCGTCGGCGTCGACGCGCGGGTCGTCGCCCAGGGCCGCGAGGTCGGACAGCGACTCGGGCGTGACGCCCTCGATTGCCGGGTGGGGTTCGAGGGCGGCCTGCACCGCCTCGAAGTCGACGACGTCGTGGAAGTTCCGCCACGTGACGCCGCGGACCCGCAGGAGGGCCTCCGCGACTGCCTCGCGGTTCGCCGTGTTCTCGACGTGCTCCCAGAGTTCCTTGCCGAGCTTGTAGGGATTGAGCCCCGGTGACCCGAGGACGCGCGCCTGGTGGTCGGCGTAGGTGAGGAACTCGTCGTCGCCGGCGAAGCGCTCGTCGGCCATCATGAGCGACTCCCAGTAGGCGGCCCACCCCTCGTTCATCACCTTCGTCATCTTCTGGCCGGCGAAGTAGTACGACTCCGTCCGGAGCATGTCGAGGACGTCCTTCTGCCAGGGCTCCATCTCGACGGCCCGCCCGTTCTCCTCGTCGTACTGGCGACCGTGGTCGCGCAGGTACGCCAGAACGTCCTCGTGGGGCCGGTCGAGGCGGGCCTCGCGCTCGCTCGCTTCGAACTCGTCGAGCCACTCGTCGTCGAACACCTGTCGCCGGACGTCGGCGGAGATGTCCATCTCGTCGATGCGGTCGCGTAGCTCCTCGTACTCGTCGGGGTCGCGGCGTTCGTCCTCCGCCGTGAACGCCCGGTGCTGGTCGATGGTGTCTTCGAGACAGAGCACCGCGTCGATGAAGCGCTCGACCGCTTCGCGCTCGATGTCGGGGTCGTTCATGTATCCCGCGATGGCGTCGCCGTGGCGTTCGAGCATCGCCGTCGCGTCCAGGTCGCCCTCGGGGCCGGCGTTGAACAGCCCGAACCACTCGTTGTTGGCGAAGAAGTCGGCGTGGGCCTCGACGTGGGTGATGACCGCCTTCTGGTCGGCCAGCGAGTTCGACTCCTGGAGGAAGGCGTGGGCGGGGTCGTCGTTGTTGACGAGTTCGAACGCCTTGCCCATGCCGAACTGGTCCTGTTTTCGCTGGCGGTCGTACTGCATCCCCCACCGCCAGTGGGGGTAGCGGTTCTGGAACCCGCCGTAGGCGATGAGTTCGTTCATCTCGTCGTGGTCGACGACCCAGTAGTTGACCGGGTACGGGTCCAGTCCAAGCTTTCTGGCGAGATTCGCCGCCTCGCGGACGGGTTCCTCGAGGCGAGTCGCCTCCCGCTGTGCGTCGATTCTGTCGTCGTTCATGACTCGTCCTCCGTGCTCAAGATTTCGTAGATGGCGTCGACCACGTCCGCGGGGTCGGAGACGTACGTCACCGCGACGTTGTCGGCGTCGCCGAGCGCGCGCTCGACCTCCTCCGCGTGCGTGGCGTTGATGGCGGTGCCGCCGGGCTGGGTCTCGACGTAGGCGTGGAGGTTCGCCGGAATCGCCTCCATCAGCGGGACGACGTTCTCCGTCGTGTCGTTGCTGGAGTTCTCGCTGTCGCCGGCGGCGAAGACGTAGCGGTTCCACTCGCTCCACGGATAGCGCTCCTCCAGAACGTCCCTGGCGAGTTCGTACGCGCTGGAGATGCGCGTCCCGCCGCCCGACCGGATGCCGAAGAAGTCCTCGCGGTCGACCTCCCAGGCCTCCGCGTCGTGGGCGATGTAGACGAACTCGGCGCGGTCGTACTTCCCGGTGAGATACCAGTCCAGCGGCGTGAACGTCCGCTCGACGAGTTCGCGCTTTCGCTCGCGCATCGACCCCGAGACGTCGCGAATGTTGACGACGACGACGTTCCTCTCCTTTCTCTCGATGACTTCGGGGTGACGGTAGCGCTCGTCCTCGCGGCGGAAGGGCACCTCGGTCAGCCCCTCGCGCCGGATGCGCTGGATGGTCGTCTCCCGGTCGACGTTCGCCTCGACGTCCGCGAAGCTGTCCCAGGTGCCCCGTTCCTCGTCGGGGACGTCGTCCCAGGCGTTCTCGACCCACGTCAGCGAGACGAGGACGTTCCGCTCGCGACACCACTCGAACACCTCCCGTGGCGTCGCGCCGTCGACTTTCATCGCCTCGCGGACGTACGACTCGTCGAAGTCGGTCGCGAGCTTCCGCTTGAGGCCCTGCTTGAACAGGCGCTCGAAGTCGAGCGTGCTGTTGGGGCCCGTCCGGGTCACGTCCGTGTAGTCGCCCTCGACTTCCTCGACGACTTCCTTCCCCTTCGGCTCCAGGTCGAGGCCGAGTTCCTCGTCGAGTTCCGCGGCGAACTCCTCGGGGTCCATCTCGTAGTACTCGTGGTCGCCGGACTCCTCGCCCGGTTCCCCGTCGTCGTCGCCGTCGCCGTCGCCGGGTTCGGGCTGACCCACCGGCTGGCCGACGTCGGGCGTCCCGTCCTGACCCTGGCCGACGCCGCCCTGGTCGAGTCGGTCGTAGGCGAACTCCGGGAGGTCGACCACCTTGATGGGAATCTTGATGCTGTCGGCCTCGCTCCCGCCGAGGTCGCCGTAGCTGATGAACTCCTCTAAGTCCTCGCGTCGCTGGTCGCCGACCTCGCGGAACCGTTGGAGGTCCTCTCTCAGTCCCATCTGTAACTCACCTCGCGCATGACCTTCCGACTCGTCAACTCGGCCGAGGCGGCCGAGTAGCCCCGGGCCTGCAACTGCTCGAGCGTCCGTGCTTTCACCCGCTCGGTCTCCGTGTCGGCGGGCGGGTCGTCCCACTGTCGGGGGTCGAAGTCCTCGAAGAGGCGCTCGACGTCGGCCCAGTCGTGGGCGTCGAGCACCGTGCGGATGACGGGTATCCCGCCGAAGTCGACGTCGCTGACCCGGAAGCCGTCGTCGCGGTTCTCCCACGCGTAACGGTTGAGTGCCGTGATTATCTTCTCCCGGCGGAACGTCTCCACCCGGTCGGTGGGGTCGTTGCCGTCGTAGGCCTCCTCGCCGAACCGACCCAGGTGTTCCGTCTCGAACAGTTTCATCAGGAGGGGGTCGGGGTCGACCGGTCCGCGCTCGGTCTCGACCTGGCCGTCGCTCGCCCACGCGAAGACGTGTTCGACGTACTCCGCGACCGTCTCCTCGTCGACGCCCTTCTCCGCGAGGACGGCGTCGAGGACGTCTCCCTCCTGCCGTTCGGTGATGTAGTTTTTGACCATGGCGAGGCGGTTCTCGTACTCGGCGGCCTCGGCCCGCGAGAACACCGGCGCGTCCTCCAGGCCGGCGGCCATCGCGTCGAGCACGTCGTCCGGCATGACGACCGTCTCCACGTCGAGGTCGGCGTGTCGCCGGTCGGTCTCCGCCTGGAGGAGTTCGGCGACGACGTCGCGGGTGTGCGTCACCGGGATGCCGTGGCTGCCGTCGTCGCCGTCGAAGTCGAACTCGTCGGCCTCGATCCGCTCGTCGCCCCGCTGGATGTACCCCCGGTCGAACAGCAACGCCTTCTCGACCAGGTCGAGGTTCCCGGGCGTGTCCTCGCCGTCGAGGCGCGTGACGACGCTGTAGAGCGCCGCCGCCTCGACGGCGTGGGGCGCGAGTTCGTGTCCGCGAGTGCGCCCGTTCCCGTCCCTGACGTCGACCTCGACCGCCTGGCGCACCCTGTCGGCGAGTTCCTCGTAGCTCTCGGCCTGCCAGACGGCCGTCTCGTTGGTCAGTTCCCGCCGGACGAGTTCGGCCTCGAGCGAGAGGTTCGTCAGGTAGCCGAACTCGTGTTTGTCGAGGCGGCGCTTGAGCGCCTTCAGCGGGTCGCGGCCGTTCCGGTCGGAGTACTTGTCGAGTTCGACGTCGAGGTCGGGATTCGAGATGATGACGAGTTGCGTGTCGACGCCCATCCCCACGCCCTTGTCGAGTTTGACGCGTTCCTCGTCGGGGACGTTCAGGAGCTTCTGGAGCAGGTCCGCGTGCTGGGCGGCGTCCTCGACGACGGTGAGCAGGCCGTTGCCTTGCGAGAGGACGCCGTCGTAGGAGAACGCCTGGGGGTTCTTCCGCCCGCGCGAGTCGAGTTCGCGGAGCATCCCCGGCATCCAACTCCCGACGAGGCGCTCCTTGGGCGTTCCGTCGTCCTCCGAATGGAGGACGCCGATGCCCTGTCCGACGTCGACGACGTAGTTCTTGACGCGGAGGTGGCGCGGGTCGGTCACCGCCGAGAAGATGTCCGTCCCCCCGTTCCGTCGGTACTGCTCCTCGAGGTGGTCGTAGGCCTCCCGGCAGAACGGGTCGAGGTCGGTCTCGACCCGCGTGGGGAGGTCAGCCGCTTCGTTCAGGTCGTCGAGCAACGCCTCGCGAACCGACGCGGGGAAGACCGAGAGCGGGTGGGACTGGACGGGGCTCTCGTACCAGTCGTCCTCGCGGTCGACCTCGTCGGCGTAGCTCAACCCCCGGGTATCGCTGGCGCTGGCGACGTTCCACTCGACGGTGTAGCGCCGCCCCGCCTCGGTCTTCGAGTACTCGCGCAGGCCGTTGACGAGACACCGCTTGAGTTCGGACTTCCCGGTGGCCGTCGGGCCGTCGAACCAGATTATCTTCTCGCCTTTCCCCCGGTCGGCGGCGATGGTCCGCAGGTCGTCGACGAACGCGTTCAACACCTCGGTGTTGCCGAGGATGGCGTGTTCGCCGTCGTTGGCGGGGTCGTCGAAGAAGCGGTAGCGCTCGCGCTCCTCGCCCTCCTCGACGACCGTTCGGGTCCCCATCGACTCGACGGCCTGGAGGATGTACTTCGAGGCGTGGGCGGCGATGGACGGCTGTCGGAAGACGGCGTCGACGTACGATTCGAGGCTCATCGGCTCCTCGTAGGCCTCGCGGAGTTCGTCGTCTGCCGCGCGGATGTAATCCCGGCGCATTAGTCTTCCAGTTCGCTCTTGGCGACCTCCGCGCCGGCGAACTCGAGGACTTCCGTCGCGCCCTCGCGGGAGTATCCCTGCTCGATCAACGCGTCGACCCACGCGTTTCGCTCGTCGTCGTCGAGTTCGTTCGCGCTGACGAGCGCCGAGAAGTTGATGTTGTGTTTCTTGTCCTCCCAGAGCTTCCGCTCCAGGGCTCGGCGCAGGCGGTCGTTGTCCTGCGGGTCGAACCCTTCTCCCTCGCGGGCGCGACGCGACACCCAGTTGGAGACCTCCTGCCGGAAGTCGTCCTTGCGGTCGGTCGGGACGTCGAGTTTCTCCTCGACCGACCGCATGAACGTCTCGTCGGGTTCCTGTTCGCGGCCGGTGAGGCTGTCCTCGATGGTGGCGTCGTCGATGTAGGCCATCACGTGGTCCATGTACTTCTCGCCCTGTCGACGAATCTCGTCTAAGTCGTACGCCAGGGCGTGCCGGACGTCCTCGATGGCCCGTTCCTTGTACTCCTCGCGGACGAACTCCAGGTAGCGGTGGTACCGGTCGACGTTCTCCTCCGGGATGGAGCCGTGGTTCTCGAGGTTCGCCTCGAAGTGGGAGAACACCGACAGCGGCGAGAGGTACTCCCGTCCGCGGTGAGTCGAGTCCATGATGGCCTCGGCGATTTCGTCGCCGATGAAGCGGGCGGAGACGCCGTCCATCCCCTCGGCGACGTCGGCGGCCTGCTCGCCCTCCTCGCGGAGTTTCTTCACGTCGACGTCGTCGCTCTCGTCGATTTCGCCGTTGTAGGCCTTGGCCTTCTGCAACAGGGTGACGTTCTCGCCGTCGGGTTCGGTGAGCCGCGTCAGGACGCCGAACAGGCCGGCCATCTCCAGGGCGTGGGGTTCGATGTGCATGTCCGGCACGTCCGCGTTGCGCAGCATCTTCCGGTAGATTTCGGCCTCCTCGCCGTATTCGAGGACGTACGGGAAGTCGATGCGCTTGGTGCGGTCGTTGAACGCCTCCATCTTCTCGTCGCCTTTCTTGTCCCGGTACTCGGGCATGTTCGTCCGGCCGACGATGACCTGGTCGATGTCGATGCGGGGGTTGTTCTTCGGCTTGATGGTCTGTTCCTGGGTCGCGTGCAGGAAGTCGTAGAGGAACTCCCGCTGGAGTTTCAGCAGTTCCTCGCCGGAGAACAGCCCCCGGTTGGCGTTACAGAACGCCCCGGAGTAGTCGAACGCACGGGGGTCCGACTCGCCGTAGACGGCGATCTTCGAGTAGTTGACGTCGCCGGTGAGCTCCGTCTCGTCCTGGTTCTTCTTGTCTTTCGGCTCGAACGTCTCGACGCACTGGCGCTTGTTCTCGCTGGCGACGAGGCGGACGACCTCGACGTGGTTTTCGAGGACGGCCTTCAGGTCGTCGTCGTAGTGGGCGAGCAGCCGGTCCAGGTAGAACTCCGAGGCCGGGTCGAGCGACTGCTCGTTGCGGACCGTGTACGGCGCGTCGAGATTTCCGTTGAGTCGGTCGACGACGTGGTCTCGCTGCTCCTGGGGGAGCAAGACGAGCGGGTCCTGGTGCATCGGCGACCGGACCGTGTCGTCGGAGGGGTCCTGGTCGCGGACGATGTCACAGAGGTTCACCCACCTGAAGGTGTACATCCGCCCCTCGTCGCGCATGGTGTAGTCCTCGAAGTACCGGCGGACCATCCAGTCGAAGTGCGACTTGCCGGAGCCGACCGGTCCGAGGAGGAGTTTGATTCGTTTTTCGGGGCCGAGGCCGCGTGCCCCACTTTTCACCTTGTTGACGAACTCGTGGATCGCCTCGTGGACCTCACGGCCGTAGAAGGTGTTCTCGCCGTCGTGTAACGGGTCCTCGGACGCCATCAGATACTCGACGACGCCGGCGTCCTCGTCGTACTCGGTGCCGTAGTGGTCGAACATGTCGGCCACGCGCTGGTGGGCGTTCCGGGCGATCCGCGGGTCGTCGTAGACCTCGCTCAGATACCAATCGAAGCTCTTCGCCTCGCGGAGGTCCGACGGAACCGAGTCCTGGTAATGCTGGCTGAGGTCTTCGAGGGTTTCGAATTCGCTCGTCATTGTGTGTTGCCGGTCCCGGAGTCGGGCTACCGCTCCCCACTCACGCCACGTTCGAGGGCCGCGACCGTTCTGTGGCATGGTTATGCGTACCACGCCACGGCGCACGGCGACACGTCGTCGACAACGTAACGACAGAACGTCGGGCGGTTCGCGGGTGGGTCGTGGGTTGGGGGCGATACTCGGCCGAATCCCGAGACTATTTAATGTGTGGGTATTGCTCACACATAACTCTTTCTCCAATTCGGGGCTTCTCGCGCCTCCGTCGGCGGACGAGAGACGGGCCTCTCCAGCCGGTTTACCTCCTCACCGAGCCGCGGATTCCAGTCCCGCTTCGAACGCCGGAATCAAGAGCGGGAGGCCTTAGGACGTCGGCGACGTAGCCCCGGCCATGAGCTTCGACGCGCTCCCCGAGGGGTGGTCCGTCTGGCACGAGGACCCCGACGGCCGGGGAATCCTCGCGTATCGCCCCGACGTGTTCGACTCGGAGGCGTTTCCCGCGCCCTGTCTCCCGACCATCTACGTCACGAACGGGTCGCCGCGTCCGCGCCCGGGCGCGAGCCACCGGGAGACGCCCGAGTGGTCCGTGTTGCTCTTTCTGGAACCCGACGTCGAACGGTCGGCCGAGACGTACGACTCCCGCGAGGCGGCCGTCGAGGCGGCGACCGACCTCGCGGCGCGGTTCGCCGACGGCGACGTCGACTACCGGGGGCTGTACCAGGTCCCCCGCGAGGCCTATCTCGACCGACTCGACGAGTTGACCGGGCGCGAGACTTAACCCATCGAGACGAGAACGCCCGTCCATGTCGAACGTGACGCTCATCGGGACTCGCCTCGCCGACGTGGGTCGGGAGTTCGTCTTTCGGGGCGAGTCGAGTGCCTGTGCCGGGTGTCCGTACCGGAACCAGTGTCTCAACCTCAGCGAAGGGACGCGCTATCGAATCACCGACGTCCGGCAGAACGCCCAGACGCTCGACTGCGCCGTCCACGACGACGGGGTCCGGGCGGTCGAGGTCGAACCCGCGCCGGTCCCCGCCAACGTGGCGAGTCGTGGAGCCTACGCCGGGAGCAAGGCGAAACTCGAAGGGCCGTGTCCCTACACCGAGTGTCCGAGCCACGAATACTGCGTCCCCGAGGGTGCGACGTTCGACCGCGAGTATCGCATCGACGAGGTGCTCGGCGACCCGCCACACGACCACTGCATGCTCGACCGGGACCTGACGCTCGTCGAGTTCGCGCCGCCCGACGACGGTTAGTCGTCCGCGCTCGCCTCGGGGCCAGCTATCTCGGCGACCGGTCCAACGCGCTCGCCCGCGTAACCGAAGACGCGCTCGTAGCCGTACGGCGACATGAGAATCGGGTAGAACGCCTCCTCGGCCACCCACGGGTCGCCGTCGGCGGCGGCGAACGTCTCCCCCTCGGCCACCCGCTCGAAGTTCTCCGCGAACACCTCGTACTCCTCGCGACCGGTGGGCTTGGCCACCCGGCCGGTAAAGCGGAAGACGGGGACTTCCCGCGGCGTCGACGTCGACGGGACGACGCCGGTCGCGTCGAGGAACTCGCGGACGAGTCGGAGCGCGTTGTCGGCGGCCGAATCCGACCCCTGATAGCCACACTCGACTTCGACGGTCCGCGGGTAGGAGATGAGTCGGCCGTCGGCGAACGGCCCCGTCTCGACGACGGCGTCGATACCGAGGTCCGCACAGATTGCCGCCGTCTCCTCGTCGACGTCGTCGACGAGGGCGAAGGGGTCGCCGTAGGACTGCGTCGAGTGCAGCGCCAGCGTCGTACAGCCGTCGAGTTCGCGTTCGAGTTCCGCGGCGAGTCGTGCCTCGTGGCTCGTCGCCCCCGGGTCGCCCGGGAACGCCCGGTTGAGGTCCTCGTCGACGTAGCGGACTCCCCGGTCGGCCGCCAGTTCGTTGGCGACGACGAATTTCACCGGTCGGGACACCGCCGGCGGGTCGGCGAGCAGTCGCTCGACTGCGCGCTCCCCGCAGGGTTCGTCCCCGTGGACGCCGGCGACGACCGCCACGTCGGGGTCGCCGTCGCCCAACTGGTGTACTCTCATCGTCTCGTCACTGGGGCCGGTCGCTAAAGTGCGTTCGGAATCGGGCAGGGACGGCTCGCCCGCGGGACGCTCGTCGGCCGTCGCCACCCCGTTCGGATTCGTCACCGACGGGATTACCCCGCTCGGGCACCACGCATCCCACATGGACGACCACACGCGCGACCCGAGCGTGGCCCCGCCGCTCGGCAATCCGACGGGGTGGGTCGACGACCGACGGGTGTGGGCACACGCGACGCTCCGGCGGGCGACCGAACACGGCGTCCGCCTGTTCAACGCGGGAGAGTACCACGAATCCCACGATTGCTTCGAGGACGAGTGGTACAACTACGGCAGCGGAACGGTCGAGAGCGCCTTCCTCCACGGGATGGTCCAGGTCGCCGCCGGCGCGTACAAACACCACGACTTCGCGGACGATTCGGGGATGCGCTCGCTGTTCGAGACGGCCCTGCAGTATCTCCGCGGCGTTCCGGGCGACTTCTACGGCGTCGACGTCGACGACGTGCGGACCACCCTCGACGCGGCCCGCGACGACCCGTCCGCGCTCCACGGGTGGCAGATTGCCGTCGACGGCGAACGCGTGACCGCCTACCCCGCCGACTACGAGTACGCCGCAGCCCTCGATTGAGGCGGATTGCGCTCGCCGGTTCCCGCGACGCCCGCGCGACCGTGGGCGGTCGACGTGGGGCTGACTGCGAGCGATTCGTACGACCCACGCCCGCGAGGCGAACTGCCGATTGGGGCCGTCGTCTCGTTTTTCGTCGACGACTCACCTCTCACGGTCGCGGGGACGAGCGTCTCCAACGAGCCGTCGGCATACGAATCGCGCGCCAGCGTGGAACGAGACCAGAATCGAGACGCTCGCCACGATAATGGCGACTTGAACCGGCGTCGAAAGGAGGCCGAGCGAGACGATTAGCGTCGTCGCGCAGGCGGGTGGATGAATCGAATCGGTGGCGACCATCCCCCATCCCGTCAGCACGATTGAGAGAGTCGCGCTCGCGACCAAGCGGAGACCCTCGGCGGAGAACGAGGGCGGGGGCGCAGTGAGGGTACTGCCCGGAGCCAGGACGGACCACGCCACCAGGCCGGCGACTCCGCCGATGAGGTGGCTTCCGACGATTCGGTCCGCCTCCGTCCGTCGACTGCGTCGGTCAAATGCGAGCACGAACGCGGTCGGGCCGAGACTCGGGAAAACGAACGGCTGGCCGCTACTCCACGCGAGCATCCCGAGTACAGTGAGCAAGAGCCCAGCGTACAGGCTCGGTCCAGGCCGGTGTCTCACAGCAGGAGTGCGATTCTCGATTCGCAAATCGCTCTCGTTTCGAGGTCGCCGTTTCGGACCCACCCACGGGCGGCGAGCAGTTCCGTTCCACTTTCTGGGAGCCCTCTCGTCGCCGCCCCTCCGAAAACGGCGGGTGTCGGACGAGAAATCGCAGGACGCAAATACTGGGACAAACAAGCCAGGACCGCGTGCGAGGGTAGCCAAGCCCGGAAACGGCGGCGGACTCAAGATCCGCTCCTGTAGAGGTCCAAGGGTTCAAATCCCTTCCCTCGCATGTCCGGGCGCGAACGAGAGTGAGCGCCCGACTGCAAACGAAGGGGTTCGAAGCAGGAAAGTCGCAGCGGCCGAACGCAGTGAGGTCGTCCGTCTTTCCGTGGTTCAAATCCCTTCCCTCGCATCGTGGGGGTCACGCCCCAGCAGGGTGGTTCGCGCCGCCCTGTCGGATGCGGAAGGTCGCTCTCGGAGCGCTCTTCCCTCGCAAAGTTCCTCTCGACGCCATCCTCCGAGTGACGACGCTCGCTACCGCGACCGGCCGACGGGGAACTTCACGCGGTCGGGCTCCTCGGTGAAGGCGTCCAGAATCCGCCGGTACAGTTCGTTGCGGACGCGCTGGCCCCGTCGCGGATGGACGAGGTAGCGAAGCCGCAACTCGACCCAGGACTCCTTCTGGACGACGTTGACCGACGGCCCCTCGTTCACTTCGAGTTCGACGGGCGTCTCGGCGAGGCGGTCGCGGTACTCGCCGATGCGGTCCCGCATCTCCGCGCCGAGGTAGTCGTCAGCGACGTCGCGCATCGTCCCCGAGGCGTACTCCAGGTCGGTCTCGTAGGCCACCTGAATCGCGAGTTCGTTCCAGACGTAGGGAAAGCCCTCCCAGGAGTAGTTGTAGACGTGCGATGAGAGGACGACGCTGTTGGGGAGGGTGATGATGCGCCCCGACGGCTGGTTCGTCGAGACGAGTTCGCCGTTCATCTCCCAGAGCGTCGTCACGAAGAAGTCGACGTCGACGACGTCGCCTTTCGAGCCCTCGATGGCGACCCGGTCGCCCACCTGATAGGGACGCGTGAGCACGATGTAGAACCAGCCGACCAGCGAGAACAGGGGTTGCTGGAGGGCGAACGTCACCGCGACGCCGATGACGCCGAACGAGAACACCAGTCCGACCCACTGTTCGGTGAGGACGCCGAGAAACGAGACGGCGGCGGCGACGCCGAAGGCGAGGCGCAACACGTTCCGGGCGTCGTGCCGCCGGCGCTTGCTCCCGACCCGTTCGGTGACGAGAGAGTAGACGAGGACGTAGAGGCCGTAAGCGATGGCGACGACGCCGACGGCAGTGAGGGCTCTGACGGCGAGCGGTGCCAGCGCGACGCCGCCGACCGTCGTCGGTGGCAACGTCAGGGAAGCGAAGATTCGCGCGGCGACGACGAAGGCGACGCCGAGGGCGAGTCCGAGATAGCCGACCGAGCGTGTCATCGTCCGTGTCTCGCGGAGCGGTCAGAAAACGGTTGTGACCATGTCGGCGTAGTGCAAATATTTATGCCCGGACACGTCGAACGTCGGAGGTGCTATGGACATCGACCTCGAAGCAGCGGCGAAGTACCCGATGCAGTCGGAGGACTGGCTCGTGACCGTCGGCATCGGGGGGATACTCATGCTCCTCTCGATTTTCGTCGTCCCGATATTTCTCCTGTACGGCTACTTCGTCAGGGTGCTCCGGGCCGGGATGCGCGCGGAGCGCGAGCCCCCTTCCTTCGGCGACTGGGGGGCCCTCCTGAGCGAGGGGTTCTGGGCGTTCGTCGTCGTCTTCGTCTACCAGCTGGTTCCGCTCCTCGTCTTCGCCGTCACCGTGGGCGGGTCGATAGTGGCGATAGCGAGCGGGAGTCGGGCGGCGGCCGGTGCCGGCGTGGCAGGGATGCTCGGCGGGGTGGCCCTCTCGACCTTGCTGGCGCTCGTGTTCGGCTACGTCGGTCTCATCGGCGTCACCAACTACGCCAACGGCGGCAGCCTCGGCGACGGGTTCGACTTCGACGTCATCAAACGCGTGGCGACGAGCCGCGACTACGCCGTCCCGTGGGTCGTCGGCGTCGTCGCGATGTTCGTCGCCGCCGGGATCGCCAGCGTCCTCGGCATCGTCCCGATCATCGGCGCCATCATCGGCGTCTTCGTCACCTTCTACGGCTACGTCGTCGCCGGCAAGATCTGGGGCGAGGGGTACGCCGCGGCCATGGGCATCACCTCGCCGGACGCCGGCACGTCCGACCCGGGGAGTTCGCCGTCCGTCGACTAATCCGCCGCCTCCGCGGCGACGAGTCGGCCCATCGCGTCGAGGTACTCCGCGGCGACGAGCGGTTCGTCGTCGACGAGTCGTTCGACCGCCTGCCGCCCGTGTGCGAGCCGTTCGGCCAGAAGTTCGTCGTCGACGCCCTCACGCGTCAGGCGCTCGACGTCGTCGAGGGCCGCGCGGACGTCCGTCTGCCGGCGCTCCCGCGCCGCGTCGCTCGCCTCGTCCAGCAGTTTCACGAGGCGGTCCCGGACGGTCGGTGAGGGGTCGCTCACGGCCTCGGTTCGTCCGGTCGGACCTATAAATCGCTCGCGTTCGCCGTCGGGGCGCGTGTCGTGGGGGTACGCGTTAGCCCCAGTCGATGACGGGACGCGAGCCACGGCCGACGGCGGTACGCGATACCACAATCCTCAAACGCGCCCGTGCCGGCATTCGACTATGGCAACTGTCGCAGAGCGGCTCGGCGTCGACCCCGAACGACTGTGGGCGGGGGGCGTCCTCGCGCTGCTGGTGGCGCTGGTCGGCGGGTCGCTCGCCTTCCCGCGCATCGTCTACGACGGGTTCGTCTGGCACTACTTCTGGGGGCCGGTACAGGCCGACGCCAACTCGGCCGTCTGTGCGATTCGGGAGGGCGGCGTCACCCGCTATCTCGACAGTGCGAGCGCCTGTGCGGCGGCGACCGAACCCGTCGCCTATCCGGGCTACACGCTCGTCTCCGAGGTCGGCTACGTCGTCGTCCTCCTGGTCGCGCTCACGGGGCTGGTCTTTCTCCTCCAGCGACTCGACGTCGGCGAGGAGCGCGACCTGTTTTTCGCCCTCCTGCCGTTCATGTTCTTCGGCGGGGCGCTCCGCGTCGTCGAGGACGCGAACGACACCGCCGGAGCCGCCGACGCCCTCGTCACCTACCCGTGGAACACGCTCATCATCAGCCCGGTCATCTACTTCACCGTCTTCGCCGTCACGCTGCTCGCCCTCGTCGGGAGCGTCGCCCTCGCGCGCCGCGGCGTCGCCGCCGACTACGACCGCCCGCTCTTTGCCGCCGGGAGCGCCGTCCTCGCGCTGACCGTCGGCTACCTCGTCGTTCTGGCGCTCACCCCCGGCAACGAAGTGACGTTCCACCCACAGGTGCTCGTCGTCACGCTCGTCGGCGCGACGGCGTCGACTGCCGTCGTCTGGTGGCTGGTGACGACCTACTGGCCGGAAGTCAACGCCGGAACTGGCCGCATCGGTGCCGTCGTCATCTGGGGCCACGCCGTCGACGGCGTCGCCAACGTCGTCGGCCTCGACTGGATGGTCGCGCTCGGCGCGGGGCCGAACCTCGTCCCGAAGCATCCGGTCAATCGCGCCATCGTCGAGTTCACGGGTGCGACGCTCCCCCAGTCCGTCCTCGCCGTCACCGGCGACACCTGGCCGTTCCTCGTGGTGAAACTCGTCGCGGCGACGCTCGTCGTCTCCGTCTTCGACGAACGAATCTTCGAAGACAATCCCCGGTACGCCGTCCTCTTTCTCGTCGCCATCCTCGCCGTCGGCCTCGGTCCCGGCACCCGCGACATGCTCCGGGCGACGTTCGGCGTGTGATCAGGGGTACGGGTGGAACGGCCGGTCCGGGCGCGGTTCGTAGCCGAGTTCCCTCGGCACCGCCTCCGCTCGCTCCCCGAAGAAGGGCTCTCCCGTGAACAGCGGTTGGGCCGCGGGGACGAGCGCGCGGACGGCCTCGAAGCCCAGTCGTTCGACGTCGCTCGGCGTCAGGCGCGCGGCGTAGGCCGAGAGGCCGGCGGCGTCGAGTCCGTCGAGGAGCGCCGCCAGTTCCGCCTCGCCCGACGGCACCGGGTCGGGACCGACGCTCCCCGCGGGGACGCGACTCGACGCGTCGACGAACGCCCGCGCCGGGTCCGGGAAGTCGGCGTACGCGCCGATTGCGCCCTCCTCTTCGGCGGCCGCGTCGGGGCCCATCGACCGCAGTTCCATCCAGTTCTGGAGCGCCTCGGCGAGCGCCGACCGGGCGGCTCCGGCGGCGTCGAGGTCCGCCCCCGACCCGACGGCGAACCGCGGCCAGTCGCCCTCGCGGTGGACCGCGACGGCGACGACGGGGACGTCGACGTCCTGTGTCACCAGCAACGGCGTCACGGAGAGTTCCTCCGCGCGGGCGCGGGCCACGAGCGCGTCGAAGCCGTCGTCGTCGACGGCGAGCCCGAGCGGGTCGTACGTCGAGTACCACGAAAGCATCGTCGCGTCGCGTTCGACCACCTCGTAGAGGCCAGCGAGGAGGGCCTCCACGCCGCTGTTTCCGAGTCCGAGCCCCGTCGTGATGGCGGGCTTGTGGCGCTCGTCCGGCGGCGGGTAGTGGACGAATTCGGCCGGGAGTGACACCGTCTCGCCGGTCTGGACGTCCTCGCCGTCGACCCACGGGACGCGCTCCTCGACGTCCGGCGGGCGATAGGTGTCGGGACGGACGAACTCGCGAGGCGACACCGGCCGTGCGCGGTTTTTCTCCGGGGCGACGACGAACTCGGCGCGTCGGTAGACCCCGGCGCTGTAGCGTTCGAGCCCCTCACCGAGGGCTTTCATGAACGCCCGGTCCCAGTCCACGTCGACGCCGGCGGCGAAGGCGGCAGCGCGGGCGTCGCTGAACCCCGTCGTGTCGGCCGTCCCGGCGAGGTAGTAGGGGACGGGAAACGACTCGCGTTCGCCCACCTGGTCGAGGAGTCCCACTCGCTCGTCGAAGCCCCGCTCGGCCCGTTCGAGCGAGTCGTCGAGGGAGACGTCGCGGTAGTCGCGCCGGAGCGTCCGGTCGCGGTCGGAGGAGTCGGGGACGGGGAGGAACGCGCGCTCGTCGCCGGGGACTTCGACGACGGTCCCGCCGACGTCCGCGCCGGCGAGGAGCGCCACCATCCGACGCCCGGCGACGGCCCCGGCGAGACGGACGGCGCTCCGGTCGCCGGTGGCCGACGCCTCGCCGGGGCCGTCGCGCGTCGCCGCCATGCGCGCCCGGAGGTCGGCGTAACCGGCCGAGTCGGCGTCGAACACCGAGACGGCCGCGTCGAGGTCGGGAACCGCGTGGCCGCCGAGGCCGCCGATTTCGACCGCGACCCACCGGCCCGCGGCGTCGTCGGCGGCGTCGAACGCCGCCGCTCCCGCGGGCGCGACGACCGCTCCGAAGTCGACGTCGCCGAGGTCGGCGGGGTTCGTGTCGCTCACCGTCGCGTCGACGTCGGCACACGCGGCCCGGAACGCCTCGGCGGCGGGCCCCGTTCCGACGATTCCTGCGTGCATACGCCGGGAAAGGGGCGACGGATAGAAAAAGGTGGTCAGGCGAGCATCGACGCCGCGACGGCGGCGAGTTCGGCGACGTCGACCTCGCGGAGCCGTTCGTCGCCGAGTTTCAACCGGAGGCGCGGGCGTCCGACGTCGATTGGGACCTTCTCGGTGTCGATGAGGCCCCGGTCTTCGAGCCTGGTCTTCGTCCGCGAGAACGTCGCCTTGCTGGCGATGCCGACGTCCTCGCCCCACTTGCTGATGTCGTAGAGGAGGACGTCGTTCCTGGCGGCGACGAGGAGGCTGACCGTCACCTCGTCGAGGCCCTCGCCGTCGCCGCGGGCGGTGTCAAGCGACGCGAGGACGGCGTCGAAGTCCTCGCGGGTCGACTCGCCGATCTCCTCGGCGAGCGTCTCGCGCACCCGCGAGAGGGGTGGGGTCCGGAGGTTGTACCGTTCCGCGTCGTCCCACGCTGCCTCGTAGTCCGCCTCGACGGCGGCGACGAAGTCCGAATCGTCGTCGACGAGGGCGGCGACTCGGTCGCCCGCCGAGACGAGCGCCAGCACCGTCTCGTCGGTCAGCAGCAGGGCGTTCTCCGCGCCGCCGTCGGGCGTCCGGAGGTCGAGCGCGTCGTCTGCGACGAGGTCGGCGGCGTTGCTCGCGACCAGGAAGTCGCCCATCACTTCCTTGAGGAGCGAGCCGTCGGCGAGTATCCGTATGCGCGGCGCGTCGGCGCCGAACTCCGTGGCGACGGACGTCAGCCCTTCGACCACGTCCGCCGTCGGGTTCACGACGAACAGCCCGTCCGTCGACGCCTCGAATAGCTCGTCGACGAGGTCCTCCACGTCCGAGGCGTGAAGGTTCGAATCAATCGTCATTGCGAGAATATTGTCGCATCTGTATTTAATTTTAACGTCATTCACTGCTCGTAACAGAGTATTTTCCGAGGAGAGACCGTCTGATTTTCCCCCGGCAGCGACGCTCGACTCGTCGCCGCCGTCGGCTCCGGCGGAGCGAAGGACACACTTATTGGCCGGTTTGCCGGGGTAGTACACATGGAATACGAGCACGTCCGCGACGCCGACCCGGCGGTCGCAGACGCCCTCGCAGGCGAGGTAGAGCGTCAGCAAGGCACCTTGGCGATGATCGCGAGCGAGAACCACGCCAGCAGGGCGGTTCTCGAAGCGCAGGGGAGCGCCCTCACCAACAAGTACGCCGAGGGGTATCCGGGCGCGCGCTACTACGCCGGCTGTGAGTACGCCGACGAAGTCGAGTCGCTCGCCATCGAACGCGCGAAGGACCTCTGGGGGGCCGAACACGTCAACGTCCAGCCCCACAGCGGGACGCAGGCGAACATGGGCGTCTACCTGGCCGTCCTCGACCCGGGCGACCGCATCCTCTCGCTCGAACTCGAACACGGCGGGCACCTGAGCCACGGCCACCCCGCGAACTTCGCGGGCCAACTCTTCGACGTCGAACACTACCGCGTCGACCCCGAGACGGGCTATCTCGACTACGAGGGGCTCGCCGAGACGGCCGACGAGTTCGACCCCGACATGGTCGTCTCGGGCTTCTCTGCGTATCCCCGCGAGGTCGAGTGGGAGCGCGTCCAGGCGGTCGCCGACGCAGTCGACGCCTACCACCTGGCCGACATGGCCCACATCACCGGTCTCGTCGCTACCGGCGTCCACGACTCCCCCGTGGGCGTCGCCGACTTCGTCACCGGGAGTACCCACAAGACCATCCGCGCCGGCCGCGGTGGCATCATCCTGACGAGCGACGAGTACGCCAGCGACGTCGACTCGGCGGTGTTCCCGGGGTCACAGGGCGGCCCACTCATGCACAACATCGCGGGCAAGGCCGTCGGCTTCAGGGAGGCCCTCCAGCCCGAGTTCGAGGCATACGCCGAACAGGTCGTCGAGAACGCGAAGGCCCTCGGCGAGGCGTTCACCGACCACGGCCTCTCGCTGGTCTCCGGCGGCACCGACACGCACCTCGTCCTCGTCGACCTGCGGGACTCCCACCCCGACCTGACTGGCGGCGACGCCGAGGAAGCCCTCGAATCGACGGGCATCGTCCTCAACGCCAACACCGTCCCCGGCGAGACGCGGTCGGCGTTCAACCCCAGCGGCATCCGCGCCGGCACCGCCGCCCTCACCACCCGCGGCTTCGACGCCGCGGCCACCCGCGAGGTCGGCGAACTCATCTGCCGCGTCGTCGACGCCCCCGAGGACGACGACGTCCTCGCCGACGTGAGCGCCCGGGTCGACGACCTCTGCGAACGGTTCCCGCTCTACGAGTAGCGCGGCGCTCGTACACGGCCGACGGGGGGTTTTTGCCGTCGGCTCACGAACGCCCGACGATGGCTCCCTCGGTCGACCGGCGAACCGTACTTTCCGGTCTCGCGACGTCGCTTGCCGTCGACCAGGGCGCGAATCGTCGGTCGATGACGGCCGAGTCGTGCCGACGGTGATGTACACGTCGGTGCATATTCGTATGCAACACGCCCCCAATGTTGTGCACGTATCCGGGCATTGAAGGGGGCGGCAGGCCGAACCTCCGATATGGCCGAGACTATCGACGGGAACGCCGTCGCCGCGGAGATTCGTGCGGGCCTCGACAGCGCCATGGAGACGCTTTCCGACGCCGGCGTCACGCCGTCGCTGGCGACGGTCCTGATGTCGGACGACCCCGCGAGCGAGACGTACGTGTCGATGAAACAGCGCGACTGCGAGGAGGTCGGCATCGACGCCGTCGACGTGGAACTCGACCCCGACGCGCCCGCCGAGAAACTGTACGACGCCGTCGACGACCTGAACGCCGACCCGTCGGTCCACGGCATCCTCGTCCAGATGCCCGTCCCGGACCACGTCGAGAAGCGGTCGGTGCTCCGCCGCATCGACCCGATGAAGGACGTCGACGGCTTCCACCCCGAGAACGTGGGCCGACTCGTCGCCGGCGACGCGCGGTACAAGCCCTGTACGCCCCACGGCATCCAGAAGTTGCTCGACCACGCCGGCGTCGACCCCGAGGGCAAGGACGTCGTCGTCCTCGGCCGGTCGGACATCGTCGGCAAGCCGATGGCGAACCTCCTGCTCCAGAAGGCCGAGGGCGGCAACGCCACCGTCACCGTCTGTCACTCGCGGACGCAGGACCTCGCGGAGAAGACGCGGAACGCGGACGTCCTCGTCGCCGCCGTCGGCGTCCCCGAACTCGTCGACGGGTCGATGCTCTCGGAGGGCGTCGTCGTCGTCGACGTGGGCGTCAACCGCGTCGAGGCCGACACCGACAAGGGGTACGAACTCGTCGGCGACGTCGAGTTCGACAGCGCCGTCGAGAAGGCGAGCGCCATCACGCCCGTCCCCGGCGGCGTCGGCCCGATGACGCGGGCGATGTTGCTCTACAACACCGTCAAGGCTGCCGGCCTCCAGGAAGACGTCGCCGTCGACCTACCGTAGGCGTTCGAGGCGGTCGCGCGCCGACGCCAGCGCGCCCTCGTCGCCCTCGCGGAGGTACGTCGCGATGTCGCGCGTCGCCGTGACTAGCTCTTCCGCGTCGCGCGGCGGCACGTCCCCTTCCAGCGCCCGGACGCGTTTGACCTGTTCTTTGACCGTGCCCAGTGCCGCTCGGCCCTGCGAGTCCGGATTCTCGTCGAGCCAGTCGAGGGCGTCGCTCCGGTAGGCCTCGACGGCGTGCGCGTAGCCGAGCCCCCGGGCTTCCGCCATCGAGGGGGGGACCTCTTCGGAGGCCGGCCGCTCGCCGGCGTCGGCCCCGCGCAACAGCGAGAGGACGTACAGCCGGTCGTCGTCGCTCGGGTCGCGGGCGCGGGCGTAGACGTCGACGGCCTGGAGGAGTTCGTGGGCCGCGAGGAAGGCGTCGTCCAGGTCGGCGAGGTCGCCGGCGTCGACGAAGCCGCGCTGCCGGACGTACGTCCGGAGGTCGGACTTCAGGTCGTCGGCGAGGGCCGAGAGGTCCGCCCCGTCGAACGCGTCGCGGTGGGAAGAGAGGTCCAGCGTCGCCGGCATCGCGGTGTGGAACGTCCGGTCGTCGACGCCGACGCTCCGAAGACTCCCGCAGTTCGGACACGCCACGCTCCCCGTGTCGTAGTACGACCACTGGTGGCCGCAGTCCTTGCACTCCCGGTGGCCGCGGACTTTCATGGGCCACGGTTGGTGTGCGGCCCGCAAAAGGACGGCGTTCCGCGGTCCGCGGTCCACGGTTCCATCCTCGGGGACGCTCCGCCGTCCGACCCGCGGGGTTTAAGCCCCCCGCCCGCCCGTGTTCCAGTATGTCGTCACAGGGTTCGAACCCCGAGACGGAGGATAGAGGAAGTCGCCACCGCGCGGCTGAGCGGGAAATTCTCCCGGCAGTCTGAGTTTCACCCGGCCGACGCCGACGACGTGGCCGTCGCCGCCGACGGAGCCGACCTGACGCTCGTGCTCGACGGGGCCGAGCGCCCGCTGTCGCGCGAGGCGGCGAGGGCGCTCCGCGACGAACTCGCCGACGCGCTCACGCGTCGCGAGGAATTCTTCCGAACGGCCGGCGAGTATCGCGAGGACGGCAGTTACGTCGTCGCCCGGTGCGGCGTCGAATCGTCGGGCCACCGCAAGGTGTTCGACTCCTTCGAGGGACTGCGTCGGCTCTACGACCGTCTTCCCCCGGAGTTCACCGCCGCCGACGTCGAACACACCGGCCTCACCGGCGGTCGCCGACACATGGTGCTCCGCCACTTCGTCGAACATCCGGCGTTCGACTGCGAACTCGTGAACCGACAGCCGCTTCGCGTGCGTAAGTCGACGGAAGCGAGCGGGGAGGTGACGTCCGAAGAGTGACTGCGTGGCAGCCACACGGTTATCCCCCTCGACGCCGTCTGATACGGTATGGCAGATACGAAGAAAGGCCGAGACGAACAGGCCCACGACGAGGAGAACCGGCAGCGTGAACGAGAGCTTCGGGAAGCGCGCGACCGTGCCGACGAATCGGAACCCGCAGCGGAAGACGTGACGCCGACGTGTCATCGCCGGGAGTGTAACGAACCGGCGGCGTTCGTCGTCCTCGAACGGTATCAGGAGGACACCGGTAAGGGGGCCGTCGAGGCCGAGGCCTTCCTGTGCCGCGAGCACACCGACGAGGAGAGTCCGACGAACCTCGACGGTGCCTACGCGGACTACGTGTTCCGCGTGCGTCCCCTGTAGCGGGGGACTGGTCCGCTCGTCGAAACGGATCGGCGACGACGCTCCCGCTCTCGAACACCTCGGCGCGCCGAGCCGCTCCCCGGTGACCGACGTCGACGGTCGACTCACGAGTCGGGGCGGGGAATCGCGCCACTCCGCCACTGCGACTGCTCTGCCGACGTATCCGCGGGCTACATGGAACTCCACGCACAAGGGCGGGTATGCGCGACGAGGAGGAAATCCGCGAGCAGTACGAGTTCCTGAAAGAGCACCTCGAGAGCGAGGAGATGAACCACCAGGGCGTGAGAGAGATGTTCACGTACTACAAGCGCGCGCTCGGCTGGGTTCTCGAAGAGGAGTACATCTGACCGCGGGGGCGGCCGACCGCCGGGGGTGCGACCGACTGCCAGCACAACCCTTATAGCCGGTACCCCGGACGGTCCAGTGATGCTCAACGACGCACTCCGGTTTCCGATGCGCCGCGACGGCTGGCTCCGCACCGTCGTCGTCGGCGGCGTCCTCGCACTGCTGAGCCTTCTCGTGCTTCCGGCCATCGTGCTCCAGGGCTACGTCGTCCGCGTCTTTCGCGTCGCCACCGCGGACGTCGGCCCCGGGGAATCGAGGGAGTTGCCGCGTTTCTCCGACTGGGGTGCACTCCTCGCCGACGGGGTGAAACTGCTCGCCGTGAATGTCGTCTACAGCCTCGTCGTCGTCGTTCCGCTGGGCCTCGTGGTCGCCGGCATCGCCGCCCTCGCCGGCAGCACCGGCCGCCGGGGGGCGCTCCTTGCCGGCGTCATCGGCCTCGCGTTCGGCTCCGTCGTCCTGATTTTCGGCCTCGTCGTCGCGTTCGTCGCCCCGGCGGCGTACGCCAACTTCGCCATCGAGGGCCGCCTCGCCGCCGCGTTCGACGTCGAGACGATTCGGCGCGGCGTGTTCACGCCGCAGTACGTCTCGGCGTGGATATACGCTACCCTCGTCGCCGTCGTCGGCGGCACCATCGGGACCGCACTCTCCGTCGCCGTCGTCGGCGTCTTCCTCCTGTTCTACGCCCAGGTCGTCGCCGCCTTCCTCTTCGGACGGGGGTTCGCGACGGGGCTCGCGGCGACGGCCGAGTGAAGTCAAAAGCCAGTTGACGGGGGAGGGACAACGGACGGTATGCGAATCCAGAGCCGTGGTCGCGGCGAGGAGGGGCGGACCCGTCTCACCGTGGTCCCCGAGAACGTCGACGACCTCTGGCACCTCTCTCACGTCCTCGAACCGGGCGACCTGGTCGAGGGCGACACCACCCGCCGCATCCAGCGAGACGACGAGCAGATGCGCGACACCGGCGGGCAGCGCGAACATCTCTACGTGACCCTCGAAGTCGAAGACGTCGAGTTCGCCCGCTTCGCCAACCGCCTCCGGGTCGGCGGCGTCATCGTCGACTGCTCCCGCGAGGACGAACTCGGTCACCACCACACCCTCAACGTCGAGGAACACTCCGAAATCACCGTCGAGAAACGGTTCAAGCCGGACCAGATGGACCGTATCGAGGAAGCGGAGGCGGCGGCCGAGAACCCCGACGTCGCCGTCGCCACCGTCGAGGAAGGCGAAGCTCACATCCACACCGTCGCCCAGCACGGCACCGAGGAGTACGCCTCCTTCACGGCCCCCACGGGCAAGGGCGACTACGCCCGGCCGCGGACGGAACTGTTCGACGACCTCGGGTCGGCGCTCTCCCATCTCGACGCCGACGCCGTCATCCTCGCGGGGCCGGGGTTCACCAAGCAGGACGCCCGCGACCACATCGAGGAGAACTACCCCGAAGTGAACGAGAAGGTCACCGTCGTCGACACGTCGAGCGTCGGCGACCGGGGCGTCCACGAAGTGCTCAAACGCGGCGCAGTCGAGGAAGTCCAGGCCGAGACCCGCATCGCGCGGGAAGCGGAACTCATCGACGAACTGATGGAGCGCATCGCCGAGGGGACGAAGGTGGCCTACGGCGTCGACGAGGTGGCGAAGGCCGCCGACTTCGGGGCCGTCGAGGACCTCCTCATCGTCGACGAACGCCTCCGCGAGGAGCGCCAGGGCGACGGCGACTGGGACGTCGACGTCAACGACGTCGTCGAATCGGTCGAACGGAAGGGCGGCGAGGTGACGGTCTTCTCCTCGGAGTTCGACCCCGGCCGCCAACTGAAGAACCTCGGCGGCATCGCCGCGCTGTTGCGCTACCGGTTGAACTGACGCCCCGTCGCCTCGACTGACGCCCCGTCGCCTCGACTGACGCCCCGTCGCCTCGACGGCGCTGCCGGCCGGGTTGCCGACTCGTCGATGCCGTCGACGGCATTCTTTTGTAGCTGGCCCGACCGGGTTCGAGCGATGGGCACGGACGCGTCGACAGTCGACCTCGCGGACGTCCGGGCGGTGTTCGAGCGACAGGACGCGCCGGGGACCCCGCTGACTGCACCCGAGGTCGCCGACGCCGTCGGCTGTGCGCGGCGGACCGCCTACAACAAACTCGAACGGCTGACCGAACGGGACGCGCTGGAAACGAAGAAAGTCGGTGCCAACGCCCGCGTCTGGTGGCGGCCGGCGTCCGCACGGCAGGGAACGCCGGCCGCGACGGCCGACGTCGACCGCTCGGTGCGGCAGAGCGAGCAGGCGCTCCGGGAGCTACACGACGCCAGCCGCGAACTGATGCGCGCGGACACCCACGAGACGGTCTGTGCCGTCGCGGTCGGAGCGGCCCGGCGAATCCTCGGCCTCTCGCTCTGTGGCCTCTGGCTGTACGACGCCGACCGGGACGTCCTCGACCCGGTTGAGTGGACGGAGTCGGGCGTCGAGGAGTACGGCGAACCGCCGCCGTTCCCCATCGAGGGGAGCCTCGTCGGCCGGGCGTTCCGTGAGGGTGACTACCGCGCGTACGACGACATCTCGACCGAGAGCGACCTGTACGACCCGGAGACGGACGTCCGAAGCGAACTCGTGTTGCCGCTGGGGGGCCACGGCGTGTTGAACGCGTCGTCGCCCGAGGTGGGTGCCTTCGACGCGGTCGACGTCTCGCTGGCTCGCATCCTCGCTGCGACGGTCGAGACGGCGCTCGACCGGGCCGATCAGCTCGAACGACGCCGCGAACGGCGGCGAGAGCTGAAACGCCAGCGCGACGAGCTCGGGACGCTGAACCGACTCAACGCGCTCGTCGAGGAGGCCATCGGCGCGCTCGTCGGGGCGGCGTCGCGGGACGACATCGAATCGACCGTCTGTGACCGGCTGGCCGCCTCCGAGTTCTACGTCGACGCGTGGGTCGTCGAGCGCGACTCGGCCACCGACGCTCTCGCCCTCCGGACGAGCGCGAGCGGTCGGGACCCCGCCTGTTCGGAGCGCCGCGACGAGTTACCGCGGCCGAATCCGGTTTCGACCGCCATCGACGACCGGTCGCTCCAGGTCGTCTCCGACGTCGCCGAGAGCGACTGCGTTCCCGACCCGCTCCGGACCGTCGCCGACGAGAGCGACACGCGGTCCTGTCTCGTCGCGCCGCTTTCGTACGCCGACACCGTCTTCGGGGCGCTGGTGGTCCACGCTCCGGAGCCGGACGCGTTCAGCGACCGCGAACAGACCGCCTTCGAGACGCTCGGCCAGGTAGTCGGCTTCGCCATCAACGCGACCAACAACCGTCGGTTGCTCCTGGGGAACACTGCGGTCGAACTCGAAGTCACGCTGGGCGACGACGATGCCTGGTTCCAGGCCGCCGCCGACCGACTCGGCGGAACGGTTACCGTCGAGGGCCTGGTCCCGATGGGCGACGGACACGTCATCGAGTACGTCACCGTCGAACCGGAGGGGGCCGGGATGACTCCCGCCGAATTCGGTGACGCCGCCGGGTTCGAAGACGTTCGCGTCCTCGCCGCCGCCGACGACCAGTGGTTCCTGGAGTGTATCGCCGGGACGGCCGACGCCGGTCTCGGACGGATTGCCGAGTACGGGGCGACGATTCGCTCGGCCGAAGCCACGGACGGCAGTGCGACGGTGACGGCTCGCTTCCCCTCGACGACGTCCCCGCGCGAGGCGATGACCGTCGTCAGGGAGGCGTTTCCGGACGTCGACCTGGCCGCCAAACGGGTTGTCGACGTCTCCGACCGGTCGGTGACGACCATCGGTCAGGCCGTCTCCGACCGGTTGACCGAGAAGCAGGAAGCCGTCCTCCGTGCGGCGTTTCTGGCAGGATACTACGACGCCCCGCGCGGGACGACGGCGGCTGAACTCGCCGAATCGTTGAACGTCGTCCCGTCGACGCTCTACCAGCATATGCAGGCGGCACACCGGAAACTGCTCGGAACCGTGTTCTCCGACCTCGCGGTCGACCGAACGTAGTGGCGAAACATTTCGGCATGAACGTATTACGTTCACCGTCCGTAGTCACGGCCGTCGATGTCAGCTATCGAGCGCGTCAGCAGGGAGCAGTTCGCCGAACCGAACCCCGGTCTCGAATATCTCTCGTTCGACGACGCGGGCCCGATGCTGGAGGCCCTGTCGTCGTCGACCGCACAGTCGATTTTCGTCGCCTTGAGCGGTAATCCGGCGACGCCGGCGGAACTCGCCGACCGGACGGAGACGTCGGTACAGAACGTCAGCTATCACCTCTCGAAACTCGAAGACGCCGGCGTCGTCACCGCCGTCGGCACGCGATACTCGGAGAAGGGACGTGAGATGACGGTCTACGCTCGGGCGGTCGCCGGCTTCGTCATCGGCGAGCGGCCGGACGCCGAGGAGTGTACGTAGACCGCTCCGCTCTCTCCGTTCGTCGGCGCTACTCACGCCCCGTGAGCGCGTCGCTCGCGGGCGAAAACGGAATCGGCTCGCCGAGGCCCTCGGCCTTTGCCTTCTCGTAGACGAGGGCCGCTCCGGCGGCCGTCTCGATGGCCGTGCCGCCGCTGTCGAAGACAGTCACCTCGTCGGCGCTCGTCCGTCCCGCCGCCTCGCCCGCGACGACCGCGCCGAGTTCGGCGTGGACGTGGTCCTCGTCGACCGCGCCCGACTCGACGGCGTGAATGAACGACCCGGCGTCGCGCATCACTCGGTCGCGGAGGTCGGGGACGTAGGTGGCGCGGGCGACGGTGTCGGCGTCGAGTTCCCGTTTCTTCGGGTTGTACTGGCCCATCGCCGTGACGTGTGCGCCGTCTTCGAGGTGGTCGCTGTCGAAGACTGGCTCCGAGGCGTTCGTCGCGGTGACGACGACGTCGGCCCCTTCGACGGCGGCGGCGGAGGAGGAGACGGCGGCCACCGCCGCGTCGAGTTCGCGGTCCATCTCGCCGGCGAACGCCTCGCGGTGCTCCTTGGTCGACGAGTAGACCCAGACGGAGTCGAGGTCCCGGACCGTCGCGACGGCGCGTAACTGTCCGCGGGCCTGCGCCCCGCTCCCGAAGAGCGCGAGCGTCGAGGCGTCCTCGCGGGCGAGGGCGTCGACGCCGACGGCCCCCACTGCGCCCGTCTTGAACGGATTCATGCTCGCGCCGTCGACGAGCGCGAGCGGTTCGCCCGACTCCGCGTCGAACAGCGGCGTCATGAAGTAGGCGTCGCGGTCGCCGAACCCGGCCGAGTAGGTGTAGCCGCCCATGACGCCCGTCTCGGGGAGGATGGCGACGTACGACGTGAGCAGTCCCGGCGGCTCCCGATTCAACAGCGCCGTGCGTGGTTCTGCCGGCGCCCCCTCGCCCCGTTGTCGGTACGCGTCGCGGACCGCGTCGACGTACTCCGCGGGCGTCGCGAGTCCGGCCACGTCGGCACTCGTGAGAAACAGCGCGTCGGCCATACCCGCGACTGGAGTGGCCCGTACTTTAACCGTCGGGTATCAGTCGGCGTTGAGCGGCTTCGTCTTCGGAGCCGTGGCCGCCGGCGCGTCCACGGGGGCCTTGACGAACAGGGCGTGCCCGATGACGAGAACGGCCGCCCCCGCCCCCACGGGGACGGCCTGCGTCAGTTGTAAGCCAACCCCGCTGAGAACCGCGGTGAGTCCGAACAGCACGAGCGGGATGACGCCGAGCACGTAGTCGTAGTAGCCTGTCATAATATGCCTCTACATCATAATATGCAGACTGTTCATATAATTTTTTTCCATAGGCGAGGACTAACCGAACGGAGGAATTGAAATATTATCCTCATAAGTTTTTAACGAACGATACTGCACTATCGTTCGCCAGCGACGCGTGTGTGCGGACACGAGACTGGCGTCCGCCGGGGCTCCGTGCCGGCGGCGTTCGCGAGCGACGCTCGTCGACGGCTCGGTCGGACCGAACGCTCCGCGGAACCGACCGCGGTTCAGCGCAGTTGGAAAAAGAGCACGCGCCAGACGGTCAGGCCGACGGCACCGACGAGGAGCGTCACGGCCGCGAAGGAGAGTTCGACGCCGCCGTGGAACAGCGGGGTCGCCCGGAGCGCGAGGCCGACGACGTCGGCGACGACCCACGACCGGAGCGCGAGCGGCACGGCGGCTTTCGCCGTCTCGGTCGCGCCGGGTGCGTAGGCCCCGAGAAGCGGTGCGGCGACGACCCAGCCGACGAGGAAGGGTGCGAGGACGCCGGCGAGATACGCGGGATTCGAGAGCACGAAGTCCACGCCGTTGTGGTGGACGGTACCGCCGGTCAAAAGCAGGGCCACGACGAGAACGTCACCCACCGCGAGCGGGGTCGCTCGGGCGTCGATGCGACGGTCGAGGAACGACGCGACTGCGTTCGCCATACGCCCCCTTTCCCGTCGTCCCTATTGGCTTCCCCGCTTTAGGCCGGCGACGGTGTAGCCGAACCCCCGGTCCAGCACCGCGGCGTCGAGGCCGGCGTCGGCCACGGACCGGGCCAGTGCGTCCGGACCGTCGAACGTCGAATCGAACCCCATCGCCCGTTCGGTCAGTTCGAGTACGCGCCCGGGGAGCGTCCCGGGGTCGAACTCGCGGACGACCAGCACGCCGCCGTCGGCGAGCACCCGGGACGCCTCCGCGAGCGCGGCCCGCCGGTCGGGGACGTGGTGGAGCGCGTCCACGACGACGACCGCGTCGACCGCCCCGTCCCGGAGCGGGAGCGTCCCCGCGTCGGCCCGGACGGCCGCGATTCCGTGACCTGCGGCGCGGCGGAGCATTCCCTCGGACACGTCGACGACGAGCGGTCGTTCGACGTCCAGCGCACGGACGGCACGCCCGGTGCCGCCGCCCAGGTCGACCACGCGCTCGACGTTGCGGTCGGCGAGCGCCAGTCCCTCGCGGAGCGGCGGGTCCCGTGTCGGCGGCATCAGGACGTCGTACACCCGGGCCACCCGGTCGAAGAAGCGAACGTCGCCGAACCCGTGCATACGTCGACGGAGTCGCCCCCGAACCAAAGGTCTACCCGCTCGGCGCTCGACCACTCGCCCGTGTCTCTCGTCTTTCGCGTCCTCGGCTGGCCGCCGGACGGTCCGAAACTCCGTCTGGACTACCGGCGCTTTCGCTACGCCGGCAAGTTCGTCATGTCGAACACGGGCAAGGCCGTCGCGTACGACGCGGACGCGACGAGTGCGGAGGCCGTCGCGGCCGCGGATACGGCCGAGAGCGACGTCGGCGTCGACGCTGACGCGGCCGACGGCGAGGCGAGCGCAGACGACGTGGACGGCGCGAATGCCGACGACGGAAGCGGCGCGAGCGCGGACGCGTTCGACCCCGTCCTCGCGGCCGTCGCCTTCAACGAAGACCGGACCGACCCGGGTGCGTGGTGGCTCCGGTACATCACCGTCCGCGACGACCTGCGCGGCGACGGTCTCGGTGCGCGTCTCGCGGCGTTCGCGGCCGCTCGCCTCGAATCCCGGGGTGCCAGTCGCGTCCGCATCGCCGTCAACAACCCTTTCGCGTACCAGGCGCTCTACAAGGCCGGCTTCGGCTTCACGGGCGAGGAGACCGGTCTCGCGGAACTCGTCCTCGAACGCCCCTGGCCGCGGGACGCGGAGACGTACCGGGCGGGGCTCGACCGCTATCGCGCCCGCGACCTGAGCGACGCCGAGGCGTCCTTCCTCGACTCGAAGGCCGGCGCGTCGCCGCCCGCTCGCCTCGACGCGGGACCTTGATACCCCCTGCGCGCGTACGGCCGGTGAATGGGTAACGCAGACCTGCGGTCGCTCGCGGCGCTCTCGGACGTGGCGTGGGCGGACATCGAGGGGAGCGCCGTCGCCGTCGACGCGCACAACTGGCTGTATCGCTACCTCACGACGACGGTCAAGTGGACGCGCGACGAGATATACACCACCGAGTCGGGCGAGGAGGTGGCGAATCTCGTCGGCGTCGTCCAGGGTCTCCCGAAGTTCTTCGAACACGACCTCACGCCCGTCTTCGTCTTCGACGGCGGCGTCACCGAACTGAAGGACGCGGAGGTGCAACAGCGCCGCGAGAAACGCGAGGCGGCCGAGGAGCGCCTGGCCGAGGCGCGCGACCGCGGCGACGAGGTGGAGGCGGCGCGCCTCTCGGCCCGCACCCAGCGACTCACGGACGTCATCCTCGAGACGACCCGCGAGTTGCTCGACCTGCTCGACGTCCCCGTCGTCGAGGCTCCGGCGGAGGGAGAAGCACAGGCCGCCCACATGGCCCGCGTCGGCGACGTCGACTACGCCGGCAGCGAGGACTACGACACCCTGCTGTTCGGCGCGCCGCTGACGCTCCGCCAGCTCACGAGCAAGGGGACGCCCGAACTGATGGACCTCGACGCCACGCTCGACCGTCACGACCTGACGCTCGAACAGCTCGTCGACGTCGCCATCCTCTGTGGGACGGACTTCAACCCCGGCGTCTCGGGCGTCGGCCCGAAGACGGCCCTCTCGGCGGTCACGGAACACGGCGACCTCTGGGGCGCGATGGAGGCCAACGACTGGCACGTCGAGAACGCCGACCGCATCCGCGACCTCTTTTTCGACCCGCCGGTGACCGACGACTACGCGCTCGACCGCGACCCGAATCCGGACCTCGACGCCGCTCGCGCGTACGTCACCGACGAGTGGGGCGTCGACGCCGACGAGGTCGAACGCGGATTCGAACGCATCGAGGCGTCGGTCGTCCAGACCGGTCTCGACCGCTGGACCTAGTCGCTCGCGGCGGCCCCCGAACTCGCGTCGCCGACGTACACTCGCTCGCTGTAGAGGAGCGCGACGAACCCCGCGGCCAGCAGCGTCGCCCCCGCGAGCAGTTCGAAGCCGAACCGGAAGCCCGCGGTGTCGGCGACGAAGCCGACGGCGACGGGCGAGAGCGCGCCGAACGCACGGGACGACGTGTAGAGGTAGCTGAACGTCCGGCCCTCGCGTTCGGCGGGCGTCAGGTCGCTGATGAGCGAGTCGCGGGCCGGGGAGTTCCCCCAGAGTCCCCCGCCGAAGACGACGAGCACGGCGACGAGGGCGACGGGGCCGAGCGACGCCGAAGCGACGACGAAGAGCGCACCGGCGGCGACGGTGAGCGACCCGACCAGCACCGTGCGGTAGTCGAAGCGGTCGGCGACGACGCCCCCGGCGAACCGCGAGACGGCCGCCGAGACGAGGAGCGCGGACAGCACGAAGTCCGCGAACGACTCCGCGCCGACCGCGAGGCTCCCGAACGCGCCGGTGTAACCGTAGACGTCGGCGACGAACGACGGCGTGAACGTCACGACGCCCTGGACGGCGACGTTGTACATGGCGAAGTAGCCAACCAGCGCCAGCATCGGATAGAGGTATCGCCGCCGGTCGGCCAGGAGGTCCACGTCGACGGCCGGTGTATCGTCCGTCGTCGCGGGTGGGGACGTCTCGAAGCGGTCGAGACCGAGGACGACGAACAGGAGGCCGGCGGCGACGACCCCGCCGACGCCGAAGCCGAACAGAATCGTGTCCCACGAGTACGAGATGATGAGAACGCCGACGAGGGCGGGCGCGACCGCGTCGCCGACCTTCGACGAGCCGCCCCAGATACCGAGCATGGTGCCACGGTCCGCCTCGGCGACGTTGGCGGTGAGAAGCGGGACGCCCACGGGGACGTGGGCACTCGTTCCGACGCCGGAGACGAACATCGCGGCCAGCATCAGGAGGAAGGAGCCGTCGAGTCCCTGGCCGGCGACCGACACCGAGGGGACGCCCGGACCGACCGTCGGGACGGACGCGAACAGGAGGTAGCCCAGGCTGACGACCAGGAGCGCACCGGTCAGGAGTCCGCGGCGGTCGTACCGGTCGGAGCACACGCCCATCGGTAGCAAGCCCACGGACGACCCCGCGAAGTAGACGCCGACGAGGCTCCCGAGTTGCCAGAGCGGATAGCCGAGTTCGACCGCCAGCACCGGCACCAGGGGCGGGACGAGACGCATGAACAGGTGGAAGGTGAAGTGGATGCCGCCGAGCAGAAGCGCGAGCGCGAATCCCCGTCGCATACCCCCCGTACGCAGTACGGTCGACGTAAATGTAGGGGGTCGACGCCGCGATAGGCTTTTGCCGACGCCCGTTGCCCACGTGATATGGCACTCGGCGACGTCGACCGCTTTCGACTCGGATGGTGGCTGTTCGGCCTCGCCCTCGGCGTCGCCCTCGTGTACGTCGTCTACTCCTTCGTCGGCACTCTCGTCTTCGGCCTGTTTCTCTACTACGCCACACGACCGATATACCGCCGCATCCGAAAGCGAGTGTATCCGCCGAGTCTGGCCGCCGCCGTCGCGCTCTTCGCGCTGGCACTGCCGGCACTCCTGCTCGTGCTCTACGCCCTGAGCGTCGGCATCCGGGAACTCCAGAAACTCCTGAACGGACGGAACGTCGACCTCGTCCAGTCTCTCGGAATAGACCAGGAATTGCTCGACCGCGTCGTCGACCCGGCGACGCTCCTGCAAGTTGACCTCCAGCAGTTCCTCGCGTCAGGTGGGCTGACTTCTGCCGTCCGGTCGCTGACGTCCGCGGCCGACACGCTCGCGTTCGTCGGCGTCGGCCTGGTCCATCTGTTCGTCATGACCGCGCTCGCGTTCTACCTGCTCCGGGACGACCGGAAACTCTCGCGGTGGTTCCTCTCGCGATTCGGCGACGAGCGGGGCATTCTCCGTGCGTACGTCCGCGCCGTCGACCGCGATTTCAACGGCATCTTCTTCGGTAACATCCTCAACGCCGTCCTCACGGGCACCATCGGCGTCATCGCCTTCTCGCTTCTGAACACGGTCGCACCGCCGGGGGCGAAAATCCCCGCAGCGGCCCTGGTTGGACTGCTCGCGGGTGTCGCCAGTCTCGTCCCCGTCGTCGGCATGAAACTCGTCTACTTCCCCGTGGCGATATACGCCGGAATCCGCGCGTTCCTCGTCGACCCCCAGACGCTCTGGTTCGTGGCCGCGTTCGTCCTCGTCGCCTTCGTCGTGGTCGACACCATCCCCGACCTGGTCCTCCGGCCGTACGTCTCGGGACGGAGCCTCCACGTCGGCGCACTGATGATCGCCTACACCTTCGGGCCGCTCCTGTTCGGCTGGTACGGCATCTTCCTCATGCCGATGCTGCTGGTGCTGACGATGCACTTCGCTCGGTTCGTCCTGCCGGAACTGCTGACGGCGACCCGACTCCAGCCCTACGCGGTCGACCCGGGCTATCTCACGGCACCGACGACGGAGGGGAGAGCGGAAGGCGACGAGGAGACGGCGACCGACTAGACGTCGACGTACTGCTGTTCCCACTCGCGTCGCGCTTCGAGTTCCCGACGGCCACGACGCGTGAGCGTGTAGTAGTTCGTTCGGCGGTCGCGCTGGCCCTTGTCCACCAGCCCTTTCTCGACGAGCGTGTCGAGGTTCGGGTAGAGCCTCCCGTGGTGAATCTCCTTCTCGTAGTACTCCTCGAGTTCCTCCTTTATCGCGAGCCCGTGTGGTTCGTCGAGTCCGGCCACGACGTACAGCAGGTCGCGCTGAAATCCTGTCAGGTCGTACATCGGTATTTTCTGGCCGTCTATTAGTGTCCGATTAAGATAAATATGTCGAAGCGATACGTTCCGAACCGGTAACGTACCGGATGAATCGGCAGACCAAGGAAGTTACGGAAAGGTAACGAAATCAAATAGTATCTCAGATGAGTCAGATGAGTTATATTTCGAAGAGAGTACTTATTTCGGTCCCGGCCCTACTGACTCCCGTGCCCGAAGAAGTGCTATTCGAGACGGAGTCGAAACAGAGCCGTACAGACGTCGCAGAGATGCTCAGGTCCATCGCCTCGAAAGTCGAGAGCGGCGACCTCACGCTTCGCGCCGGTGACCAGTCGGTGTCGCTCGACATCCCCCGACGGCCCACGTTCGAAATCAAAGTCGAACGCGAGACGTCGGCCACCGGCCCGTCGGAACTCGGCCTCGAACTCGAACTCGAGTGGAACGAAGGCGAAGGCGACGACGGTGAACTCTCCATCGAGTAGCGTCGCTACGTAGGTGACGTCGAAAAGGAAGCAAGCCACGCGAAAAACGCGTGGGGCTTGCCGCCCTGAATTGGTCCCCGCTGACGCTTCGGCCCTCCAGACGAAGCGTCATCGAAGAATCTCGCCCGATTTTACTTAAAGATACCGACGTCGAGACGGTCGGCGGCGGCGCCGAACACGGAGTCGCCGACGTCACTCACGTCGCCCGACGGCGTCGTTCGCCTCGTAGAGCGCTCTCACTCCTCGACGATGGTGCTCCCGCCCGGCGGGAGGAACTCCTGTATCAGGTCGGCGCTGGCCACCTTGCGGACGAACGACTCGTCGGCGAACCGGTCACGGAACTCCCGGTAACACCGCGTCGCGACGTCGTTCTGGGCGAACTTTCCGGGTTCGAGGCGAATCGACGTCTCCGCCCGGGGTTCGACGGCCGCCGGCGGCCCGCCGACGACTCGCGTCTCGGACTCGCAGGTGATGCCGACGGCGACGCCGACGCCCACGTCGCGGAAGTAGGTCCGGTCGCCCCGGATGACGAACCCGCCTTTCTCGATGTACTCGCCGCTCTCGGGCGTCTTCGACACCTGATCCGGCGACACCATGTACGCGTCGCCGGCGAAGCGCCCCTCCTTCCACACCGACGAGTACGAGACGGCGAACTGCGCCGCCTGGTCCAGGCTCGACTGAGGGAACTCCACCTCGTGGGAGGGTTCGCTCGGCCCCGTCGCCTTCAGGAGCGTCACCGGACCGCCGTGGGCTTGCGCGTGGAAGAACCGGTCGTGTGCGTCCATGTACTTCTTGACGAGTTCCTCGTTCTCGTCGGCGTTGCGCCCGCCGATGACGAGGAACCCGTCGCTGGTGTGGAACCACCGGAACCGCTCGTACCAGTGGTCGGGCTGACGGACCGGAATCGACGACCGGGAGAGCCAGTCGACCGCCTCCGTCTCCGCCTCGCTCTCCTCGATTTCCGCTTCGCTCTCTTCCCACTCCTCGCGGCGGCGTTCGAGTTCCGCGAGTCGCTCGCGGGTGTCCTCGATGGCCGCCTCTGCGCCCTCCTTTTTCCCTTCGATGCGCTTTGCCTCGTTGTAGAGGCGGTCGGCGTTCTTCTCGACGCCCGTCGAGACGTCCACGGGGACCCGCGTATCGTCGAGTTCGACGGTCACCGTTCCCTCGGCTCCGTCCACGTCGACGACGGCCTCCGCGGCGGGGATGCCCCGTTCGGCCCCCGCTTCGAGTTTCTCCTCGATGTCGTCCCACGGGACGTCCGCCGCCCGGGCCTCGCGAACGGTCGTCAACACCTCGTCGACCAGGTCGTAGTTGGCGTAGAGCAGTTCCGCCCGCTCGCGTTCGGCCGCCGCCTGCTCCTCGAACCCCTCGATAGCGCCCTGTTGCTGGTCGATGATGCGCTGTTGTTTCTCAATCTGTGCCTCGAAGTCCGGGCGCTCGGTCGTCCCCTGTTTCTCCTCGCTCTCGCTCTCGCGTTCGAGGCGCACGAAGTACTCGTCGAGGGCGGCGTTGAACGAGTCGTAGGCCTCGCCGTCGAGGCCGGCGCGTTCTTCGAGGGGGAACGGCGTCGCGTCCACGACGCTGCCGTCGTCGAGATAGACCCGCGGGTCGAACTCGCCCGACCGGAGTTGCTCTGCGAGCCGGGTGATGGCGTCGTAGACGCGCTCGTACGCCGACTCGCCCGCGTCGGCGATGTCGAGGGTCTTCTCGACGCCAGCCCGCGAGCAGAGTTCCTCGCCGTAGAGGCCGCCGAAGTTCAACTGCGTCGCGATGGTCCGTACGACGTCGGTGTCCGACTCGTCCATCCGGGCCGCGAACGCCTCGTAACTCATCGTGAGCGGGTTGATTCGCGACTGGGGGAACTCGTACTGCGACCCCGGCGCGACGGTTCGCGACTTCAACCGGACGGTTTCGAGGCTCTGGACCACTTCGTCGTTCTCGTCGAGGACGGCGACGTTCCCCTCGCCGAACAGTTCGACCACGAGTTTCGTGTTGGCGTCCTCGCGTTCGAACTCGAAGACGAGGATGCGGTCGAACTCGAACTGCTCGACGCCCGCGAGGTCGGCCCCCGACAGGCGGTTGCGCAGCATCATCGCGAAGTTCGGCGGCCGCCCCGGTGCTTCCGGGACGTTCTCGGGCGCGGCGACGTGGGCGCGTTTCACGTCGCCCACCTCCAGCAGCAACTCGACGCGGCCCCGGTCGAAGTCCCGCATCCGCAGTCGGAGAAGGTCGTCGTCGTAGAGGTAGGCCTTGTCGACTTTCGCGCCCACGTATCCCCGGAGTTCGGTGACGAGGGCGGCGAGGTCGACGCTCGTCAACTCCCGCTTCGGTTCCATGCTCCGTCGTACTCGGCCCGGCGGAAAAGACGTGTCGTTACCGTCGGCCGGTATCGGGCCGCGGGCTGTACCGTCGACCGTGCAGCCGCGTCGTCAGCATCGGACGAGAGCCGCCAACTGCCGTCGTCAGCATCGGACGAGCGCCGCCGACCGCCGGTGTCAGG
>JBDGTU010000047.1:37259-39664 GCA_042216495.1 Haloferacaceae archaeon
GCCGCCAACTGCCGTCGTCAGCATCGGACGAGCGCCGCCGACCGCCGGTGTCAGGCCGCCGAGACGGCGGCACGGACCCGGCCGACGAGCCGTCGCCCGCCCGCGCCGACGAGAAAGCCGGCCGCGCCGAAGACGACGGCGTAGCCGGTCCCCGTCGCCAGCGCCCACAGCACCGTCTCGCTCGGATACGCCAGGTCGAAAATCGCCAGCGGGAGGTAGAAGCCGAGCGACGGGCCGCCGGCGAGGGCGACACAGACCAGCAGGCCGTCGTTGAGGTAGCCACCGGCAATCGACAGGGCGAACATCAGCGCGAACAAGGCGGGGAGAAAGAGGCCGAAAGGCGTCGAGAGCGACCCGACGAGCCGCGGCGGCAGGTGGACGAGCGCGATCAGGAGGAAGACGACACCCGCAACCGACGAGAGTTTGACTGCCAGCCGGGGGTCCCGCCCGAGAAACAACCGGTCTGCGGCGTCGGAGAGTGACATGTTCGGCACGACGTCGGCGAGATACGTTGCCTTTTGGGTGTTGTCGGTGGAGATGGTGGGTTCAGACCGGGGGTGAGCGCGAACTCACAACCGCTTCGAGACGTAGGGGCCGTCCTGATGGTAGCCGAGTTTCTCGCGGTAGTACCGGCGGACGCCGATGCCGCTGATGACGGCGAGTTTGTCGAAGCCGGCGTCGGCGGCGCGGCGCTCGGCTTCCCGCAGGAGGCGACGGCCGTACCCCCGGTGTTGCCAGTCGCCCTCGCCGCCGTCTCGCGGCGTTCCGGCGCTCGATTGCTCCGAGGCGCGCGCCTCGCTAATCCCGACTTCGCTGCCGTAGACGTGGAGTTCGCGGACGAGGGCGGCGTCGTCGAGTTCGCGCCGGACCGGGTCACCGGGGAAGCGAAGGCGACAGAAGCCGACCAGCAGGTCCGAGACGGGGTCCTCGAAGCTGATGAACTGCTCCGTGCCGCCGGCCGCCTCGTATTCCAGCACGTCGAGTTCGACCCGGTCGGGGTCCGGGTCGGCCTCGTTCATCCCCGCCTCGCGGGCGCGGATGTCGCGGGATTCGATGCCCTGCTCCTCGGCGCGCTGGGCGGCCAGTTGCCGGAGATTCGACTTCCAGACGCCGGCGTCGATGAAGTCCGCGGGGATGTCGCGTTGCACCCGCTGGAGGCGGGTGTACTTCGGAATCATTCCCATCACCTCGGCGACGAGGTCGGCGGCCTGGTCGTTCGTCAGGGGGTCGTACTCGTCGCGACGCCACATGTCGTACGTTCGGGTGCCGCGAACGACGAGCGTCGGGTAAATCTTGAGGTAGTCGGGCCGCCACCGGGGGTCCTCGAACAGTTGCCGGAAGTCTTCGAGACACATCTCCTCGGTCATTCCGGGCTGGCCTGGCATCATGTGGAAGCCGACCTTGAACGCGGCGTCGCGCAGGCGACGGTTCGCGTCCATCGACGCCTGGATGCCGTGCCCGCGGTGCATCTCGCGGTTGATGCGCTCGTAGGTGGTCTGGACGCCCACCTCCACCTTGGTCGCGCCCAGGTCGAGCATCCGGTCGATCTGCTCGGGGTCACACCAGTCCGGCTTCGTCTCGAAGGTGGTGCCGACGTTCCGGACGTCCGCCGTCTCGTTCTCGGCGACGACGTCCTCCAGGTACTCGAAGTCGTACTCCTCGGGGTCCTGTGCGAACGACCGGCCCTCGGCCGGGTTCGGCTCCGAATCGGTGTCGTAGTCGTTCAGCGCCTCCAGCGCCCGCTTGACGAACCACTCCTGGTAGTCGTGGCTCCGGGCGGTCATCGTCCCGCCCATGAGGATGAGTTCCACCTTGTCGACGGGGTGGCCGATGTGGCGCAACTGTTCGAGGCGGAGCGTCACCTGCCCGTAGGGGTCGTAGTCGTTCTGTTCGCCGCGGGCGGCCGCCGGTTCGTGACCCGTGTAGCTCTGGGCACTGTCGAACTCCGAGGCCGGGCCCCCGGGACAGTAGAGACACTTCCCGTGGGGACACATGTGCGGGCTGGTCATGATGGCCACCGGCGAGACGCCGGAGGCGGTGCGGACGGGCTTTCGCTGGACCACTTCCCGCACCTCCTCGCGTCGCTCGTCGGGGGCGCGCCGGAGGATGTCGGCGTTTTTCGGCACCTTCGACGCCGAGTGTTCCGAGCAGGCGTCGAGTTTCGCCGATTCGAGGCCGTCGCGGCCGACGTCTCCCGAGAGGATGCGCTCGACGAGGTCCTCACAGACGCGCTCGAACGCCTCGGACTCCTCGACGGCGTCCGTGCTCATGCGGTCACCTCGCGGGGAGTCATTACTCGACGTTGGTGGATTCGGGCGGTTAAGGGTGTCGTTCGGCCACGTCGGCGACGCGGCCGAGTCGGTTCCGGCCGGTGGAGTCGGTTCCGGCCGGTGGAGTCGGTTCCG
>JBDGTU010000073.1:0-38796 GCA_042216495.1 Haloferacaceae archaeon
CCCGAGAGAATCGTAATCTCCTCGACTGCGTTCGTCTCCGTCCAGTCGAGGAGGGCATCCGCGAACGGCCCGGCGGCCCACGCGGGGAGGAACAGTTCGTTGACGAGGACCGTCAGGTCGAGGTCGGGACGGGAGAAAAACCGTGAGTGGTGTCGCGGCGTCCCCGCCTCGAAGGGCGTGATCGACGGGAGTTGGTCGGCGGTGAGGTGGCCGGTCCGTTCGAGGTCGAGGTGGTCGACGAGGTAGTCGACCGCCGTCAGGCCGGCGAGGCCGAACGCCGAGAAGCCGGCCACCACCGTCTCCGAGGGGGACTGTTGTTCGCGAATGTGAAACACGGGTTCGGGAGGCTGTGTCGTGTCCATACCGACAGTACTGGAACGGGTGCCTTATACTGTCGGTCGGGTCACCGCGAATCGGCGACGCCACACCGCCCGCGGCGGGCGAGGTGGGGCACACCCGTCAGTCGCTTGTGAGTTCGCGGAGCGTCCGGTGGGCCTCGGTCGCGTACGCGAGGGCCGGACCGCCCCCATCACGACGGCGACTTTCAGGGCGTCTTCCACCGCCTCCGGCGACGCGCCGGCGTCGAGTGCGCCGGCGGTGTGCCAGAGAATGCACGGTTCGCACCGCAGGACGACGCCGATGGCGAGCGACATCAACTCCTTCGTCTCGTGGTCGAGTGCCGCCGACGCCTCGGCGGCGTCGACGTAGTCGAGGAACGTCTCCACTTCCGGGGCGCGCCCGGCGAACTCTCCCATGTCCGTTTCGAACGATTCCAGTTCGGCTCGTGGGTCCGTCATCGTCGAATCCTCCGTGAACGCCTCCCCAGCGGAGGCTACCTCCGAGTACGCAACCTCGCACAAAAAGTTATGCATGATTAACATGAAGTGATACGTGGCATGGAAACGATGAACATGGAAACGGCGGAGGGACGGACGGAAGCCCTCCGCCGAATGTGTACGATACGCGAGTTCGACGACACCGCGAGCGAACTGTTCGCCGACGGCGAGATACCGGGGTTCGTCCACCTCTACGTCGGGGAGGAGGCGGTCGCCGTGGGGGCGTGTAGCGCCCTCGACGACGACGACTACATCACGAGCACGCATCGCGGCCACGGCCACTGTATCGCCAAGGGCCTCGACCCGAAACTGATGATGGCCGAACTGTTCGGCAAGCGCGACGGCTACTGCAAGGGGAAGGGCGGGTCGATGCACATCGCCGACGTGGACGCCGGAATGCTCGGCGCGAACGGCATCGTCGGCGCGGGACCGCCGCTGGCGACGGGGGCGGCACTCGGCATCGACCAGCGGGACGAGGACCGCATCGCCCTCGCTTTCTTCGGCGACGGCGCGGTCGCGCAGGGACAGGTCCACGAGGCGCTCAACCTCGCGGCGACGTGGTCGCTCCCGGCGGTGTTCGTCATCGAGAACAACCAGTTCGGCGAGGGGACGCCCGTCGAGGACCAGCACCACCTCGACAACCTGAGCGAGACGGCCGAGGCGTACGACATCCCCGGAATCACCGTCGACGGGATGGACGTCACGGCGGTCGAGGAAGCCGTCGCCGAGGCGCGAACGCGGGCCCGGAACGGCGACGGCCCGACGCTCGTCGAAGCGGTCACGTACCGCTATCGCGGCCACTTCGAAGGCGACCCCCAGCCGTACCGCGACGAGGAGGACGTCGACGAGTGGCGCGAACGCGACCCGATAGAGACGTTCTTCGAACGCCTCCGCGACCGCGGCGAAATCACCGACGAGGCGTTCGCGGAGATGCGCTCGGAGGTGGAGTCGACCATCGAGGCGGCCGTCGACTACGCCCACGACGCGCCCGAACCGGACCCCGACGACGCCTACGAGGACATGTTCGCCGACCCGGCACCCGAAATCAGACAGTTCGCTCGCCGACTGCGGGCCGACGGAGGTGAGCCATAATGGCACAGACGGCCGAACGGCAGACTGAGACGATGACCTTCCGCGAGGCGATTCGCGGCGCGCTCCGCGAGGAGATGGAGCGCGACGAGGGCGTCTTCCTGATGGGGGAGGACGTCGGGACCTACGGCGGCGTCTTCGAGGTGACACAGGGACTGCTCGACGAGTTCGGCGAGGAGCGGGTCCGCGACACGCCCATCAGCGAGGCCGGATTCGTCGGCGCGGGCGTCGGGGCGGCGGCGACGGGGATGCACCCCGTCGTCGAAGTCATGTTCTCGGACTTCCTCGGCGTCTCCGCCGAGCAGATGCTGAATCAGATGGCCAAGATGCGCTACATGTTCGGCGGGAAGACGGACATGGGCATCACCATCCGCACCACCGAGGGCGGCGGCATGGGGGCCGCCAGCCAGCACTCGGGGACGCTCCACACGTGGTTCGCGCACTTCCCCGGCATCAAGGCCGTCGCTCCGGGGACGCCCGCGGCGGCGAAGGGGCTCCTGAAGTCGGCCATCCGGTCGGACGACCCGGTGTTGTTCTTCGAGAACAAGATGATATACGAACGGGAGGGCGAGGTGCCGACGGACGCGGACTTCACGCTCCCCGTCGGCGAGGCGAGCGTCGAACGCGAGGGCGAGGACGTCACCGTCGTCGCCACCCAGCGACTCGTCGGCGAGTCGCTCTCGCTGGCGGACGAACTCGACGGGGACGTGAGCGTCGAAGTCGTCGACCCGCGGTCGCTCTACCCGCTCGACACCGACACCATCGTCGACAGCGTCGAGAAGACGGGGCGACTCGTCGTCGCGGACGAGAGTCCGCTCTCGTACGGCACGCACGCGGAAGTCGTCACGCGCGTCGTCGAGGACGGCTTCTTCAGCCTCGACGCCCCGCCCCAGCGCGTGGGCGTTCCGGACACGCACGTGCCGTTCAGCCCGCCGCTCGAAGACGAGGTGTTGCCCCACGCGGCCGACGTGCGGGCCGCAATCGACAGGGTCGTCTGACGCGTGGCCCGCGTCGGACTCGTCGCCAACCCCGCTGCCGGACGCGACGTCCGCCGACTCACCGGCAGTGCCGTCGTCAGCGACAACTACGCCAAGCGCCGAACCGCCGCGGCCGTCCTCGAAGGACTGTCGGCCCGCCCCGGCGTCGAGGCCCTGGTCGCACCGGACGAGGCCGGCATCGGCGAGCACGCCGTCTCGGAGTCGCCCGACGAGGTGACGGCGACGCTCCTCGACGTCACGACCCGCGGGACTCGCGAGGACACGCGCCTGGCCGCGGCCCGCTTTCGCGACGAGACGGACGTCGTCGTCGTCCTCGGGGGCGACGGCACCGTTCGAGACGTCGTCTCGACGGTCGGGACGGTCCCGCTCGTGGCCGTCTCGACGGGGACGAACAACGTCGTCCCGGACCACGTCGACGGGACGGTCGCCGGCGTCGCGGCGGCCGCCGTCGCCGACGGCACGGTCCCGGTCGACGCGGTAGCCATCGAGCACTCGACGGTCGGCGCGAGAATCGTCGAACCCGACCGGGAACGGTCGCTGCGGAGTCTCGCCACGATGGGCGTCGTCGACCGGCCGTTCGTCGGCACCCGTGCCATCCTCCACGGCGAGGACTTCCTCGGCGGCGTCGTCTCCCGCGCCGGCCCGCACGAAATCGGCCTGTCGGGCATCGCCGGCGGCGTCGTCCGTCACCCGCCCGACGCGCCGGGCGGCGTCGGCATCCGCCTCGGGCCGCCCGACGAGACGCCGCGGACCGTCGGCGCAGTCACCCTCCCGGGCGTCCTCGAATCCGTCGGCGTCGCGGACTACGCCCGCCTCGACGACGGCGAGGAGTTCGTCTTCGACGTGCCGGCGGGCGTCGTGAGCGTCGACGGCGAACGCGACGTCGAGGTGACGGACGCCGAGGTGGTCATGTCGCCGTCCGACGACGGCCCCGCGATAGTGCAGGTGGAACGAGCGCTCGCGGCGGCCGCCGACCGCGGCGGCCTCGACTTCTAGTTAGCTAGCTAACATTATGTACCCGGAGGACGTCTATCCGGACATGTCCCTAGAGATACCGGACGTCGGCGTCGAAATTCCGGAAGTGAGCCAGATAGCCGTCGTCGTCGAAGACCTGGACGACGGCATGCAACGAATGGGCGGCCTCCTGGGCGTCGGCCCGTGGGAAGTGTACCGATTCGAACCGCCGCGTCTGACCGAGCGAACCTACCGCGGCGAGTCCCACGACTACTCGATGAAACTCGGGTTGGGGTACGTGGGCGACCTGATGGTCGAACTCATCGAACCGCTGGAGGGCGAGAGCCTCTACACCGAACACCTCGACGAACACGGCGAGGGCCTGCACCACGTCGCCTGCTTCGCGTTCGACGACGCCGAGGACGTCGTCGAGCGGTTCGAGGACGCGGGGATGCCCGTCGTCCAGAGCGGGAACTTCGCGGGCGTGGCGTACTGGTATCTCGACACTGCGGAGCAGATGAACGGGGTCGTCTTCGAGACGGCGGCGAACCTGGACGCGATGCCCGAACCCGACCGGACCTATCCCTGAATCCGCCAGGACCTATCCCTGAACCCGACCGTCCCCTCATCCTCGGGTCGACCGAAGCTGCTCCCGAGTCCACCTACCCCTGTGGCGTCGACACGTCGTCGGGGAGGAGCGCCCACGGGTTCTCGAGGTGGTCCGCGAGCGTGCCGAGGAAGCGGGCGGCGTCGGCCCCGTCGACGACGCGGTGGTCGAACGAGAGGTCGAGCGGGAGTTTCCGCCGCCACTCCACGCCGCCGTCGTCGCCACGAATCGGTCGTTCGAGGACCGCATTGACGCCCAGGATGGCCACCTGTGGCGGATTGATGACCGGGTCGAACGACTCGACGCCGAGGACGCCCAGGTTCGTCACGGTGAACGTCCCGCCGCGCAGGTCGGCCGTCGTGTAGTCGCCGTCGAGGGCGCGCCGGGTCAGTTCGCGGCGCTCGGCGGCGACGTCGGCGAGCGACTTCGACCCGACGTCGCGGAGGACGGGCGCGACGAGGCCCGCCTCGATGTCGACGGCGACGCCGACGTTGTGTTCCGCGTAGAGGCGGTGGGTCTCGTCCTCGAAGGTGGCGTTGAACGCGGGGTGTTCCGCGAGCGTCGCCGAGAGCGCCACCAGCAACACGTCCGGGAGGGAGACGTCGACGTCGAGCGCCGTCTCGGCGGCGTCGGCCGCCGCGAGGAGTTCCTCGGCGTCCACCTTCCGGTGTTCGGTGACGTGGACGGCGTTCCGGTAGCTCTCGCCGAGTCGCTCGGCGATGGTGCGTCGCATCCCCGAGAGGGACCGCTCCTCGACGAGCGTTCGCGACCCGTCCGCGTCGTCGCCGCCCTCGCCGCTCTCGGCGGCCGCCTCGACGTCCGACTCGCTGACCGCTCCCTGCGGCCCCGTCCCCGTCACCGTCGAGAGGTCGACGCCGAGTTCCTCGGCGCGCTTTCTCGCTCGCGGCGTCGCCTTCACCGACGCGCCCCCGCCGTCGCCGCCGCTGTCGCTGCCGCCGTTTCCGCCGCCGCCCCCACCGGAGTCGGCGGCCGCTTCTCTGGGCTCCTCCTCGCTCGGTTCGGTCGTAGCGCGCTCTCCCATCTCCGCTTCGACCTGTTCCTCCAGCGGCGAGACGTCCTCGTCCGCGCCGGCGACGATCCCCATCGGCGTGCCGGGTTCGGCCACCTCGTCCGCGCCGAGGACGACCCGCCGGAGGACGCCGTCCTCGCGGGCCTCGATTTCGCCGACGCTCTTCTCGGACTCTATCTCGGCGAGCAGGTCCCCCTTCGAGACGGCCTCCCCTTCCCCGACGTGCCACTCCAGCACCGTCCCTTGCTTCATCTCCAGCCCCAGCTTGGGCATCTTGACGATGTACGCCATGTGCGTCGTTACCACGGGGCGATAAATAAAGCCGAAGGTGTCAATCGTCGACGACGCCGTCGACGAGGTCGCCGTGCTTCGTGCCGGTGAGGTCCGCCGACCGCCAGGTCCCGCGCTGGAACCAGAGGTAGGCGACGGCCGCGCCGACGAGGTTGGAGACGGTAAAGGAGAGCCAGACGCCGGACGTACCGAGTGGGGTAGCGGCGAACCAGGCGAACGGGAGGCGGACGACGCCGAGCATCAGAATCGAGATGGCCGCCGCGGTGAGCGTCTTGCCCGCTCCGCGGAACGCGCCGCTGTACGAGCGCATGACGCCGATGAAGCCGAACGTCGGGGCGACGTAGCGGAGGAAGTCCGCACCGACGGCGACCACCTCGGGGTCGTCGGTGAAGACGCCGACGACCGGCGCGGCGAACACCCAGACGACGACGCCGACGAGCGCGAGGATGACGAACGTCGACTTCGCCGCGAACGTCGCCGTCGCGCCCGCGCGGTCCTCCTCGCCGGCACCGATGTTCTGGCCGGCCATCGTCTCGACGCCGCGGGCGACGCCGATGGCGGGCAGGAAGACGACGGAGAAGACGCGCGTCCCGATGCCGAACGCCGCCACGACCGTCGTGGGGAAGGTGCCGACGATGGCCATCAGGAGGTTGATGGAGAGCGCCCGCCCGGTCCCCTCGATGGATGCGGGGAAGCCGACGCGGGCGAGTTTCCGCCCGTACGCGAGGTCGGGCAGCATCTCGCCGGGCCTGATTCTGACGCCGCGCCGCCCCGAGAGCATGATGCCGAGGCCGACGGCCATCGCCAGCGCCCGCGAGAAGACCGTCGCGAGGGCCGCGCCCTCGACGCCCATCTCGGGGAACACCCACCAGCCGAAGATGACGAACGGGTCGAGGACGATGTTGAGGACGACGGAGCCGAGCATGACGAGCATCGGCGTGATGGTGTCGCCGTAGCCCCGCATCAGCGAGATGAACACGAAGAAGCCGAACATGAAGACGATGCCCAGCGAGATGACCTGCATGTAGTCGGTGGCCAGCACCAACACGTCGGGTTCGGCCCCGAGCAAGCCGATGACGTCCTCGACGAGCAGGTAGCCCCCCGCCCCCAGAACGAGCGACAGGAGGAACGCGTAGGACACCGTCTGGGAGGCGGCGTATTCGGCCTCCCGTTCCTCGCCCGCGCCGACGAACTGCGCGACGACGACGCTGCCCGCGACGGAGACGCCCATCCCGAGCGCGATGAGGAGAAACACCAGCGGGAACGCGAAGCTGATGGCCGCGAGGGCGTTCGTGCTGTACTGGCCCACCCAGAAGGTGTCCGCGAGGTTGTACGCCGTCTGGAGGAGGTTGGTGATGACGATGGGCAAGGCGAGGTAGAACAGCGGGCCCCCGATGTCGCCGGAGGTGAGGTCGACCTCGTCGCGCCCCTTGAACACCCGCGAGAGGAGCGAGCGCAGGCTCATTCGCCCCCTTCGGCGGCCAGTTGTCCCTCCACGTAGTCGTAGAGCGGCCGTTGCACCTCCTCGACGGACGCGTCGAGCGCGACCCGCCGGGTGTGTGCGCCGTCGAGGAGGGTGACGATGGTCGCCGCCGCGGCGTCGGGGTCGACGTCGGCCCCGATGGACCCGTCGTCGACGCCCGCGGCGACGAGTTCCCGAACCCGACGCCGGATGAACGCGTCGAGTTCGACGAGTCGGTCACGGAACTCCCCGACGTAGGGCGACTGGGCCCTGATTTCGAGGGCCGCCGTCTGGAACTCCTGGTTCGCGTCTCGGTCCGACGGGGCCAGCGACGCGTCGAGAAACGAGCGGAGTCGCTCCCGGGCGTCGTCGCCCGCCGGGTCCGCGACGCGCCGGCGATACTGGTCGAAGAGGTAGTCGAGAAACGCCAGCAACAGCCCCCGCTTGGTGTCGTAATGATAGTGCAGGGCCGCCTTGCTCTTGTCCCACTCGTCGGCGATGTCCTGCATCGTCAGGTCGGCGTAGCCGTGCCGACAGAGCGCGCGATACGTCGCGCACATGATGTCGTCGGTCGCTTCCGACGCCTCGGTCGGTTCGCTGCTCACGTACTAACTGACTGGTCAGTCAGTGAAAAGCGTTCGGAAAGGGGACCGGTTCGGGCGGCGAAAGTCCCCGGATTCGAGTGCCGCGCACCGCGTCCTCACGCCCGCCCTCGGCGTCGGTCGTCGTCTACGACAGGCCGACGCCGAGGCCGAAGACGACGACCAGCGTCAGCCCGACGGCGGGGACGAACACCAGCGCGAAGACGGCCTTGCTCCACCCGAGCACGGTGCGGCCGTCGAGCGACCCGATGGGGAGCATGTTGAACGCGGCGAGAAAGAGGTTGATGGCGAGGCCGCGAGCGCCGAGAAAGCGGACGCCCGGCGACCCGACGAGCGCACCGAGGATGACGACAGCGAGAAATAGCAGCGAGAGCAGGAGGTTCGTCACGGGGCCCGCGAGGGCGATGAGGCCGTGTTCCCGCTCGGTGATGCGGCCGCGGTGGTGGACCGCGCCGGGTGCGGCGAAGATGAAGCCGACGAGCGCACTCATCACGGCGAGAAAGAGCATCCCGTAGTCGGCGCGGAACTCGGCGACCTGGTCGAAGCGGATGGCCACTACCTTGTGCGCGAGTTCGTGGAGGAGAAAGCCCAGGCCGGCCGTGAGCAGGCTGACGACGAGCGGGCCGAACAGGCCGCCCCGGAGGGTGGCCAGGAGGCCGCGACTCCCGCCGCCGGCGAAGAAGACGGCGAAGGCGAAGCCGAGAGCGGCCCACGCCACCAGCAGGTCGCGGAGTTCGCGCGAACTGAACGAGAGGTTCACGTCAGCGACCTCCAGACGAGTTCGGCGCTGTTGCGGGCGCCCTCCAGCATCAGGCCGGTGACGCCGTCGACGCCGCCGAGGTTCGCGGCGAACAGGGGGAGGACGTACGTCACGAACAGGAGGCTGGCGACGATGCTGCCGACGTTCGTCATGGCGACGACCATGATGAGCCTGAAGAGGGGGACGTCGAACATCTGGCTCACGAGCCGTCGGATGGGCGTCTCCTCGTCGGAGAGCAGGTCGTTCAGCCGGCCGATGTCGGCGACATTGACGGGGGTGTGACGGAGTTCCATGTAGCCCGTGAACCACCCCGGCGCGAGCAGGGGGTTGATGGAGGTCATCCAGGCGACGGCCCCGCCGACGAGCGCCGACGGCCACCGCGCGCCGCTGAGGCGGGCGAGACCGGCGGCGAAGACGCCGTTGACGACGAACCACGCCGCAAAGAGCCGCAGCAGGAAGCCGTTGCGGACGCCGGCCATCGCCAGCAGGACGAAGAAGCCGACGAAGGCGACGGAGACGGCCCCGCCGACGAGCTTCCCCCACGGAAAGCCGCCGCCGTCGGATTCGCCGACCAGCGACGCCTTCGACGGGAGCGTCTCGGGGTTCGCGAGGTAGCCCTCGATGCCGTCGCGGTGGCCCGCGCCGACGACGGCGACGACGTCCCGGCCCGACGAGCGCAGGGCGTGGAGTTCGTGGGCGATGTAGGCGTCGCGTTCGTCGATGAGCGCCTGCGCGCCGCCGGGGCTGAACTGCCGGAACTCCTCCATCATCACGCTCACCACGTCCGCGTCGGTCAGCGCCTCCATGTCGAACTCCTCGACGTCGTCGGCCTCGGCCAGACCGAGTTCGCCGAAGACGACACCGGCGACGAGGCCGACGAGCAGGCCGACGCCGAGGCCGATGGCGAGGCTCCCGATGGCGCGGACGGCGAACGACCCCAGCGCCGTGGCGACGCCCGTGCCCAAGCCGAGGCCGACGCCGGCGACGAGGCCGACGGCGAGGCCGCCGCCGATGCCGAGGACGAGGCTCTCGTCCGGGTCGAGGAAGCCGTCGCCGAGCGTCCGGAGGACGAACCCGGAGCCGAGCGCCAGGAGGACGCCGGCGGTCACGCGCGTCAGAATCGCGCCCGTCAGGCCTATCGAGGGGCCGAACAGGCCGACCAGCGGGCCGAGGAAGACCCCGACGAAGATGCCGAGGACGACGCCGACGACGCGGCTGTCGGTGACGCCGAAGGCGAGGCCGCCGGCGACCCGTAACTTCTCGAGGAACGTCATCCGCGCCCAGAAGCGCTGGATGGTCGTCTGGATGTCCCGGTCGACCAGCGCGACGTCGATGCCGAGCGACTCGGCCGTCTCGACGGCCGCGAGCATGTCCGCGCCCGGTTTCACGTCGAACTGCTCGCCGAGTCGGGCCTGCACCCACGAGAGCATCCAGTAGGCGAGAAACTGGAAGACGGTGTTGCCACGGAGCAGGTCCCCGGGTTCGATGTCGTCTGGGGTGCCGCCCTGTAGCTGTCGGTAGCGCCCCTCGTCGAGTTCCACCGCGACGACGTCCGGTCGTTCGTCCGCGATGGCCTCCTCGACTTCCCGGACGCTGTCGGCGGAGACGTGTGCCGTGCCGACGACGCGGACGCGTCCCTCGGACGCCGCGTGTTCGCTCATTGGAGTGGGGTACTTGGGCACGCTTTTTACCCTTGTCGGAGACGGGGTGGACATGTTCGACCACGTCGACTCGCTCGCGACCACCGAGGCGCGAGCGACTGCGCTCGCCTGCGTCCGCGACGGCATCGAAGCCGCCAACCCGGAACGCGTCGTCGCCGACGCGGTCTCGCTGGACGGCGACGTCCTCGCCGTCGACGGCGTCGACTACGACCTGACGGAGTACGACCGCATCCTCGTCGTCGGCGGGGGGAAGGCCGCCGACGGCGTCGCCGACGCCCTCGAAACCGTCCTCGGCGACCGCATCGCCGCCGGGGCCGTCGTCACGCCCGACCCGAGCGCCGGCGACTACGTCGACAGACACCTCGGCGACCACCCCGTCCCGAGCGAACGCGGCGTCGAGGGGACCGAGCGCATCGCGGCCCTCCTCGCGGACGCCGACGACCGGACGCTCGTCCTCGCCGTCGTCACCGGCGGCGCGAGCGCCCTCCTCCCCTCGCCCGCCGACGGCGTCTCGCTGGCCGACCTGCAGGCGACGACCGACGCCCTCCTCGCCTCCGGCGCGCACATCGGCGAACTAAACGCCGTCCGCAAACACCTCTCGTCGCTCAAGGGCGGCGGCCTGGCCCGCGTCGCCGCGCCGGCGACGGTGGTGGGCCTCGTCTTCTCGGACGTCGTCGGCAACGACCTGGGCGTCATCGCCAGCGGTCCGACCGCGCCCGACGACTCGACGTACGCGGACGCGCTCGAAGTCCTGGAGCGCTACGACGTCGACGCGCCCGATGGAGTCCGCGACCGTCTCCGGGCCGGCGCGAACGGCGAGCTATCCGAGACGCCAGACGCCGACGACCCGGTGTTCGAGCGCGTCCGCAACGTCGTCCTCGCGGACGGCTTCACGGCCCTCGACGCCGCCCGCGAGACGGCCGAAGACCGGGGCTACGACTCCTGTATCCTCTCGTCGAGCGTCCGCGGCGAGTCGCGCGAGGCGGCGCTGACCCACGTCGCCGTCGCCGAAGAAGTCGCCGCGACGGGCAACCCCCTCGACGCCCCGGCGGTGGTGCTCTCGGGCGGCGAGACGACGGTGACGGTCCGCGGCGACGGCGAGGGCGGCCCGAACCAGGAGTTCGCCCTCGCGGCGGCCATCGAACTCCCCGCGGACGCGACGCTCGCCTGCGTCGACACGGACGGGCGCGACGGTGGATCGGACGTCGCCGGGGCCGTCGTCGACGCCGACACCGTCGACGACGTCGACGCCGCGCGGGCCGCCCTCGCCGACAACGACGCCCTGGGCTACCTCGACGGCCGCAACGCCGTCCTCGACACGGGACCGACGGGGACGAACGTCAACGACCTGCGCGTGCTGGTCGTGGAGTGAGCGACCCACCGCCGGCGTGGTGTCCCGTCGAAGCGAGCGCCCCGCGGTCGGTGGGAATCGGGACGTAGGCTTTTGGGACTCGTTCCCGTAGCTCGCGGGCGTGAGCTACTACGAGACGCTCTCGCTCTCCCGCGAGGAGTTCGAGGACCTCCTCGACTACTTCGAGGAGCAGACCCACGACGGCCGGACGTACCGCCACCTCCCGGACTACCGGCGTGGCCTCGAACGCGGGACGGCCCTCGTCGAGGGGACGGTCGTTCGGGGGTTCCCGAAGATACCGCGCACGCTGGTCCTCGAAACCGGCGTTCCGCGACAGTTCGACCGGGACGTCTACGTCGAGGAGAAACTCGACGGCTACAACGTCCGGGTCGTCCGCCTCGACGGCGACGTCCTCGCGTTCACCCGGAGCGGCATCGTCTGTCCGTTCACCACGGCGAAGGTGAAGACGCTCCTGGACCTCGATGCCTTCTTCGACGACCATCCCGACCTGATGCTCTGTGGCGAGATGGTCGGCCCCGAGAACCCCTACACAACCCACGACTATCCGGGCGTCGACTCCATCGCGTTCCGGGCGTTCGACGTCCGTCACCGCGAGACGGGGGAGTCGCTGCCGGTGCCCGACCGCCGCGAGAAATGCGAGGCGTACGACTTTCCACAGGTCCCGTTTCACGGCTCCTTCGACCCCGACGCGGGCGTCGACCCGGTCGAACGGGTGATTCGTGACCTCGACGAGCGCGGACGCGAGGGCGTCGTGATGAAGACCCGGGACGTCTCGACGCAACTGAAGTACACCACGTCGGCGACGAACGTCGACGACCTGGCGTACGCCTTCTCGCTCCCCTTCGACTACGGCCAGTCGTTCATGTTCCGGCGCATCGTCCGCGAGGCGTTCCAGTCCGTCGAGTGGGGAGAGTCCGACGAGGCGGCCCGCGACCGCGCCCACCGCCTCGGCGAGGCCATCCTCCTGTCGATGCGCGAGACGGTCGAGGAAATCGACGACGGCGGCGCGGTCGGCGAGGAGCACACCGTCCGCGGCGACTCGGCGGCCATCGCCGCCCTGTTCGACCACTTCCGCGACGTGGGACTCCAGCTCGACGTTCAGTCCGACCGCCGGGAGGACGGCCAGCGCGTCGTCGAGTTCCGCAAGCGGACCCAGAAGACGAACGACAAGACCCGCGCCTACCTCGACGGGAAGATCGTCCGCGAGTGAGGGGGCGACCGGAGTCCTCGCCGGCGCGGGTTCGGACGACGACGTGCCCCGTTTCATAGTGATTACTGTAACTGTTTACCGGTGGTTCGCTGAACCGTCTCGGCGAACCACCGGTAATGACTTACAGTAATCACTATCAGAGGCCGCCCGACCCGCGGCCACCGCTCCGGTCGTAGCGTTCGCGGGCGTTCCGGACGACCGCCCCGAGGCCGAGGAGGACGACGGCGAACTGGACGACGGGACCGAGGTAGGGAACGCGACCCAGGACCCCGACGACGAGGAGGCCGACGGCGAGCGCGAGCCACCGGCTCTCGTAGTCGGTGAACGAGACGAGCCAGACGCCGGCGGCGAACTGGCCGTAGACGGCCGCCACCCACGCGAGGACGAGCGAGAGGGCGAGGCCGGCGACGGCCGTCGGGACGCCGACGACGGTGACCGCGAGGGCGGCGAGGAAGAGCGGGACGACGAGCATCGCCGCGACGCCGCTCAACGCCGCCCAGAGCGGGTCGAGGGTCACGGTGTCGACGACGTCGCGAGCGAACGCGGGGAAGGCGACGAGCAGGACGGCCCCGAGGACGAAGTTCGCGAGGACCCCGAACAGGACGAACGCGCCCGGCGGGAGCGCGGGACCGCTCGGGCCCACCTGCAGGTCCTCGATTCGCCGGGTCGTCCCCGACACCTGCGCGCCCTGCTGGGTCGTGAGCGACCCGTCGTAGGTGACGTCGCCGCGGACCCGCGCCGTCGACGCCAGCGTCACGGAGTCGCCCGCAGCGGTGACGTCGCCGCCGACGGTCCCGGCGATAGTGACCGACCCCGCGCCGGCGGCGAGCGACCCGCCGACGGACCCGGATTCGGCGAGGACGACGTCGCCGCCGTAGGCGCGCACGCGCCCGCCGACGCGCCCGCCGACGCGGACGGTCCCGGCGTAGGCCTGGAGCGTGCCGGTCACCTCGCCGCCTTCGGCGACGACGACGGTGCCGGCGTACGCCTGGAGGTCGCCGTCGACCGTCCCGCGGACCACGACGGTGCCGGCGGTGGCGGTGAATCCGTCGACGCGTTCGCCCGGTTCGACGACGACGCTCCCCCCGACGCGCTGTTCGGCCGCCGCGGTCGCGGGCAGGGCGGCGAGCGAGCAGAGGACCAGCAGGGCAACGAGGAATCGCTTCATACCCTTCGACGTTCCTGCCGTCGACTTGTTGATTTCGGCTTCCCGACGACCGGCGACGGCGGGACCGAGCGACGGACGGTATCCCAGCTACCGCCCTCGAATTCGGAGTTCACTCGGACATCGTCGTCACGTCTACCTCGACGTCTCCGTCGCCGGTGAGGTGGATGTGGAGTTCGTCGACGACGCGTTCGTACTGCCGGGCGTGCTTGCCGACCCTCCGGACGCGCGTCCGCTCTTCGAGGAGGTTCTCGTCGGTCAGGCGGTCGAGTTTCCGGTACGTCGTCGAGAGGGGGATGCCGCACTGGTCGGAGATTTCGGCGGCAGTCATGGGCTCGCACCCCGTCGTGTCCAGAATCGCCCGGCAGTCGCCGTCGGCAATGACGTCGAGGGTTCGTCCGATGTCTGCGGGCGGAATCATGGTTTCGACGCCCCCCGTCGCGTCGGCGACGACGGATGGGTTCACGACGATACCGTTCGTTTCCGACCGCATTAAATGTCGGCCCGTAGTCGGAACGCGACCACCGTCAGGGGGTCGACGCCGTTCAGGGACCGGTGCGGTCGACGCCTACGGGACGGTTTCAAGGCGACGCCGGTCCAACCGGGACTGTGAGCGACCGCGACCACCGCCATCCGCGACTCGACCGCCACCCGACGCCGGGGCCACTGAACTCCCTCCAGTCCTGGACCGAGGCGAAACACCCGCTGCGGGTGATGGTCAACTACGTCGCCGTCCTGCTCGTCCGCATCTCCCCGAGCCTTCGGCTGAAAACGTGGGTCCTGCGTCGCCTCGGGGCGACGGTCGGTACGGGCGTCTCGTGGGGACTGGAGGCGACGCCGGACGTCTTCTGGCCCGAACTGATAACGCTCGGCGACCACGCCATCGTGGGATACGACGCGACCCTCCTCTGTCACGAATTCTTGCAGGAAGAGTACCGAACGGGCGAGGTCGTCGTCGGCGAACGGGCGATGGTCGGCGCGGGAGCCGTGGTCCTGCCGGGCGTCGCCATCGGGGCGGGCGCGCAGGTGGCCGCCAACTCCCTCGTGGTCGAGGACGTCCCGCCCGGCGCGACGGTCGCGGGCGTGCCCGCCCGCGAGGTGTCGCGGGACGAGGTCGTCCCGGACGACGGAGGCGACGTTTCGACCGACGACGCGGACGGCGAGAACGGTGCCGCGGACGGGGGGACCGACGCCACGGACGGCGGCTCCCCGGACGGGTGAGGTCAGGACCGAATCCGGACGACGCCGTCGGAAAACACCTTGCTGTTGGGCAGGACGAACTCCTCGCCGTCGCTCTCGACGTGCGTGACGAACAGGTCCATCTCCTGGACGATGCCGCGCGTCTCGCCGACGCGGATCTCGTCGCCGATAGTGTAGGGTTCGCGAAGGAGGAGGTAGGTGCCGGCCGCCCCGGACGTGAGCAGCTGGTGGAAGGCGATGCCGCCGAGAAAGACGAGGGCGAAGACGTACGCCGCGAGGAGGATGAGGAGTGCACCGGTAGCGACGTTCACCTGCCCGAGGGCGATGAGGGCGGCGAGGTAGAAGACGCTGTACTTCGCCAGCGTCGGGATGATGCTGACCTGCGGGAGTTTGACGCCGCGGAACCGTTCGGCGATGAACAGCTCCACCTTGTCGCCGACGACGATGCCCACGATGAGGACGAGGACGGCGAGAAACAGCTGCGGGAGGAACCCCGCGAGGGCGTCGAGCAAGCGCTGGACGTACGCGATGTCGGTGACGGCGAAGGCGATGGAGACGGCGACGCCGAGGACGAAGTAGCCCGCCAGATTGGCGAGGATGCCGACCGTCGACGTCCCGAAGCTACGGGCGGTCCGGTCGAATCCCGTCCCCTCTATCGCGCCGGGGACGCCCATCCGCTGGAGCAGGTTCCGCGTCGCCCACCGGACCAGAATACCGGCGACGAGGCCGACGGCGAGGAGCCCGACGGCTATCCAGAAGCGAACCGGGACGCGGCCCGCGAGTTCGTCGAGCGCCGCGCCCTGCATCTCAGTACTCCTCCGGGTCGATTTCGAGAATCAGGTTCCCTCCCTTGAACGCTCTGACCATGCCGTCCGACTCCGAGAGGACGATGGCGATGGCGTTCGTGTCGCGGGTAATCGCGCCGCCCGCCATGTGTCTCGCGCCGAGTCCTTTGGGGATGTCCACGCCCTCGGCCGACGGTTCGAGGTAGCGGTACGCGGAGACTATCTTGCCCTGGTCGGAAACGACGAACGCGCCGTCGAGTCGAGAGAACTCCTTGAGCATCACGTTCACGATGGGGTCGCCGACGTGGACGTGTGACTTCTCGAAGGGGTTGTAGCTGAGGGGACGGGACTTGTTCATCACCTTCCCCGCGTCGCCGACGACGAACAGCGCGCCGACGGGTTTGCCCTTCTGGCCTTTCTTCCCGAGTTCGATGGCCACCTCGAAGACGTCGCGGACGACGCCCGGGTCGGCCCGCGAGTGCATGAACAGGTCGTACAGGCCAGACCGCATCGCCTCGTCGACGCGGACCCGCACCAGCGAATCCGGGTCGTCGTCGAAGACGGCCGCCGCGCAGGCGAGGACGTCGCCCTCCCCGACGAGGTTCCGGTCCATCGACCCTTCGATGCCGAACCGGATGCGGTCTTCGACGTCCTCGAACTCGAGCGGGAGTTCGACGAACGTCTCCGCACCGACGGCGTTCTCGGCGGCGACGACGACCAACTGGTCGACGTCGGCGTCGGCGAACCGCTCGTAGTACGAACCGCTCGGTGAGAACAGAAAGAGTCCGTCGACGTCGCGAACGAGTTCACCGAGACACTCCGATAACGTCGCCATTACACCGTCCACGCCCGCCGACCGAAAAAGGTTTGCGGGGCGTCACACGCCCGTCTTGCGATTCGACGCGTCACCGGCTCCGACGCTCCGGCGGCCGCGTCACCCGTCCGTCGCGTTCCGTTGAACGACCCGGGGCGAGCGCGGACGTCGACGACCCGTTGCAGTGACTCGTTCCCGTGACGGTCGGAACGAATATTCCGGATGGTAGGCACGCTTATGCGTCGTCGCCGCGTCGAACCCCGTATGTCTCGGGGGGAGGTTCGCCACGACGAGGACGGGGGTATACTGCACCGGCACGCGGTCAGAACGCCGCTGCCGAACGAAGCGGCGGAACGGGCGTTTCACGAGAACATCGAGGCCGTGGCGGCTGCTCGCGAGCGGAAGGCGGACCTGCTCACCGACCCGGGGATGACGGTGGCGGAGGCCTACGAGACCGAGGTCGAACTCATCGCCGAGACGTTCAGGCGTCGACTCCGCCACGTCGCCGGCGACGACTACGAACGGGTCGCCCGGGCGTACCACCGGGGCGAACGGAGCGACCGCCTCGGTGCGCTCACGGCGTACTACGTCGAGGGAATCTGGCGAATGCAACAGCGCCCGACCGTCACTGACGTGGTGTTCTGCCCGCTCATCCTCCGATACCCGGATAGCTTCACCATCAACCTTCGCTTCCTCGACCGGGGGACGACGCCGAAGTCGGTGTACTTCGAGTCGCCACAGCACGCGTCCACCGACGTCGACGAGCGGTTCTCGGAGCAGTATTACGACGAGAGCCGGTACGAGCAAGCACGGGCGGCCGAGTACCTCCGCGAGACGGCGGAGATACTCCGCGAGGAGTTTCCCGACCCCGCCGAAACCTCGTTCGAGGAGCGCAAGTACGGCGGTATCGTCTCCGCGGAGGGACGCCACGGCTCGGAGTTCTCGGAACTGCTCACGCGCGCCACGCCGGACCCGGACCGGTTCTCGGAGTCGGTCGGCGAAGCGACGCTCGTCGACGCGGGGCCCGAAGCGAGACGGACGGAACGGGAGTTCCTCCGCGATGTCGAAGTCGGCCACTGATTCGGGCCGTCGTCGGTCGGCCTCGACTCGCCGTCGTCGGGGGTGGGTTCGACCCGGTCGTGGGTGCCGTCCGCTCGGCTCCGGGGCGCTCGCCGCTCGCCGACCGGACGGCGGTCCGTCGTCGCCGACGTCCGGTACGCTGATACTCCTTCCCACGCACCGCACGGTATGGACGTCACGATATCGCAGTCGTCGGTCCGCGGTGCCGCGAAGGCCCCGCCGTCGAAGAGTTACACCCACCGCGCCATCCTCGCGGCGGGGTACAGCCACGGCGCCCTCGTCTACGACGCCCTCGACAGCGCGGACACGCGGGCGACGGCGCGTGCCGTCGAGGCCTTCGGCGGCGACGTCGAACGCGACGGCGACCACGTCGACGTGGCGGGATTCGGCGGTCGGCCGGACGTCCCGTCGACGGTCGTCGACTGTGGCAACAGCGGGACGACGATGCGGCTGGTGACGGCCTGTGCCGCGCTGGCCGACGGCATCACCGTCCTGACGGGCGACGACTCGCTCCGCTCCCGGCCACAGGGGCCGCTCCTCGACGCCATCGACCAGCTCGGCGGGCGCGCCGAGAGCACCCGCGGGAACGGCCAGGCACCGCTCGTCGTCGAGGGTCCCGTCTCGGGCGGCGAGGTGTCCATCCCGGGCGACGTCTCCTCGCAGTACGTCACCGCGCTGTTGATGGCCGGCGCGGCGACGGACGAGGGCGTCGACGTCCACCTCGAAACCGAACTCAAGTCGTCACCGTACGTCGACATCACGCTCGAAGTGCTGTCGGCGTTCGGCGTCGACGCCGAGGGGACGGCGGACGGCTTCGCCGTCGCCGGCGGGCAGCAGTACGAGACCCCGGACGGCGAGTACCACGTCCCGGGCGACTTCTCCTCGATGTCGTATCTCCTCGCGGCCGGCGCGCTCGCCGCCGAAGAGGGCGAGAAAGTGGTCGTCGGCGGCGCACACCCGAGCGCCCAGGGCGACACGGCCATCGTGGACGTACTGGAGCGGATGGGCGCGGACGTCGACTGGGACCGGGACGACGGGCGCATCACCGTTCGGCAGTCGGCGCTCGCGGGCGTCGAGGTCGACGTCGGCGACACGCCGGACCTGCTCCCGACGATTGCGGTCCTCGGGGCGGCCGCCGACGGAGAGACGCGCATCGTCGACTGCGAACACGTCCGCTACAAGGAGACGGACCGAGTGAGCGCGATGGCGACGGAACTGGAGAAACTCGGCGCGTCGGTGACCGAGGAGGCGGACACGCTGACGATCCACGGCGACGAGACGGACCTGCAGGGCGGCGCGGTCGACGGCTACGACGACCACCGCGTCGTCATGTCGCTGGCGGTGGCCGGCCTCGTGGCGGACGGCGAGACGACGGTTCGCGGGGCCGAACACGTCGACGTCTCCTTTCCCGACTTCTTCGACGTGCTTTATGACCTAGGAGCGGCAGTATCCAGACAATGAACGGCAATCGTTTCGGCCGACTGTTCCAGGTCACGACGTACGGAGAGAGCCACGGTCCGGCGATGGGCGTCACCGTCTCGGGGTGTCCGGCCGGCCTCGAACTCGCCGAGGAGGACGTCCAGCGCGACCTGGACCGGCGCAAGCCCGGCCAGTCGATGATTACGACCAGTCGGGGCGAACCGGACGAGGTGACCATCAACTCGGGACTCCAGGACGGCTACACGACGGGCACGCCCATCGGGATGGTCATCCAGAACAAGGACGCCCGCTCGGGCAAGTACGAACCGTTCGTGACGGCTCCCCGCCCGAGCCACGGCGACTTCACCTACTCGGCGAAGTTCGGAACGCGCAACTGGGGCGGCGGCGGGCGGTCGTCGGCCCGCGAGACGGTCAACTGGGTCGCCGCGGGCGCGATTGCGAAGAAGATACTCGACCAGCACGGCATCCGGATAAAGGCCCACGTGAACCGAATCGGCGACGTCGAAGCGCCGGCGGTCACCTTCGAGGAGATGCTGGAGCATTCGGAGGAGAACGAGGTGCGGTGCGCACATCCCGAGACGGCCGCCGAGATGCGCGACCGCATCGACCAGTATCAGGAGGAGGGCGACTCGATTGGCGGGTCCATCCACTTCGAGGCCCACGGCGTCCCGCGCGGACTCGGCGCCCCGCGATTCGATTCGGTGCCCGCCCGTCTCGGCAAGGCGCTGATGGCCGTCCCGGCAGCGACGGCGTTCGAGTTCGGCCTCGGGGCCGAGGCCGTCGAATACACCGGGTCGGAGCGAAACGAGGACTGGGAGTTCGACGAGGGCGAGGCGGGGAGCGCCGAGGGAGCAGGCGACGAGCAGCGGGGCGACCCGACGCCCGTCGGCAACGAACACGGCGGCCTGCAGGGCGGCATCACGACGGGACAGCCGATTTACGGCGAGGTGACGCTCCACGCCCCGACGTCCATCCCCAAGACGCAGAAGACGGTCGACTGGGAGACGGGGGAGGAAAAGGAGATTCAGGTCGTCGGCCGACACGACCCGGTCCTGCCGCCGCGCGGCGTGCCCGTCGTCGAGGCGATGGTGGCGCTGACGCTCGTGGACTTCATGCTCCTGGGCGGGCGAATCAACCCGGACCGGATGGACGACCGACCCGGTGAGTACGACACCGACTACCACCCGAGTAGCCCGAGAAACGAGTAATCCGAGCGTCCGTGCGGCGCGGAGATCACGCGGAATTCGCCGTACGTATTAGGTCCTTCATCATCTTTCCTTGGTAAAGCATAGCAAAGGCTTTAGTCGGGCCATCGTAAATCATCTCGTTAGTGGCCCGCGAGGGCCGTGAATCCACATATGACTGACGACGAACTCATCTGGCGAATCGCGGGTGGTTCCGGGGACGGAATCGCGTCGACGAGCCAGAACTTCGCAAAGGCCCTGATGCGTTCGGGGCGACACGTTTTCACGCATCGTCACTATCCCTCGCGCATCCGTGGCGGTCACACGTACACGGAAGTACGCGTATCGGGCGAGCCGGTACGTGCGCGAGGGGACGGGTTCAACTTCCTCCTGGCGCTCGGGGACTCCTTCGCACGGAACCCCTCCGAGAACGCCTACTACGGCAACGAGGAACTGAAGCCGCTCGAAGAGAACCTCGACGAACTCCGCGAGGGCGGGGTCATCGTCTACGACACCGGGCTCCTCGACGCCGCCGAAATCGACGACTTCGAGGAGCGCGTCGAGGAGAACGACTGGCACGTCTATCCGATGGACCTGCGGAACATGGCCCGCGAGTTCGGCCGCGAGGTCATGCGTAACACGGCCGGCGTCGGCGTGACGTGTGCAATCGCCGGCATCGACCTCTCGATAATCGAGGAACTGATGAGCGAGGCGATGCCCGACGAGATTCTCGACCCGAACATCGAAATCCTCTATCACGCCGCCGAGCAGGCGCGAGAGCAGTTCGACCTGACGGACAGCGTCACCGCCCCGAAAGGCGAACACGACGAAGAGCAGGCGTTGCTCTCGGGGAGTGACGCCATCGCCTACGGGGCACTGGACGAAGGCTGTCGGTTCATCGCGGGCTATCCGATGACCCCGTGGACCGAGGTGTTCACCATCATGTCCCAGAACCTGCCGGAGGTGGGCGGCATCTCCGAACAGGTCGAGGACGAAATCGCAGCGGCGGCACTGGCCATCGGCGCTTCGCACGCGGGCGTGAAATCCATGTCCGGGTCGTCCGGCGGCGGGTTCGCGCTCATGTCCGAACCGCTCGGTCTGGCCGAGATGTCGGAGACCCCGCTCGTCCTCGTCGAGGCGATGCGCGCCGGGCCGTCGACGGGGATGCCGACGAAGCCCGAACAGGCCGACCTCGAACACGTCCTCTACACGAGCCAGGGGGACTCCTCGCGCGTCGTGTTCGCACCCGGAACGCCCGAGGAGGCCTACGACCAGACGCGGCAGGCGTTCCGCATCGCCTACGAGTACCAGCTTCCGGCCATCGTCCTCTACGACCAGAAACTCGGCGGCGAGATGACGAACGTCCCGATGAGCCACTTCGACCGGGAGCCGAATCCGGACCCGGGGAGCGTCGTGACGGAGGCGGAACTGGAGGACGCCCCGCACGACGCGACGGGCAAGTACGAGCGCTTCCAGTACGACGCCGAGAACGGCGTCAGTCCCCGGTCCCTCCCGGGACAGAAGGACGGCCGGTTCCTCGTCACCGGCAACGAACACCACCAGTCGGGCCACATCAGCGAGGACACGGAGAACCGCGTCCTCCAGATGGACCGTCGGCTCGGCAAGTTCGAGCACATTCGCGAGGAACTCGACGCCGAAGACAACCAGACCTACTACGGCCCCGCGGACGCCGACTACGGCATGATTACCTTCGGGAGCCAGCAGGGCACCGTCAGGGAGGCCGTGTCCCGCCTGAACGACGACGGTCACTCCGTCCGCGCGGTCAGCATCAGCGACATGGCCCCGTTCCCGAAGGCGGAAATAGCGGAGTTCCTCGAGAGCGTCGAGGAAGCCGTCGTCGTCGAGATGAACGCCTCCGGGCAGCTTCGCGGACTCGCCCAGAAGGAACTCGGTCGATACGGCGAGAAGATGTCGAGCCTCCTCAAGTACGACGGCGAGCCCTTCCGGCCCGACGAAGTGGTCGAGGGGTTCAAAGCGAGCATCGACGGGGAAGACATCTCCGGGCAGAACACCAAATACGTCCCAGCAGCAGGTGACTAATCATGAGCGCGTTCTCAGCAATCGGCGAGGCACGAGAGGTAGATAGAGACGAATTCACTCCCGGGATGGAGCCACAGCCGACGTGGTGTCCCGGGTGCGGTGACTTCGGCGTCCTGAAGGCGCTGAAACAGGCGATGCCGGAGGTCGGGCGCTCCCCCGACGAGGTGTTGCTCTGTACCGGCATCGGCTGTTCGGGCAAACTGAACAGCTACTTCGAGAGCTACGGCTTCCACACCATCCACGGCCGGTCGCTCCCCATCGCTCGGGCGGCGAAACTCGCCAACCCCGGACTGGAGGTCGTCGCGGCCGGCGGCGACGGCGACGGCTACGGCATCGGCGGCAACCACTTCGTCCACACGGCCCGCGAGAACCACGACATGACCTACATCGTGTTCAACAACGAAATCTTCGGGCTGACGAAGGGCCAGACGTCGCCCACGTCGCCGAAAGGCCACAAGTCGAAGACCCAGCCCCACGGCAGTGCCAAGTCGCCCATCCGGCCGCTGTCGCTGTCGCTCACCTCCGGCGCGTCCTACGTCGCCCGGACGGCGGCAGTCAATCCGAACCAGGCCAAGGAGATCCTCGTCGAGGCGATGGAACACGACGGGTTCGCACACGTGGACTTCCTCACGCAGTGTCCGACCTGGAACAAGGACGCCCGGCAGTACGTCCCCTACATCGACGTCAACGAGTCCGACGACTACGACTTCGACGTCACCGACCGGGGCGAGGCCTCGGAGATGATGCAGAAGACGGAGGAGGCTCTCTACGAGGGCGAAGTCCTCACCGGTCGCTTCTACGTCGACTCCGAGCGCCCCTCCTACGGCCAGGAGAAACGCGCCATCGGCGAGATGCCCGAAGAGCCGCTCGCGGAGCGCTACTTCGACGACGAGTACGAGTGGGAGCGCTCTCACGACCTGTTCCTCGACAAACACAAGTAGCGCCGCCGCGGCGTTCGGACGCCGATTTCTTCGGTCGAGAACCGTTTTTTCGCTTCGCAACATATTTTTTCGGGGGGAAACAAACTCGACTCATATGGGAACCTCGTCTACGGAACGTCGCATCCTCTCGGTGCTCGAAGAGGATGCACAGGCGTCCTACGCGGATATCGCCGAGCGCGCGGGCGTCTCGAAACCGACCGTGCGAAAGTACATCCAGCGCATGGAGTCGGAAGGCGTCATCGTCGGCTACTCGGCCGACGTCGACCCGAAGAAACTCTCCGGACAGTCCATCGCGTTCGTCGGCATCGAGGTCGAGAGCGAGCGCTACGTCGAAGCGACCCGTGCGATAAAGGAACTCGACTCGGTCGAGGCGCTCTACACGTCCTCCGGCGACCACATGCTGATGGCCGAGGTCCGCGCCGCCGACGGCGACGCCCTCGGCGACGTCATCAGCGACGACATCCTCGCCATCGACGGCGTCACCGCCGCCCACCCGTCGTTCCTGCAGGAACGACTGAAGTAGCGCGCCACGTTCCGACGGGGTCACTCGGAAGGCCAACGTTGAGAAGCCTCGCGTGCGAAGGTCGGATATGGGCGCGGAGACGTTGCCCGGTGCCGACGCCGACGACGGCGAACGCATCGTCCTGCACGTCGACATGGACTGCTTCTATGCGGCCTGTGAGCGACTGCGCGACCCCGCCCTGCGCGGCGAACCCGTCGTCGTCGGCATGGGCTACGAGGACGGTGCCGACCACGGCGCGGTCGCGACGGCGAGCTACGAGGCCCGCGAGTACGGCGTCGAGAGCGCCCAGGCCATCTCCGAGGCGGTCAAGCGACTGCCGCCGAAATCGCGGGCCGCGGACGACCCGGACGTCGACGCCGCGGCGACGGGCCACTACCGCCCGGTCGACATGGAGTACTACGAGTCGGTCGCCGCCGACATCAAGGAGATCCTCCACGACTGCGCCGACGTGGTGCGCGAGGTGAGCGTCGACGAGGCGTACCTCGACGTCACCGAGCGGACGGCGTGGCGCGAGGCGAACGGCCGGACCCTGGCGGAGGGATACGCCCGTCACGTCAAGGAGCGCATCGACCGCGAGGTGGGCGTCACCGCGAGCGTCGGCGTCGCGCCGAACATGAGCGCCGCGAAGGTCGCGAGCGACTACGACAAACCCGACGGCCTGGTCGTCGTCCGCCCCGGCGACGTGGCCGACTTTCTCGCGCCCCTGCCCGTGGACGACGTTCACGGCGTCGGCCCGGTGACGGCGAGCGAACTCGAGTCGATGGGCGTCGAGACGGCCGGCGACCTCGCGGCGGCGGACCCGACGGCCCTCCGGGACCGCTTCGGCGAGCGCGGGCGCGCCCTCTACGACCGCGCCCGCGGCGACGACGACCGGCCGGTGACGCCGACCGGTCGGCCCAAAAGCCTCTCGCGGGAATCCGCATTCACCGAAGCGACCGACGACGCGGAGCGCCTCCGCGAGACGATCCGGGCGCTGGCGGCGGACGTCGCCGACCGGGCGCAGGACCGGGGAGCGACCTACCGCACCATCGGCATCAAGGCGGTGACGCCGCCGTTCGACGTCAACACCCGCGAGCGGTCGCTTCCGGGCCCCGTCGACGACCCCGAACTCGTGACGGACGTTGCCCTGGAGTTGCTGACGGAGTTCGAGGGAAGGCAAGTACGGAAGGTCGGCGTCCGCGTCTCGAACCTGAGTTTCGCAGACGGGGAGCAGGCGCGCCTCGACGGGTGGGACGACGCCGGGGGCGACGCCGCGGTGGACGGCGACGAGCCGACGGACGCCGAGCGGCAGCCGGGCGTCGACTCGATGGACGCCGAACCGCGGGATGCCGAGACGGGCGGGGAGGACGGGGACAGCGAGGACGCGGCCGACCGGACCGACGCTAGCGGGATGGGACCCGACGAACGGGAGCCGTGCGACGTCACGCCCGACGGACAGGCATCGCTCACGGACTTCGACGGATAGGCGGATTCGACGGGACGCGTCGTCGGACGGTCGTCTGACGCGGAACTATGTGGACGGCGGCCGTCGATTCGGCCGACCGAATGACGGAGACGGAAACCATCACCGTAGCGGACGTGAGCGACGGACCGGGCGGCGGCGGAACCGACGACCCGGGGTCGCCCGTGTCGCTCCCCGTCGTGGAACTGCTCACGGGACGGGGGTTCATCACGGGCAAGTCCGGGTCCGGCAAGTCGAACACCGCGTCGGTGGTCGTCGAGAACCTGCTGTCGAACAACTTCCCCATCCTCATCGTCGACACCGACGGGGAGTACTACGGCCTGAAAGAGGAGTTCGAACTCCTCCACGCCGGCGCGGACGACGAGTGCGACATCCAGGTCAGCCCCGAACACGCCGAGAAGCTGGCGAGCCTCGCGCTCGAAGGCAACGTCCCGATAATCCTCGACGTGTCGGGGTACCTGGACGACGACGTGGCGAAGGAACTCCTGCTGGCGACGGCCCGACAGCTGTTCGCCAAGGAGAAGAAACTGAAGAAGCCGTTTCTGATGCTCGTCGAGGAGTGCCACGAGTACATCCCGGAGGGCGGCGGCCTCGACGAGACGGGGCGGATGCTCATCAAAATCGGGAAGCGCGGCCGGAAACACGGCCTCGGCATCGTCGGCATCAGTCAGCGCCCCGCCGACGTCAAGAAGGACTTCATCACGCAGTGCGACTGGCTGGTGTGGCACCGCCTGACGTGGAACAACGACACCAAGGTCGTCTCCCGCATCATCGACGCGGAACACGCCGACGCGGTGGAGGACCTGGGCGACGGCGAGGCGTTCCTGATGACGGACTGGAGCGAGTCGGTGCGCCGGGTGCAGTTCCACCGCAAGCAGACGTTCGACGCCGGGGCGACGCCGGGGCTGGAGGACTTCGAGCGGCCGGAACTCAAGTCGGTGAGCGCCGACCTGGTGGACGAACTCCGGGACATCACCGACGAACGCGAACGCCGCGAGAGCGAACTCGCGGACCTGCGACAGGAACTCGAGAAGAAAGAGCGGCGCATCCGCGAACTCGAAGACGAACTGGAGGAGGCGCGCAACCTCAAGCGGATGGCCGACAAGTTCGCCCAGGCGATGCTCCAGAAGGCAGAAGCGCCGTACCGCGGCGGCGACGGACGGAACCTGGCGGCCGAGCAGGCCGACCTCTACGCGTACGAAGACGTCGAGGCCGTCAGGAACGGCGCGGAGATGGAGGCCGAGAGCGCGACGACCCCGCCGGGCGCTGCCGGCGCGTCGAGCGTTTCGGACGTCGCTCCCGCGGCAGGGATGTCGGAGGCGGACGGCGCGGCGAGTACGGCGAACGGACGGGCGAGCGACGATGCCGACGGGGAGGCATCGAGGGACGACGTGGGGAGCGCCACCGCTGCCGGGGGCGGCGACACCGGCGACGGTGACGACGCCGTCTTCGACTACGAGCAGTTCGACTGGCCGGACGTGTCGTCGGTGCCGGCGACGAACGGGACGACGGGCGCGCGTGAGACGTCGGATTCGAGCGAGTCGACGGACGCGCCGGAACCCGGCACGCGCGCGGCCGTCGTCCGGACGCTCCGCTCGCGCATCGAGGACCTGCCGGAGATATCGCTGGCGATGCTCCGCCACTACCGCGAGGCGGGGACGGCCGAACCGGTCGAGGCGCACGTCGCCGCCGGCGGGAGCAGCGACGAGACCATCGCGTACGGCCGGAACCGACCGCTCAGACAGCGGAATCTGATCGAACACGCCGGACGCGACGCCTACCGCTACGCGGTGCCGGACCTCGTGCGCGACGCCTACGACGACCGGTTGGACGGCGAGCGTCTGGAGGCGCTCGTCGTCGCCGTCGAGCAGGCGTTCGTCGACGAGGAGACGCTGGCGACCGAGGCGGCGTCCGGCGGCCCGCCCGCCGACGGCGAGGATGGCGACGTCGAGTTCGTCGGCGACGACGAGTCCGTCGAGGGCGACGACGGCTTCGTCGAGGAGGACGCCGAAATCGTCGAGGAGTCGTACCCGCCGCTGGAAGAGGAGAGCGAGGAGTCGACGGACGCGGCGTCGGAGGAAGACGAGCGGCGCGACGCGGAAATCATCGAGTGAACGGGCGGGTCGGCCCCGTCGCTACCGCCGGCAGCTACGCCGCGGTGACGAGATCTTCGAGGGCGGTCCGTGGGTCGTCGGCCTCGGCGACGCCGCTCGCGAGGAGGACGCCCGACGCGCCGAGGGATTCGGCGGCGTCGACGTCCTCGCCGGTCGAGATGCCGGCCCCGCAGTAGACGTCGACCGACGGGTCGACGGCGTCGGCGGCGGCGACCGCGGCCTCGACGACCTCCGGGTCTGCGGTGCTGACCGAGACGTCGCCCCCGATGAGTTCCGGCGGTTCGACGGCGACGGCGTCGGGCGAGAGGGCGGCGGCCGCCCCTACCTGGTCGGGGTTGTTGGCGCAGACGACGGTGTCGAGTCCCGCGCGCTCGGCGGCGTCGAGGCCGGCGTCGATGGCAGCGAGTTTCAGGCGGCGCTCGGAGTGATTGAGGAGCGTCCCCGTCGCGCCGGCGTCGGCGACGGCGGCGGCGAGGGTGCTCCCGGTGTGACTGCCGTACCCGTTCGGGGAGACGTGCTGGGCCCACGTCTCGACGCCCGTGTCGGCTACGCGGTCGAGATGCGCCGCCTGCGGGGCGACCGCGATGGGGACGCCGCTCTCGTCGCTCACGTCGCGGGCGGCGGTCGCCACCTCGACGGGGTCACACGGGTACGCCTTCAGGTTTACGAGGACGAACATACCGGGTGTGAAACGCGAGTGGGAAAAATAGGTTTATATTGTCGTTCGGAGGGCGACCCCCGTGGCGCGACCGGCCGTCAGTCCTTTCGCTTGACGACGTCGCCGAGCGTCGTCGTCGTCGAGGACCCGCCGGACCAGTCGTCGTCGTCGACGTCGGTGCCCTCGGTGAGCGAGACGTCGAGTTCGCCTTCGAGTTTCGTCTGGACGTCGTCGCTCGGGAGGACGTCCCCGCGTTCGAGTTTGCGGATGAGGCTCGTCTTCTCGTTGAGTTCGTTCGCCAGTTCCTCCTGGCTCAGTCCCCGGTTCTCCCGCGCCTGGCGGATGCGCTCGTCGTAGTCGGCGGCGACCTCTTCCATGTCGTCGAACATGTCGCGACGGCGGCGGGAACTGGACCCGGACGAACCGGAGGAGTTGGACGACGAGGACCCCCCGGACGAACTCGACGACGTCGAGTACTTCGTCGAGGTGGAACTCCCGCCCGACTCCGAGCGGACCTCGGTACCGAACTCCGTACAGTCGTCACAGAGTTCGAGTTCGGCACCCTCGACTTTCGTGGTCGTCAGCGACGCCCCCGTGGCGCCGCACATTTCGCATTGGGGCATACCTCTCCGTAGCGGGTCGCCCGGTATAAAACGTGCGCCCGCCGCGAGCTCCCGGCCGTCAGGGTAGCGCCCCCGACGTATTCCCGCTCGCCGCTCGCCCTCTATCGTTCGTCGAGGAACGTCTCGATGCGGTCCATCGCCTCTTTCAGGTCGTTCATCCCCGTCGCGTATGACACCCGGAGGTGGCCCTTGCCGCCCTCGCCGAACACGCGCCCGGGGACGAGCGCTACCCGCTGGTCCTCCAGCAGGTCCTCCGCGAACTGCTCGTCGTCGTACGGCGCTTCCGGGAAGGCGTAGAACGCCCCCGTCGCCTCGAAACACGACAGGCCCATCTCGCGGAACCGCGAGAGGACGAACCGACGACGGCGGTCGTACTGCGTCCGCATCTCCGCGACGGCGTCCTCGCAGGACCGGAGCGCCTCGATGGCGGCGTACTGCGACGTCGTGGGTGCCGAGAGCATCGAGTACTGGTGGATGCGGTTCATCGCGGTGATGGCGTCCGACGGTCCCAGCGCGTAGCCGAGGCGCATCCCCGTCATCGCGTAGGCCTTCGAGAAGCCGTTGAACACGACCGTCCGCTCGCGCATCCCCGGCAGCGTGGCGATGGACGCGTGGTCCCCGTCGTAGGTCAGTGCGGCGTAGATTTCGTCGGCGAGAACCTGGAGGTCGTGTTCGCGGACGAAGTCGGCGATTCCAGCCAACTCCGCGCGCGACGCCGTCGCTCCCGTCGGGTTGTTCGGGTAACAGAGGACCAGCACCTCCGCGTCCGCCGCGCCCGCGCGTTCGAGGTCCTCGTACGTGAGGACGAAGTCGTTCTCCCGGCGCGTCGGCACCGCGAGCGGGTCACCGCCGGCGAAGACGACGCCCGGGACGTACGAGATGTAACTCGGCTGGTGGACGGCGACGACGTCGCCGGGGTTCACCAGGGCGCGCATGGCGACGTCGACGGCCTCGCTCGCGCCCGTCGTCACCAGTATCTCCTCGTCCGGGTCGTACTCCTGGCCGTAGCGCGTGACGTGGCCCGCGATGGCCTCCCGGAGGTCGCGCCGTCCCCGGTTGGCCGTATAGGAGGTGCGCCCTCGCTCCAGCGAGTCGATGGCCGCCGAACGTGCGGCCCACGGCGCGCTGAAGTCGGGTTCGCCGACGCCCAGCGAGATGACGTCGTCCATCTCCTCTGCGAGTTCGAAGAACCGGCGGATACCGGAGGGCGGGACCTGCTGGACGCGGTCTGCCGTCCTCATGGCGAGATGGAGAGGCGGTCGTCGTCGTCGCCGCCGGCCAACTCGATACCGCGGTCCTTGTAGGTGTCCATGACGAAGTGCGTCACCGTCTGGGTCACCTCGGGAATCGGTGCAATCTGCTCCGAGACGAACATCGACACCTCGTGCATCGACGTCCCTTCGACGGTGATGGCGAAGTCGTAGTCGCCCGAGACGAGTTTGAGCGACGACACCTCGGGGAACTTGCCGATGCGCCCCGCGATGTCGTCGTACTTCGTCTCCCGGTCGAGTTCGACGTTGAGTTCCACCTCCGCCTCGACGTGATCCCGGTCGACCCGGTCCCAGTCGACGACGGCCTGGTAGCCGCACACGGCACCCTCGGATTCGAGTTCGGCGATGAGGTCCTCGACCGCCGCCTCGGAGAGTCCCGTCTGGCGTGCCAGGTCGGCGGTGCTCTCGCGGGCGTTCTCCAGTAGCAGGTCGAGTAGTTCCCACTTCTCGTCCATACGAGGACTGTCGTGACACGGCACAAAAGGGTTTGCTCCCTGTCGCCGGCCCGCGCCGGGTCGGCCGCTCCGCCGTGGCGTCTCGCGATTCCGACGGCTTTCGTCCCGAAGTATATCTTCAAACGTTATAGTTACTCGGTCACAAGCCACACCATATGGTTTCGGAACCCGACGTGGACGAAATCGTTCACGAGCCGAGCGAGGAGTTCGTGGAGTCGACGAACGTCTACCAGTTCATGCAGGAGTACGACATCGACGACTACGACGAACTCGTCGAGCGAACCTGTGGCGACGTCGAGTGGTTCTGGGACGAACTCCCCGACTATCTGGACATCGACTTCTACGAGGAGTACGACCGGGTGCGCGACGACGGCGAGGGGCCACAGTTCACCGACTGGTATCCCGGCGGCACCATCAACATCGCACACAACGTCCTCGACAGGTACGCCGAGACGGAGAGCGCGACGCGCAACCGCGTCGCCTGTATCTGGGAGGGCGAGGACGGCGACGTGCGCGAGGTGACCTTCCACGAACTCCATCGACAGGCCAACAAGGTGGCAAACGCCCTGGAGGAGCGAGGCATCGGTACGGGCGACACCGTCGCCCTCTACATGCCGATGGTGCCGGAAGTCGTCTCCATCCTCTATGGCTGTTTCAAGGTGGGCGCAATCGCGGTGCCCATCTTCTCCGGGTTCGGCGTCGAGGCGACGGCGACGCGCCTCGAAGACCCCGAGTGTTCGGTGCTGTTCACCGGCGACGGCTTCTACCGTCGCGGCAGCGACGTCCTCCTCAAAGACACCGCCGACGAGGCCATCGACGAGGCCGGCTGCGTCGAGCACACCATCGTCTTCGACCGCCTCGGGGCGGATATCCCGTGGAACGACGACCGCGACGAGTGGTGGGACGACGCCGTCGAGTCCCAGGACGACGCCTACGAGACGAAGGAACTCCCTTCCGACCAGGAGTCGATGCTCCTCTACTCCTCCGGAACGACGGGCAAGCCGAAAGGCATCGTCCACACCCACGCCGGCGCGCTGATGCAGTGTGCGAAGGAGGTGTACTTCGGCTTCGACCACAAGGAGTACGACCGCTTCTTCTGGGTGTCCGACATCGGGTGGATGATGGGGCCGTGGTCGCTCATCGGCAACCACGCCTTCGGGGGCACCGTCTTCATGTACGAGGGTGCGCCGGACTACCCCGACCCCGACCGGTTCTGGGAGATGATCGACCGCCACGACCTGACGACGTTCGGCATCTCGCCGACCGCCATCCGTGCCCTCCGGAAGCACGGCGACGAGTGGGTCGAGGGGCACGACCTGTCGTCGATTCGCCTCCTCGGGTCGACGGGCGAACCGTGGGACCCCGAGTCGTGGCTGTGGTTCTACGAGCACGTCGGCGGCGGCGACGCGCCCATCATCAACATCTCGGGCGGCACCGAAATCTGTGGCTGCTTTTTGATGCCGCTCCCCATCCAGTCGCTCAAACCCTGCACGCTCGGCGGCCCCGGCCTCGGCATGGACATCGACATCGTGAACGCGGACGGCGAGTCCATCGCCGACACGCACGAACGCGGGTTCCTCGTCGCGCGCGACTCCTGTCCGTCGATGACGAAGTCGCTGTGGGCCGGCGACGACCGCTATCTGGAGGAGTACTGGTCGACCTGGGAGGACCTCTGGGACCACGGCGACTGGGCCCAGAAGGACGAGGACGGATTCTGGTATCTCCACGGCCGCGCCGACGACGCCCTCAACGTCGCCGGCCGGAAGGTCGGCCCCGCCGAAATCGAGGGCGTCCTCATCGAACACGACGCGGTGAACCAGGCGGCGGCCGTCGGCGTCCCCGACGAGACGACGGGCACTGCCGTCGTCGTCTACGTCGTCCCCGAGGAGGGCTACGAGGGGAGCGACGACCTCGCGGCCGAACTGAAGGAACTGGTCGGCGAGGAACACGGCAAGCCGTTCCGACCGCGCGAGATACTGTTCGTGGACGAACTGCCGAAGACCCAGAGCGGGAAGATCATCCGGCGTGCGATCTCCTCGATATACCGCGGCGAGGAACTCGGGGACATGAGCAGCATCGAGAACCCCGAAGCCCTCGAAGAAATCGAAGCGGCGGTTCGGTAGTCGCGTCGACCGCTCGCGCGTATCGCTCTCGGTCGGGACCACGCCGGCCGCCTACGGCGGGGCGGTCGACGTGAGAGACGGTGAGCGAAATCCGTATCAGCCCACCACTATCGCGCCGCGCATGCCGAGGCCCTCGTGGGGCGGGCAGGCGTAGCGATACGTTCCCGTCTCGTCGAAGGCGTGTTCGAACGTCGCGTCCTCGCTGGTGGTCAGGTCGCCCGACCCGACGTCGACGTCCTCGAATTCGACGCTGTGGGGGCCGCCACGGCCGGTCCACTCCCAGACGACGGTCGTCCCGGTGGACACCTCCATCGCCGGCGGGTCGAAGGCGAACTCCCCGCCGTTCCCGCGCGCGCCGACCGTCACCGTCGCCGTCTCGCGGCCCGTTCGGTCGACGAGCGTCCCCTCGAAGTTGCTGCTGTGGACGACCCAGTCGTCGACGACGTCGTTCCCCGTCGCGGGGGGTTCGCGGACGAAGATTGCGCCTTTCATCCCGTCCTCGCGGTGGGGTTCGGAGACGTACGCGTGTTCGCCGACGTCCTCGAAGACGTAGTGGTAGCCCGTACCGGACTGTGCGTTGGTCCGGCCGCTGTCGAACGTCCCGTCGAGGGCGACGACGTTGTGCTGGCCCCCGTGACCGGTCCAGTCCCACGTCACGTACGTCATCGGCGCGACTTCGACGGCGGGCGGCCAGAACGCCAACTCGCCGTCGACGTCGTGGCCGACCTGAATCGTCGGTCGGGCTCCGGGGCCGAAGCGGCGCACGTGGCCGTCGTAGCCGGTCGCGTCTTCCAACCACGCGTCCATGGATTCCGGCGGTTCGAGTTCTGACTCGGGTGTCGCCGTCGGCGTGGACGTCGGCGTCGACGACTTCGTCGCCGTCCGGTTCGACGTCGTGGCCCGCCCGGGCGAATCGGCCGACGAACAGCCGGCGACGGCGGTGATTCCGAGGAGGGCGGTACTGCGGAGGAATCGTCTCCGAGAGGGGGACCCGTTCATCGCGTCGAGATGTTCGTCGGGGCGACACACAAGGCCCCGAACGGCTCTCAGCCGGGCGGAATCGTGCCCAATCCTTATGAATGATCGAATCGAATCGGGACGTTCGATGGTCGCCGCGGACCGCCTCCCGGCCCCGGCAGTCACTCGCGCGTGGCGAGCCGACCGGCGACGCCGACACACCCCGCACCGACGACGCCGAGCGCGCCGAACGCGAGGAATATCGGCGCGTAACCGCCCGCTCGTTCGAAGACGGCCCCGGCGACGGGCGGGGCCGCCAGCCCCGACACCGCGAACGCGACGGAGAGGATGCCGTAGAGCGTGCTGAGGTTCTCGTTGCCGAACAGGTCGGCCACGAGCGGCGAGAGCAACGCGCCGTTGCCGCCGTAGCCGACGCCGTAGGCGGCGACGACGGCGAAGACGGCGAGTGGCGACTGCGCGACGGCCAGGGCGGCCATCGAGAGCCCCATCAGCGTCGAGCAGACGACGAAGATGCGGACCCGCCCCACGCGGTCCGAGAGGACGCCGAGGCCGATGCGTGCGACGCTCGTCGTCACGCCGATGACGGCGATGGCGGTGACGCCCACCTGTTGGGGGAGGCCGACGTCGGTGACGTGGAGGACGAGGTGGCTCATGACCGCGTAGAGGGTCGTGTAGACGAACACCCAGCCGAGCAACACGAGCAGGAAGGACGGGCGCCGGAGGGCCGTCGTCGCCGCGCCGCGCGGGTCGCTGTCGCTCCCGTCGGCGCGGCCGTCGGGGAACTCCACGCTCGGGTCCGCGCCCACGTCCACCGGGTCGTCGGCGAACAGGAGCGAGACGACGAGACAGACGGCACCGACGCCGGCCGCCAGGGCGACGAACGCGTTGCGCCACCCGACCGACCGGATGAGCGCGTCGGCCGCCGGGGGGATCGCGACGAGGCCGAGACCGAGTCCCGCCGTCGCGAGGCCCTGTGCCGCGCCGCGGCGTCGGCCGAACCACCGCGGGACCGACGCGTAGGCGACGACGTAGACGATGGAGAGGCCGAGCGCGGTCACCAGGCCGTACGCCGCGAGCAACGCGAGAAACGACCGGCTCCGACTCGTCGCGAGCAGTCCCCCTACGAGGAGTCCCGTCCCGACCAGCAGCATCCGTCGTGGCCCGTAGCGGTCGACGAGGCCGCCGGACGCCGTGGCACCCACGTAGAGGACGAACGTCTGGACGCCGAACACGAGCGAGAGGCGGGCGCGCGAGGCGGCGAAGGCGGCGAGCATCCGCTCGAAGAAGACGCCGAACGAGTAGGTGAGGCCGAACACCGCCGTCGCGGCGAGCAGGCACGCGACGGCGACGACCCACCCGTAGTAGAACCGGTCTGCGAGGGCGGCCCGCGGGTCGAGTGCGCGACTCCCTCCCATCGCCTACATCCGCACCCGGTCGAGAGAAAACGCTTCGGGTTCCGGCACCGGAGCGCCGTCCGTCACCGCCACGTCGGCCGACGCCGCTCCGTCGGGGAGGACGACGTTGCCGCCCACCGAGAGCGGCGCGAGGACGCCCGCGACGAGCGTCCGGGGGTCCGACAGCGAGGCCCGGACGGCGACCGACGACGAGTCGTCGAGGCCGGCGGCGTCGGCGACGCGCCCGGCGGCGTCGAGCAGGTCGCGGTGCGTGTAGGCGTCGGTCGACGTCCGAAGTGCCGGCGACGAGGGAGCCACGGTGACCGGCGGGAACGCCGGGTTCTCGCTCCAGACCGTCCCCTCCCAGTGGGTCACTGCCGGGTCCGCGGGGTCGTCACCGAAGACCACCAGGTCGCTCCCCGGCGGCAGGTCGAACTCGGGTTCGCGGTCGGCCGGGACGACGACGACGCTCCCCGGGCCGAGTTCGTCGAACGCGGCGACCGCACCGAGGAGCGCGCTGCCGAAGAACGTGAACAGGGGCTGTGGACTCGGGACGGGCGCGACGTCGACCCGGTCGCCCCCGTGGACGCCGAGATACCGCAGGACGTTCCCCGCTTTCCACGACGTGGTGCAGAGGTCGCGATAGCTGTACTGCCGACCGCGGGCGGCGACCCGGAGTGCCGGCCGGTCGCTTCGCCGTTCCCGCGCCACGATGTCGCCGACGACGTCCATGGCGGGATTCGGGCCCGGAGCGTGAAAAGCGGTCCGTCAGGGTGCGCCGACCACGACGAAGCGGCTCTCGACGTCGCCGTTGTGTATCTGCCGGGTCGCCGTCGGCGCGACCCGGAGGGCGTCGCCGGCGTCCATCTCGACGGCGTCGCCGCCGACGTCGATAGTCGCCTCGCCCTCGACGAGGAGGTACACCTCCTCTTCGCCCTCGTCGGCGTGGTCGTGTTCCATCCCCGTCCATCCCGGGTCGCATTCGAGGACCGAGATGCCGAGGTTCTCACAGTCCAGTGCGTCACGCAGGAAGTACAGGCCGTCGGCGACCGGGTCGACGTCGCGGTAATTAACCCTAGTGTGGGACATGTCCCCCGAGAGTCGTTCCCGGAGCGCCAAGTAAGCGTCGCCGTCGGGTCTCGTACGAACTGTCGTGACCATGTACCGGTCGCACTGGCCCATGGGCCGGCGGCAACCGCAACTGGCGTACGACGGTCCGTCTCAGAAGGAGTTCTTGATGCGCTCGAAGAAGCCCTCGGTGACGTCCACCTCTTCGCCGCCCGCCTCGGCGAACCGTTCGAGGGCCTCGCGCTGCTCCTCGTTCAGTTCCGAGGGCGTGACCACCTGGACCTGCACGTAGAGGTCGCCGTGGCCGCGGCGACGAAGTCGGGGCATCCCCTTGCCCTGGAGGCGGAACGTCTCGCCGCTCTGGGTGCCGGCGGGGACGTCCATCTCGACGCTGCCGTCCAGCGTGGGGATCTCGACGGTGTCGCCGAAGACGGCCTGCGGGAAGGAGATTGGATGCTGGAAGTGCAGGTCGTCGCCGTCGCGCTCGAAGTCGGGGTGGTCGGCGACGCTCACCTCGATCAACAGGTCGCCGTTGGGGCCGCCGTTGGGGCCGGGCGCGCCCTCCCCCTCCATCCGGAGTGACTGGCCGTCGCGGATACCGGCGGGGACGTCCACCGAGAGCGTGGCCTCGTCGCGAATCTGTCCGTCGCCGCTACAGGTCGAACAGGTGTCGCTGTACAACTGCCCTTCGCCGCCACACTGGCGACAGGTGGTGGTCTGTTGCATCCGGCCGAACGGCGTCTGCTGGACCTGCGTCACCTGTCCCTGCCCGTTACACTCCGGGCAGGTCTCCACGTCGGCGTCCGGCGGGTGTCCCGACCCGTCGCAGTCCGGACAGGTCCGGGGTCGGGCGACGGTGAACTGCTTCTCGACGCCCTCGTACACCTCCTCCAGGTCGAGCGAGAGCGACGTCCGCAGGTCCTGTCCCTTGCGAGGGCGGTTCTGGTCGCCGCGGCCGCCGCCGCCGAAGAACTGGTTGAAGATGTCCTCGAAGCCGCCACCGCCGCCGCCCATGCCGCCGAAGGGGTCGCCCCCCGCGCCGCCGCCCCCGGCACCGCCGTCGAAGCCGCCGCGTTTCTCCGCCTGTTCGAAGCGCTCGTGGCCCATCCGGTCGTAGGCCGACCGCTTCTGTTCGTCCGTGAGGACCTCCTTTGCCTTCTTGACCTTCTTGAACTTCTCCTCTGCGTCCGGGTCGTCGCTAACGTCGGGGTGGTACTCGGTGGCCTTCTTCCGGTAGGCCCGTTTGATCTCGTCCTCGGAGGCGTCTTTCGAGACCCCGAGTACGTCGTAGAAGTCCTCGGTCATCAGTTACCCACTGGTACTTGGGCGAACTACTTGAAAAACGCGGCTCGCGGATTCGCCGTCGACGGCGACTACTCGTCGTCTTCGTCGACGTCCTCGAAGTCGGCGTCGACGTACTCGTCGTCGGCACCCGCGCCGGGGCCGGCACCCGCGCCGGGGCCAGCACCGGCACCCGGTCCTGCGCCCGCGCCGGCAGCACCCGCGCCGGCACCGCCGGCACCGGCCTGGGCCTGTTGCTGGTACATCTGCTTGCCGATCTCCTGCAGTTCCGTCGAGAGCGCCTCGGTCACGTCCTGCAGTTCCTCCGTGTCGGCGTCCGATTCGAGGGCCTCCTCGACGTCCGCGATGGCGTCCTCGATGGACTCGCGCAGGTCGTCGTCGACCTGCTCTTCGTTCTCTTCGAGGAGGGTCTCGGCGCGCTGGACTGCGCTCTCGGCCTCGTTACGGGCCTCGATGCGTTCGCGCCGTTTCTCGTCCTCTTCGGCGTGTTTCTCGGCTTCCTCCTGCATCTGCTCGATCTCCTCGTCGGAGAGGCCGGCACCGCCCTCGATGGTGATGGACTCGGCGTTGCCCGAGCCCTTGTCCTCGGCCTCGACGTTGACGATGCCGTTCTCGTCGATGTTGAACGTCACCTCGATCTGGGGCGTGCCGGCGGGCGCGGGCGGGATGCCCGTCAACTGGAACTCGCCGAGCAGTTCGTTCTCCTCGGCGATCTCGCGTTCGCCCTGGAAGACGCGGATCTGGACCTGCGTCTGGTTGTCCGCCGCGGTGGTGAACACCTTCGACTCCTCGGTCGGGATGGTGGTGTTCTTCTCGATGAGGCGCTCGAACAGCCCGCCCTTGACCTCGATGCCGAGCGAGAGGGGAGTCACGTCGAGCAGGACGATGTCGTCGACGTCGCCGCTGAGGACGCCGCCCTGGATGGCCGCGCCGAGGGCGACGGCCTCGTCGGGGTTGACGTTCTTCTTCGGCTCCTGGCCGACGAGGTCCTCGACTTTCTCCTGGACCTGGGGCATCCGGGTCGACCCGCCGACGAGGATGACCTCGTCGATGTCGCCCTTGTCGTAGCCGGCGTCTTCGAGGGCCTGCTCGGTCGGGCCGACCGTTCGCTCGATGAGGTCGGACGTCAGCGACTCGAACTTCGCGCGCGTGATGGACGTATCGAGGTGGACGGGACCGGAGTCGGTCGCCGTGATGAACGGGAGGTTGACGTCCGCCTCCTTGCGCGAGGAGAGTTCGATCTTGGCCTCCTCGGCGGCGTCTTTCAGCCGCTGGAGCGCCTG
>JBDGTU010000064.1:0-4900 GCA_042216495.1 Haloferacaceae archaeon
CGGTCGGACGTGCTCGCTTCGCTGCGCGCGACCTCCCTGGTTCAACTCCTTCCTGCCGGTTCACTCGACGGGTCGCTCCGCTCACCGTCTCGTTGCACGGGCCGGGAGGGAGTTGAACCCCCGACCGACGGATTAAGAGTCCGTCGCTCTACCTGACTGAGCTACCGGCCCTCACCCGATTGTATCCGTGGTGTACTCAAAGGCGTTTCCCTTTCAGGCGCGGAATGGTGGATGTTAAGTGCCCGCCCTCGATACATCCGACACCATGAGCAACGCGGCGACGATGTCCTCGATGTCCAAGTACGCGATTCTCGGTTGCGGGAGCGTCGGTCACGCCGTCGCCGAGGACCTCGCCGAGGAGGGGAAAGACGTCCTCATCCTCGACAAGGACGAGAGCCGCGTCGAGGCCCTCCGCGACCAGGACCTCGACGCCCGAACGACGGACATCAGCAACGACGAAGTCGCTGACGTGGTCGCCGACCGGGGCGTCGTCCTCATCCTCGCCTCCGACGTCGAAGCGAACAAGGCCGCCGTCCGGGCCATCCGTGACCGCGGCGGCGACCAGTTCATCATCGTCCGCGCGTCCGACCCCGTCTCCGAGGACGAACTCACCGAGGCGGGCGCGGACGTCGTCATCAACCCCTCGAAGGTCATCGCCGAGTCCGCGCTTCGGGCGCTCGAGACGGGCGAACTCGAATACCAGGCCCGCCAGCTAGCCGAGGTCCTCTCGGAGACTGACGGTCACCTGGCCATCCTCACCCACGACAACCCCGACCCGGACTCGATTGCCAGCGCCGTCGCCCTCCAGGCCATCGCGGAGGAACACGGCGTCGAGTCCGACATCCTCTACAACGGCGACATCGGCCACCAGGAGAACCGCGCGTTCGTGAACCTCCTCGGCATCGAACTCGTCTCGCGAGAGGAGTCGCCCCTGCTCTCCGAGTACGGAGCCGTCGCCCTGGTCGACCACATGAAGTCCGGCGAACTCGACGTCGACGTCGACGTCGACATCTTCATCGACCACTACGAACCCGAAGTCGAGTACGACGCCCGCTTCATCGACGTCCGCCCGAACGTCTCTTCGACCTCCACCATCCTCACGAAGTACATCCAGGAGTTCGACCTGAGCCCGAGCGAAGCGGTGGCGACGGCGCTCCTCTACGGCATCCGCGCGGAGACGATGGACTTCAAACGCGACACGACGCCGGCGGACCTCACCGCCGCGGCCTACCTCTACCCCTTCGCCAACCACGACACGCTCGAACAGGTCGAGTCGCCGTCGATGTCGCCGGAGACGCTCGACGTCCTCGCGGAGGCCATCCAGAACCGGCAGGTCCAGGGGAGCCACCTCGTCTCGAACGCCGGCTTCATCCGCGACCGCGACGCCCTCTCGCAGGCCGCCCAGCACCTCCTGAACCTGGAAGGCATCACGACGACGGCCGTGTTCGGCATCGCCGACAACACCATCTACCTCGCCGCCCGGTCGAAGGACATCCGCATCAACATCGGCAACGTCCTCCAGGACGCCTTCGAGGACATCGGCGAAGTCGGCGGCCACTCCACGCAGGGGAGCGTCGAGATTCCGCTCGGCCTCTTTACGGGCATCGAGACGAGCGACGACAACCGCGATACGCTCCTCTCGTTGACCGAAGAGGCGGTGCGGAAGAAGCTGTTCGACGCCATGGGCGTCGAGAGCAGTAGCGAGAGCAGTAACGGGAGCTAGGCGACGACTTCCTCGTCCTCGTCGTCTTCGAGGCGTTCGACCACGTCGTTGATGAGGATGACGTCCCCCACCGCTCGCACCCATCGATACGGAATCATGACGCCCTTGCCCGGTTCGACGTTGCCGTCGAACAGCTCCCCGCTGAGCTCGCCGAGCGCGAGTCCGGTGACGGACTCGCGGTCGAGGTCGAGGCGCACGTCCTCGACCTCGCCGACGAACACACCGTTGTTCGAGTAGACCTCACGACCGACCAGCGACGTGATTTCCTGTGGCGTATCGTCCATACCTACCCTCTTGCAGTCCCGGGTCTTAATAGTTCGCGGCTGGCGTCAGGGGCGGTGTCGAGATACGCGGCGAGGGTATCTGAACGCTACGCCGCCGGCGCGACCGAGCTACAGGAGGTCTTCGATGTAGTCCGCGACTTCCTCGGGGGTGTCGCCGACGGGGACGCCGGCGTCGTTGAGCGCGGAAATCTTCGACTCGGCGGTGCCGGTGCCGGACCCCGAGACGATGGCCCCGGCGTGGCCCATGCGCTTGCCCGGCGGGGCCGTCCGCCCGGCGATGAAGCCGGCGACGGGCGTGTCCATGTACTGGGCGATGTAGTTCGCCGCCTCCTCCTCGTCCTCGCCGCCGATTTCACCGCACATGGCGACGGCTTCCGTCGACTCGTCCGCCTCGAACAGTTCGAGGGCGTCGACGAACGAGGTGCCGATGATGGGGTCGCCGCCGATGCCGATGGCCGTCGTCTGGCCGATGCCGCGACTGGTGAGGTTGTCGACCACCTGGTAGGTGAGCGTCCCGGACCGGGAGACGAGGCCGACGTTCCCGGCGGCGAAGATGTTCCCGGGGAGGATGCCGAGTTTGGCCTCGCCGGGGGTGATGATGCCCGGACAGTTCGGCCCGATGAGGCGGGTGTCGACCTCGCTCAGTCGCTTGTTCACCTTCGCCATGTCCTGGGTGGGGACGCCCTCGGTGATACACACCACGAGGTCGACGGGCGAGTCGAGCGCCTCGAACATGGCGTCGCCGGCGAAGGCGGGCGGGACGAAGACGACGGAGGCATCGGCGTCCTCCTGCCGGGCCGCCTCGTGGACGGTGTCGTAGACGGGGACGCCGTGGACCTCCTGGCCGCCCTTGCCGGGCACCGCGCCGGCGACGACGTTCGTCCCGTAGGCTATCATCTGCTCGGCGTGGAAACTCCCCTCGCCGCCGGTGATGCCCTGGACGACGACGCGGGTGTCGTCGTCGACGAGGATGCTCATCGGGACACCTCCTCGGCGCGGGCGACCGCCCGCTGGACCGCGTCTTCGAGCGTCGATTCGACGTCTACGAGGTCAGTGTTGAGAATCTCCATGCCTTCCTCCGCGTTGGTCCCGGCCAGTCGAACGACGACCGGTTTCGGTATCTCGTCGAGTCGTTCGAGGGCTTCGTTGATGCCGCGGGCCACCTCGTCGCCGCGGGTGATGCCGCCGAAGATGTTGAAGACGACGGCGTCGACGTTCTCGTCGGAGAACACCATGTCGAGGGCGTTGGTGACGCGTTCGGCCTTCGCGCCGCCGCCGATGTCGAGGAAGTTCGCCGGCGACCCGCCGTAGTGGTCCACCAGGTCGAGCGTCGTCATCACGAGGCCGGCCCCGTTGCCGATGATGCCGACGTTGCCCGAGAGGCGCACGTAGTCGAAGCCGTACTCGCCCGCCTTGCGTTCGAGTTCGTCCTCGTAGGTCTCGTCTTCGAGTTCGGCGAGGTCCGGATGTCGAAAGAGGGCGTCGTCGTCGACGTTCATCACGGCGTCGGCGGCGACGACGTCGCCCTCGCTCGTGACCATCAGGGGGTTGATTTCGACGTCGCTCCCGTCTTTTGCCTCCCACAGGTCGTACAGCGTCGTCAGCACGGAGGAGACGTCGCGGGCCACGTCGCGGTCGATGCCCGCGTCGTAGACCGCCTTGCGCGCCTGATAGGGATGCATCCCGAACGCCGGGTCGACGTGTTCGCGCACGATTGCCTCCGGGTCCTCCTCGGCGACTTCCTCGATGTTCACGCCGCCGCGCTCCGACACCATCGCGACGGGTTCGCCCTCGCCGCGGTCCATCGTCACGCCGACGTAGAGTTCGTCGGTGAAGTCGACGCCGGCCTCGACGAGGACCTTGTTGACGGTGTAGCCCTTGAGGTCCATTCCGAGGATGTCGTCGGCGTATTCGCGGGCCTCGTCCGCGTCGGTCGCGATTTTGATGCCGCCGGCCTTGCCACGCCCGCCGACGTGGACCTGTGCCTTTATCGCCGCCGGAAATCCGATATCCTCGACCGCGTCGAGAACTTCGTCGACGGTCGTCGCCAGTCGGGAGTCGGGCACGGGAATCCCGGCGTCGGCGAAGACGTCCTTGGCCTGGTACTCGTGGAGTTTCATTCGTACCGTTGACTGGAACGGTAGCCCGCTTAAATCCCGCCGGTTCGTGCTACGGTGTGCCGCGTTCGTCGGGCCCGAATCCCGACCGGAACCGGAGCGACCGTGACAGAGGGACGCCCTCGCCGGACGCCCTTGCCGGACGAGCGCCCTCGCCACCGACACGTACATTTATCGACGCTCACTGACATCTGTTGACTATGCGCGCAGTCCGCTATCACGAACACGGCGGCCCGGACGTTCTGCGAGTAGACGACGTCGACCGCCCGGAGGTGACGGCACGCGAGGTAATCGTAGCGGTCAGGAGCGCGGGCGTCAATCCCGTGGATACGTACTTCCGCGACGGGTCGTACACGCCGTTCACGCTTCCGATGATTCCCGGCGTCGACGTGGCCGGCGACGTCGTCGACGTCGGGGAGGACGTCGACGATTACGAGGTGGGTGACCGGGTCTACGGCACCGGCCTCAGTCGCGACCACTACGGCGCGTACGCGGAGTACGTCGCGGTCCCCACCGACCGCCTCGCCCACCTCCCCGAGGACGTCGGCGTCGTCGCCGCGGGCGGTGCCGGCGTCGCCGGCGTCACGGCCTGGCGCGCCCTCGTCGACCACGCCGGCCTCGACCCGAGCGACCGCGTCCTGATTCACGGCGGGAGCGGCGGCGTCGGCCACGCCGCCGTCCAACTCGCCGCCGCGACGGGCGCACACGTCGTCACCACGGCCGCCCCGCAGTACCACGACCGGTTGGCGGGGCTGGGTGCCGACGTCGTCCTCGAC
>JBDGTU010000064.1:5000-6258 GCA_042216495.1 Haloferacaceae archaeon
CGACGTCGTCCTCGACCACCGCCTCGACGACTACTTCCAGTTCGACGCCGAGGTGGCCGCGCCGCGCGCCCGCGTCGTCGGCATCGGCGAGAACGACCCCCACATCGCTCTGACCAACGACGGCGTCGCCCGCGGGAAGGACCTCGCCGTCCAGTTCATGAGCATGTTCAACACGCCCGACCTCTCGGTGCCGCTCCGGAGACTCGCGTACCTCCTCGGCGAAGGCGACGTCGAGGTCGAGGTGGCCGACACCTACGGCCTCGACGAGGCGGCCGACGCCCACCGCGACGTGATGGACGAGAGCTTCCTCGGGAAACTCGTCATCACGCCCTGAGACGGACTGCTCCTCGTCCCCCGGTCGGCGCTTCTGGGTTCGTCCGCACGCATCCGCTTTTCGACCGGCACTGCCCGCGTTCCGAGGGGACGTTTCTTGTCGCGTGCTATCGTACGTCACCACATGTCGGTCAGCTTCGACTTCGCGGACCGCGTCGCACTGGTCACGGGCGGGAGCGGCGTCCTCGGGAGCGCCGTCGTGGAAGCCTTCGAAGACGCGAACGCGACCGCCGTCGCGACGGACGTCGTTCCGCCGTCCGACTCGCCACACCTCGATTCGGACGTGCCGTTCTACGAGGGCGACTTCACCGACGAGGCCGACGCCGAGCGCGTCGTCGAGGCGGTGGTCGCCGACCACGGCCGCCTCGACTGCCTGGTGAACGTCGCGGGAACGTGGCGCGGCGGGTCCCCCCTCGACGAAACCGACGTCGAGACGTTCGACCTGCTGTTCGACGTGAATCTCAAGACGACGTTTCTCGCGTCGAAACACGCCCTCCCGCACCTCCGCGAGTCGGGGGGCAGCGTCGTCTCGGTCTCCGCCCGGTCGTCGCTCGAAGGCGGCGAGGGCGACGGGCCGTATCGCGCCGCCAAGGCGGGCGTTCGGCTCCTGACCGAGACCATCGCCGCGGAGAACCGGGGGACGGTGCGCGCCAACGCCGTGATGCCGAGCGTCATCGACACGCCCGCGAACCGCGAGATGATGCCCGACGCCGACCACTCGTCGTGGGTCGCTCCCGAGGCCATCGCCAGCGTCGTCGCCTTCCTCTGTTCCGACGCCGCCCGGGCGACGAGCGGTGCCGCCGTCCCCGTCTACGGCGAGGCGTGACGAGTCGGTTCGGCGGCCGGTTTTTGGGCCTCCCGGGCGACGTCCGGTACACGGGAGCGTCGTCCGTGCAAAGCGTCGACGCGGGAGCGTCGTCCGTGC
>JBDGTU010000064.1:6358-37558 GCA_042216495.1 Haloferacaceae archaeon
CGGGAGCGTCGTCCGTGCAAAGCGTCGACGCGGGAGCGTCGTCCGTGCGAATCGTCCGTACGGGGCCGTCCACGGCCGGAACGTCCGCGCGTACCGTGAGCCTTTTCTCCGGGATTCCGGTAGGCACAGTGAAATGAGCGAACGAGAGACGTGGACGTCACGGGTCGGCTTCATCCTCGCGGCCGTCGGCAGCGCCGTCGGCCTCGGCAACATCTGGCAGTTCCCGTTCCAGACCGGGCAGAACGGCGGGGCGGCGTTCATCGTCGTCTACCTGCTCGCGGTGTTTCTCGTCGGCTTCCCCGCGATGCTGGTCGAGTTCGTCGTCGGCCGGCGCTCGGAGCGCAACCCCATCGACGCGTTCGAACGCCTCGGCCACGGCGACTGGAAAGTCGTCGGAATCATCGGCACGGCGACGGCGTTCTGGATTCTCTCGTTCTACAGCGTCGTCGGCGGCTGGGTCATCCGATACGTCGCCGGCAGCGCCACGGGGGCGTACTTCGGCCGGTCGGAGGCGTACTTCGACGCCATCGCCGCCGGCCCCGAAGCCGTCGTCCTCCACGCCCTCTTCATGGCCCTGACCCTCGGTATCGTCGCTTTCGGCGTCGCCGGCGGCATCGAGCGCTCGACGAAACTCATGGTACCGAGCATCGTCGTCCTCCTCCTCGGCCTCGGCGTCTGGGCGAGCACGCTGGAGGGGGCGGCCGCGGGCTACGACTACTACCTCTCGCCCGACGTCGGCGCACTGACCGCGAACGTCGGCACTATCCTCCCCGCCGCCGTCGGCCAGGCCTTCTTCACGCTCTCGCTCGGGATGGGGGCGATGGTCACGTACGCCTCCTACCTCGGCGAGGACGACAGTCTGCCGGCCGACGGCTCGACCATCGTCGTCCTCAACACCCTCGTCGGCCTCCTCGCGGGCTTCGTCGTCTTCCCCGTCCTCTTCGCTCTCGGCGTCGAACCCGGGTCCGGCGGCCTCGGCGCGGCGTTCATCACCCTCGCGGGCGCGTTCGCGCAGTTGCCCGCCGGGCGCGTACTCGGCGTCGTCTTCTTCGTCGTCTTGCTTCTGGCGGCGCTGTCGAGCGCGATTAGCCTCCTCGAAGTCGTCACGTCGTATCTCGTCGACAACACGCGCTTCTCGCGCCCGAAACTCGTCGCCGGACTCGGGACGGGCATCTTCCTGCTCGGCCTGCCCAGCGCGTTCGGCCTCTCGACGCTCGGCTGGTACAACTCCATCGCGTACAACCTCCTCCTCCCCCTCTCGGTCCTCCTGTTGCTGGTGTTCGTCGGGTGGGTCGACACCCACGACGCCGTCGACGAACTCCGGCGCGGCACCGGCCTCGGGAGCACGTTCGGCCTCGTCTGGCTCTGGGTCGTCCGCACCATCGTCCCGCTCGCGGTGCTGGTGACGCTCCTGCTGGGCATCCAGACGCTCGCGGTGAACGCCGGCCTGCTGGCGACCCCGATTGTCTGACCCCGCCAGCGGCCACCGCTCTCCCCGCGGACGGCTGCCGACGGTCTCACCCTAACGTCCGTTATCTTCCGTAGTTGACGCCTCGTGACTCGAAACCCACTTTAGCGACATCCCCCAGTGTCGGACAATGGCACGTGAGACGTGGGCGACCCGCGTTGGCTTCATCCTGGCAGCGATGGGGAGCGCGGTTGGACTCGGCAACATCTGGCGATTCCCGTGGATGACAGCGGAGAACGGGGGCGGCGCGTTCCTCGTCGTCTACCTGCTCGTCGTACTGGCCGTCGGCGTCCCGGGACTGCTCGGCGAGTTCGTCATCGGGCGACGAGCACAGCGCAACCCGTCGGGCGCGCTTCGCTCGCTCTCCGGGTCGAACCTCTGGGGCTACGTCGGCGGGTTCTCCGTCGTCACCGCCCTCGCCCTCCTGTCGTTCTACAGCGTCGTCGGCGGGTGGATTCTCCGCTACTTCGCCGTCAGCGTCGGCGGACTCGCGGGGAGCGCGCCCTACTTCGACGCGCCCGGCGTGTACTTCAATTCCGTCGCGTACGGCGCGGAAGCCGTCGCGTTCCACCTCATCTTCCTGCTCTCGACGGCCGCGCTCGTCGGCGGGGGCGTCCGGCGCGGCATCGAGATGGGGACGAAAGTGATGATGCCCGCCATCGTCGCCTTGCTCGTCGGCCTCGCGGCGTGGGCCGCGACCCAGCCGAACGCCCTCGCCGGCCACGCCTTCCTCCTCTCGTTCGACCTGGCGACGCTCCGGGCGAACTTCTTCGCCGTGCTCGCGCCCGCCGCCGGACAGGCGCTGTTCACCCTCTCGCTCGGTGCCGGAACGATGGTCACCTACGCCTCCTACCTCGGCGAGGACCGCTCGCTCGCCTTCGACGGCACCGTCATCGCCGTCTGCAACACCGCCGTCGGCGTCCTCGCGGGCCTGGTCGTCTTCCCCCTCCTGTTCTCACAGGGCATCGACCCCGGGACCGGCGGTCCGGGCGCGCTGTTCGTCGGCATCGCCGGCGCGTTCGCCCGCCTCCCCGGCGGCGGGGTGCTGGCAACCGTCTTCTTCGGCGTCGTCACCCTCGCCGCCCTGTCGAGTTCCATCAGCATGCTCGAAATCCCCGTCGCCTTCCTCGTCGACGAGTTCGGCCTGTCGCGTCGGTACGCCGTGACCGGGCTGGTCGGCGTCGTCGCCCTGACGGGGACTGTGACGGCTCTGGTCCCGCCCGTCTTCGACTTCGTCGCCGGCACCCTCGTCGACCTGATGCTCACCGCCGGGCTGACGGCGTTTCTCCTCTTTACCGGCTGGGTGCTGGGCCGCGACGCCCTCGTCGAGTACCGGACGGGCGCGGGCGGCCTGGCGAGCGGGCTCGGGACGCCGTGGCTGTTCGCCGTCGGCGTCCTCATCCCGACGTTCCTCGTCTTTACGCTGCTCACGACGTTCGGCGTCGACGCCCGGGTCGGGTTCTGGCCCACCGTCGGCGTCGCCGTCGTCCTGGCGCTCGTCGCCTTCGTCGGCCTTCGCCGGCCGGAATCAGTCGTCTGAGACGAAAGTTGTCGTTGCGGAATCCTTTTGATTCGGGTCGTGCGTGTTCTGCGTAATGAGTGGTGGCCCAGCATGACGATGGAAGACCGCATCGAAGAGCTCGAGGAGAAGCGCGAACGCGCGCTGAAAGGCGGTGGCGAGGACCGCATCGAGGCCCAGCACGACCGGGGCAAGATGACCGCACGGGAGCGCATCGACTACTTCCTCGACGACGGCACCTTCAACGAGTTCGACCAGTTCCGCACGCATCGGGCACACAAGTTCGGCATGGAGGAGAAACAACTGCCGGGAGACGGCGTCGTCACGGGGTACGGCGAGGTCAACGGCCGGACGGTGTTCGTCTTCGCCCACGACTTCACCGTCTTCGGCGGGTCGCTCGGGGAAGTGATGGCCGAGAAGGTCTGTAAGGTGATGGACAAGGCGATGGAAGTCGGCGCGCCCGTCGTCGGCCTCAACGACTCCGCCGGCGCGCGAATCCAGGAGGGCGTCCAGAGCCTCGGCGGCTACGCCGAAATCTTCCGGCGCAACACCGAGGCCAGCGGGGTCGTTCCGCAGATATCGTCCATCATGGGCCCCTGTGCGGGTGGAGCCGTCTACTCGCCCGCGATTACCGACTTCACCTTCATGGTGAAAGACACCAGCCACATGTTCATCACCGGCCCGGACGTCATCAAGACCGTCACCGGCGAGGAGGTGTCCTTCGAGGAACTCGGCGGCGCGCTCACACACAGCGGCACCAGCGGCGTCGCCCACTTCGCCACCGACTCCGAGGAGGAGGCCCTCGACAAAATCGCCCGTCTCCTCTCGTATCTCCCGCAGAACAACGTCGAGGACCCGCCACGAGTCGACCCCTGGGACGACCCCGAGCGCGCCGACGCGGACCTCAACACCGTCGTCCCGGACAAGCCCCAGAAGCCCTACGACATGACGAACGTCGTCGAGGGCGTCGTCGACGAAGGGTCGTTCTTCGAAGTCCACGAGAACTTCGCGAAGAACGTCGTCGTCGGCTTCTCCCGCCTCGACGGTCGCTCCGTCGGCATCGTCGCGAACCAGCCACGGGTCAACGCCGGCACCCTCAACATCGAAGCCTCCGAGAAGGCCTCGCGGTTCGTCCGCTTCTGTGACGCCTTCAACGTCCCCATCCTCACCTTCGTCGACGTCCCGGGGTTCATGCCCGGCACCGACCAGGAACACGGCGGCATCATCCGCCACGGGGCGAAACTGCTCTACGCGTTCTCCGAGGCCACCGTCCCCCTCCTGACGGTCATCACGCGCAAGGCCTACGGCGGGGCCTACTGCGTCATGTCGTCGAAACACCTCGGCGCGGACGTCAACTACGCCTGGCCGACGGCCGAGATCGCCGTCATGGGGCCACAGGGAGCCGTCAACATCCTCTACAGCGACGAACTCGACGCCGCCGACGACACGGAGGCCCGCCGGGAGGAGCTCATCGACGAGTACCGCGAGGAGTTCGCCAACCCCTACACGGCCGCCGACTACGGCTACGTCGACGACGTCATCGAACCGCCGGAGACGCGAAAGCGACTCGTCGAGGACCTGGAGATGCTGAAGAGCAAGCGCAAGGACTACCCCGAGAAGAAACACGGGAACATCCCGATATGAACCTCCTAGACGCCCTCGACGTTCCGGCCGACGCCGACGACGCGGAGGCGGCGGCCATCGCCGCCGCCGTGGGTGCACATCTGCGCGACCAGCAGGCCGCGGCGGCAGCGGCCGCCGAGACGACCGAAGAGACGTGGGACGAGAAGCGCTGGTCGTTCGCCGGGCGCGTCGAGTCCATTCAGAGCCTGTCCGTCCGCGTCCCCGACGGCGCACCGACGGACGCGTGGGCGGCCGCCGGGCGTACCGACCGGTTCTAGCCCGCGGCGGACGTCACCGACGGCCCGTAGCCGTCGCTCGCCGGTCGAACTGAGTCGGAAGTAGAAGCGACTTAGGCCTGGGCCGCCGCGCCGGCCTTCTTGCGCGTGATGTAGCCCGCGATGCGGTTGCGGACGCCCTTCGATTCGACGTTGGTGAGTTGCTCGACGCTGTCCTTGTTCGTCGCGAAATCGGTGTTGAACGCCTGCGGGTAGCGCTCCAGGAGGAGATTCCCGAGCTGCTTGACGTACTTCGGCTTGATTGGCATGGAGGGGAGTACCGGCGACGTCCACTAAAACGATTCGTTCCGTCGCTCCCGCCAGTCCGTCGCCGCGTCGATGCGGGCGAACGCCTCGCGCTCGGCCGGACCGCCACACCGGTCTACCACGTCCGCGAAGTAGGCGAGTCTGTCGAGGAGGGCGTCGGTGTCGTAGGCGGGGACGTCCAGGCGCGAAGCCGCGACGGTGGCGTCGACGACGGCACAGAAGCCCCGATTGACGGCCGGGACGTACTCGCGGCGCACCTCGCGTTCGACGGGGTGAAGCGCCCAACGCTCCCACGTCGTCCCCTCGTCCTCGCCCGTCGCCACCGGCCGCGCCTCGACTTCGACCCACGCGTCCGCGCCCGGCAGGACCGGGTCGTCGGCTTCGCGGACGGTCAGTGCGGCGTCGACGAACTCGCGAGGGTCGGTCGTGAACTGGACGAAGCCGCCGCCCTCGCGGCGGAAGTTCCGGCGCGTCCGGGTCGACCCCCACGTCGTCGCCGTCACCGGGTCCCCGGCGTGGAGACCGAGGGCGGCCGCGTTCCACCGGTCGTTGGGGCCGAGCGTCGTCACCACCGACTCCGTGACGCCGCGCAGGGAGACGGGCCAGGTCACACCGGCACCCCGCGTTCGAGGGCGACGAAGACGGCCGCAGCCGTGAGGTCCGCCGTCGTCCCCGGATTGACGCCGCGTTCGACGAACTCGTCGGCGAGGGCGGCGACCGCGTCGGGGTCGCCGCGTGCGGCCGCCGCCTCCCGGCGCACCTCCTCGGCGACCGACGCGCCGTGTTCGACGGCCACCAGCGAGTCCGGTTCCTCGGCGAGCAGACCCAGGAACGCCCGCACGACCCGGTCGAGGACGGGGCCGTCGTCGTCGACGATGGCGGCCGCGGCGTCGAAGGTGCGTTCGAAGCCGCCCACCCACTCGCGGGCGTTGGCGTCGCCGTCGGCACCGAGGTCCATCACGTCGTAGAGCGTCAGTCCGCGGTCTTCGAGCGTCGGGACCGCGTCGCTCCCCCGGCGGACGTCGAGGTCGGGGGCGTCCGCCGGCGGGTCGTCGACGGCGACGTCGACGTGTTCGAACGCGCGGTAGAAGTCGGCGGCGTCCTCGACGGTCGTCGCTTCGACGACCTCGGTGACGCCCGCCGGCGAGAGGTCGCCGCGGGCCGCCGCCCGGACGAGGGGAACGAGCAGGAGGAGACAGCCGAACTGCGTGTTGCCGCCGCGCTGTTGGCTCATCCCGGCGACGGCGCGTTCGAACGCCTCGCCGACGAGCGGGGCCGTCGGCCCGCGTTCGTTCGCCATCCGAAGCCCCGACGCCGACCCGACTGCACCGGCGAGGAAGTGCTCGAAGCGCAGGTCCGGATAGTCGTGTTCGCGGTCGACGTTGCCGGGTTTCGGCGTCGCCGCCACCTCCAGGAGGAGGGCGAGGCGAGCGTGGTCCGCGGGCGACATCGCGGGGCGCGGATGGGCCGCGTCGGCGGGCGTCACGGCGACGCCTCCCGCCGCCGCTCGTCGACGGCGTCGCGCACCCGCGAGAGGACGCGCGAGTCGTCGCTCGGGCGGCCGACGCTCACCGCGTCAGCGCCGTAGTCGGCGTACTCGCGGACCGTCTCCCGGTCCCTGACACCGTTGTTGGCGACGAGATAGAGGTCCGTCGCGGCGGCGACGTCGCCGACGACGGACTCGGAGTCCATCGCGTCGACGTGGATGGCCGCCGCGCCCGCCGCCTCGACCGCCCGGGCCGTCTCCACGAGATCGACGCCCGGGACCTCGGCGCGGACTTTCACGCTCACCGTCGCGCCCGTCTCCGCCGCCGCCGCGACGTACGCACGGAGGCGGTCGGTGTCCCGCAGGAGCGTCTCGCCGCAGCCGACGGCGCAGAGTTCCTCCTGTCGGCAGTGGGCGTTCACCTCCAGGATAGCGTCGTGGGCCGCACAGATTTCGGCCGCCGCGCGGACGTGGAGGGGCGTCGTGCTGCGGACGTTGAACCCCGAGCGGAGCGGCGCGTCGTCGAGGGCCGAGAGCTGGTCGTCGACGAACGCAAGCGGGTCGTCCGGGAGGAACTCGTCCCTGTCGCGGGCGACCAGTGCCTCCGCGGCGGCGCGGGACCGTTCGTCGAGAGCGATGCCGCCGAGGACGGCCGCGTCGGCGTAGGCCGCTCCCGCCCGCGCCCAGTCGGCGTCCGACTGGCCGCTCAGGCTGGCGAGGACGAGACGCATCAGGCCACCTCCGCGAACGCGTCGGCGACGGCGCGGGCGACGCGCGCGGCGTCGGCGGCGTCGGAGATGTCGGTGTCGGTGCGGACGACGGGTCGGTCGAGGCCGGTGCCGTCCGCGGAATCGAGGACGAACGCGTCGGCGAAGGGGTAGGCGTCGGCGACGCCGGCAGTGCTCGGGTTTCGGCCCACGCCCGCCATCAGGTCGGCGGCCGGTCCGGAGAAGACCCGGTCCTCGACGAACGGCGAGACGGCGACGACGGGCGTGGATTCGAGCGCCGACTCGACGCCGTCGAGCGCGAGCATCGGGCCGATGCTGGTCACCGGGTTCGACGGGCCGACGACGACCCGGTCGTCGAGCGCGGCCAGCGTCTCGGGCGTCGCCGTGGCCGCCTCCGCGCCGCGGAACTCCACGTCCTCGACGGCGGGGGCGGCGCGGCGGGCGACCCAGAACTCCTGGAAATGCATCGGTCCCTCGTCCGTGTGGACGATGGTCGCCACGGGGTCGTCGCTCATCGGCAGGAGGTCGACGTCGAGGCCGAACGCGTCGGCGAGCGTGCGCGTTGCCTCGGTGAGCGTGTGGCCCTCGTCGAGGAGGCCGGTCCGCGTGACGTGGACGGCGCGGTCCCGGTCGCCGATTTCCATGAACTCGGCGACGCCGGAGAACCGCCGCCAGCGGGCGATGTCGCGGCCGGCGGTCTGGCGGTCGGCGGGGAGATATCGGGGTCCTGCGTCCAGTCCGGCCGCCTCGGCGAGGCGGTGGAGTTCGGCGTGCGTCTCGGTGGTGTCGTCGGCGATGCCCCACCACGCGTCGGTGTCGAGGACGCCGCCGCCGTGGAAGAGAACGGTGTCGAGGTCGGGACAGACGAGGACGCCGCCGAGTTCGACGTCGTCGCCGGTGTTGCCGACGACGCTCGTCTCGGCGGGAGCGAACACCTCGCTCGCCCCGTCGAGTAGCTTCGGCGTACCGGTGCCCCCGGCGAGGAACGTGACCATAGACGTCGTTGCCCACGCCGGGATTTGTCCCTTCCGACCGTGGGCGTCGCTCGACTACCGCATCCGGGGGACGCCCGGTTCGATCTCCTCGTAGTCGCGGGTGTACGACGTCGCGTAGGTCGTATCCGTCGGCCGCTCGGGCGTCGGGCGGTCGGAGGTCGGTTGACTCCGCTGGTCGGTCGGCGTGCGTCGTTCCGTCGTCGGCAGGGGCGGTATCATCGGTTCGATGTCGTCCGTCGGTCGTGTGTCGAAGTTCATGGGTGTGGTGTCTGGTCGGCGAGTGCGGTCGGGTGGCTATCCGGTCGGCGAGCTATCCACGGCGAGAAATGAGTCAGTGCGCGCGTACTGCGAGCATCGTAATTAGGGATACACCCCCATACATAATAAAAGTTGATGATGGATGCGACGAGAGTCGTGGGAGAATTATTAGGCGACGACGGCGAAGGTGGGCGTGATGCTCACTATCAAAGACAGCGTCCACGACCACATCGAGGTCGCGGGCGTTGCGGAGGCGTTGCTCGACACGCCGGCGATGCAACGCCTCAGGCGCATCCGGCAGTTGGGGACGGTCCAGTTCGTCTACCCGTCGGCGAACCACACGCGCTTCGAGCACAGCCTCGGCGTCTATCACCTCGCGTCGCGGGCGCTCTCCCACCTCGGCGTCTCCGGGCGGGCCGCCGAACGCGTCCGCGCCGCCGCGCTACTGCACGACGTCGGGCACTGTCCGTTCAGTCACAACATCGAGTCGCTCGTCCAGCGGCACACGGGGAAGTATCACGACGACGTGGGCGAACTCCTCGCCACTGGCGACGTGGGCGAGGTGCTACGCGACCACGGCCTCGACCCGGAGACGGTGGCCGGCCTCGTCGCCGGCGAGGGCCGGTACGGCCAGCTCGTCTCGGGCGAACTCGACGTCGACCGGATGGACTACCTCGTTCGCGACGCCCACCACACGGGGGTTCCCTACGGCACCATCGACCACGGCCGGCTCGTCCGCGAACTGACGTTCGTGGACGGGAAGCTCGTCCTCGCGGAGGGGAACGTCCAGACGGCCGAGAGCCTCCTGCTCGCGCGGGCGCTGATGAACCCGACGGTGTACCAGCACCACGTCGCCCGCATCAGCAAGGCGATGCTCCGGCGCGCGACGGGGCGGCTGATTCGCGGCGACTCGGACGCCGAGACGGTCCGCCGGATGGACGACGCGGACCTGCTGGTCGCCCTCCGGCGGAACGACGAGACGGCGGACGTCGCGGCACGGCTCTCGACGCGCGACCTGTTCAAGCGGGCGGTCTGGGCGGAACTGCCGGACGTTCCCGAATCGCTCCGCGAGGCCGACCACGGGACGGTCCGGGACCTCGAAGCCGACGTGGCGGCCGCGGCCGACGTGGACCCCGAATCCGTCGTCGTCGACGTGCCGCTCGAACCGTCCATGCGCGAGTCCACGTCGCGGGTCGTCGTCAACGGGGAGATACGGCGACTCGACCGACAGTCGTCGCTCGTGAGCGCGCTCCGCACCGCCCAGCGCAACCAGTGGCGACTCGGCGTCTACGCGCCAGAAGACGCCACCGACCGGGTCGGACGGGCGTCCGTTCGCGTCCTCGGACTCGACATCGACGGTGCGCTCGTCCGCGACGTTCGCGCCGACCGCCACGCGACTCTCGACGAGTTCGGGTAGCCGGAGACGCATCGGCGACCGCCGCGTTCGGCTGGGCCGAGGTGCGACCGTGCGCAGTCCGATTCGTTCAAGGGCGTCTCCGCCCTGGGTCCGGTGATGCACGTCGAGGGTACGATTCTCCGGGGGCGCGAGTTCGAACCGATTGACGGGCGCGTGGTCGTCGAGGACGGCCAAATCGTCGCCGTCGAGGAAGCGACGACCGATTCGGACGCCATCGTGCTGCCGGCGTTCGTCAACGCCCACACCCACCTGGCGGACTCCATCGCCAAGGAGGCCGGCCGCGGCCTCTCGCTGGACGAACTCGTCGCCCCGCCGGACGGCCTCAAGCACCGACTCCTCCGCGAGGCGTCGTCGTCGGAGAAAGTCGCGGCCATCCGCCGGACGCTCCGGTTCATGGAGCGGTCGGGGACCGCCGCCTGTATCGAGTTCCGCGAGGGCGGCGTCGACGGCGTCGAGGCGCTGCGAACGGCCCTCGACGGCTTCGACCTGTCGGCCGTCGTCCTCGGCCGGGAGAGCGAAGCGGCGATGCGGATGGCCGACGGCTTCGGTGCGAGCGGCGCGCGCGACGCCGAGTTCGGCGACCTGCGCGAGGCCACCCGCGAGGCCGGCAAACTGTTCGGCATCCACGCGGGCGAACGCGACTCCCTCGACCTGGACCCGGCGCTCGACCTGGACCCGGACTTCCTCGTCCACGTCGTCCACCCCGAACCGCGACACCTCGACCGTATCGACGACGAAGACGTGCCCGTCGCCGTCTGTCCCCGGTCGAACCTCGTCACCCGCGTCGGCGTCCCGCCGCTCCGCGAACTCCTCGACCGGACGACCGTCGCTCTCGGCACCGACAACGTGATGCTCAACAGTCCGTCGATGTTCCGCGAGATGGAGTTCGCCGCCAAACTCGCGGACCTGACGGCTCCCGAAGTCCTCCGGATGGCGACCGTCAACGGTGCGGACCTGGCGGGCCTGAACTGCGGCCTGGTCGAACCCGGCCGCGACGCCAGACTGCTCGTCCTCGACGGTGACTCCGACAACCTCTGTGGCGCGCGCGACCCCGCCCGCGCCGTGGTCCGCCGCGCCGGCGTCGCCGACGTCGAACGCGCGATTCCGTAGCGAACGAAGAGTTATAGTGGTGTGGTACCCTCCCGCACGCATGGGAGTGTACGACCGGATTCTGGTCCCGACGGACGGGTCGGCGGAGGTCGAACGCGCCGTCGACCACGCACTCGAACTCGCGTCGGTCCACGACGCGTCGGTCCACACGCTGTACGTCGTCAGTACGAAGACGTTCACGGGGTTGCCGATGGAGTCCTCGTGGGAGAGCGTCGACCAGTTCCTCCGCGAGGACGCCGAAGAGGCGGTCGAGCGGGTGCGCGAACTCGCGGCCACGTCCAGCATCGACGTGACGACGGCCATCGCCGAGGGGAAACCGAGTCGCGAAATCGTCCGGTACGCCGAACGCGAGGGCTGCGACGTCGTCGTGATGGGGACCCACGGCCGAGGCGGCATCGACCGGTTGCTCCTCGGGAGCGTCGCCGAAACCGTCGTCCGGAGTTCGAGCGTCCCCGTCGTGACCGTGAACGTCCACGAGGAGACGACGGACACGCCACCGCGTCGAATCTAGGGTCGACCGTCATGCCGGTCGCAAGTGCTCATACTCCCGCCGTCATGCCGGTCGTAAGTGCTCATACTCCCGCCGTCATGCCGGTCGTAAGTGCTCACACTCCCCGGCGTGAATCGTCCGCTCCCCCTCGGCCGTCCGCACGACCAGCGCGCCCGGGAACGTCACGTCCACCGCTTCTCCCTCGATGGTTTCCGTCGCCGTCTCCACGCGCACCTTCCGGCCGAGCGTCACCGACAGCCTCCGCCACGCCGGGAGGACGGCGTCGGGGTCCGCCCACAGGTCGTGGAAGGTTTCGAGGAGTCGCTGGACGAACCGGCGTCTGTCGACGTCGCCCGCCTCGGCGCGGACGCTCGTGGCCTCCGGCGGGAGGGCGTCGGCGTCGACGTTCGCGTTCACGCCCGTCCCGACGACGAGCCACGACACCCGGTCGGCCTCGCCCTCCATCTCCGTCAGCACGCCGGCGAGTTTCCTCTCGCTCCCCGCGACGAGAACGTCGTTTGGCCACTTGATGACGGCGGACGCGCCCGCCTCGCGGCAGGCCCGGGCGACTGCGACCGCCGCCGCCAGCGTGAAGACGGGGACGTGTGCCGGCGGCCGGTCCGGCCGGAGGACGAGACTCGCCCAGACGCCACCCGGCGGCGAGGACCACGCCCGCTTCAGGCGGCCCCGGCCGCCCGTCTGTTCGTCCGCGACGACGACCGCGTTCGACGCTCCCTCCGCGGCGAGTTCCCGCGCCCGGTCGTTCGTGCTCGCGACGCTGTCGTGGTACTCGACGCGGTAGGGCGCGTCGAGCCCGTACTCGATGGCGGCCGCACCGTAGTCGGGGACGCCCGTGACGACGTACCCCTCGTCGGCGCTCTCGACGTCGAATCCGGCGTCGCGGAGGGCGTCGACCTGTTTCCAGACCGCCGCCCGCGACACGCCGAGTCGGTCGGCGAGTTCGGGCCCGGAGACGGGCCCCGCGGCGAGGGCGTCGAGGACGGCCCGGCGCGTGTCGTTCATGACCGGACGTCGACGTCGGGAGAGAAGATTCTGACTATTCGAGGACGACGAGCGTGTCGCCCATGTCGACGCTCTCGCCCTCGTCGACGAGCACCTGGGCGACGGTGCCACCGCGCTCGGTCACCACGTCGTTTTCCATCTTCATGGCTTCGAGGACACAGACCACGTCGCCGGCGGCGACCTCGTCGCCCTCGTCGACGTCGACGGAGAGGATGGTTCCCTGCATCTCGGCGGTGATCTGCTCGCCGCTGGCGGCGACCTGTTCCTCGCCGCCGGACTCTTCGGTCGCCTGTGGCGGCCGCTGGGCCGTCTCGCCGCCCCCGCCGCCTCCGCCACCCGTCGGAATCACGGGCGCGCCGCGTTCTTCGAGGTTCACCTCGAAGCGCTTGCCGTTCACCTCGACGGTGAACTCGCGTTCGGTGACCTCCTCCTCCTCGGTTTCGGTCGATTCGCTCGGTCCCCACTGCTCGACGGCCCGGTCGATTCGCTCGGGGTCGAGTTCCTCGTCGAGGTAGTTCGTCGTGTGCTCGCCGGCGACGAACGCCTCGTCGGTCATCATGAGTCGGTGGAACGGGATGACCGTGTGGAACCCCTCGACGTCGAACTCCTCGAGAGCGCGTTCGGACCGGGCGAGACACTCCTCGCGGTCCGAGGCGGTGACGATGAGTTTGGCGATCATCGAGTCGTAGTCGCCGCCGACGTCGTCGCCCTGTCGCACCGCATCGTCCATGCGGACGCCGATGCCGCCCGGCGGGTCGTACGTTTCGAGCGTGCCCGTCGCCGGCGCGAAGTCGTTGGCGGCGTTTTCGGCGTTGATGCGGAACTCCATCGCGTGGCCCTCGACGTCGACGTCGCTCTGGTCGAAGCTAATCTCCTCGCCGGCGGCGACGCGGAGTTGCTCCTTGACGATGTCGATGCCGGTAATCTGCTCGGTGACGGGGTGTTCGACCTGGATTCGGGTGTTGACTTCGAGGAAGTAGAACTCGGTATCCTCGACGAGGAACTCGACGGTGCCGGCGTTGGTGTACTCGGTCTCCGAGACGCCCCGACGGGCCGCGTTGCCGATGCGTTCGCGGAGTTCCTCGGTCAGTGCCGGACTCGGCCCCTCCTCGATGATCTTCTGGTGGCGACGCTGGAGGGAACAGTCGCGTTCGCCGAGGTGGCGGACGTTGCCGTGCTGGTCGGCGACGATCTGCACCTCGATGTGGCGGGGCGCTTCGAGGAACTTCTCCAGGTAGACCGAGGCGTTGTCGAAGTAGGCCTCGCCCTCGCGTTTGGCCGTCTCGAGTTGCTCCTCGATTTCGTCCGGTCCCTGGACGACCTTCATCCCGCGCCCGCCGCCGCCGCCCTCGGCCTTGATGGCGATTGGGTAGCCGTGCTCCTCGCCGAACGCCTCGACCTCTTCGGGGGTTTCGATGGGTTCGGTCGTTCCCGGAACCACGGGGACGTCCGCGTCCCGCATCACCGTCCGGGCCTTCGTCTTCTCGCCCAGACGTTCCATCGCGTCGGACGGCGGCCCGATCCACGTCACGTCGCTCGCCTCGACGTTCGCGGCGAAAGACGCGTTCTCCGCAAGGAAGCCGTAGCCGGGGTGGATGGCGTCCGCGCCGGCCTTCCGGGCGGCGTCGAGAATCGCCTCCTGGTCGAGATACGAGTCGGCGGCCCGCGCCGGGCCGACGTTGTAGGCTTCGTCGGCGTAGCGGACGTGACCGGCGTGTTTGTCTGCCTCGCTGTAGACGGCGACCGTTCGGACCCCGAGTTCCTCGCAGGCGCGCATCACGCGCACCGCGATTTCACCCCGGTTCGCGACGAGAACCTTGCTGAACATACCTCGGTGTACTCGTACCGCCCCCCTCACTTTATCGGTTGGGTCCACCGCCCGGTCGCGTCCGGTTCGACGCTGGCCGTCCCGTCGCCCGAGCGCGAGGGCCGACGACGGTCAGTGGACGTCGTCGAACTCCGGGCTGTGACGGTCGGAACGGCTACGACATCGAGTGGCTGTGAACCCTACCGCCCCCCGACGACGAACTCGGGGACGAAGACAGTGATAGCGAGCAGGCTCGTGAAGGCCAGAATCGACGTTACGCGGAGGACACCGGCCATCCGCCGTCGGTCGGTCGGAAGCGATTCGGCGATGCCCGACAGACCGGTTCCAGCTATCATGAAAAGCAGCCACGCGCTCGACGGAGAGTCGCCCAGCACGCCGGCGTACACGTAGAGACACGAAAAGAGGAGTGACCCGGAGAACATGACTGCCGCATGGGTTCGGCCGGACGGTTCACTGAAGAGTACGCGAGTGAGCGTGGAGGGCATCAGTCGGACGTGTCCCGCCACGTGTAAGTAGGTACTCGTCGCCACGGACGGGTCCCGCGCTTGTGCGTCCCAGAGCGTGAAATGTCGGCGCGTGGCCCCGTCGAAATCCTAGTTGTCTGACTCCGTTTGCGTCGAAGACGCACCCAATAAGAGCCCGAACGCGCAGATACCGAGGCCGACGAGGAGTCCGATTTGAACGACGCCGGTGTTCGGTCCGTAGTCTCTCCCGTACCGAATCAGGTCGTGAACGAGAGTGAATCCACTCGCCAAAATCACCGCGATTCCGAACAGTAGTGGCCGTATTCCTGCGGTATTCGCCATCGGCAAGGCACTAGCGAAGTTCGCGATAATACGGTCTTACGATTTCAACCGTGCCAGTAGCGTTCGTGGGCCATCGCACACCGGACCGCGGGACTGCGTTCGAATCGAACGGACGGACGACTGAACGCGACGCTGGCCGCCCCGTCCAGCCACCGCACCGGGCGTCACTCACCCCCACCGTCGGTCGAAATAGTGGCGAAACGTACACCGAGCGGGGCGATAAAATCACGAACAATCGTCGAACACCGTATATGCTCTCGCTACTGAACGAATGACGAATCCGTTCGGAGCGGGGTGCGTATCGAATCCAAACGGCCTTATGTGAGAGTCGCCCTACGTCAGACAATGTCAGTACGAGTCGGAATCCTCGGCGCAACCGGCGCGGTCGGCCAGCGATTCATCCAACTGCTCGACGACCACCCGACGTTCGAACTCGCGACGCTCACCGCGAGCGACGAGAGCGCCGGCAAGTCGTACCGCGAGGCGGCCAAGTGGCGCGTCGACACACCCATCCCGGCGGACGTCGCCGAGACGACGGTCCGAAAGACCGACCCCGCGGACGTCCCCGACGACGTGGACCTGCTGTTCTCGTCGCTGCCGTCGAGCGTCGCCGCCGACGTCGAACCGAAGTTCCTCGAAGCGGGCTACGTCGTCTCCTCGAACTCCTCGAACGACCGCCTCGCCGAGGACGTGCCGCTGACCATCCCCGAGATCAACCCCGACCACCTCGATCTCATCGAGGTCCAGCGCGACGAACGCGGCTGGGACGGGGCGCTCGTCAAGAACCCCAACTGCTCGACCATCACCATGGTCCCGACGCTGGCCGCCCTCGACCAGTTCGGCCTCGAACGCGTCGACGTGTCGACGCTCCAGGCCGTCTCGGGCGCGGGCTACTCCGGCGTCACCTCGATGGAAATCATCGACAACGTCCTGCCCCACATCGGCGGCGAGGAGGACAAGATGGAGACCGAGTCCCGCAAGCTCCTGGGCACCTTCGACGGCGCGGAAGTCGACTGGCACGACGCCGACGTCTCCGCGTCGTGTAACCGCGTCGCGTCGCTCGACGGCCACCTCGAAAACGTCTTCGCGGACCTCCGTGACGACCCCTCGCCGGGAGCCGTCGCCGAGGCGATGCGGGAGTACCCCGGCATCGACCTGCCGAGCGCGCCGAACCAGCTCATCCACGTCTTCGACGACCCCTCGCGACCCCAGCCACGCCTCGACCGGATGCGCGGCGACGGCATGCAGGTCACCGTCGGCGGGGTCCAAGAGACGCCCCACGGCGTGAAGTACAACTGCCTCGCACACAACACCGTCCGCGGCGCGGCGGGCGCGAGCGTCCTCAACGGCGAACTCCTCGTCGAGAACGGCTACCTCTAAGCGACCGACGCGAACTCATTCGAGCAGCGTCGCGTCGCCGCCGACCAGATACAGGAAGGCGAACAACGGCAGGACGAGCGCGACGGCGAGGACGTACTGTCCCTCCCAGAAGAACTTCAATGCGACGAGGACGACGCTCACGAGCATCACCCTGACGAGCAGCGTCCCCAGCAGCGCCGAGAGGTAGTCAGCCACGAATCGAATTGTATCCCTAGAAACAAAAATCTCCGCTCCGGGCGACCGGTCCGCGCCGAACGCTTTTGGTCCGCCCCGTCAGTGGGACCGTATGGGCGAGGAGGGACGCGACTCGAACGGGGACGCCCGGACCGATTCTTGGCCGGCCGACGACTCGACGGCCGACGACTCGGCCGCCACCCGCGACGCGTCGGGGGGCGGCGAGGACGACTCCGGCCACGACAGCGGCGCAACGACCGACGACGAATCCGACGACGAACCGGTGGAAATCGGTGACGGCAGACAGAAACACGTCGCCGTCGTCACGGCCGCGGGCGAGGAGATATCCCACGGCGACGTCTACCTCCGTCACTCCGAAGCGGCGTTCGTCGTCTCGCCGGAGTCGGAGTTCCCGGCGTCGGAGACGACGCGCTACCGGAAGGAAAACCTCGACCGCGTGGAGGTGACCCAGCACCACGCCGGCTGTTTCATCACCACGGCGACGGCGGGCGACGGGCCGACGCTCGACGCTCTCCGGGGCTTTCGCGACGACGTGCTGACCGCGTCGCCGCCGGGGCGAGCGCTCCTCCGAACGTACGACGCCGTGAGTCCGCCCATCGCGGCCACGCTGGCACGCCACCCCGACGCCCGTTCGACGCGACTCGTCCGGCGACTCGTCGAGCGGTGTGGGACCATCGCTCGCCGTCGCGAGGGGTCGAGCCCCGCCGCCCGGGCGTTCCGGTCGCTGTCGTTGACGGCGCTGTACGTCGTCGGCGTCTGTCTGGCGACGGCGGCTCACCTCTGGTTGGCGACGAGAGGGGAGCGGAACGGACACACGAGCGGGCGACGCGGCTAGCCGAAAAAGCGCTGGACGTTCTCCACCGGGTCGAAGCCGACGCCCGACTTCGCCACGACGTCGAAGCCGCGGTCCTCGCCGACGGCTTCGAGGTCCGCGACCAGTTCGTCGACGACGTCGACGTCGTGGAGCCGGAAGGCGTAGGACGTCCCGTCGGCGGCGTAGACGGTGAGCTTCGGGCGCCCCATCCATCCCCCGCGGTGGACGACGACCCGGTCGACGTTGGCGTAGCTGAGCCAGACGACGGAGTCGCCCTGCAACAGCACCTCGTCGAGGCCGTGGACGTCGTATATCTCCTGCATCGCATCGGCCTCGCGGTGGTGTTTCTTCAGCCCGAGACCGAACATCGGGGTGATGTAGCTGTACTCCACGACGTGGAGGCCGTCGCTCGCGAAAAAGAGGTCGGCGAGCCGGAGCGGGAACGAGCCGGCCATGCCGAAGTGGACGTGGAGGTCGACTTCGAGGTCCGTGTTCGGCAGGTCCTCGAACTGCGACGGGTCGACGTCGGTATCAGTCGCCATCGGCGTCCTCCGTTCCCTCGCTACGGTAGCCGAGGTAGCCGAACAGGTACGCGCCCAACACGAACAACAGTCCGGCGACGAGGTTCACCTCGATGGCGACGTAGACACCGACGGCGATGCCGAGGACGGCCAGCGCGACGGAGAGGCGCATCCGGAGCGAGTACGACTCGGTCGACCGTCCGGTCCGGTCGTCGACGTGGTCGTCGCCGACCCGCCGCTCCCCGACGTAGGTCACGACCATCACGGCGAGGCTCACCAGGACGATGGCCGTCCGCGCGCCCTGGGACACCTCGATGCCGAACGCCCGCACCAGAAAGAGCGGAACGCCGATGGCGACGAGACCGCCGAGATAGACGAGCATTCGGTAGGCGACGAGGAACCGGAACAGGTGCGTCAGACCGGTCTCACTGGTGTGGGAGGCCATGTCGTAGTGTGTGGCGTCGCGATAAATAAACGGTCGGTCGGACGACGGTTCAGGCGAGGAAACCGTGGGCCTCGTCGGAGTTGGCCACGGTTCCGGACGCGTCGAGTTTCGCCCGACCGGAGCGGTACATCGTGTACACCTGTACCACCAGGAAGCCGACCCACAGCAGGTAGCCACCGGTGGCGCTGTCGACGACGTTCACCGTGGTCGCGAAGGTGTCGATACCGACGCGACTGACCAGCGTATCACCGATGAGCAGGACGCTGAAGTAGCCGAAAAAGCCCGTCGCCCACCACATCGCGACGACGCGACCCCACCCTGGCTGGGTGTGCTCGGGGAGACGCGTCGTGTTGAGGATGACGGTGAGGGCGTTGTACGGCCACATCATCACGCCCGCGATGGCGGCACCGATGACCAGCAGAATCCACGGCTGCTGGAACTGCGCGCCGATGATGGCGATGCCCCAGAGCGTGAACAGCGTCATCAGGCCGAGGAACGTCCGGGGCAGACTCCAGCCCGCCTTTCGGCCGTATCCCTCGTAGAGGATGTCGACGCTGTTGCGGACGAACGACTCGAAGATGGCGTACTGCGTGCTGAACAGGGCGATGAATATCACCGCGTACATCAGCATCGCCGAGAGGCCACCCAGTTGCGGGATGATGACGCCGAGCCACATGTCGATGGCTCCCTGGTCCGTGCCGCTCGCGAACTCGGCCGAGATGGTCATCGCAATCGTCGCGACGATGAGCAGGCCGAGCACGAACGAGAGGAAGTGTTCCTGCTGGGTCACCTTCCACCAGGCCTTCCAGCGCTTCAGGTTCTTCTCGGTCGGGTCGAAGGTGAACCCACCGTGAACCTCTTCGGTTTCGACGCCGCGGAGCGGGTTCTTCACCCGCCCCTGGTAGGTGCCCATGCCGTACCCCTTCTCACGGGCCCACACGCCCTGTGAGAGGTTGATGTATCCGCCCGCACCGGCGTAGGCGAGCCCGCCGAGGAAGACGGCGATGTCCATGTTCTGCGGGAGCGCGCCGAAGTTCACCGCACCGCCCGGGACGTTGACCAGTTGGCCGATGGAGCCGACGACGAACACGAGGACGACGGCGGCCAGCACCGCGATTATCATCAGTGCGACCTGGAACTTCTCAACGACGTTGTACAGAATCGGTCCCGCCTGGTAGGTGAGCCAGATGAAGACCATCGACGCGATGCCGATGAGCCACCACTCGGACCGCGGGACCACGCCGGTCCACGCCGCTAACACCTCCGAAGCTCCGGCCGCCCATCCCGGCCAGCCGACGTGGAAGAAGCCGGCCGCCAGGAAGAACCACGGCCAGACGCCGTGGATGCGGTCGAACGCACGGAAGATGCTCTCTCCCGTCGCGATGGTCCACCGCTGGAGTTCGGTGTTGATGAAGAACTGCGTGATGACGCCGACCCAGAAGGCCCAGTAGAGCCCCCACCCGTTCTGGGCGACGAGCGTCGGCCAGAACATCGTCTCGCCGCTCCCCAGCGACGCACCGAGCATGACCGCGCTCGGGCCGACGATGTGAGACACCTTCGGGACCTTCGGCATGTCCTGTTTTCGGAAGTTCCACTTGCCGTCGGTCTTCGGATAGTCACTCGTTTCGGGGGCGACTTCGAGCGATTCGTAGTCGACCTCCCGGTACACTGATTCACGATACTGTTCCCCCACTTCCTTCGTCGCGTGTACGTCCTCTCTCGTCACTCCCCCATCCGTCTCGATGGGGCTCGTCTCTGTTTCGTCTGACATCGTGTCCCCTCCTGTGTGCTACCGTCTACGTTGCCGGCTTCCGCGTGCTATCGTACCATGCCTCGTGATACGTGTTACCGTGTAGTACGATGTCATATATAATCATCGGAATTGTTAGTATTAAACAATATCGAGACGACGGGAGTCGGTGGGTTTCGCCGCGACTCGCACTGCGGCCGGTCACAGGTCTCAAAGACGCGCGCTCGACGGCGGCAGCTAGCGGTGCTTGACGCGCACTGTCGCTCCGCCGGAGACTGATTCGAGCGGGGTCACGTCGTCGATTCGAGCGACGACGTTCACCGGCGACGCCGCCCGTGGCTCCTCGCCGTGACTCGCCGGCGTCGGCCCCCAGAACAGGCAGAGCGCGTTCCCGCGGGGCCAGTAGGCGACGGCGCCCACCGGAACTTCCTCCCGGGCGTTCTCGGCCGGAACGTCGACCGACACGCCGAAGTAGAGTTCCTCGCCCCAGCGGGCGGCGTCGCCCTCGACGGGGAGCGCGTCCGCGACGGCGCGTCGCGTCTCGGGGCTGTCGTCGGTCCACGTCGCCGTCAGTTCCCGGTCGTCGACCGCGATGACGAGATCGCTCATACGGCCCGGAAGGGGAGCGTGGCGCTAAAAAGTGTAGGTGCTCACGCGAGCGCGTCGGCGAGTTTCCGTATCGGGTGGGGCGGGTTGTCGCGACCCTCGCGGTCGCCGAACTGCGACCGGCAGGAGCCGCCGGGCGCGGTGACGACGTCGCCCGAACTCCGTTCGGCCTGTCGGTACGCGATGCGGCCGATGGCCTTCGAAAGCTCGTAATGTTCGTCGTGGTAGCCGAAGGAGCCGGCCATCCCACAGCAACTCGAATCGAGGGCGTCGACCTCGTAGCCGGCGCGCTTGAGGACGCCGACGGCGTGGTGGTCCTTGTTCGTCGCCTTCTGGTTGCAGTGGCCGTGATAGGTCAGCGCCTCCCGCGGCTCGCCGAAGTCGAGATGGTCGTCCATCCCGAAGGTGTCGACGTACTCCAGCACGCCGTAGGCGTTTCCGGCGACGGCCTCGACAGCCCCGCCCGAGAGCAGGTCCAGATACTCGTCCTGGAACATCACGGCGTCGGACGGTTCGACGAACACCACGGACCAGCCGTCCTCGACGAGGGGACGCAGTTCGCGGACGTTCGTCTCGGCGCGTTCGCGCGCGACGTCGAGCATCCCGCTCGAGAACGCCGCCCGCCCGCTCGGGGCGAGGTTCTCCGGGATGCGGACGTAGACGTCGGCCGCTTCGAGGACGCGCACCGCCGCCTTTCCCGCCTCGGGGTACATGTAGTTCGTGAACGTGTCGGGGAACAGCAGCACCTGGTCGTTGGCGTTCGAGGGGACGACCCGACAGCCGCCGCGGGCGTCGAACCAGTCGACCAGCGATTCGCTGGTGAACGTCGGCAGTTTGCGGTCGGGGGCGATGCCGGCCACCTTCTGCATCACCTTGCGCGCGCCCGGGAGTTTGGGCGCGGCGTTGGCGACGGGTGCGAGCGTACTGCCGAGTTTCGCGAGCGCGTCGATGTTGGCGAAGACGCGTTCGCGAAGCGAGACGCCTTCCTCCTCGTGATACTGGTGTTTGACTTCCGTCTTGAGCTTCGCCATGTCGACGCCGGTCGGACAGTCGCTCTTACAGCCCTTGCAGCCGACACAGAGGTCGAGGACCTCCTCCTGGAAGCGGTCGGAGTAGATTTCGTCCTCGGGGAGGTCGCCGCTGATGGCCGCCCGGAGCATGTTCCCGCGGCCGCGCGTGGTCTGAATCTCCTCTTTCGAGGCGCGGTAGGTCGGACACATGACCTCGGAGTCGGTCTGCCGACAGGTGCCACAGCCGTTACAGAGTTCGACGAGGTGCGAGAAGCCGCCCTCGTCTTCGAAGTCGAGGGTCGTCTGCGGTTCGAGCGAGGAGTAGCCCGCCCCGTAGCGGAGGTTCTCGCGCATGTCCGCGCCGACGCCGCGGTCGTTGTCCGGGCCGACGTCCTCGGGGCCGTCGCGGTAGACGACGTTTCCGGGGTGCATGAGCCACTCGGGGTCGAACGCCGTCTTCAGTTCCTTGAACGCCTCCCAGAGGTCGTCCCCGTACATCTTGGGGTTGAACTCCGTGCGCGCCATCCCGTCGCCGTGTTCCCCCGAGAACGACCCGTGGTGTTTGAGGACCAGGTTCGTCACGTCCTCCGTGATGGAGTGCATCGTCTCGATGCCCTCCTCCTCCTTGAGATTGAGGATGGGCCGGATGTGGAGCGTCCCGCTGCCGGCGTGGGCGAAGTAGGCCGCGGAGGTGCCGTGGGCTTCGAGGACCTCCTCGAACTCCAGGACGTACTCCGCGAGTTCCTCCGGCGGCACCGTCGCGTCCTCGATGAACGGGTAGGGTTTGGGGTCGCCCTGTAGCCCCATCAGGAGCGGAATCGCCGCCTTGCGAAGCTTCCACATGTCCTTCTGGTCCGTCTCGGTGTAGGCCTCCAGCGCATCGAAGGCCGCCCCGTTCTCGACGAAGTAGTCGTTGGTCTCCGCGATGGCCGCCTCGAAGTCGTCGACGAGTTCGGAGTCGTACTCCAGCATCAGCGCCGCCGCCGTCCCCTCGGGGATGGGTTCCGCGTACTGGGCGAACTCGGTCGAGTCGGCAGCCAGACGGAACACCTCGTCGTCCATCAGTTCGACGATGCTCACGTCGAACTGGAGGGCCTGCGGGACGGCCTCCATCGCGTCGACGAGGTCGTCGAAACAGTAGAGGACCAGCGCCGTCTCCTCGGGTTTGGTGACGAGCGAGACCTCGGCCTCGACGATGACGCCGAGGGTCCCCTCGCTCCCGACGAACAGTTTCGAGAGGTTGATGACCTCCTCGCCGTCGTCGTTCTCGTAGATGACCTTCTGGAGGTTGTAACCCGAGACGCTCCGTTTCAGTTCGGGGTAGCGCTCCGCGATTTCCTCCTCGTGTTCCTCGACGAGCCCCCGCACCGTCTCGTAGACGTCGGCTTCGAGCGTGTCGTCGCTCACGATGTCGTCCCACTCGTCGCCGTCGAGGACGACCTCTCGGGTGCGAATCTGTGACCCGTCGGCCAGGACGACCTCCAGTTCCTCGGTGTAGGCGTCGGTGAGGCCGTAGCGCACCGAGTGTGCGCCCGTCGAGTTGTTGCCGATGCCGCCGCCGACGGTCGCGCGGTTGGACGACGCCGGGTCCGGGGCGAACTTCAGCCCGTGGTCGTCGAGTTCGGCGTCGAGGTGGTCCTGCACGACGCCCGGTTGAATCGTCGCGCGTTTCGCGTCCGGGTCGACGTCGAGGATGTCGTCCATGTGGCGGGTGAAATCCAGAACGACACAGCCCGGGCCGACCGTCTGTCCGCCGAGCGACGAGCCGGCACCGCGAGGGAGGATGGGGACCTCGTGGTCGGTGGCGACGTTCACCGCGGCTTTCACGTCGTCGACGTCCGTCGGGAAGACGACGCCCGCGGGACGGGCGCTGTAGATGCTCCCGTCGGTCGCGTACAGTACCTGCGCGTACTCGTCGAAGGCGACGTCGCCCTCGACGCGCGCCCGGAGGTCCGCAGCGAGGTCACGGTACTCGTCGACGTCCGGGTGGTCGTGTCCCAGGGCGTCGACGGAGGTGTCCAGGTCTTGCGGAGCGTAGAACTCATCCTCGACGGCCATGTGGAGAGGCGACGAACCTCGCGGTGTTAAGTGCTACGACCCACCCGCCGTCAGTGTCGACCGACTCTGCCACAGTTCCGTTCTCAGCCCGCTCGCTCGGCCGAATTCGACCCGAAAAACGAGCCACGATTGGGGGCGCGCTTCGCGGTCGAGCGACCGACGTCGCCGACGGGTGCGGAACCCGCGCTTTTATGCTCTCGTCGGTGTGACACGGGGACGTAATGGAGTTCATTCACGTCTGTCTGAACGTCGCGGACGCCGACGAGTCCATCGCCTTCTACGAACAGTTCGGCTTCGAGGAGTCGTGGTCGTTCGAGGCCGACGACGGCGAAACCGTCAATCGCTACGTCGCCGACGAGAACGGCGTCGAGATTCAGCTCTCGGACACCGACGGCGAGACTGAGTTCGAGGAGGGCACCGCGTGGGACCACCTCGCCATCGGCGTGGACGACGTCGACGCCGTGTTCGAGGACATCGACCACTACGGCGTCGAGAAAGCGCCCGCCGACCAGCCTGCCGCCGGTGCGCGGACGGCGTTCGTCCGCGACCCGGACGGCCACGTCGTCGAACTCGTCGAGTCGCTGTGAGCGTCACCCCCGTCGCGCTGTAGCGGGAGTCAGTGGGAGCGAGCCTACGGGACGCCCGTGCGTCGGCCGCTCACAACCGGGAAACGGTCAACGCGTCCGGAGCCATCGAACCCCCATGCGCCGTTCTCTCAGCGAAGCGCCGCCGAGTTCGTCGCGGCGACGGTTCCTCCCGACGGCGGGGGCGACAGTCGGGGCGCTTCCGGTCGTGGCCGGCTGTACCGGGCGCTCCGGCGGCGAGCGTTCGACGCCCGCGGTGACGGCGTCGCCGACGGCCGAAGAATCGACGGCGACAGCGGACTCGACGTCCGAAAAGACGTCATCTCCCACCCCGAACGGAGCGCGAGCGTTCGCCGGTCACCCCGCCGGCCGGCGTCTCGATGCCCAGCCACGTCTCGGTCCGGACCCGTCCGAGGCGACGGCCGTCGTGGTCGCCTTCGAGGACCCCTCCTGCCCCCGGTGTGCGGCGTTCGAGCGCGAGACGGTGCCGAAGACTCGCTCCGAACTCGTCGACGAGGAGGTCGGAGCGTTCGTCTTTCGCGGCTATCCCATCGCCTACCCGTGGGGGAAGCCGGCGACGCACCTCCTGTCGACTTTCTGGCTGGCCGACGGGATGCGCGGCGGGGAAATCGGCGGCTGTCCGGTCGAACTCGAATGACGGCGCGTCGCCGGAGCGGCCGGCGTCAGAGCACGCCCGCCGCGTTCGCCCTGGCGACGATGTCGCGTGCCATCCGGTTGGTCGCCTCGTCGACGAGTTGGCCGTCGACTTTCACCGCACCCGACCCGTCGGCTTTGGCCTCGGCGTAGGCGTCGACGAGTCGCCTCGCCCGTTCGGCGACGTCGGCGTCGGGGGCGAACACCTCGTTGCCGACGGCAATCTGGCTCGGGTGGACGACACCCTTGCCGTCACAGCCGAGCATGTGGGCGCGTTCGGCGGACTCGCGGAATCCTTCGAGGTCGTCGATGTCGCCGTACGGCCCGTCGATGAAGGGAATGTCGGCGCTCTTGGCGGCGGCGTTGCACGCAGAGAGCGCGTGGTGCCAGTAGTGGCCGGGGTAGTCGGGGAACTGGCCGATGTCGAGGCCGGGCGTCCCCATCGCGGCGGAGTAGTCGCCCGGGCCGAACAGGAGGGCGCTGAGGCGGTCGGAGGCGTGGGCGACGTCGTGGACGTTGTGCATCCCCTCGCCGTCCTCTATCTGCGGTTCGAGGCCGACGCCGCCGACGTCGAGGCCGGCGTTGCGTTCGACCGATTCGAGGAGGGTCGCGACCGTCTGGACGTCGCTTGCGGACCGAACCTTCGGGACGACCAGGTCGTCGACGTGCGCGCCCGCCTCGGAGACGACGGTGATGACGTCGTCGTACCACCACTCGGTGTCGAGGCCGTTGATGCGGACGGAGAGAATCGTGTCGGACCAGTCCAGGTCACTCGCGGCGGCGACGACGTCCTCGCGGGCGGCCGGCTTCTTTGCCGGCGCGACGGCGTCTTCCAGGTCGAGGAACACCTCGTCGGCGGCGGAGTCGGCGACGCTCTCGACGTACCGACGGTCGGAGGCGGGCGTGGCTAGCTGCGTCCGCCGGAGTTCGACGTCTGTGGGCATCGTACTGGACGCCCCGTGTGCCCACGACGTGATAAAGCTACCCCGGACGCGGAGCCGGTGGCCGCCGGGAGTCACAACCGGTTTACGGGTCGAAAGCGAGCACCTCCCATGCGACTCGCACGCATCGAAACCGACGCGGGCATCGTCTCGGGCGAGTACGAAGACGGCGTCGTCTCGACGGACGACGACGCGTACGTCGTCGGCGAGGACGGAGAACTCGTCGCTCCCTGTGAGCCGTCGGCACTGTTCTGCGTCGGCCGCAACTACGTCGAGACCATCGAACAGATGGAGTACGAGACGCCGGACGAACCGGACTTCTTCATCAAGCCGCCGACGTCCGTCGTCGGCCCGGGCGACGACGTCCCGTACCCCACGTTCTCCGACGAAGTCACGTACGCGGGCGAACTCGCCGCGGTGATCGGGGAGCGGTGTCACCGACTCGACTCCGACGAGGTCGACGACGTGCTCCGCGGGTTCACCATCATGAACGACATGGACGCCCTCGACCAGCAGGGCCGCACGGCGCGCAAGGCCTGGGACGCCTCCGGACCCCTCGGTCCCTGGATAGAGACGGACCTCGACCCGACGGCCATCGACATGTACACCGACGTCGCCGGCGAACGACGACAGGAGGCGAACACCGAACTGATGCTGTTCGACCCCTACGAAATCGTCGCCTATCTCTCCGAGCGATTCACCTTCCGCCCGGGCGACGTCGTCGCCTTCGGCAGCCCCGCCAATCCGGGGCTGGTCGAAGCCGGCGACGAGGTGGCGATCCACTACGAGGGCGTCGGTACCCTCCGAAACACTGTCAGCGAACCCGAAGCCTAGACGCCCCGTCTTCACGGCCTAGACGACCTGATTCTTCAGGTCCTCGAACCCGCCCGCGTCGGCCGCGCGTTCGACGTTCTCCGCGAGGATGTCCGCCAGTCGGTCGTAGTACTTCGGCGTGTGACCCGCGTTGTGGGGCGTCACGAGGACGTCGTCGAACTCCCAGAGCGGGTGGTCCTCGGGGAGCGGTTCGGGGTCGGTCACGTCGAGGACGGCACCGCGGACGTCGTTCGACCGCAACGCGCCGAGCAGCGCCTCGGTGTCGACGACGGGGCCGCGTGCGACGTTTATCAAGAGCGCTTCGGAGGGGAGCGTCCGGAACTCGTCGTCGCCGAGGAGGCCCCGCGTCGTCTCGGTCAGCGGGCAGGCGAGGACGAGATAGTCGGAGCGGGCCAGCGGTTCGTGTATCTCGTCGAAGCCGAACACCTCGTCGGTCGGGCCGCCCTTCTCGGGCGAGTAGCGGACGCCGAGCGTCTCGACGCCGAACGGGTCGAGGCGGTCGACCAGCGTCTCGCCGATGGCCCCGAGGCCGACGACGGTGACGGTGCTCCCCATGAGTTCGTCGCCGGGGTAGGACTGCCAGCGGCGTCGCTCCTGTTGCCTGCGTGCCCGGCCGAAGCCGCGGGTGAAGTAGACCATCGCACCGATGGCGTACTCGGCGATGTTCGGCCCGTGGACGCCCGAGGCGTTGGTGAGGGCGACGTCGTGGGCCGCGAACTCGTCGACGTCGAGGTGGCTCGTCCCCGCGTACGCACACGCGAACAGTTCGAGGTTCGACGCCGCCGGGAGCAGGCCGGTGGGGAAGGTGACGCCCGTCGCCACGCGCACCGTCCGGAGCAACTCGCGTTCCTCGTCCGGCGTCGTCGCCACGGCGACGTCGTGGTCCGGGAGACGGGATCGAATCTCGTCGGCGTAGTCCGCTGCCGGCATTCCGTGTATCTTCTGTCGCAGGACGGCGATGTCGGGGTCGCTCATGGGCGTGGGGTGTGCGCCGGCGCATATCAGTCCACCTCCTTCGGCAGGCACGACCGATTCGCGACGGGCGAGACAGCTCGCGCCGTCCGGAACAGTAAACGTTTCACGGTGGTCCCCCTGTTACAGAAGCAACGATGAAGCCGAACGCAGTATCGCCGGCGCGGTCGCGGGCCCAGCAGCGCCTCACAGCAGAGGCACGCGGGGTCGCTCCCGGCCGCGACCCGGCACGGTCGGTCGAGCGAGTGGCGATGGAGGCGGAACGATGACCGAACGCGTCGACGTCGCCGTCGTCGGCGGCGGGCCGGCGGGGTCCTCGGCAGCGCACGCCGCCGCCGCGAACGGGGCCACCGCCGTCGTCTTCGAGAAGGGCGTCCCGCGGGCCGACCGGGACGGCCTGGGGCCCGACTCCACCGACGCCGCGGGCATCCTCGACTACTGGGTCGACATCATGGGCATCCATCCCGACGAGATGCCCGACGACGTGGTGTTACACGAACTCGACCGGGCGGAGTTCGTCGGTCCGAACGAGTCGTGTACGCTCCACGGCACCGGCATCGACGCCTCCTACGACGGGTTCGGCTTCACCTTCCACCGCGCGCGCTTCGACGACTGGCTCCGCGAACGCGCCGAGGACGCGGGCGCGGCGTACCGCGTCGGCACGTCGGTCAGAGACGTCGAGACTGACCTCGACGGGTCGCCGCGACACCGTCTCAGCCTCGCGGACGGCGACGAACTCACGGCCGACTTCCTCGTCCTCGCCGACGGTCCCCAGCGGACCGTCACGAACGGCGTCCTCGACCGCTACCTCCCGTTCGACGTCACCGACCGCCTCGACTCGACGGAGGCCAACCACATCGCCTACCAGGAACACCGCCGCCTGCCCCCCGACGTCGCCGCGGACGTCCGCGGAGCCATCCGCTTCTGGTGGGGGTACATCCCGGGCCACACGGCCTACCCGTGGGTCTTCCCGAACGACGACGACGTCGCCCGCATCGGCCTGACGATGCCGATCGGCCTCGACCTCTCGACGGTCGAGAACCGCGACGGCTATCCCCTCCTCAGCCCGGAGGACGACCGCGTCCCGCAGGGCCGCGAGTACATCCGTCGCCTCCTCGAACGGGAGTACGGCGACGAGTACGACGTGCCGGGCGACTTCCCGCTCGTCGAGGACCGCGGCAAGACCGGCGGGACGGAGACGTACGCCATCTCGTCGACCCGACCCGTCGACTCGCCCGTCGACGCCGGCGTCGCCGTCACCGGCGGCGCGATGGGAGCGACGTCGGCGTTCCACGAGGGCGGCGACCACGTCGCCGTCAGGACCGGGACCATCGCCGGCGAACTCGCGGCCGACGGCGACCTTTCGGCGTACAACGACGCCTGGAAACGCGCCATCGGCGACGAGGTGCGGCGCAACGTCGCCATGGCCGATATGGTGCGCGACTACGGCCCGGACGACTGGGACCGGGCGTTCCACGCCGCCCGGAAGATGCTCGCAGGACGCGAGGGCTACGAGATGTTCGACCGGACGCTCGCCGCCGGCCTGGACGCCACGAAACTCCTCGTCGGCTACAAGTGGCGGAAGTTCGGTCTCCGGGGCAGCCGGTGCGTCCAGATTCGGGAGGACGAGTACGTGTACTGATAGTGATTACCGTGAGTTCGCCGACTGGCTCCCTCGACGAGCGTCCGCGATTCGGCCGTCGATGCCGTACCAGCCGGCAGTGGCAGTTCCGCAAGCGGTTTGTCACTCCCCGTCGTAGGCCTACCGCGTGCCTCTAGTCCCCGCCCGAGTATTCCCCTTCGGGGAGCGATGACCGCGCGGCGAACCCGGGCACGCGACAGTGGTGCCGTCCCACGCGTTCGACGGTCGCCCGGCACGAGGGTTTCCCGGCCGACGCGGCACGCCGCCTCGGGATGAGGCCGGTCGTTAGTGTTCCGGGCGTACATCGACCTTTTGCAGCGTTCGCTACGCTCACTTGCAAAAGCTCGACCAAAAGCACTCCTCGCTCCAGCGCGCCTTCGGCGCTTAGTCGCTCGTCGGCCTCGCGCTCACGTCCGTTCGCGCGAGTGAATCGGCGACCTACCGGGCTCTTCGAGCCACTCGGTCGCCGAATGCTTGCCAATTCCACCGATCCTACTAGTAGCCTCTCGCCCGGTAGTGTTCCGGGCGTACATTTTGGACCCGAATATCAGCGAGGGGCGAGCGAACCGGCTCGTGAAAAGCTACATCTTCCCGACTTCCGTGTGCACAGACGAATGAGTGATTCGCTCTGGTATCCGTCAGTCGAGAACATCCTCGAAATCCACGACGACATCGTCTCGGAGTACTCGGATACCAGCCCTGGCGTCCAGAATCGGGGTGACGTGGAGTTTGCCATCGAATATATCGAAAAGGGGAGTTTCGGTACAGTTCCCGAAACGATTCACGAGAAGGCGTTTCACCTGCTTCGACTGCTCGTTGCCAATCATCCGTTCGTGGATGGAAACAAGCGGACGGCGCTCAACACAGTCGTCGTATTCTACCTTCTCAACGGATATCGATTCGGCTACGACGACGAGATGCGGGGGGTTCTGAAGCAATTCGGTACAGACGAAACCACGGTGAGCGAAGAACGGGTCATCGACTACCTCAAAACAAGTACCGAGGAAATAGACCTAGCCGAAGAAATCGAACAGTGGCGAGACGACCTCGTTCGGCACGGACTCGAACAACTGACAGACGAGTCGTCGGACCCGAACGATTAACCCCGCCCGCGGACAAGACACAGCCATGGCGACCGAAGAGCAACAGGGCGAGAACACTCCACTCGACGACGTGATGAAGGACATCCGACGCGAACTCGTCCTCCGTGTTGCCGAGGCCGACCGGGACGAACACCGTGACATTTACGACGCCCTCGAAGACGAGTGACCTTCTGAATTATTCTGTCCTTTCCCGATATTGCGGAGGGTTTCAGTTCTACCCGTCCTACTAGTAGAAACGCGCCCGGTAGTGTTCCGGGCGTACATTTCGACCGCGGCGAGCACTTGCTCTGTCCGTGGAGAAGTCCAGCCAAACACTCAAGAATCGCGTACACGTATCTTAAGTATCAGTCGATCACATCGACAGCCGCGTAATCTCGTCTGATGGCGGTGAATCAGAA